>CAYHMC010000007.1:0-70738 GCA_964357615.1 uncultured Candidatus Saccharibacteria bacterium
CTGAGCTACCGCGGCATTTCACTATTATATTGAAATTTCATAATTTATCAATACTTATTGTAATAAAAACTATTTTTTCGTAGTATAGAAGAGTTAACATCAACAAATAATCGCGCCTGACAAGCCAAGGTAAATTACAACAAATGCTTGTCCCCGTAGTTCAACGGATAGAACGAGGGACTTCTAATCCCTAAATAGAGGTTCGATTCCTCTCGGGGACACAAGTTTGGATCGGGCTGTAGTATAGTGGTAGTATACATGCTTTGGGAGCATGAAGTCTGGGTTCGATTCCCAGCAGCCCGACAAGTAAAAATAATACCTAAGTTTGCGGGTATTATTTTTTTGGCTTTTATATTAGTGATGAAAATCCACATTTGCAATGCTTTATTTGAGGGCGTACTCTTAAAATAGTTACTTAAAAGGGGTTAATAATGAAACGATGTTTGCTATATTTAGCTACTTTCATATTTACGCTTTTATTAAAAATCGATAACGCAAACTCTTCTGATTTAGGCCTAGCATTAGATGATTTAAGAGAAAATCTTACAATTGAAAAATTAGCCACCGAAACCCAAAGAAAACTTAAGAATCATATTGAAGAACCTGTGTATCTGTATATTTCTTCAATAAATACAATGCAAATTAGAGGCGTATCGCGACCATATTACTTATTCGGTATAGAATATGATGATGTTCGCTTGGATCTTCGTGAAGACATAGTAGATTCAGTAAAATATGGCGTAGAGCATTCGGTTAGAGATTTACAATTATATACACTTGCTAGGCAGTGGATACTCGGCTTGTTTACTCTTCAAATGGATAAGCCACGAGAACAAAAACTTGTACTTGAAAGTCCGTCAATCGACAGGCCATTAAACTACTATGATGAACTAAGAAATAAAGTAAACTTTGAATGTGGAAATATTGTTGGCAGAAGCGCTAAGGCACTAGAACAAAGAATTTCGTGCTACGAAGCAAGTGTTTTTATTAAACGCTCTGAAGAAAAAGTTTACAAATTTAGAGTGCGCCCAGGCTTGGATGTTAATGGATTTATAAGTAGCAAGTTAAATATTGCTCCAACCATAGAACCATATCTAAATATTAAATTTAGAAATTTTGATACTGAGCTAACCTACATAATACCTTCTGTGGTTTATAAACATAAACAAGGCAAAAAACATTCTCTATTTGAAGATTTCAGCGATGCTTTTTTTGATGAAGATAAAGGGAAACATGATAGGTTTCGCTTGAGTTTAAATAGATATCAGATTACCGATAGATTTTCGATAAAAGGAAGCTATCAATTTGAACGACTGACTGGCAAACACTTCGTAGATTTAAGCGCACGATTTGTATACTCACCCTACAATTTAAGATTTTTTACTCATGTGGATGTACTCTCAGGCGAACCACAAATGACTCTTTCGCTTGAACGCTTCATTGGAAAAAATATTATTATAGGCGTTGGCGGATTTGCTGAAAATCCACCCCAAGAAAAATGGAATTATCAAATTGGCGCAACAACGCAACTAATTTGGTAGGGTATTTCCGGAGATTTCTCCGGATTTTTATTTAAACTTATTAAAATAATAAAGACCCTTTTAGAAGGTCTTTAACTGTATACTTATAGATGACTGACGATTATTTTTGCAACATCAAAACTAGCTATCATCAACAAGTGTCCGGGATCAACTTTTTCGTTTATTGCGCCCCTAATTGTCGCCTGAGATCTATCTACTAAAACATCGCTTTCGCTATAAATTGTAACAATTCTACTAAGTGGAATATCAGCAAGAAAAGTATCAGTCAGTAGTGAAAGCTCGCGATTTGCCCTAGTGAGTAGTGGGCGACTCAATATATCGCGCGCAAACTTATACCTAGTAAGAAGCACACGAGGGTCGATGCCATACAATGGAGCACCAAGTAAAAAAATTTTATGAATATTATCCCCTCGGCCCTCTTTGATAAGCCGATGAGCAGTATATAAAGAAAAAATTCCACCCAAACTATGGCCAATCAAAATTATTTTTTTATCTTTTCTGCTTATAATTCTTTTTGTTTTTACATAAAGTGGCCTTCCCACTTCTTTTGCTTTTTCATAGGGGAATGGCGGCACATCAAGTAAATTATAAGTTGCGCCAATAGTTGAATGGATATTAAATGCGTTTCCCAAAATGGTACGCATAGCATTTAATGAGCGTGCTGGCTCACCCAATCCACCAGCAAATACAGCAGTAATCTCATGGCGAGCTTCACTAGCTGGCATTTTAGTTTCATTTAACCCAAGCATATGTTGAAGCCACAAACCAAAAGCCATTAAAGTTGTCCTTTCTTATGTGCTGCTTTAAATATACACGACATTAAATCGTAATCAAATCGCCATTTAAAAAATATTTTCTAAAACATGGATTACCTATAAAAAGCCAATGCCTTAAGTTTAGTTTTTTTAATAAAGAGATTATAGTCTTACAATACGAAAAAATCTTTTTTTGCCAACTTTAAGAACCAACGGACCGTTAACTTTTATATTCTCGTTTTGGTTCTCTATTGTATTTCCTCCTATATCAACTGCTTTCTGGGTAACTAAACGCCTAGCCTCAGTTTTACTGGGGACACCAGAAAGTATCAATAAATTTATTATATTTATTTCATCTTCTGCTATACCAATGGTTGGCATTTCAGCAGGAACTTCCTTTTTAGAAAAAACTTTATGGAAGTTTTCTTTTGCTTTTTCTGCTTTCTTTTCGTCATACAATAATTTAATTATTTCTTCTGATAGAGCTTGTTTCGCTTCATGTGGACTCATTATTTCTGGAAAGCCACTAGGAGTGAAAACTTCTATATAACTTGAGAGCATAGTATCTGGCAAAGACATAACTTTACCAAAAATATCTTCTGGCTTATCTGTAAGGGCAATAAAATTTCCATAGCTTTTGCTCATTTTACGAATTCCATCAGTTCCCAAAAGCAAAGGCAACATCATTACATCTTGCTCGGCATATCCATAAATTCTCTGAAGTCTACGCCCCATTAATAAGTTAAATTTTTGATCAGTGCCACCAATTTCAAGATCTGCCTTCACGGCAACAGAATCATAACCCTGCAAAAGCGGATAAAGAATTTCTAGTATCGAAAGATCGTCTCCCTCTTTGAGGCGCTTATCAAAATCATCTCTTTTTAAAACTTGCTGTACCGTAACCTTTGCAGTAAGTTCAAGAAGTAAATTTAAGCCTCCTTTTTTATACCATTCGCTATTATAGTGAACTTCGATTTTTTTAGTATCTATTACTTTTTCAGCTTGTTTTAGATAAGTCTTGAAATTACTTTTTATTTGCGATTCTGTTAGTGGTTTTCGTGTTTCTGATCTTCCAGATGGATCACCAATCATTGCAGTAAAATCACCAATAATTAAAACTGCTTTGTGACCAGCATCTTGAAATTGTTTTAATTTTAAAAGTGGCACCAAATGCCCTAGGTGCAATACTGGAGAAGTAGGATCTATTCCTAATTTAACGCGTAATTTATTGCCTGATTTTAGTTGACGCTCTAAATGCTCAGCAGCAATTACTTCGGCAACTGCTTTAGTTATTAATTTATCCATATGCATTTAATTTTACTAAAATTAGACAATTTTACAATAAATTGATAACATCAGCACAGTGGTTTTACTATAAGGAAAAAATAATGCCAGCAAAGCACGTACATTTTGAATCCTCATTATTAAATCATGCCAAATTATTAGTTTCTGAAATGACTGAAAGACTTGGGCTTCCTAATTATGAAATTGGTCATTGGATCTATGACCACAATCGGCTTAATTGTCACAGAGTTTTTTCCTGTAGATTTATAAGTGGAGCTAGTCCACATCTACTTCCAATCGCAATTCTATCAAATGATGACATTCTCCGTTTTATAGTTCCTAACGATCAAGGAGTTTTGGAAGTTATCGATTTGAAAAATAAATCTAATGAGCATACAGACAAAGATCAGCCCGACCAGACATGGAAACCACCTGTACAGGCAAATACTCCATACTAAGACAAACTAAAAACACAAAAAAACCGCGCATTGCGCGGAATTTTTTATTTCTTATTTTTTACAATTTCATCTATTAATCCGTATTTTTTCGCTTCATCTGCTGTCATATAAAAATCTCTATCTGTATCTTTTTCAACTTTTGAAAGTGTCTGCCCAGTATGTTTAGAAAGAATATGATTAAGTTTATCTTTTATTTTAATTATGTGTCTAGCTGTAATTTCAACATCAGCGGCCTGACCTTCGGCACCACCCATTACCTGATGTAAAAGTATATCTGCGTTTGGAAGCGCAAATCGCTTTCCTTTTTTGCCAGAAGCGAGGAGAACTGCACCCATTGAAGCTGCCATTCCGACGCAAATAGTTGATACCGCTGGTTTCACATGTTGCATAGTATCGTAAATCGCAAGACCGGCAGTTACTGAGCCACCAGGACTATTTATATACAACATAATATCTTTTTTCGAATCTTCTTTTTCAAGAAATAATAGTTGTGCAATTACAGCATTAGCAACTGGATCAACAATTGGCCCACCCAAAAAAATTATTCTTTCTTTTAAAAGTCTAGAATAAATATCGTATGCGCGTTCGCCACCATATTGAGACTTTTCGATAACTGTAGGTATTAAATTCATTTTAGTTTATATTTTCTATTTTAATTCTATAAAAAAGGTATTAATAGTAATGCGACTATATTTATTACTTTTATAAGGGGGTTAATAGCTGGTCCGGCAGTGTCTTTGTATGGATCACCAACGGTGTCCCCAGTAACAGCTGCTTGGTGAGCTAAAGAGCCCTTGCCACCAAAATTTCCTTCTTCAATATATTTTTTTGCATTATCCCATGCCGCGCCACCAGTAGTCATAGATATTCCAACAAATAATCCTGATGTTATTGCTCCAATAAGTAGTCCGCCTAATGCAAATTTTCCAAAAAACAAAGCGACAACCAAAACTACAACGATGGGCAATAGGGTTGGCACAATCATTTCCCGAAGAGCAGCCTTTGTTACTATATCAACTGCCTTTTTATAATCCGGTTTAGCAGTGCGATCCATTATTCCAGGAATTTCTCTAAATTGACGCCTTACTTCTTCTACTACTGCACCAGCTGCTCGCCCCACTGACTTCATGGCCATACCACCAAACAAATATGGAAGTGCCGCTCCCAAAAACAAACCTACCAACACCATTGGATCTCCGAGGTTAAAGCTAATCAATCCTTCTCCAGATTCTTTTGACAAAACTTCAACATAATCAGAGAAAAGTATGAGAGCAGCTAGACCAGCAGATGCAATTGCGTAACCCTTTGTAACTGCTTTTGTAGTATTTCCAACAGCATCAAGCGCATCAGTAATTTTACGAATCTCATCAGGCGAACCAGACATCTCTGCAATTCCACCAGCGTTGTCAGTAATTGGCCCGAAGGAATCTATGGCTAAAATTATTCCAGCAACAGAAAGCATAGCAACTGCAGCCAACGCGACGCCAGGCAAAAGGGCAATTGAATAACTTCCTAAAATTGCTGCTGCGATGATAACGATAGGCAATGCCGTACCTTCCATACCAACAGACAAACCAACAATTATATTTGTTCCGTGCCCAGATTTAGATGCCTCCGCGATTGATTGAACTGGGCGGTATTTTTTTGATGTATAGTAATCGGTGGTTAAAACCATTAATATTGTTACCCCGAGTCCAATCAAGGTTGAAATAAATGCATCTGAAGAACTTACACCAGCTGGCAAAAGCTCTTCGAAATATTTAGTTGCAAAATAAAATAATACAGCAGATATTCCGATAGTTACGCTTAGCCCACGATAAAGAGCTCCCATTATCGAACCTGATTTTGGCAATGATACAAACATACTTCCCACAAGAGATGCTAATATTCCTAAACCTCCTAATATCAATGGCAACACTCCTGCCTCAAGACTAGTGCTTAAAATAATTATAATAATCGCGGCGGCGAGCGTTACAGCATAAGTTTCAAAAAGATCAGCGGCCATTCCATTAACATCGCCAACATTATCACCAACATTGTCAGCTATAACTGCTGGATTCCTAGGGTCGTCTTCTGGTATTCCGGCTTCAACTTTTCCAACTAAATCAGCTCCCACATCTGCAGCCTTAGTAAATATTCCACCTCCTAATCTAGCGAATACAGAAATTAAACTCGCACCAAAACCCAAGCCAATTAATCCAGAACGAAGCATTTCTGGATTACCTATTTGTAATCCCCAATAATAAAAAGCTGATACAACGAGTAACCCCAAGGCAACAACTAAAAATCCAGTAACGGCTCCCGCTTTAAATGCAAGAGAAAGCGCACTACCAAGTCCATCTTTGGCAGCCGCGGTAGTCTTAGAGTTAGACCTAACGGCTATCATCATTCCGATGCAACCAGATGCGGCTGAGGCTATGGCTCCAACAAGAAATCCAACAACAGTAACCATTCCGAGCGAACCCAAAAACAACCAAAGTAAAATCGCCAAAATAACGGCTATTATAGCAACGGTGCTATATTGTCGTTTCAAAAAAGCAGAGGCACCATCTTGAATTGCTTTTGAAATTTCTATTTGTTCCTCATTTCCTGATGGCTTATTTTTTAACCAGTTAATAATATATAAACTATATCCAATTGCTAGGGCGATTGGTAAAAATATTAATAATTGTATTTGCATAAAATTTAATTATTGATTTATAATAAACAACTCAAAAAATCTTTATTGTTTCTAAATAATTTTATTTATCTTCTTTAACTTCAGGTGTGTCTATTTTAACTTCTGGTGTATCAGTTTTTATAGCTTCATCTTCAGTGGAAGCTACAGCCACTCCTTCAGCTTGCACTTCTTCTGGTCGAGATTGCGACCTAACATCTATTTTCCATCCTGTAAGTTTGGCGGCGAGTCTTACATTTTGACCACCACGACCAATCGCGAGAGAAAGTTGGTCTTCTGGGACAAAAACTCTAATTTCTCTCCTTGGAGAAATTTCGGTATAAGTTACTTTTGCTGGTGATAAAGAATTTGCAACAAATTTTTCTGGTTCTTCTTGCCATTCAATAATATCTATTTTTTCATTTCCAAGTTCATTATTCACTGCCATTACTCTTGTTCCTCTCTGACCCACACAAGAACCAACTGGGTCAATATTTTCTTCAGTTGAGCTAACCGCTATTTTTGTTCGGCTTCCTGGTTCACGAGCTATGGCTTTAATTTGCACAATTCCATCCGAAATTTCTGGAACTTCCATTTCAAATAATTTTCCAACAAATTGAGGATGCGCTCTAGATAAAATTATTGATGGTAGACGAGGTTCATTTTGCACAGCAACAACATAAAAACGAAGTCTTTCTCCAGACTTATAATGTTCTCCTGGGATAGTTTCGTTACCAAACATAACTCCGATTGCTCTTCCTAAATCAATATAAACATTTCCGCGCTCAAATCTTTGTACAACTCCCGATGCAATTTCACCTTCTTTGTTTTCAAATTCAGAAAGAATTGCGTTCTTTTCTGCCTCGCGCAATTGTTGCAAAATAACCTGCTTCGCTGTTTGAGCAGCAATACGACCAAAATCATCATGAACCTCCAAGTCAAAAGTAAGCTCATCTCCAAGCTTAATATCTTTACCCATAGTTTCCTTTGCTTCGTCCATCATAATGTGACGATCTGGATTATATCTTGGGAGTAAATCTTCTTCTGAATCTTCTATGATTGCTCTCTTGCTTGGAGTAGACTCTCTAGATTTATCATCAATATCCTCTGGTTCTTCTTCTACGATACGAACAGTGCTTAAATCTACAACGGTTTTTACCTGCCAAAACTTAAGCTCTCCAGTCTCTGTGTTGAATTTTGCTTTAATAATTTCTCCACGCTTTCGATATTCTTTCTTATATGCAGCCGCAAAAGACGCCTCAATTGCACTAAGGATTACATCTGGCTCAAGTCCCTTTTCCGAAGCAATTTGAGAAATTGCGCGCGAAATATCTTTTAAGTTAAACATTTTTTATTTTAATTAATATTATATAAAAGCCCGCGCATCGGCGGACTTTCAATCATCTTGTTAGATTCCACAATTTTACTCGCAATACAAAGACATCTAACAAAGTCAATATATTAACAATAACATAAGCAAATCTTAAGTCAAATCAGTTCCCAAATAAGAAAATTTATATTGCTACTAAGTTCTCTTGTCTTTTTTATTTAATTTAGTGCCCCTCAATAATTGTCCCCACTTGAACAGTAACTTGTTTGATTCTAACTACATCAGTACCAGCTTGGCTATTTTTGCATGAAAGGGTATAGGTTGTTGAATCTTCTGGATAAACATCATAAGTACCAGTGCATGTTCCCGCGCAGGGAGCGTCCGTAGAAATACCATGATCAATTGTATAATAATTAGAATTATCACATCTCCAAGTTAATTGAGATATCTGTTCAGACTTAACAAGGCTTGGATTAGCTGAAAAAGAAGCTATTGGTATATTAATTACACGAACATATTCTGAATCTCCGATATTAGTAACACCATCAGGGGTACACTGGATTATATATCTTAATAACCTAGTTAGTGGGCCACCAGTTGCAATGGTTGGAGTATTGAAAGTACGACTTCCGCTTACATTACCTGGGACGGCATTGGTATTAAGAATTGAAAAATTATTCCCATCTGTATCGCTGTCCCACCAATTAGTTCTATCACTATCTTCTGGTGGTTCTGGCAATGCTCTTTGTGCCTGACAACTAATCAAAGCGCTACCAACCCAATCAATAGTAATTGGATCTCCTTCATCTTTAATTAGAGGGTTACCGACTGGATTATCAGCATTATCAATTTCTAAATCAATTAGAGGTGTTGGGGTTGGGACGATTGGGGTTGGAGTGGGGACTACTGGGGTTGGAGTTGGCGTGGAAGGTAGCGCACCGCCTGAAGTTGTAAAGTACAAATGGCTATTTGTTCTTGCATAACGTGGGCTTCCATCACCTTCGTCCGTCGTTGATTTTAAATGTAATTTCCATCTATATGTTCTGTTTGGCTCCAAGTAAATAGTTCGTTGACTTGCACCAGAAGGAATAGACCAATCATTTTGCTTATTGGGTATACTTTTCTCCGTAGTTGCTCCATGCTGAAAATCAACAACTAAATCTTCACAATCATTGGCATAGGTGCTTCTATCACCACACCTAGTAGCACCATCCATTCTTTCTGTATCAATTAATTCGATTCTATAATTTTCTTGTGTGCCACCTCCATCAGTATCAGCAAATGACCATTTTATAGTAACCGGCATTAGACCACCCACAAGTGGATCTGTGAGATTCGCATTATTCAATGGTTGCTGTATGCTCAGGGTTGGCTGATCTAAAGTAGCCGGCGGTGGTGTACCATCCATCATTTCATACTGTACTTCATTCGACTTAACTCCATTTACAACAACATAAGCTTTATAAAAGCCATTTAGCGTACCGGCAGGAAAACCACGGACATTGGCCATATCATCTATATCTGGAAATGGTCCAGTAGTATCATTGCCAGAACCATCAGTAAAATTGCCATAAGATCCATGGTCAAAGTGATTTCCCGACGGTGTAAGTGTGTGAAAACTAATTTCTAAATTTGGGGGTGCGTTTATTGTTTTTACCCATAAAGTTTGCTGAACTCCAACTGTATACTTTAGTTGTCCACTCGGAGAACTTATATACGCACTGGCTGGCGGTGGCGTTCTATCGTTAGAAACTGCCATAGTAAGTGTTGCCCTCAATACAGTGTATTTTACATTATTAGATTGCTTTCCATCTATTACAACATAAGCAGTATAAACACCCGCTGGCCAATTTGCGTCAATGCCATTGGATGATCCATTAATATTTGGAAATGGGCCAGTAACATCAGCGCCAGCACCATTAGTTGTTTGACCATATGTTCCATGATTAAAATGGGAACCTCCCGGTGTGATTGTATGAAACTCAACGCCCTTATTTGCGGCTGCGCCTACTGTAGTTAGCCAAATTGTATTTAAGGCTCCGGCAGTGACTTTAACTTGACCACCGGGAGAGGATACATATGAACTGGCTGCTGGAGCGGTTGCGTTATTGGACCTTGCAATAGTAAGAACTGGATCACCGGGTGCAGCAGCCGTTTTATTTAATGGAAAAATTACCAAAATTAATAATCCAAGTGCTGTAGTAGCAATAATAGGTAAAAACGAGAAGTGAATTTTATTTATAAAATTTTTTTTCATATCATTTCCAATAAATAATTGTTTTGATTTCAGGGGTAAAATCACTTAAAGAGCTTTTCTGTGAATATAATTCCAAAACAACTCCTTCGCCAATTTCTGAAATATTCCCTATCTCTAATTTATTATAATTTGGAGATTGTTCCTGATCTTTTCCTATCAATCTATAAACTTTCAAATCATCTTTAGCTAGTATTTTAAAGTTATTGTAATATCCATCACTATCTTCGATTGTCAGTTTTATCAATCCATCTTTAGATTCCCATGATTCCAACTGACCTCTTGTCAAAAAAAATCCAAATTCTTGAGGGGGTTTGCTTAGAACAACTCCATCATTAAAACCCATATTAATTCCCGGCACACCTTTTTTAACTGCAAATAAAACTAGAGTTCCAACAACAACAATTATAAAAAGAATGATTAGCCAAAGGTAAAAGTGGCTCGGCTTAGTAGCTCCAGAATTATTATTCATATTTTTAAATTATACTATATAGATATATTATAAAGTAGCTAAACTATAAGTCAATTTATTGTCCCTCAATAATTGTCCCCACTTGAACAGTAACTTGTTTGATTCTAACTACATCAGTACCAGCTTGGCTATTTTTGCATGAAAGGGTATAGGTTGTTGAATCTTCTGGATAAACATCATAAGTACCAGTGCATGTTCCCGCGCAGGGAGCGTCCGTAGAAATACCATGATCAATTGTATAATAATTAGAATTATCACATCTCCAAGTTAATTGAGATATCTGTTCAGACTTAACAAGGCTTGGATTAGCTGAAAAAGAAGCTATTGGTATATTAATTACACGAACATATTCTGAATCTCCGATATTAGTAACACCATCAGGGGTACACTGGATTATATATCTTAATAACCTAGTTAGTGGGCCACCAGTTGCAATGGTTGGAGTATTGAAAGTACGACTTCCGCTTACATTACCTGGGACGGCATTGGTATTAAGAATTGAAAAATTATTCCCATCTGTATCGCTGTCCCACCAATTAGTTCTATCACTATCTTCTGGTGGTTCTGGCAATGCTCTTTGTGCCTGACAACTAATCAAAGCGCTACCAACCCAATCAATAGTAATTGGATCTCCTTCATCTTTAATTAGAGGGTTACCGACTGGATTATCAGCATTATCAATTTCTAAATCAATTAGAGGTGTTGGGGTTGGGACGATTGGGGTTGGAGTGGGGATGAGAGGCGAACTTCCTGTGCTGAAAATTGCGCTAGTAGACCACCTGGTTCTATTTCCATTCGACGACCTCGCTTGAACACGCCATCTATAATTTTTATTTCTTTCAAGTGAAACTGTGCGAGAAGTTACCCCGCTACTTACATTTTCATTATTATAATTATCTAAACCACTAGTAGCGGTTGCGGGAAACCCATTTGTTCTAAAATCTGATACCTTTTCCATACAATCCACATCATAATTCGTAGCTGAATTATCGCGACATAAATCAGCGCTAGGCAAATTAGAATCTAACTGATCTTGGTCTTGAATTTGAATGCGGTATCTATTTTGAGAACCAGACCCGCCGAATGCAAAATTTGGTGGGTCGCTAAAAGTCCAATCTAGAGTCACTCTCATCCGACCATAAGCATCCAAAGGCCCAGAAACTGGATCCGGTGGACCAACTATATTTACAATTGGGGGAGGTGGAAGTGTTGGAAGTGGTGCGAAGGGTGACGGTGATGCGCCAGCGCCACTAAGTGAAAATCGCCATCTTATTGTAAGAGCTTGATTAGCAATAATAGGTAATGTTACTAAATTGCTACTAGTATACGGTCCCGCTGTACAAACTGGACCAGAGATTGGTCCATAACAATATTTATAACCATCTAATGTGTGACTACTGGGTATAGCCGAACTCGGTATTGATACCGTTACATTGGTTCCGTTAGCAATTCCAGCTCTCTCGTAAAAATATCCATTTCCTGAATCTGTAGGATATGAAACTGGAGAACCAGCGCCAACTGCTATATTGACTGATGTTTCAACTCCATCAAAAGTAATTGCTTCCATTGTCCATCCTATTACCGAACCAGTTCCTGGAGCTATAGTTGGTGTTGGAGATATTGGAGTTGGAGTAGAAGCGGGAAGTGGCGCATCAACACAAACATGGGCAGCTCTTCTAATTTCCCCGGCTCCATCACCAGAAAAACCAACAGACGATAAAACTGCTCTTAGGGCAATGCATTCAACATAAGTCTCTGCGTCTTCATCTGGATCGACACCGCAACTTCCGTTGCATGTCATATTATTAATACTCGTTGCACTATTTAAGGGATTGAAACATTTTGCTGTAGCGAGATTAACACCACTGCCATCTGTCTTGAATCCAATACCTTTTAGTAACCAACCTAAAGGACAAACTGCCCAGTCTTCCATGTTGTCTGGTGGAGTTGAGTCATTATAACTGATATTGCAATCTGTGAAACTAGAACCACCACAGAACTGAATGCTAGTCTGAGTGCTTGGCAATCTATAACAACTTGCTCCTATTCTCGTTACGGTATTGCCATCACCGGCAATGCCAACAGCTCTTAAGTATTCTCCTGAGGCACAACTAACCCAGCGCTCTGAAACCGATGAACTCTCAAAACAATCATCTGATCTGGTGCCCCAACAATGCACAGCTCCAGAAGAAGTAAAACTAGCTAGCGCAACATTAAAAACTAATAATATTAAAATTGGGGAAACTAAAAATAAATATTTTTTGTAATTCATAATTTAATCCCAATAAATAATTGTTGTGACTCTCGCTTCTAAGTTTTCATATAAATTATCTAGGTACAATTCAATATACATTGCCTTTTTAATTTCACTTATTGATCCTACTTCAAATTTTCGATTTCCATCTACTCGCTCTTCATCATTACTTATATCTTTAAAATATTTTGTCTCATCGGATATATTTACAAAATATTTTTTAACTTTATTTTCATCAGATTCATCTTGAATTCCAACTGCCACGCGACCATATTTAGATTCTAAGGAATCTATTTGTCCCTTATCAATTAAAATTCCATATACAGAATCTTTATTTTGATTTCCGTTATTAATGTTAGGAACACCTTTTAAAACTGCTAGATAAACCAAAGTTCCAATAAAGACAACCAAAGAAAGAACTAAAATCCAAAGGTGGAAGTGACTCGACTTACCTGCTCCAGAGTTATTGTGCATAATATTATATTTTATAAAATATTTAATTTATTTATAAAATACTTTGTTACTTAAAAGTATAACACATTGGGGAATTATTCTATACTTTTTATTGTGAATATCTTTGTTAGAAAAAACATTAAATGATTGGGGCTGGGAATTCTATGAATAAAATATTAAATATAAATATCGCGCTTATGGCATACAAAAAAACTAATGTGCCTGTGGATAACTTGTTGATTTTGTATTGTATATCGATAAACATTGGTTCTTTTACCCCATAATAAAAACCAAATAAGTATATAGTTTTGTCTCGGTTATGACTTTTTTAAGCAAAACAATAGATAAGTGCTAAGCTAATGCGAGAACTAGAGAACAAGCTTAATGGGAATTAAATAGAACATTGAAATTAAAATAAATAAATTAAAATAAATATTTTTAGTTAGTATCATTTGAAGTATAAAAATTATAAAAAATAAAGCCAAGTAAATTGTTTAAATTAAAAAAGTGTATTCAAAGCACATTCTCGCTCTAAAAAGCAAAATTTTAACCGAGATGCCCAGATTAAATATCGCAATTAAATTAAAGCTTAACTATTGAATTAATACGCCCGACAAATGTCTTAAACAAATAATTATCGGAACAAAATATATTCAAAAGTAATAAACAAGTTCTTAAGGATTTTGAATTTTACCAAAAAAATAAATTGGGAATTGGGACTTTGCCTACTAAATAAATATCTGACTCAATTAGCTATGCATAATAAAATTCAAAAAAAATATATAATTTTCAATTTTGAAAATTAACATTTTGTTTATCAATAAACAATTTAGAAAAAATATTCTATATAAAAATCTCGTAAATCTCCATAAAGTGTTTACCGATAAACATTTCTTTTTAAAAAATACTTAACAACGAACAACAACGCCGAAGCGTAGGCGCAAAAAATTATTAAAAACATCTTAATATTTTTGTAGATCAAACTAATTTAATATCCTAAATTTTAATCGAAGAACATTTTATTCAACTTAATAAAAGGTTTAACGATAAACAAAAAAGATTGGGGAGTCGACTTTGCAATATAAAAATATTCATCAACAAATGTTTGGCGATAAACAATTTTAGAAATATGAACAAATAACTTTTTTGTGATTGACTGCCAATAACAAATTATAAAAATAGAACTTAAAAAATCATTTAAGCGATTGTTTAGAGTGATTAAGAAATTTATTTTTAATCATGCAAATCTTAAAATAATAACTGCAATATTTTTTAATGAATGTTTATCGATAAACAATCAATTCTATTTCGTAAAATGTTTACCGATAAACATTTTATTTTATTTAGCAGAATGTTTAACGACAAACAATTTTATTTTTTGAGAAAAATGTTTATCGTTAAACAAAATATTGACTGTTAAATTGAGAGGTTTAAATTTTTATATAAATTGTTTACTAATAAATATTTTATATAAGTGGAAATTAAATATTGATTAAATGATTATTGTTCTATAAAAAATATTTTTAATTACTGCTCTCCAGTTATATTAAAATAATTAGGCAATTAAAATAATTAGGCAATCAGGCAATTGCCTAATTTTACTATCGGCAACTAGTAATTTGTCGAAAATGTTTAGCGATAAACATTTTTAAAATTCTATATCTAATATTAATTTCCAAAAACTTAATAAAATGTTTATCGACAAACATTTTATTTTATTTAGCAGAATGTTTAACGACAAACAAATATATATTTAATTGAAAATAAAAAAAATTAATGTGAATGTTTATCGGTAAACATTTTTAATAATTTTGAATGAATTATTTATTTACGAGTGTTTGACGATAAACAAATAGCTCAAAAAAACTAGTTCTATAAAACTAGTAAATATATCTCTCTGACTCAGCCACTCCTATTTTTTGATTTTGCATTAGTTTATATTAGTAACTAATATCGCTGTCAAATAGCCACATAAATTAGAACACGAATTCCTAAAAGATTTTCAATCTTCATAACCCAAATAAAGCTTGATCGCTAAGCTAACTAAGTTACAGCAATGAACATATAGATGGGCATTGCTGTATAAACCAGCTGCACAAAATGGATTACGGAACCAATAAATCTTAAATTATGATTAGATAAAAATATCACTATAAACTATCAATAATTGAGTATTGGATTCAATTTTATGCATAATAAAATGTAAACCGACAAACAAAATATTTTAAATAGCCCAGTTTTTACTTGCTGGTTCATCTGTTAAACATTTTATTTGTTTAACAAGACTTGCTTCTAGACTATAAAAAATAATTCCTCGATTATGGTGAGCAAACTCAATAACAATAAAAATAGATCTATAGAATAGTGGGCAGGGAGGGATTTGAACCCTCAAGGATTTCTCCATACGGTCCTAAGCCGTACGCGTATGCCAATTCCGCCACCTGCCCAAACTCAAACAATATAACCTTTAGCCAGTAATCACCCCCAACTAACAGGCGCTAATTTACTAGTATTTAAGATAACAATAATCACTTTCACTTGATTGTACTCTATTTATCTTACTTTGACAAATTGATGCTTTTATTGTACAATGTTTTCAGTTCGTAGACAAAGCTGGATAATGTGAATTACAACGCTAAGCACCAAAACTAAGAAAGGAAACGCGAGTGACTGACAGCAAAGCATCAAAAAAAACCAAGCAACCTTGGTACAATGAGATTGGGATAATGATAGGACTAATTGTTTTCGTCCTTTCTAGCTATTATTTTGGCATTGGTCCGGTTCCTGCACTTCTTGCAGTAATCGCAGCCATTTTGCCATCAGCTGTAATTATTGTACCGCCACTTCATTATGCAGTGCATGATATTTTGGGAAAAAGAGTTAAAAGGGTTACCTTCGAAGGCCCTAAGCTTGTTCTTCCTTTTATGGAAAGCATTACTCTTATTGAGAGGGAACTTAAGCGAATACCCTTCATCGCAATCTTTACTAGCGAAGACGAGCAAGAAATTCAAATCAAGGGCGAGCTACAATATCGTGCCGACCCTGAAGTAACCAATCGCGAAGGTTATAATGTTCACGCTGAAATTTCAGACGAAATTTTATCGCACGGCATCAATGAAGCCATCGAATCGAAAGTAGGCGCACTTGGTGGCCTTAAAGAACTTCTGGAATTTATTAAAAATAGAAATGCGATAGAAGATTTCTTAAATTGCTCTTTTCGATTAAGTAAGCCACCACACCTAAACCACGATAGCAATAACTGCGGAATTGCAGACTGCAAATTGCCGGTGTGTGTTGATGCCTGTGACATTCCTGATTATTACAACAAGCATCATCGTGAAGTTAAGGCGCTCTTAGACAACGATAGCAAAAATACTAAAGACAGATCCAACATCGAAACTCGTTACGGTATCGATGTCATAAGTCTTCCACTTGGCACAATCAGTTTTTCGGAAAAAACAAAAGAATCGATGGAAAAAAAGAAACAAGTGGAATTGAGAAGAGATGCTTTTGAAAGCACAGTCGCGATGATTAAAAAAGTTAGAGAACTTGGAGAAGATGTAACTTTCCAAGAGGCAGCTAATGCGGCTCATTGCGCGCTAGAACCAGAAATTGCTAAGAGCAAAAGAATTGTTTCTGTGGAAGGAGGACTTGGGATGCTGGGTGCCCTACTCACGAACATGGTCGGCATTACCGGCGACGAAAATCAGAATAAAAAAACTCAGCAAAAAACGGGTTCTAAATAATGGCTCACCGAGTAAAAATTTCAAACGACTACACGTCAATTAGCGCTCTCATTAAGTTAATTATCTTTGTTTCGATTGTTGTATTCGCATCTCATTGTTTTTATAAATCATCTAACGATAGTGATACGACAAATAATCCGTCCTCAACCGTTAGTGGAAAATGTAGCGAGTTTAGGATTTGGTCATTGACCAACAGACGACTACATAATCGTGCTTATATAAACGAATCAATCAATGGCTGCGTTGATATTGATTTGATGGGAGATTATCCATTTACTTTGGAATTTTATTCAGCTGGACCTGCAATTCACTTCGATTGCACACCTCTTCAAAATGGTGTGTCGGTCGTAGCTATTAAATGTCCAGGAATGCAAAAGCCAATAATCTTGGACTCAAATACTAAAGATTATGTTTTAGGCGGCGAATCCTGTGGACAGAGTCCGCTTAAAATTTATGGAACAGGAAGTTGCACATTAAAACTCATAAAGTAAAATTAAACCCTCACCAGAATTGGTGAGGGCTTATTTATATTCTAAAACTATATTTAGTTAAAAAAATATTTCTCTTGCTCAGGCAAATTAACCAGCGCTAATACCAAGAAAATCACGGACCAAGAAAGTAACCGAGGCGGCAAGGAGAGCTACGCCGATTGCTACTGCTGCATAAATGACTGCATTTGTAGCTTCAGAAACTTTGCTAGCATCTCCACCAGAGGTAAGATATTTAAATGCTGCAATAAGCAAAAAGATTACTGCAACAATAAGAAATATGCTGAATAACCAACTTACCACATTTTGCAAAAGACCTAATACATATTCAATATTAAAACCAGGAATTGGAGCTGGGGCAACGAGAGCTGCTCCGGCTATCATTGGTAGCAACAAACTAGCTACTGCGATTACTCCAGAAATTTTTTGTAATTTCATAAATTTATAATTATTAACAATAATAAAATTTACGACCTTTAATGAATAAATTATTTAAGCCAACTTAAAATATAGATAAGTTGCCATATAAGTATTATATACTATATTACCTAAGATTTAATTAATACTGTGGATAAAAATTAAATAGAATAATTTTACAAATAAAAAACGCCGACCAGAAAATCAGCGCTTTTTATTTGTAATAAGTATTTCTTAGTTACTAACTTACCTAGCAATGAGCAATATATTTTACCCTGCAGATATGCCCAAGAAACTCTCCACCAAACTACGAACGCCACTAGCAAGTAGCGCTACACCAATTGCTACAACCGCAAATATTACTGACCTATTTGCTTCGGAAACCCTAGAGGCATCTCCACCAGAGGTAAGATATTTAAATGCTGATAAAAGAAGCATTACCACAGCAAAAATCATAAAAATAGCAAAGAGCCAGTTAACTGCTGTATCTAAAATGCCCAAAAAAGTTCCAACATTCAAAGTAACACTTGGTGGTGGTGGTAAAGGAGCAGCACTTGCAATCATCGGCAAAAGCATGCTTCCTAAGAAAAATATTTTTGAAATTTTATTTAACTTCATAAAAAATTTATCAAAACTACGACCTTTTCATAATTATGTTTTAACGATGAAGACTAAGTACCCGATTAAATAGTTTAACAAAAAAATATTTAATCGAAAATAATTAATCACATTGTCATATATTAATTCTAAACCCTCAATTCCTGAATTGCAAATAAGTCAATAATGATCTTCTATTCATAATTATATTTTATATATTTAACAAAAAATATATTTCCCTAACTAGGAATTAAACACAAAAGCGCTCTGGAACTAAACCAAAGCGCTTTTTATTATATTACATGGCTAGCTATACAATGTAACTCTAATTAACCAGCGCTAATACCAAGAAAATCACGAACCAAATATTGAACTGAAGCGGCAAGGAGAGCTACGCCAATTGCAACTGCTGCATATATAACAGATTTGCTTGCTTCTCCTACCTTTGCTGAATCTCCACCAGAGGTAAGATATTTAAATGCTGCAAGAAGCAAAAAGATTACTGCAACAATAAGAAATATGCTGAATAACCAGCTTACTACATTCTGCAAAAGACCTAATACATATTCAATATTAAAACCAGGAATTGGAGCTGGGGCAACAACTGCTGCTCCGGCTATCATTGGTAGCAACAAACTAGCTACTGCGACTACTCCAGAAATTTTTTGTAATTTCATAAATTATTTTAATTATTTGCCGACCTTTTAAAGCCTACTCATTAATAGTAACTAAAAAACAGGCATTCGAGCAAATGTGGATAAGTCTTAGTAAGAACAGAGGGCGCTTAATCATAAAAATAATATTTAAAAATATCTAAACAAATCCCAACAATAAGTTAAAAAAACAAACTGCTCCTTGCTATGTTTGTGGTGTGAGCTCTATCAAGATAAGTTTTTTAACCAGCAAACCCTCCACCCGTTATAAGCTCTATGATGAGAGTTGTTATGCCTTTTGATAAATATGCGGTTAGCACTGCTAAAACTGCATAGACTAGGGCTCGATTGGCAGTTCTAACTTCTTCTGCATTAGCACCTGCGGTAGCATATTTGAATGCAGAGTAAATTACAGCAATTACAGAAAAAATAATTAGAGAAGTAAAAACGAAGGCAATGATTCTATCGAAAATTAATAAGACTCCCGCGGAATCAATGTTTGAAACTGATCCAGCTGGATCAACGCCACCGCCAACTGCTGATTGAGCTAAATATTTAAACATAATTATATTTTAACCAGCCGCAGCACCACCGCTAATTATTTCCCTTACCAAAGTTATTATTCCTTTAGAAACAAGCACTAATGCAAATCCAATAATTGCATACATTATTGATTTGCTTCCTCTCCTAAACTGCTCGGCATTGCCACCAGCTGTTAACATTTGAAAAGATCCGATTAAAATCATAATAACGGCAATGGGGATAGATATGGTTACCAAAAAACCAATTGCAATATTAATAATATCAACCAAGTTTTTGTCGCCTACAGGATTGGGAACAGGAATTACTCCACCAGGCACAATGTCGCCAGCCTGCGCGTATATAAAATTTATATTTATAAATCCAAAAAGCACAACGAAGCTAAGTATTTTTAAACTATTCATTACTAATTTAGTATTCATAAATAAAAGTGATTTAATATTATTCTTATATATTTTGATTCTAACTGCCAGTTATAAGTTCGCGAATAAGAGTAGTCGAACCTCTAGCAAGCAACACAAGAGCAAAACCAACTATCGAATAAATAACTGTTTTGGTGCCTTTCCTAAACTGCTCAGCATTACCACCGGATGTTAACATTTGAAAAGCTCCAATTAAAACCATCAGCACTGTAATAGGAATGGATACGGTTACTAAAAAATCTATGACTCTATTAATTACATCACTTATGGTCCCAGAAAATGGGGAAGCGGTTATTATTGGCCCTTGTGCGCTTACTATACTTGCATCCAAAAAAACAATTACCACTAAATAATAAACCAGAAAAATCCCAAGCATTTTTTTTAGCATACGAATAAAAATATTAGATGGAAAAAATTAATCAATTAAAAACACTTATACAAATAAGCATATCAATAAAAATATCTAAATCAAAATCTATATACTGATTCTAAAATCTTATATCCCAGTGATTCGTCTCTCTGGCGTAAATATGTCCGGTGTTAGTATCTCTATACAAGGTAGCACCATCACTTCTAATTCCAGTCCTAACAAATCCATTAGCACCATTCCCAGTATTTCCTGCAATAAAGTTATCCACACAACTTGATAGTCTAAAATCTAATTTATTTCCACTCTGATGAGAATTCGGTCCAGTCGCATGTCCACCAGAAACTTCCGTGCCTCCAGTTATAACAATAGGACATCCACTCCTACTCTGAAAACTAACTGCTCCACTTTGCGCAGATGTCGACAAGCCATCCAAACAAGTTTGTGGGCAATCATTATTAACTGTAATTTTTCCTCCGCTTGCGCTTAGCAATTGGGCTCTTATTAAATTGCTTGCAGCTACATCATTACCTGTTCTACTTGTTGGTTGGGGTGCCCTACTACTATTAGGCAAAACAACTCCACCAGGTCCATTTGATGCTGTTAATGTTTCTTCGGGTGGACAATCAATTTGATTCCACGGCTTACCAGTTACATTGTTTACTACAAGTAAATAAAAAACTTGATTAATAATGAGCCAAGAAACGAGCATTAAAATAACTCCTACTATAGCCCCAGTAATGGCACTTCTGCCTTGTTGGATTTTAGAAGGCATAGCTCCACCCAGCATTATTTGTATAGCACCGTAAGTAATAACAAGAACTGCCAAGATGGCGCCCACCTCAATCATATAGTTTGTGACTGTTTTGATTGTGTTTAGTCCATCGCAGAGGGTGCAATACTTAGTTCCGGGAGGAAAACTCAATGTTCCATGACACTGGTCTGGATCTATAATAGAAAAAGCATTTGTTGTAAAAGGTAGGAAGATGAGAAAAAGAAGCGGGAGGAGGAGAATTTTATTTTTGAGAAATATATTTTGCATGAATAATTCTCTTCAATTCTAACACAAAAGAGCTCGGAGAAATATCACGCGAAAATACTTATTAAAGAAAAATTCTAAATATATAAAATCAAAACCTAAAAACATTTTCCAAAATTGCAGGCTTTGCCTTTTATAAAACAAGCATTATATCTTCCTTCTCCTGGCCTTATTGGACATCCCCATTTTGGAATTGCTGGCCATCCATCTGACACCTTACAATCAACGCTTGAGCCACTTTGTCTTATGCCAGCATTATAAATTGCGTAAGTTAATTCTTCGACAGTAGCGGCGTTTCCGTAGCGAGATTTTAGCGATTTTGCTGAGGAATATGCATCTGCCAAAACTTTGGTTCCTTGCTGAATATTTGTATCAGGATTTAATGAACAAGCACCGATTGGTTGCATTAAACCACAGCTTAATCCATCTACAGATCCAGCATTAGGATTACATCTAGACTCCATAGCAATGATTGCCTTGATTAGAGATTCTGGAACATTGTATATGTCAGAATATTTAGCTATAGATGTTTGCCACGGTGAAGTATCGCATGTCGGACAAGACCCAATACCAGCGCATATTTGGCCACCACCAGAAAGCTGAGCTTTTGCAGCATTAACATCAGCACACGAATCTCCTCCGCCAGGAGGGGGACTACCGCCAGGCAAAACAACTCCACCAGGTCCATTTGATGCTGTTAATGTTTCTTCGGGTGGACAATCAATTTGATTCCACGGCTTACCAGTTACATTGTTTACTACAAGTAAATAAAAAACTTGATTAATAATGAGCCAAGAAACGAGCATTAAAATAACTCCTACTATAGCCCCAGTAATGGCACTTCTGCCTTGTTGGATTTTAGAAGGCATAGCTCCACCCAGCATTATTTGTATAGCACCGTAAGTAATAACAAGAACTGCCAAGATGGCGCCCACCTCAATCATATAGTTTGTGACTGTTTTGATTGTGTTTAGTCCATCGCAGAGGGTGCAATACTTAGTTCCGGGAGGAAAACTCAATGTTCCATGACACTGGTCTGGATCTATAATAGAAAAAGCATTTGTTGTAAAAGGTAGGAAGATGAGAAAAAGAAGCGGGAGGAGGAGAATTTTATTTTTGCCTTTCATATATAAAATAAGTTTAACACAAAGCAAAAAAATATTTATGAGCTGAAAAAATAATTTATCTAAATAAAATAAATGAACTAAATAAAGGATGGGCTTAACTATCTCATGAGCAATGAAACTGCGTCCTCAGCCCTATCAATAGCAACTTCAGCAGATAATTCGCCCCTTATAACGGCACCAATCATTTCAGAAATTATTCCCTCAATTGAACCTGTGTCTTTTTGCCACCACGATTTTGCTGTTTGTGATTGACGAACAAAAACTCCAAGCTCTGGGTCATTTTTCTTTCTATCAATTAATGTAAGCAATGCTGGTGGCTTTCCGGTTTCCACTGAATATGCGTCAGCACTAACTTCGTTGGCCGTAATAGCTGCAATAAAATCCCAAGCCCATTGAGGATTTTCGCTTTGTCTTGATACTGCTAGTCCCCAATAATTTGCATAATTTGTTGGTTGCACTGCATCGGCTGGCTGTGGCACCGGCGCAACTCTAAATTTAAGAAAGGCATTCTTAGCTTTTACGATAGGAATTGCATGAGCATAATTAAACATAATTGCAGTATTTCCAGACGCAAAACTATCTATTGAATAAGGAAAGCGCTCACTCCATGTATAAAATTGAGAATACGGATTTGCAAACTGTGTATAAAACTTAAGTCCTTCTAATCCTGGGTTTGTTTTTTCAGTAGACTGAGAAAAAATAGCACTTGTATTTTTACTATTCGTAAATTTTGCTCCTCTCTGCATCATTATTAAAGAAACTAAATCTGTGGCACGATTGACGCTAAGCGTAGTTCCACCAATCGCAGCAGCTGATAATTTTATATTATTTGTGCCAGTGTCAATTTCTCTAATTTGCGAAACAACACTTTCAAAATCAGACCAAGTAGTTGGTACAACCGCAATGCTCTTTCGCGCAAATATATCTAAGTTATAAAACATTGCCAAAGAATCGAGATATAGTGGAAATGCATAAATTGCCGAATCTCTTGTAAAATCGTTCATAACAACCTCTGGAAATAAATCTCTATACTTAACAAATGGAAATTCAGTAGCCGTTTGCAATCTTTGATCAAGGGGTAAAATCTTACTTTCGTGCTTTGGAAGCCAATTATTTTGAACCATGAAAATATCTGGCCCTCTTCCTTCCGCCAATGCATTCACAAGGTCATTTTCATAATTTTCAACCTCACTTCGTCCATTGTTTTTTTGGACATAAGGAACATAAGTTATAGTTACATTTTTATTAGCCTTGCTATATACATCCACGATAGAATCAAATGCTCTTTTGTCATCAATTACACCCCAAACAACTAATTTCATTGTTGGTACACGAACAATAATTTTCAACCCTATGATAAATAGAAAATATAAAAACAAAAGCGATCCTACTATAGCTATAATTATTTTTAGCTTTTGAAATGTTAATCCAAAGGGTAAATTATTCATCCCGTTAGAAATAAGACGCAGACGCCAAAAGCGCCGTACATACTATTATATTAAATTGATATTCTGAAATTTTGATATTAAACATAAATTTTTACATGCGTCCGCGAATTCTAACGGGATTCATTATAAATTTAATCGTAATTTATTTTAAATTAAAAAACGATATCTTTCCAAAATTTTTCAGACAAGTAATAGAAGTGTGATTTTATATCATTACCTCTATATCATTTGTAATTGTAACAAACTTACTTCTTCCTTATAAGCATACAATACCAGCGATCTTATCTCCAGGCTTCAAGGACATTATACGAACTCCCTGAGTATCACGACCAGCTTCGCGAATATCTTTAATGCTGGTTTTAATTATTTGTCCTCTTGTAGATAAGGCTAAAAGTTCTTCTTCATTAGTAATGATTCTTGCCGCAATAACTTGTCCAGTTTTTTGATTTATTTTTGCAGTTTTAATTCCAGAGCCACCGCGATTTTGAATTTTATATTCATTGATACTTGTTCTTTTCGCATAACCCATAGACATTACTACAAGCAAGTAAACATTCTTATCTTCGCTCGCTTCTTTGGTTATGACATCGAAAGAGCTTACTTTATCTCCTTTCTTTAATCGAATAGCATTTACTCCGCTTGCGGCTCTACCCAGCGGACGAATATCATCTTCTTTAAATCTAATAGCCTGACCGTTTCTTGTTGCAATAAGCACATCGCTACCTGAACCAGCCATACTTACCCAACGCAATAAATCTTCGTCTTTTAATTTAAGAGCAATTATTCCAGAGCGTCTGACATTTTCGAAATCTTTAAGAGGAGTTTTTTTGATTACTCCATTTTCTGTAACCATAACTAAATTTAGTTCTTCTTTTTCTTTTCCAGAATATGCAATAACCGCGCTTACATTTTCAGTTGTTGGAATTTCTAAAAAGTTATGAATTGCTTTGCCTTTGGACGTACGGGAGCCAACTGGAATTTCATATGCTTTCGTTTGAAACACCTTACCTCCAGTTGTAAAGAAAAGCATGTTGTCATGGGTATTTACACTTACAAAATGGGTAACGAAATCTTCTTCGCCCATCTCTCCACCAATGATTCCCTTACCACCTCTTCGCTGAACTTTAAATCCCTCTGGGTTTATTCTTTTAATATAACCTCCGGCAGAAATTGTAATAACAGCCTCTTCTTCGGGAACTAAATCTTCTTCTCGAAATTCTTTTAATCCACCGGCAACAACTTTAGTTCTTCTGGCATCTCCAAATTTTTCTTTAATTTCTTTTAGTTCATCCTTAACGACATCTTTGATTTTTTCTGGATTCTTAAGAAGAAGCTCTAATTCCTTTATGAGTTTATGTTTTTCTTTAAGTTCTTCTTCGAGTTTATATCGCTCAAGCGCAGCTAAAGCTTGCAATCTCATTTCTAATATCGCGGTTGCCTGCAAAATGCTTAACTTGAAATTTTTAATAAGATTTGCGTGGGCTTCCTCTTTGTTATTCGATTTCTTAATCGTTGCAATAATTTTATCTATAACTGAAAGCGCCTTAACAAGGCCTTCTAATATATGGGCTCTTTCTTTTGCTTTCTTTAAATCAAATTCGGCTCTTCTTTTTACAATTTCTCTGCGGTGATCTAGAAATTGCTCTAACATGTCTTTAACAGACATTAGAACTGGCTGAAGTCCGCCTTCAAGAGAAATCAAATTCAAATGGAAATCTTTTTGTAAATCAGTATGTTTATAAAGTTGATTTAGAATTTTTTGTGGAGGAACATCATTTTTTAATTCAATTACAATTCTTATTCCATCTTTATCAGATTCATCGCGAATATCACGAATGCCTTCTAGTCTTTTCTCTTCAACTAACTCTGCCATCTTAATAATTAGCTCTGACTTGTTAACTTGATAAGGAATTTCGGTAATTATAATCGAATATTGATTATTTTTTTTCTCTATAACCTCAGCAAGTCCTCTAACGGTAATCGGACCACGACCAGATGCATAACACTCAACGATAGACTTTCTATCATATATAATGCCTCCGGTAGGAAAATCTGGTCCCTTAAGAATCTCCATAATGTCTTCAATATTAGATTTTGGTTTATGAAGAATGAGCGTAGCAGCATCAATCACCTCAACGATGTTGTGTGGTGGAATCATCGTAGTCATGCCAACTGCGATACCCATCGAACCATTTAAAAGAAGGTTTGGTATTTTTGCAGGAAGCACTTTTGGCTCTTCACGACTACTATCATAGTTTGGTTGCCAATTAACGGTTTCTTTTTCGATGTCGAGCAATAATTCCTCGGCAATTCTAGAAAGACGCGATTCAGTATAACGCATAGCAGCGGCGGAATCTCCGTCGATAGAACCGAAGTTGCCTTGTCCTTCTATTAATGGATAGCGCATCGAAAACGGTTGCGCCAATCTTACTTGAGCATCATAAACAGATGTGTCGCCATGAGGGTGATAACGTCCCAACACTTCTCCGACTACATTTGCAGATTTTTTAAATTTTGCACTATGAGTCAAACCCATATCCCACATAGCCCAAAGAATTCTTCTATGAACTGGTTTTAGGCCGTCTCTAACATCGGGCAAAGCGCGAGTAACAATTACAGACATCGCATAATCAAGATAAGACTCTTGAAGCTCGTCAGTAATTTCACGCCTTTCAATTTCTGCTACAATTTTTGGAATTTTAATTTCTTTATCCTTACTTGCCATAAAATAGTTAAATTAGTTGCCTATATTTTTTTCAATCATTATATCATTACTTTTATTTGTAACACCAAGAATCATGGCTTTGATTTTATTATAAATCGCTCCTGAGTTTCGTTTAAAATTTGAAATGAGTGGATTTTCTTTAGTCTCATTTGTTCGAGTAATAGAAATAGAATTTTGTTCAACTTGCGCAGTTGGTATTTTTTCAATTGTTGCATTTATATAAAGCACCCAAAAAACAAAAACAATAAAAATGGATATCCCGCTTAAAACCATAACCCATATCTTCTTTGCTCTCTCGTCTAAATTTCTTAAATAATCAATTAAGTTATGAATTGATTTTTCTTTATAGTGATAGGAGGTGGGCATTTTAAAAAATACAATTATACATTAATTAATAACTATGCATCAATGCATACAAGTTTTGCTTTATCTCCCATCTCAATAATATCTTTCTTCTTTATAACTAGTTTATCTATTTTTTCACATTTCTTTCCTAATTCATCCACATAAGAAGCGAGTTGTTTTGCTGGATATACAACCGTAATGCTTGGGTCGAACTGTTTAATTAACTTATCGGCACTTTTAGGATCTAAGTATGTTTTTCCAACTGGAATAAAAAGTATATCGATGTCGCTAATTTTTCCCATTATTTCAGAAGACGGTGGGGCTGATATATTTCCCATAAAAAGAATGGAGACATTTTCAATCGTTACAAGATACATTGTATCAGCAAGACCACTTTTTAAATCTAGATTTGTTTGAAAACCATGCACCAAAACCTCTTGAATTTCATATTCACCACCACCAGAAATAACCATCTCCCCTTTACTAGAAACAGAAGAAGATAGAGCCGGCACATCACCCTTGCCAACATTAACTAACTTGTTTTGAGTTAAAAGTGTTATGTCTGACTTAAATTTTTCACTAGTAGGATCAATTAAAACATTAATTTTGCCACTTCCAATCCTAAAGCAAGTATCATTGTGATATGTAATTACCATTTTTTTACAAACTGCTAACTTAAATTAAATAATAAATATTGAAGGAAATTATGCATAGCCTTTACGATTTTATTATTTATCGTTACCAGTTATGAGTTATTCATTATACATTACCTTAATTAAACTTGCTTTTCAACTCAAAATGGCTTATAGTGACATTCAACTAGTTATTACTAGATTGTAAGTATATGGCTATATTTAGCTGAAAATCTAAATATCCATTTAATTTCCAAAGCGACTAGTATGATTAAATCGATTTAGATAAATTTAAATCGAACATTATTATTAATATTAATTTGGAATAAAAACGAAATTTAATTTATCGTTTTCTGTCTTTATAAAAATGAAAACTTCATTCGCAGATTTTGTAAAAAATGACGCCACGGTGTTAAAGCTTCCTCGCGAAGGCGAAGTAGTAGATGGCATACTAATTGAAAAGAAACCACGCAGAGCTTATTTTAATTTAGGCACTCTTGGAACTGGAATAGTTTATGGTAGAGAATATTTAAATGCAAAAGAAATTATTAAGGGATTAGCTGTGGGAGATAAAATGAGCGCTAAAATATCTGCCGTTCAGAACGAAGATGGCTATGTAGAACTTTCACTTGGCGCAGCAAGCGAAGAAAAACAATGGGGTGGGGTTCAAGACCTTAAAGAATCTGGTGAAATTATCACCCTAAAAATAACTGGGGCAAATAGCGGAGGTTTAATAGCTGATTTAAGCAACTTAAAAGCATTTTTACCTGTATCACAATTATCTAACGAACATTATCCTAGAATTTCTGGTAGCGAGAATCAAAAAGAGGCCATATTAAAAGAGCTTAAGAAATTTACAGGACAGGAAATGCGAGTAAAAGTAATAGATGTAAATCCCAGAACTGAAAAACTTATTATTTCCGAGCGTGAAATTACAGATGAAAATGTCAAAGAATTACTTAAAAAATATACGGTAGGCGATATAGTCGATGGCATAGTATCGGGCGTTGCAGATTTTGGAGCCTTTGTTAAATTTGTTGACAATCCAGCAATTGAAGGACTTATTCACATCTCTGAACTTGATCATAAACTAATAGAAGGACCGAAAGATGTGGTTAAGGTTGACGACCCAGTAAGAGTAAAAATTATTGATATAAAAGATGGCAGGGTATTCTTGTCTCTCAAAGCCCTAAAAGCCGACCCATGGGCCACCATTGCAGAAAGATACAAAGAAGGAGCAGAAGTTTCTGGAAAAGTTAAAAAGTTTAACCCTTATGGTGCGTTTATAGACTTGGGCGACGGCGAAATTCAAGGCCTAATCCATGTTTCTGAATTTGGGGGAACAGAAGAAATGAAAAAAGTGTTAGAGCTTGGAAATACGTATAACTTCACAATAACAACACTAAAACCAGAAGAGAAAAGATTGCTTCTTAAGATAAAAAAATAATTCACTTTGTATTATTGAATTAAAAAAAATCACGACTACCATGTCGTGTTTTTTTATTTAAATAAAAAAGGGAGGGTCGCACAGCGTACTGCTGTGTGCCCTCCCTGTGAATCAGAAACCCACTGACTAGGCGGAGAAGAGTGCTTCGACTTCGTTCGCCTCGGTCACGCGACCCTGCGACCCCACGGTCGAAGTCTCGAGATCGGCGATCGCAAGACGAAGTCGCGCAATCTCGACTTCGGTCTCACGCTTCTCCTCGGCGTTCTGGGCTTGGAGCGAATCCTCGTTGACTCGGAGCTTGGCTGCGTCGGAGGCCACGGTGTTCTCGAGTCCGAGGACACCAACCACGACACCCATGACAGCGCCAACTTGCTCTGGAGTGCTCGCGAACTTGGAAGTCGCGATTGCCTTCGCCAGGTCGAACACCATCGGCTTGGGCAACTTGATCGACTCCTTGCCGGTTTTGATGCCGACCGCGAAAGTAAGTAGCGTCATCCCGATGAAAATCACTGTCCCGATGAAAATCGTGGGCATATCCATTTGGTTCTCTCCTTTTCTTTGAGGGCTTCTGTGCCCTGGTCGCACTTTGAGGCTTTTGGAGCCTCCTAATCTCTTGCTTTTTTAATTATAGCATTTTTTCATGAATTTGTCAATATTGAGTAACATTATCTTTATATAAAGGCTTTTATACTTGCTCATTTCAACAAATTACATAGCTATACAATAGAAATAGCTTATATGTCTGTGGAAAAAGACTGAATTTCTCTTATCAAACGCGATTTTTATGCTTAAAATACTACTAATTTTATACTATGACCCCCTTTTTAGAAGTCGCTATGACGCGAAGAACCCCTGCTTCTATCGGGGTTGACAAAAAGCTATTTTTTTGCTATAATGGCCCCAGAACATAACGATCCTAACGGCTAGCTCTTCTTCTAGAGTTGCATTGGTTGCAGCTCGAGAGCCTTAGTCTTAAGGACAAAACAACAAGAGAAGGAGAATTTCATGACTCGAAACACGCGCAGTAGTAAGAGTTCCCGCGAACAGCACGTGGACGCGAACTTCGACGGCGACCACAAGAAGGCCGAAGCGACCGAGCGACACGAAAAGGAAGGCACCTTCACCGGTGTCCACATCCACTTCGGCGTCGGTGTCTACGAAGGCCATGCCGACGAGAACACCGAGGTCAAGGAAGCTTGGCGCTTGAAGAAGTACGGCTTCGCGACCGTTCGGGCTCTCGCCGTCAACTTCGGCAAGATGATCGACGCTGGCACGATGGCCGCCGGCAAGCCGTGTGGTCGGTGTGGCGACTACGTTCCGGGCGACATCAACTCGCTCGAGACGCTCGAGACGCTGGTCACGATGGCGGTCAACTACGCGCAGAATCGTCCGATCACCAAGGACGAGTGCAACGAAGTCCTCGCCGAAGTCCGGGTCACCCTCGGTAAGCAGGCCAAGATGAACTCCCGGCTGTCCTTCGACGATCTCGTCGAGCGCTTCACGGCGGTGGACAACGAGGTCTTCGCCGTCAGCCACTCCGCAGTGGCGAACACCATCGACTACCGCAAGTACGTCGAGACGGTGGAGGCGGTGGAAGAGGAGTGTCTCACGCGTGTTCGCGACAACCTCGTGAACGGAATTCGTGAGCTCGCCGACGACCTCGGTGGCGAGAAGAAAACCGTCGTTCTCACGGCGGTCGAGCGTATCTTGGCGGAGGAGAGCAATCTCCGTCGTCAGATCGGTGCGCTCATGGCCGAGCGTCTGCAGTGTCGCCAGGCCGGCGCGAAGTACGCATCGCAGCGTGCGGACGAGCGCGCGTCGGAAGGTCGGCGCGAGCAACGCTTCACCCCCCGTCAGGGACGGGGTCGGGGTCGAGGAACCCACGGTGGCGGTCGCTACCAGGCGCGGAGCGCCCAGCAGTAAACTAGGTACCTCGCCTAGTAGCAGTTGATGCGAAGGGGAGGCAGTAAGTTTCTAGCGCAAGCTAGAGCCTGCCTCCCCCTTTTTTTAAGAATTTTTAATTTTTGAATTTTTAAAAAAGGGAGTTAAGTCTCACAAGCTTAAAGTAATTCTGGATTTAATAGACCCTTTGCGCAATTAATTTCGTAGCGAGAATTCTGGATTTTCTGCGAGGCGAAGTAAAAATTTTGAAGGTGTATACAAAGTTATACTTCAAGAAATTTTTACAAAGCCGTAGCTAAAATATGGAATTCGTTGTAGAAAAGTAATTGTGCAAAAGGTCTAATATATTAGTTTGCGCTTGTGAAACTTGACAATCCCCATTCATTTTACGAAGGGACACAAACGCAGAAAAACCAGAAACAAAACTCGTAGCAAAGAGAGGAGAGAGTTCTGATGATTTACACTATGCTTGGAGAAGATACCAGAGCTCCTGGAGGACCAGGCGCAACTTGCCATCTTCTGGAGTTGGCTGGAAAGACACTGGTAATAGATTGCGGTCTTAGATTTGAAAAGACGAGAGATGAAGAGAAAGTTTCTCTCGGCCCAGATCTTTCTAAAATCAAGAATAAAAGGGTAGATGCTGCATTCATTACGCATCTTCACCTTGACCACATGGGATGCTTCCCTGTATTTACAAGAGAACATCCAGATACGCCAATCTTTGCATCATGGCCAACCGCCCACGGACTTCACATTCCAATCGAAGACACACTGAAGATTGGCCGGAGAGCGGAGCGTTGCGCCAGATTTTCTGGCAAAGATTATACCCCTCCGTTATATACGGCGGGAGATGCACATCGCTTTATGAATATGATTAATCCAGTCGATTGTCCGACATGGATGAATTTTATGGATTGGCCAGGCTGGCAAGTTGGGTTCTATCCAGCCGGTCACACCATAGGCGCAATGAGCATTTATATTGACTCTCCGGAAGGGCATTTCGTTATTACTGGCGATTGTTCGGCTCATAGCCAACCAATCACTAGTGGAGTCCTTATTCCTCCCGCTGGATTCTTGGGAGAATTCATAAGTGAGTCTGCAAAAAGCAAATCGGGTCTCACGATTATTACCGAGGCCACGAATGGTGCACGCACGCTTCCCGATATGTTGGCGCAGGAATCCGCAATGATTGCGGCATGTTCCGCAGCCAAAAATCGTGGTGGAGTTGCGATGCTTCATTCTTTTGCAGAAGGGCGCTCTGCTAATAATGCCATGCGCCTTGCCCCACATTTTCCAGTTCATATTGACGGACTGGCACGAGATTGGTGGCGCTTCTATGAAAGCGAAGACAGTTGCTGGGATGCCGGCGACGAAGAGCGCGCATTGATGATGCGCAAACTTCGCGAAGAAGGTCGCATCATCTTAATAGAAGGCACGAGTCGCGAAGACACAGAAGAACATCGCTTAAATCTCGCACTTGGAATGGATAGGTGCGGTAAAGAGGAATTCTCGCCGATTATTACACCAGCGGCAACTCTAGAGTCTGGCACAGCAATTTTCTATGGCCAGCATATTCTACGCAATAGAGATAATGTAGTCATCTCAACCGGACATCGCTTTCCGGACACCCCAGGAGATGCAATCTTTAATGTAGAGAAGGGGCTAACAGTGAAGCTGGGCGAAGAGCATGTACCAGTCTCCTGCGAAACAGCTCACTTCGACTTCTCTGCTCACGATGGCGGAGACATACTCGCAAAGCGATGTGAAATCCTCGGAGCGAATCGAGTAATCATGCATCATGGTGATGACCGAAATCTCAGAGGCCTAGAAAATCGCCTTCTCTCGCTTACAAATCCTCCCGAAATCGCTTGGGGAAGATATGGAATTGTTTTTGAATTTTGATTTTTAGAAAATTACACGACCACCCGACATTATTAGCGTTATGCTAAATCACTCGGGTGGATTTTTTATTTTTATATACACATATAATCAAATAATATCTATTTGACACATATTGTTTATTATGGTAGAAAAAGACCAGAAAGAGAGGTTCCAATGGAACAGAAAGCATTGCTAGACCCAAACAGTCGAAGCACAAAAGCCAGAGACAGAACATCATCTGGCCTCGCTGCCGCCATCAAAACGGTGCGAGAAGAAGATGCAACTTTTAGCAGTATCAGACCACTTATTGGACTAGAAAAACTGCATATTCTTGTGGTTAGTAATAACAATTACAAAGATCAGGGGCGAGAATCAAATTTCGGAACATCCGATTATGGGAAACCTGCGGGAGTTGGTTTTCCGACTGGCGGTAGCGAAGCTCAAGAAGCAACAGAGCACGCCGCCGAAAGAGAAACTGCTTTCGAAAGTGGATTTCCTGTAAACCATACCATTCGCTTTATGGAAGAATATACAAACCTAAAGCGAGACCGAAGAATTGGCATGGAAAAATATCATCCTCATTTTCTATACCTAATCGATGTCGACTCCGATTATGTTGGTCCTATTAGAGAGAAAAAAGAAATTAAGTGGGCCAAGTGGATTACTTTTTGCGAAATTGTTGAGCGTCTAAAGCTTGGACAGAAGGCGCTTAAACTTATGCAAGAAAATCGATCGAATAAGTATAATAATCCAGAAGCATTCTACTTTAGTCATGCTAATAATTTTCTAATTCCTTTTTTTCTAAGTGTCTATTATATGACCGAAGAAGAAATTGATGAGATTACGAATAATCGTTATAGGAATTGGATTAAGCGCTTTCGTCCTTATATTGTTCAGGAGATTGACGACCATGCCGAAGAGTTAATTGACCTCAGGCTAATGGATTGTGTCACAAATTCCGAAGATAACGGAACCGAAGAAACGATGAGTGATACTGGTGAATCGCCCAGCGAAAACAATAATTTCCCGCTTGAAATGTTCTGTGACATGTTTAACGACTAACAACCACCATATACATGCTCTGCACTTTGCAGAGCTCTTTTTATTTCTTATTTAAAAACTCTCGCCATAAAACACGATATAAATTTAAAAACTACTAATAAAAACCATTAAAAAAAATTTTACATAATGTGTTATCGTGGTACAATGTTTGTAATAACCTTAAAAATAAATCTATGAAAACTCCACTTATTAAAAAGCCCTCTCTTTTAAAACAAGCTGGAATGGCTTTTGGTATTTTTATAATAACTTTATCAATATTTTCGATGATTATGGAACAAGGAAAAGTTCCAGAAAAAATATCTCTTGGTGAGTTAGTGAAAAGAGTTGAACAAGGAAAAATAGTTAAAGTGGCAATTTTAGGAAATGAACTAAATGCATTTATTCCAGAAAACAAAAGCGATATTCCAGATGCCACATCTAAAAAAGAGCCTGGGGTAAGCATTACGGAAGTTTTTCAAAATTATGGAGTTGATTTAAAAACAGCAAACATAGAATTAGTAGTTGAAGACGAATCTCAGCTTTCTTTTTGGATGGGAAACCTTGCGCTTACCATATTACCCTTCCTTCTTATAGCTGGATTTTTTTGGTGGATGACACGACAAGCAAGAGGGGGAATTAACCAGGCTTTTACTTTTGGAAAATCCAGCGCAAAACTTTTTGCTTCATTTAAAGATAAAATTACTTTCAAAGATGTTGCTGGGTTAAAAGAAGCCAAACAAGAGCTTGAAGAAATAATAGATTTTCTTAAAAATCCGAAAAAGTTTTTAGACATTGGCGCAAAAATTCCACGAGGCGTTCTTCTTATGGGACCACCTGGAACTGGAAAAACTCTAGTAGCAAGGGCCGTTGCTGGCGAAGCTAATGTTCCTTTCTTTTATATGTCAGCTTCAGAGTTTGTAGAAATGTTTGTTGGAGTGGGCGCATCTCGCGTTAGAGACCTTTTTGATACTGCAAAAAAATCTTCGCCTTCAATTATATTTATAGATGAAATCGATGCCGTGGGACGAGAAAGAGGGGCGGGACTAGGAGGTGGACACGACGAAAGAGAGCAAACACTAAATCAAATACTCGTTGAAATGGATGGCTTTGAGAGAGATACTCGCGTAATAGTTATAGCGGCAACAAACAGGCCCGATGTGCTAGACTCTGCGCTTCTTAGACCAGGAAGATTCGACAGGCGAGTAGTATTAGACCTTCCTGACATAAATGATAGAGAGGCAATTTTACACATTCATGCAAAAGGAAAAATTTTAGATCAAGATGTTGATTTGCGACGAGTGGCTGTGCGCACTCCTGGTTTTTCAGGTGCTGACCTTGCAAACCTAATGAATGAAGCGGCAATTTTTACAGCGCGTGAAAATAAAAAAACAATTGCACAAATATATATTTTAGATGCGATTGAAAAAGTTATTCTTGGACCAGAGAGGAAGGGACGAGCAATACTTCAAAAAGAAAAAGAGATTACTGCCTATCATGAAGCTGGGCATGCATTGGTTGCAGCCTCTCTAAAAGATGCTGACCCCGTACAAAAAGTTTCAATTATTAGTCGTGGACGAGCGGGTGGCTACACACTAAAACTTCCTCTTGAAGAAAGACGCCTAAAAACAAAAAATCAATTTATTGCAGATTTATCGGTGGCTCTTGGAGGTTATGTTTCCGAACAATCAACTTTCGGAGATATAACAACTGGTTCTTCAAGTGATTTGAAAGAGGCATCGGAACTCGCACGATTACTTGTTACTAGGTATGGCATGTCTAATCTTGGCCCGCTTACTTACGGCAAACACCATGAAACAATTTTTATTGGTCGTGAAATTAATGCAGAAAGAGATTTTTCTGAAAAAACAGCGCAAGATATTGATAGCGAGGTTTCTAACATAATGAAGTCAGCCTACGATTTAGCAAAAAAAGTAATTACAAAACACAAAACAGCGCTTAAGGCAATTGCGGACACTTTAATTGAACACGAAACTTTAGAGCATGAAGCTTTTTATGCGCTCCTCAAAAGATTCAACCTAAAACCAATGGCGGTATAATGCGCAAACTTTAGGATTTAAAAATCCACCAAATACCTTGGTGGATTTTTATTTTAATATTTGAATATAAAATAGTAGGAGCCTCAATCATTGTTTTGCCTTGGCATTGTTTTTTATTATTTTTTCGGTATAATTTTTGAAAATGCGCCTGTAGCTTAGTGGCTAAAGCACCGAGCTTATACCTCGGGGATCGATGGTTCGAGTCCATCCAGGCGCACACTTCGGCAAGCTTAGTGCGAGCCAAAGTTATGCGCGCTTAACTCAGTGGCCAGAGTGCCTCCTTTACACGGAGGAAGCCGGGGGTTCAAATCCCTCAGCGCGCACCAAATAAATCCAAATAAATAAAGATAATTTTTATTAAATTGACAGCGGGTAAATATATTATATACTAGCTTTATGAACGAAAGTGAATTAAAAAGTGCTTTAACTAAACTTATTTCAGAGTCTTCATTATCTCCAGAGGACAAAGATCTTTGGAATAAATCACTAGAAAACTCTCCTTTTGAGATAATGCTTGCTGTTCATTCATTTCTCATTGATTATGGTGGTAAATTACAAGAAGCAACCAACTTTTTAAAACGAAAAATTTCTGCAATTAATAGCAAAGACTCATCGGCATGGAACGGCATTCTAAAAGATGAGGATTTATTCTTAAATCAAAATTAATTTTAATTATGGCAGAACCAAAATTTGAAGGATTAGAACCTGAAACAAACAACGAAGAAACTGTCGAAGGCACAGCTAGTTTAGCTAACCCAGAAAAAAAAGCTCAGCAATTCACTCTAGAGGGAACAGCTGAAATGAATGCTGACATAGCACCAGAAGCATTCCAAGATGCAGTTGCAGAGTCAGCAGAAATGCAAACAGAAAGAGCTTCAAAAGAAGGTGGTAAAAGACGCGTTGGTAGAGTGGCAATGGCCGCGCTTTCACTAATGGCGTTAATGATGATTACGCCAATGGATGTAGACGCTGGGGGAGGCAAACACAATCGAGAAGGACAACGAACTGAAAATATTAATACTAATAACTACAACTACAAATCTACTACCAGAGTAGAATATGGCCAGAGAGATTCATGGAAACGAGTGGGAATGGATGCAGCTAGAATGGGCATTGCAAGAGTTATGGGTGGCGGAGGACCAGTAGTATACGGTGGTGGCGGAGGGGGAAGAATGCTTGCGGGTGGTGTGTGGGTAGACGGACCAACAACTATTTATGAATCGAATATGGAACGCGCAAGAACTGACGCCATGAGAATAGGAGCTGAAGTTGAAAAAGCTAGAATTGAAGCGCAGGCTGCTATTGAGATAGAAAAAATTCGCGCTGGCAAAGGTTCTCCCCAAGGCGTTGAATTTGTTGAACGCGGAAATGCCGATGCTCCCAATCAAGATAATAACGCACACGAAGCAGCGCCAGAAAGACAGTCCGACGACGAAAGAGCAGTAGACATGGAACGCACTTATGACGCAGGCGTTAAAGATGGTCTACAAGAAATTGCAATGGCGAAAAACTATGGCGGCGAACATCCAGTTATGACAAAAGGAAGATGGGAGCAAATTTTATCAGCGAATCAAAATAATAGAGATGCTGATAGTTACTATAAGGGATTTTTATATTCTTGGTCTACAGCTGGAGGAATTATTGATATAAAATAATATGTAGTATGTACCAGATTTGAACCCAGTATATTAAAAATGTCTAAAACACTTTATAAGCTTCTATCAGTATTATCGATCATTCCATTAGTTGGGACATTTCTATACTGGCAATCACTCGACGGATGGTCTGGATTGGGTGGATTTTTTTTATTTGGGTTTGTAGCACTTTTTTCTGCAATATTATCGGGGGTAATTGGGTTTTTAGGATTGCAATTAATAATTAGAACAAAAAAACGCAACGAAAATATTGGTTCGCTATTATTTTATACAGTAATTGCATTTACTCCAGCTATACTAACAATTGTTTTATCAATCCATACATACTTAGGTAGTATTTTGTATTGATAACACATTACGACCTTCTTCTGCCATGAAAAGTTTTATGAATCTCTTTTAGTTCTTTATTTGTAACATGAGTATATATTTGCGTTGTAGAAATATTTGCATGACCAAGTAGCGCCTGCACGGAACGAAGGTCGGCCCCATTCATTAATAAATCAGTGGCAAATGCATGTCGCATCATGTGTGGTGTTACATGGTCTTGTATTCCAGCTTTCCTCGCATAATGGTCTATCATTCTCTGAACAGACCTTGAGGATACCCTGCCAGTAGAAACTTCCTTCTTTTTTAGCGGATTGCCAGATGCAAAACTAACAAATAGTGCTTCCTCGGCATCAACTCGCTTAGCTAAATAATTTTTTACAGCAGTCACTGCTCGTGGAGAAAAAAAGACAACACGAATTTTTTCTCCCTTACCCCTGACGCTAATTTCGCCTCTTTCTAAATTTAGATATCTGTTTAGTGCACACAATTCAGAAATACGAAGTCCGGTTGAAAAAAAAGTTTCGAGTATTGCTCTATCCCGTAATCCTCGCAATGTTTTGGTGTCAGGCGCATTCATTAATCTCTCTATATCACTACTTTCTGGAATTTCTATCTGACGCGAAGGAGTTCTGGGAAGCTCTATTTTATCTGGCGATAAAACTTCGAGATCTCTTTTTATTAAAAACTTCAAATAATTTCTGATTGATATAATATAATAGCTTTGCGTATTTTTCTTAATATTCCTGCGAGCTAAATTTAAACGAAATTCTCGCACAACACTTTCAGTAATATCACCCACATTTTTAATTTTTTGAACATCAAAAAAAACTTTTAAGTAACGCTCATAATTTTCGCGAGTTTTTATAGAGCGATTTTTTTCTATTTCTAAATAATTTAAATACTCAATTAAATATTTTTGTACTTCGGTCATGCTCTAATGGTAACTCAAAAAGCCGTTTTGCGACAATTGAAATTTGTTGTAAAACGGCTTGAAATTTTGCGACAGTTAAGTAATGTAACTGTTGCAAAATATTTTGACATTTTGCGTCAAGTTTTGTTTTTAGAATTCGATGCAATAATGTTTGTTTTGCGACAATTGATATTACAAACATTACAATTGGTTAAAATTGAAACTATTGCAAAAACCAAAATTATGTGCTAATATTCCAACTAATGTTAACCACTCGAAAAAAGCTCAATATCATAAAGGAAATTCAAGTTCATGAAACTGACACTGGTTCTGCTCCAGTACAAATTGGCATTTTGTCTCGCCAAATTGACGAACTTGCTGGGCATCTCAAGAAGCACCCAAAAGATAACCACTCTCGTCGTGGCCTTTTAAAAATGGTTAATAAAAGAAGGAAGCTTTTGTTATATCTTTCAAAAAACGATGAAAAGTCATACTCTCAAACAATTAAAAAACTTGGGCTAAAGAAATAAAAACGACACCAATCTACTAATACATACTAATGATACTGACTTGTTTTTGGTTTCATTAGCATGCGTTTGTACATTGTTTATCGTTTTACAGATTAATGTCAGCATCTCAATACAAAGACCAGCGAGTAGGCATCTTCATAGATATTCAAAACCTCTATCACTCTGCGAAGCATCTCTATGGAGGTAGAGTAAATTACAAAGAGCTTATTAAGAATCTTGTTTTTGGAAGACGCCTAATTAGGTCTATTGCTTATGTAATTAAAAGCGAAGGCATAGAAAATACATCAGCGCCGAACTATGCACCACACGAAGAAGCTGGGGTAATTTCGGGACGCGAAGCAACTTTCTTTGAAGCCCTTGAAAATGCTGGGATAGATTTAAGAATCAAAGACATTCAAATATTTCCTGGTGGAACAAAAAAGGCAGACTGGGATGTTGGCATGGCAGTGGATGCAATTCGTATAGCGCCAATGCTAGATGTAATAATTTTAGTTACAGGTGACGGTGATTTTGTTCCTCTTGTTGAGTATTTAAAATGGGGAATGGGTAAGCAAGTTGAGGTTGCGGCTTTTGGCAAAAGCTCATCGGCAAAATTAAAAGAAGTTGCAGACCAATTTATAACAATAGAAAAAATACCAAAAAGTATAATTAAAAAATAGCTGAAAAATATAATTTCATACGAAAATACGAAATAAAAAAATAGAAGTTTTGATTTGGAAGTCCAATGGCCGAGTATATACAAATTACTTTACTATCGGACTTCCAAAACTTCCCTTCGTAAATCCGCGCGAATAATTACTTTTCAGCAAATAAAATGTCACACAAAAAATACTCGATTGAGGTGGGTGGTCGTGAGTTAATATTAGATTTTCCAGGGTTTGCAGAGCAAGCAAATGGTTCCGTAATTGGAACATATGGAGAAACTGTTGTTCATGCCGCGGTTGTTATGTCCAAGCACGACAGAGAAGGTCTTGATTATTTTCCACTTACAATTGATTACGAAGAAAAATTCTACGCTGCTGGAAAAATACTAGGCAGTCGATTTGTGCGTCGCGAAGGAAGGCCATCTGATGAAGCTATTCTATCCGCTCGTTTAATTGATCGCTCATTACGCCCATTATTTAATGGAAAAACACGAAGAGACATTCAAATTACATTAACCGTTTTAGCATTTGATGAAGAAAACGATCCAGACGCAATCGGACTTATTGTTGCGTCAGCAGCGCTACACGCATCAGATATTCCCTTTGCTGGCCCAGCCGCAGGTCTTCGTATTGCTAAAGTAGGAGATGAAATCATTATTAACCCCAAGATGTCTTTGTTAAAGAGTGGCACTCACCCAATCGAAGTTTTTGCAGCTGGCACGAATGAACATATAAATATGATTGAAATGGAGGGATTAGATGCCAATGAAGAAGAGCTATTAAATATATTTGAGCTTGCTCAAAAAGAAATTACTAAAATTACAGAATTTCAGGAAAAAATTCGTACTGAAATTGGAGAAGAAAAAACTAAAGTATTTCTAGCGGAAACAGATGCCAAACTTCATGAAGAAGTAAAAAACTTTATCAAAGATAAACTCGAAGGTGCTGTTTATGCAACAGAAAAAATAGAAAGACAAAGCAAAATGAATGTTCTAAAGCAAGAAATGCGTGAACATCTTAGAAGTAAAGAGTATAACGAAATTGCCGTAGATGCCTCTGAAGAATTATTTGAAGATGAGATTAATGATTTAATGCATGACAAAGTATTAAATGAAGGAAAAAGACCAGACGGAAGAAAGCTAGACGAAGTTCGCACACTTTCTTCTGAGGTCGGGCTTTTTGCTCGCACTCATGGTTCTGCAGTTTTCACACGAGGAAATACTCGCTCGCTTGCAGTTGTAACCCTTGGTCCTCCTGGAGCCTACAAGATTATAGAAACCATGGAATCAACCGAAAAAAAGCGCTTTATGCTACATTATAATTTTCCTAAATATTCTACAGGAGAAACCGGTATGTCTCGCGGTCCAGGACGAAGAGAAATCGGTCATGGAGCACTAGCCGAAAAAGCAATTCGAAGACTTCTCCCAAAAGCAGAAAACTTTCCTTATACTATTCGCGTAGTTTCGGAAATTATGTCTTCAAATGGTTCATCTTCTATGGCATCAGCTTGTGGAGCAAGCTTAGCTCTTATGGATGCCGGAGTGCCGATTCTAAAACCTGTTGCTGGTATTGCAATGGGACTTATAGTTGACCAAAACGGAACAGATGATTGGTCAAAGAGAAAATTCAAAGTTTTAACCGATATACAGGGCCCAGAAGATCATCATGGGGATATGGACTTCAAGGTTGCCGGCACTAAAGATGGAGTAAATGCAGTTCAGCTGGATGTAAAAATCAAAGGACTTACTATAGAAATGATTGGAGCAACATTAGCTGATGCGAAAAAAGCACGATTACATATTTTAGAATCAATGAATCAAACTCTAAGCGCTCCTCGCGCAACCCTTTCTAAATATGCACCGCTTATATTTACGCTTAAAATTAAACCAGAACAAATTGGCTCTATCATTGGTGCGGGAGGAAAAGTAATAAACAAACTTATAGAAGAAACTGGTGTTATTTCTATTGATATAGAAGAAGATGGGTCAGTGTTCGTAACTGCTCCGAACCAAGAAACTGGAGAAAAAGCTCGCAAAGCCATTGAATCAATTCTTCGAGAATTCTTGCCGGGTGACATAGTTGAAGGACCAATCATAAAAGTGTTAGATTTTGGCGCCATTGTAGATTTGGGCGGCGGCAAAGATGGAATGATACATGTCTCCGAATTGAAAGAAGGTTTTGTTAAAAAAGTAACTGATGTAGTGAAATTAGGTGATGTAGTTAAGGCAAAAGTGGTACATGTCGAAAATGGCAAAATAGGCCTTTCGATAAAACAATTAAAATAATTTTTGTTTTAATATAAATAAAAAAGCATAGTTACACAACTATTGCTTTTTTATTTATATTTTAATTTTGCACATGTTAAATTATATATATGTTATACTAATATGGTCGTAATATATAATAAAATTACATAAAATAAATCTCTTGAAGATATACTTTGATTTTAATCAAAGTAATCAAAAGATGAGGCTATACAAACAATGATTGTGTATCCCGATCCAAACGCTTCAAATAAAAGTGGGGGAGTGGGTCCGCCACCACAACCACCGATTACAGTTCGCACCATGGAATCAGACATAAAATCTATGCAGGAAAGTGGCGGTGGTGCTCCGCAAGAAGAATTATTAAATGCTCCTCGTGCTCCAATTAGACCAGAAACCCAAAACCCTATGGACGATGATATGAAAATTAAAATTCCAGGATACGGAGGCCCAGAGAAGGGAGTTTTTTCTTCGGTATCTTTGCCGACCTCTGAAAGAGGAGTTAATTTGCCCAACCCTTCAGCTCCCAACAATGCGCCACCGAAAGGTAGTTCGCTTGGGAAAATTATTGCCTTACTTGTAACAATTATCGTTGCCGCACTAATTGGAGTAGGTCTCTATTTTTATGTTTACCCACTACTTTTAAATCCAACCCCTTCACCAAGCCCAGTAGTCGAGGTATCGCCATCTCCAGAACAAACTGCCTCGTCTCCAACGCCATCAGCATCAACTCATACAAGTTTTATAAAAGCTTCTAAAACAGAAGATGCTTCTTCAATTTCTGAAGCAAAAGCAGAAGTGGTCGGAGCCAGCTCAACTTTAATAAAAGAAATAGTCATAAAAAAAGATGGTAATAATGCTACTCTTTCTAGCTATCTTCCATCAATATTTCCAGAACTATCCGCAGAAGATGTTTCATTAATTTTTAATAACGATTTCACAGCCTTTATATATTATGATGAAAATGGGGCTTGGCCAGGATATGTATTTAAGCGCAATAAAGAAATCACTCCATTTGTAGCGCAAAATACTTTTAGAAAAATTGAAATTTCAAAATCTTTTAGTAATTTATATTTATTTAATGTTGGAGAAAAAAAAGGAGAATTTAAAAGCGGTAACTATAACGGAATCGACACTCATTATCTAGTCTTTGAAACTAAGGGCGCGTCACTTAACTACGCATGGAAAGACGATTTACTAATTCTTACAACCACCTTCCCAGCCCTTAAAGCGCTAATTGACGGTGGACTTGCGCTTTAATTTAATAATTTTTTAATTTAATAATGGCAAATCAACAGCTTCTTGATTACATTCGTGAGCAAACTAACGCTGGCACAGCACCTGAAGAAATTAAAAATGCGCTTGCCAAAACTGGTTGGCCAAGTAAATACATAGATGAGGGATTTTCTGAATTAGGTCACGCGCCAGTCACTTCGCCCTTACAAATCAATCCCCAAACAATAGGACAGCCAATCATACAAGAAACCGAACCTTTACGAAACTCGCAATCATATACTCCCTTATCTACTAATGACCAGACTTCGGAAAACTCAACTTACGCAGAACCAAACCACAAAAACAGGAGCGGATTAGGACTGGCTCTTTTTGTCTTTGGCTTAATTATTATATTGGGTAGCGCAGTTGCATATGGATACATAATGAAAATTGGACCATTTGCTAGCGTTGTGCCATACACTGAAGATAATTTATTTTCAGGTTTGCTCACCTCATCAAATTTAATAAATAGCGCAACTTATGAATTTAAAAGCGCCTTAACCATTAATCCAAGGGATGCGAATGCTATGTCTTGGAAGGGGACAGACAAACCAAACCCCGACTTAGATGCTAAATATAAAAGAGATTACAAAAGATCTGAAGCAATTGCTGATATTCTTGGCGAATTAACGGGGAAAAAAATTCCATATCCAGCAACCATACAAGAAGCGATTAGCTATAGTTCTTCTTCGTACTACCGCATCGAAATAAATGATCCAACCACAAATAAACCATTTGAATACAAAGCAACAGAGAATGGAAATAATTTTTCCATAACAGTTACCTTTGAAACAGATAATGCAATTTCGGCAATAAAAAAAGCATATAAATATTCTTCAACCTCAACGCCTATTTCTAACAAGCAAGTTACTTTCACTAAAAATAGTGCAAATTATTTTTATCTTCCAAGTACTTTGCCAAAACCACTGATACTTCAATTAGAAGAATCTTTTAACTATTTACCACCGGGCACTTCTGGAGATTTCTCAATTAGCGCCACAGCCGACCGCAATGAACAAAATACCGACTGGAAGTTTAATGTTACTGCAAATGGTGACTTTGGAGACTTAACTTATAAAGTAAATCTTGATACTCTTAGAAAAAATAAGAATTATTATTTCAAAATTAACAATTTTCCCGATATTTTCCTTGCCTTTATACCCTCAATTGCAGCACTAAAAGGTTCATGGATTAAAATTGCCGGAAATTCAACTTCAACCGCACCTCTTTCACTAGATCCACTATCGATGCTTGCGAAAGAAATTCCAGAAGCAGAAGAATCGTACAAAAAGAATAAACAAGAATTTGTAGATGCGCTTAAAAAAACAGCGGAAATTGCCGACAGCGAAAATTTAATAAGCTTTAAAAACTCGCCAAAAAGCGAGCAAGTCGATAGGCGTAATTTATATCGATACGACTTAAAAATAAACAAGGAGGCTATTTTACCATTTTATAAAAAAATTCTTAGTGAAAATAAAAAAATAAATGATAGCTGGCCAATTCTAGATGATGGTTATGTTGCATATTTAGAAAGTTCAGAATTTAGTGAAATTTTTGATTTTTATGACAAAAATACTTCTCTAACTCTTTGGGTAGACCAAAATGGATTTCCTGCGATATTAAGTTACGATATACGCGTTACACCACCAGATTCTGCAATTCAGCTAAAAGAGAAACAAATAAATATTGTTCTAAAACTTACATTAACTGATATTAACGAATCAATAGACATTGAGGAACCTAAAGATGCAAAATCACTAGAAGACTTAGCATCCTTAAATAATACTACTTCGACAAGTATCAAAAACAACAACAATTCCATAATTATGTGCAATGATGAAGTATGCTTTAATCCAGAATTTAAGAAGTGTGCAACTGGGTCAAGCTTTACCAAAAAAATAAATACAGATGGAGTGAGCTTGCTCACTATTATTGGTGCCGAATCAGGGAAATGCAATATTGAAACTAAAATTATAAAAAGCCCTCTTAAAAACTTTGAAAATAAAACGATGGTTTGCTTATTAAATAATTCTAAAAACTTTACCGATGCAGCAATTGAACTTGACTCTCAATTGAATAGCAATCTTGGGCAGTCGCCTTGCAAAGGAGAATTATTTGAAATAATGAAAGCTCTAAAAAATTAGAAAATAAATCTATTGCAAAAAAACTATTAAATGCTATTTTTAGTAGTGTTACTACTAAAAATCATAAAATTATTTAAAAATATGAAAAAAATTATTATTGGCTTAGCTGTAATTGCAGTTTTGTTTCTAGGATACGGACTATCAATTTACAATAGTTTAATTAGCTCGAATGAATCTATAAATAACGGGTGGGCTCAAGTAGAAACTCAATATCAACGAAGATTCGATTTAATTCCAAACCTAGTTGAATCAGTTAAGGGAATAATGAAGCAAGAGCAAGCTATTTTTCTAGCAATCGCTGATGCGCGCACTCGTTACTCTGGAGCAAAAAGCGTGGATGAAAAAGCAGTGGCAGCAACAAAACTGGAAAGTGAGTTTAGTAGATTACTTCTTATAATGGAAAATTACCCAACGCTTAAATCTTCAGAAAGCGTAACCACTTTAATGACACAATTAGAGGGAACAGAAAACAGAATCAGCGTAGAAAGAAAACGATTTAACGACACAATAAAAGAATTTAATCTAACTATAAAAAGATTTCCGAGTAGCATTGTAGCTAGTATGTTTGGTTTTTCAGAACGACAATATTTTGAATCAGTAGTTGGATCCGAAAATGCACCAAAAGTTCAAATCTAGTTTTATTCTAAACTTTAAATACTTCATTTTTATTGGGACATTTTTTTTGTTGCCCATTCCAATTTTTGCCTACATAAATCCCGGAGCTCCATCGGGCTTTGTAAATGACTTCGCCAAGATTTTAAACACCGAAAACGAATCCCTGCTTGAAGAAAAAATTGCTTCTTTTGAAAAAGCGACAAGAAATGAAATTGCCATAGCGATAATACAAAACTTGAGTGGCGATACAATTGAAAATTATGCTGAAAAACTTTTTAGCGACTGGGGTATCGGTAAGAAAAATTCTGACAACGGCGTATTAATTCTTATTGCAATTGAAGATCGCCAAATGCGAATCGAGGTTGGGTATGGCCTTGAAGGCTCATTAACAGACGCTCAGAGCATTTGGATAATTAACAACTCAATGAAGCCAGCTTTTCAGAAAAATGATTTTTACATTGGGATAAACGATGCGATTGATAAAATTATTTCCGCAACAAAGGGAGAAATTATACCAAGCGAATCAGCAGATAATCCCCTAAGTATCGGAAATGGTTTTGATTTTTTTGAAGGAATTGTAGCTTTTATTTTTGTAGGGTTTTCTTTTTTAGGAAGTATTTTAAGTCGCTCAAAATCTTGGTGGGCTGGTGGTATTGTGGGTGCAATTATTGGCATCATAACAGGATTTTATGTTGGCTTTATTCCTTTTGGAATTTTATTAACTATTACACTTACGCTTTTGGGTTTAGCTTTTGATCACTTAGTCTCTGGCAACTACGCTCGAATGAGGGCCCTGGGCAAAAACCCGTCATGGTGGGCTGGCGGTAGGGGGTTTGGCGGATCTAGTGGTTCCGGTGGATTTGGAGGTGGTCGTTCTGGTGGCGGTGGCGCAAGTGGTCGATGGTAGAAAGAATATTTTTATATTCTATTTGACAACAGTTGATATCTAAGTTATTTTATTCACATGATTTCAAAAGACTCGCTAACAAACTATAAAATAAAGCTGGAAGATGAGAAGGCAATTTTAGAGCAGGAAATAAAAGACTTGGAACAGAAGCCAGATTTTGGAGGAGATTCAGTTGATATTGAAACAGAAGAATCTGACGAATCGGAAGTTATATCAACAAATCTTGCATTGGCACAACCACTAAAAGAGCGACTGAGTGAAGTTAATGACGCACTTTCTAAAATTGTAAATGGTGGCTTCGGGGTTTGTGAAAAATGCAAAAATGAAATTGACGAAGAGTTACTTTCTATAAATCCAGAATCTAGACTTTGTAGAAAGTGCAAACTAGAGCTTTAAATTTATAAATCTTGTTATTAAACTGCTCTAAATAAAAATTGGGGCTGAATTTTTTATGTCTTCTTTTTCTAAAGTATTTTCAGCTGAACTTGAGGGAATTAATGCCAGATTAATTGATGTGGAGGTGGACACTTTAGTCGGCCTACATTCTTTTAATATTGTAGGCCTTGCCGACAAAGCTCTCTCCGAAGCAAAAGAGAGAGTTAACTCAGCTTTAAAAAACTCTGACATTAAACCACCCAACAAAGAGAATAGGAAAATAACAGTAAATCTTGCTCCAGCGGACATAAAGAAAGCTGGATCGCAATACGATCTTGCTATTGCGATTGGTTACGCGCTTACCACAGAACAAATAAGACCATTTGATACAAAAGATAAAGTTTTTGTTGGGGAACTTGCGCTAAACGGAGAACTTCGCCCAATAAGTGGAGCACTAAGCATAGCTGAAATGGCAGAAGGACTTGGATATAAATATTTATTTCTTCCAAAAACCAACGCTGAAGAAGCGAATATAATAAAAAGAATAAATGTTATTGGGGTAGAGACACTAAAAGAACTGATAAGTTTTCTTGAAAATCCAGAGAAACTACACATTTCACCAAAAGAAAACACGAAAACAAAAAATGAAAGTAATGAATTCAAAATCACGCTAGACGATATTCGTGGCCAAGAAAATGCAAAACGGGCGCTAATCATCTCGGCTTCTGGTGGTCATAATCTGCTAATGACAGGCACTCCTGGCGCCGGCAAAAGCATTATAGCCGAGAGTATAATATCTATTTTACCAGAAACAACACCAGAAGAATCAATTGAGATAACAAAAGTTTGGAGTGCCGCAGGCCTTAATAAAGGAGGGTTAATAAGTGTTCGTCCTTTCCGATCACCACACCATAGCGCTTCAATTATCTCTGTGGTTGGAGGAGGCTCAAACCCAAAACCAGGAGAAATAAGCTTAGCGCATCGTGGTGTTTTATTCTTAGATGAAATGCCAGAATTTCCGCGAAGCATCCTTGAGTCTCTTCGTCAGCCACTAGAAAATGGCGAAGTTCGTGTCGCAAGAGCAAAAGCCACGCTAACATTTCCCGCACGCTTTATACTTGTTGCCGCCATGAATCCATGCCCTTGTGGTTACTTTGGAGACAAAGAACATGAATGTCGCTGTAGCGCCAACGAAGTTTTTAAATATGAAAAAAGAATTTCTGGACCATTACTTGATAGAATCGATTTACAAATATTAGTGCCAAGAGTAAGTGTTGGTGAATTAATGGAAAAAAGACCTAAAAACAACGGCTCGGAAACTAAAAAATCTAGGGAACAAATCCAAAGAGCCAGAGATATTCAAACAAAAAGATTTTCTGGACTTAAGGGTCAAAGGAAAATTTTCACTAATGCTGAAATGTCATCAAAGGAATGCGAGGAACTAATTCAACTTTCGTCTGACTCTGAAATATTTCTAAAAAAGATTTTAGAAGACAATCTTGTTTCTGCTCGCGGGTATTATCGAATTTTAAAAACGGCAAGGACAATTGCAGACCTTGAGGCTTCGTTAGAAGTAAAAAAAGAGCATCTCGCAGAGGCATTTTCATACAGAATAAGAAACAGAGAATAGAGGCGCGAAAGTAAAAATGCTATAATTTAAATATGGATAATAATGATAAGGTACCTCAATTTGCTAAAGAAATTTTTCTTGCTTTTTCAGTTTTTGCAATTTGCAATCTTACCACTCAAGTAGTATTAGGAACTTTTTTTGATAATAGTTTAATATATTCCGTTCCCATAGCATCGTTTCTAATTATCTTTTATAAAAAAGGCGCGGAGTGGTAATAAAAAATATAATAATGACGATAATTAATGTTAATTATTTACGCTCATCTTCGATGAGATATCTCTAAGTGGAATGAATAAAAATCGAACCATTACACCTAATGCCATTTTGATGGTCATCATAGTAGTTTTAGGAATTATAATTTTTGTAATTGCTAAAAACTACAAAGAAAGCACACTAAATAATATTGGTCCAAATTGCGAACTCGGAAAATGCTCGGAAGTAAATACCAAAACAAAAGATTGGCAAACCTACGACAACAAGGAATATGGATTTGCGGTCAAATTTCCATCTGAATTAAAAAGCCAAGAAAAAACAGAAGGAAGTGGCATTAATTTTTTGGGTGAACTAAATGGTAAAAACTTTTTTCTAAATTTTGAATACATTTCGCAAAATACGCTCAATTTAATGGGAATAACGGCCTGTGAAGCACATCCAGAAAGCCCCGCTTGCGAGCATTTTTCTTATAATGGTTTAAATTTCATAATTAGTTGGAATACAGAAAATGAAGGAATGTACTCGGGGTCTAGAGCCGAAATTTTAAAACCTGATGGTGGTAAAATTGTTATCAGCACTCTTTATTCGCCAAGCCAAGAAATCAAAACGCTTTTTAGATTAATGCTTTCCACATTTAAATTTTTATAAAAATCAGCAATTGCTATAACCCTACATACATGCTAAAAAAATAATAGCTCTGTTGCTTAGCTGGTGGTAATAAATGGAAGTGGTGAATCGAAGATCTTTGCTTATAGCAATGTTTTTAGGAGTTTTTTATGGATGTGTAAATGCTATGAAAGCAATTCGTAGCACAATAAAACTAGGTATTAAACTATATGATAAGGGTGATATGCTTTTTGAAACTCAATACTGGTATGCATCATTAAAAAATGATCAAACATACCTAGGAAGTGCATTTCTTAGACTTAGGAGAGTAGAAAGTAATTTTGGAAACTTAACAAACGAAGAAATGCTTGAGCTACTAAAGATAATCGATATGATAGAGCGAACAACTAAAAAAATCTTTGGCTCTTCTCATGCCAATTGGTTTTGTTTAATGAATCATGCATATCGCATTCATCCACCAATTCCATTAGTGCATATTCATCTTCATCCAAGATATATGCAACAGAAAATTATTTTTGCGGGATATGAATTTACAGATAACGCTCCTGCGGAGCTTTTTGAATCAAAAGATGTGATTGTACCAGATAGCGTGCGCAAAGAAATTATTCGCGCATACCAAGAAGAATTTAGAAATTACGAACTACTGCCGACTAATTTTAACTAGTCGGTTTTTTATATGTTAAACATCTGTTGTTTAACATATAATCTGTTTGTTGATAAACAAATTCTAATCTGTATTTATAAAATTAAGTGGACTCGCCTCAATCAAACACGATAACCTTATTATCAAATAATTCAGATTTTGATTATTTTAAAAACGGATTCGGAGAATCACTTTGCTAAATACTTGAGAGTGAGTTGCGAGATTAAATTAAAAAATTCTAGGCTTGTCGACACTGCTGTATCCACTGCGATACAGCAGTGAGGCATAATGAAGAAATTTTTAATTTTAACCGCAACCCAAGGGGACATACTAATTTTTGGTAATCGCTACGTTGCTCCTCGTCGTCGTATAGCTATGGATACGCCTTCTTCGTCGCGCCTTGCACTTACAAAAAATTAGCTATGTCGCGCTTCAATTATTTAGTAAAGGGATTCCTAGCTCCGTGAACTTCAAAGTGAACATGACACCCTGTGGCTTTGCCTGTTTTACCAATTTTAGCAATAGTATCGCCTTTTTCTACATAACCACCAATTTCTACTAGATTCTCAAGTGTATGAGCATATAGAGTTTCAGTTCCGTTTTGATGTTCTAAAACAACATATCCTCCGTATCCACCATTCCATAGACTTGGATTGCCTACTTTGGTTACCATGCCCGAAGCAGATGCCGTTATTTTAGTCCCGCAAACATTGGCGAAATCAACTGCATTACTACTATGAAGAACGCCCCAATTTAAACTATTAGATGGTACTGGATAAGCAAAAAAACCCGCTAAACTTGGGAGATTATTTTGGCTTTCTTTTGCTATAGCAGACAATGACCTAAGTGGCTTACCGTTAGGAATGATTAACTTAGCTCCAGGCATTATTTCATTTGGATTTTCTATATCGTTGGTCTTTATAATAGTTGACTCAGAAATACCAAACGATGCAGATATAGATTCAATAGTATCTCCTGGCTTTGCCTCATAAATAACACCAGAAACTGGAAGGATTATAAGTTCACTACCTTCTTTTAATGAGCTATTTTTACTCAATCCATTTGCCCAGATAATTGTATTCAATGATATTCCAAACTGAGAAGCTATTTTTGAAAGATTATCGCCATCTTGCACCGCATAAGTTAAAACATCACCATCATGATTTGCAGTTGACTCTCCAGAAACTGCTACGCTATTTAAAAGAATTGCATTTTTAACGATATAAAGCTCTGGGATATCATCCTCAATAAAAATAGTACTATATTCTTCGCTGAAAACATCTCCAGACGGCGATACTGCTTTAAGAATTGTGCCATTATTTGAAATATCGCCAGATTCAAGTAAAAGGTCTTCTGGCCCACCCATCGCAAAGCTATTTCTAACGCCCACTAAAAGCTCAGAGGACAAAAACCCGCTTACAATAAGCCCGGAAAGCAAAACCAGACCTAAATAGAAATGAATTTTCTTAAAACGCAACTTCAACCTGCTAAAAACCATACTTAAACTAGGCTCGGTCATAATTAAAATCTTTTTAATTTTATAGGAGATTTTAATAGATAAAATCTATTAAATTACTTTTTAATACTATCTAAATTACTCTTTTGATTGTATTATCGAGAAAAAAGCTTATTTAGTGTATAATTGATTGGAATTACAATCGAATAACACCTTTTTATTATTTGTTACTTGTTTAACAATAAGTAACTGTGTTTATAACTAAGAAGTCTAACAAAAAAGTCGCTTATGCGACCCTAAGATTATGATAGCACACAACCTAAACTCAAAGCAACTTGAAGCTGTAGAAAGCTCAAGCGGGCCACTACTTATAATAGCGGGCGCTGGCTCTGGAAAAACAAAAACTCTAACAAATAGACTCCGTTTTTTAATTCAAAGTGGAATAGCACCAGAGTCAATTATTGCCATAACCTTTACAAACAAAGCTGCAAATGAAATGGTTGAGAGAATTTATTCGTCAGATGCCTCAAATTTAAATATGGGAGGCACTATCGCAAGAACCAAAATGCCGTATGTAGGAACTTTTCATTCTTTTGGAGCCAGAATTTTAAGAACCGAAGCTCACAACTTAAACCGCAACACAAACTATACAATATATGACGGGGATGACTCTCTAGCAGCCCTAAAAAGAACAATTAAAAGTTTAGGGTTGGCCAAAAAAGAAGCTATGGGACCATCTCTTCTGCGTTACTATATTTCAAAAATTAAAAGCGAACTTTTAACGCCAATCGATGTCATCGATGACGATAAACTACCCATGCTAAAAGCGGTTTTTGAAGAATATGAGAAAGAACTAGAACGCAATAATGCCTTTGATTTTGACGACCTTATTCAAAAACCAGTTATGCTTTGGAGGGGAAGTATTGAGCTTTTGCAAAAATACCAAAATAAATATCAATATATTTTGGTAGATGAATTTCAAGATGTGAATACTGCTCAATATGAGTTCGTTAGGCTTCTTGCAAAAGTTCACCAGAACATAAATGTAGTTGGTGACGACGCGCAAGCAATTTACGGCTTTAGGTATGCTAACTATAAACATTTCCTTAATTTTGAAAATGATTGGCCTAACACAAAAATCATTCTTCTCGAAGAGAATTACAGATCAACCGGAAACATATTAGAAGCAGCTAATGCCATAATAGCGAACAATAAAACTCAAAAACCAAAGAAGCTGTGGACTCAAAATAAAAAAGGTACTCTTTTAAAAGTTAAGGAACATAACGACGGAGTTTCTGAAGCAGAATGGATTGCAGAAATCATTAAGTCAGGCGGAACAGATATAGAATCCACTGCCATTATTTATAGAACCAATGCTCAATCTAGAGCTATAGAACAAGCTTTAATTGAACAAGATATTCAATATAAAATTTTCGGCAGTATTAGGTTTTATGATCGTAAAGAAATTAAAGACATCGTTGCCTGTCTTAGGTATGCAACAAACCCAAGAGACGCGGTAAGCGCCGATCGCATACAAAAAAGTTTTTATGCAAAACCATTTCGCGAGTTAATTATGAACCTTCCATCTAAAGCAAAAGAATTATCTCCGTTTGAACTTATAATTTATTGCATTAAAACAACAGACTACTTTGAATACTTAAAGAAAAATTATCCCAACGCAGAAGAAAGGATAGGGAACTTAGAAGAACTTATGGGATTCGCAGAAAAATACACCGAACTCTTTGAGTTCCTAGAAAAAATTTCTCTATTACAATCAACTGATAACGAAAATGCTAAAGACAATAAATATCAAAGCAAGCTGGGTAGCAATCGCACAATTTCGCTTATGACTATTCACATAGCTAAGGGTCTTGAGTTTGACAGAGTAATAGTTTCTGGAGTAAATGAAGGAATCCTGCCACACCAAATGTCTTATGGAACATCAGAAGAAATTGAGGAGGAGCGCCGATTAATGTATGTAGCAATGACGCGGGCAAAAAAAGAATTGTCTCTAAGTTTTTATGATTTGGGATCGCGCTTTTTATATGAAATACCACCAGAACTTATCAATTTTGAATCTTCGCTTGGTAATACAGCTGACTTCGTAGACGACGAAGAACGATATATATCCTTTGATTAAATAATGTTTGAATTTAAACCCAAAACATAATGATAAATTTAATTGTAAAAAATAAATTTGCGTTTATATCTTTTGTTAGTGGATTTACATTGATGGCTGTTGAAATAATTGCATCTAGAATAATTGCTCCGATTGTTGGGTCATCACTATATACTTGGACAGCCATTATTGGCATTGTACTTTTGGGAATTTCGCTAGGCAACTACTTTGGTGGAAAAACTATTGATAAAAATCCAACGCAAAAAGTTATATCTTACTCACTTATATCATCAGCAATTTCAATTTCTTTAATTCCGCTTTTAGCAATTATTGTTGAACCTATAGTTTTTTGGAATATTAGTCTTTTGCTAAAAGTTTCTCTCATTGCTATATTTCTTTTCTTTCTCCCTTCCTTTTTTCTAGGCACTATTTTCCCATCTATTATAAGACTAAACCTAAACATTCTTTCGAGTGCCGGTCAGAATGCAGGGATAATTTCTGGACTTGGAGCGCTTGGAAGTATATTCGGAACTTTTTTTACAGGATTTTTTCTTATTGGTTTTATTGGAAGCTCTATTTCGCTATATATTTTAGCTACAATTCTAGTGTTAACTTCTTTTATTTTTAACCAAAATATCAAAAATACTTCCTTAGCATTCTTACTAATTCTAACAGTTTGGATTATATACTCATACCAAACAAACAAAAAAGAAAATCTTATATTTGAATCCGAAAGTAATTACTACAATATCAAAGTCGCAAAGACCACATACAATAACACTGATACAAAAGTTTTGTTTTTAGATCTCGACAGTCACTCGCTAGAGGGGATGGATGACAAAAAAATTGGTATTTATCAAGAAATTTCTCCAATTTTAAATGCGTTTACCAAAGATATAAAAAATGCGCTTGTAATCGGCGGTGGCTCCTATCAAATACCAAAAGACTTAGTTAGATTGTTTGGAGCGAATGTAACTGTTATTGAAATCGACCCAGAAGTTACAAGAACTGCGGACAATTTTTTTGATGCAAAAAAATATAATATGCAAACTCATAATCTAGATGGACGCTTATTCTTAAAAACAAATGGAAAAAAATATGATGTTATTTTTGCAGATGCATTTAATTCATTTATATCAATGCCTTGGTATATGGCCACAGAAGAAAATTTTGAATTATCGAGAAAGTCTTTGAGTAAAAATGGAATTTATGCGCTAAGCTTAATTTCAAGCATCGACGAAAAATATAATAGGCTATATCAAAGCTTATTAAAAACCTTCGCTGAAGTTTTTGATAACTATACTGTTCTAGCTTTAGGAAAAGAAAACAACGACATTCAAAATATTATTATAATTGGAAAAAATTCAGATGAAAAAATAGACGAAGAAAAACTTAATTTTTTTATTTCTGAGTTTGCCAAAGAAGAAAAGGGCGGTATGCGAGTTAAAGCTTTTTTACATCCAAATCCAAACGCAGATGCTATTGTCCTTAGAGACGATTTTGCGCCAGTTGAAAGATTGACTTCAAAACTAGTGGATGGTTATATAAATCAATATACTCGTTGGGCCTATTCAATAATTAAATAAAATAAATGGAAAATAAAGTAGATTCACATAAGAATTTAACTCTGTATTTCGCAGTTTTTGTTTCTAGCACTGCTATTATGGCGCTAGAAATTTTAGGCTTTAGTATAATTTCGCCACACTTTGGAAATGGATTAGCTGTTACTTCGAATCTTATTGCGTTGGTACTATTGGGGTTAGCGTTAGGTTATTATCACGGCGGAAATATTGCTAATCAAAAATCAAACACAAAAACTCTATCGGATATATTTTTTTTAGTAGCAATTTATGTTGGTATAGTTTTTTCGCTTAGAGACCACATTAGCTCGTTTATAAGAGTGGCCATTCCAAGCATTCCAATTGGATCATTGGTCACAATAACCATTCTTTTTGTTCCAATAAGTTTTTTCTTTGGAATTGTTTTACCATACTCAATTAAATTAGTGGTTAAAAATATTAAAAATTCCGGCAAATCATCTGGGGTAATTTATGCCCTTTCTTCTTTTGGTAGTATAACCGGCACATTAGTAGCTGGTTTCGTACTCATTCCATATTTCAGCTTAACCAACTCTTTAACATTAATTATCGCTTTAATTTTACTTACTGGAATTTTTCTTCAGCCCAAAAAAGCTTATTTTCTTTTGTTTATTCCTGTTATTTATGGATCCTTGGAATTTACAAAAAACTATAATTTTGAAAAAGTTTTGTATGGCGGAAATTCAACCGCGTTTGAGGGCGCGATTAAACTCAATAGAGAAAAAATGGTTAAAATAGATGATATTTTTAGTCAGTATAATAGAATTCGTATTTACGAAGGAGTCGACGAAACAACCAACAGAAAACTCAGGTTGCTTAGGGTTAACAAAGAAATCCATTCTGGAACATTCTTAGACAGCAATGAATTAATTTTCAAATATGCGAAATTTAATAAATTAGCTGGACATTTTAATTCCAAAGCAAAAAAAGCACTATTAATCGGTGGTGGTGGATATTCTTATGCTAAATTTTTTCTTGGCGACACTCCGCTTCATGACACGCTTAAAGAGTGGTCGTTAAATGGAAAAATTTACTCAAATGACAACAAAGTAACCGTGCCGATACTTATATCATCGAATGCGGACTTGGTTTCCAAAAAAAGAATTTTGATTGGCGAATCGCTACTTAAACCACTTGGTTCGGAGCTAGAAGGGACTAAAAATTTTCTTGAAGCCGAAAATCAATTTCTACAATCAGTAAACAAAACTTCGAGCTCTACTGTCATTGCAAAAAAAGCAGAAATATATGACACGGGACTACCCTGTAATGATGGTTATGTTCATGTTCACGAAATAAGCAAAAATGGAATGCCAGAGGATGGCAAAATTATCAGCCCAAACATACCAATTAACGCCGAGGTAAACAAACAGGGCCTTGTAATTGGCCACAGCAAACTATTTACTGGAGCAACGACATCTATATCAATTACTCTTGATAGAAAAATTAAAGATAACGAAGTTCTAAATGTGATGTTGCACCGAGATAATTGCAATGGGAGATTTGACCCAATATTAGTCGATGGCTACGAAAAAATAGAATCTCTGGATGTTGTAGAAATTGATCCCAAGATGCGAGAGGTGGCAGTAAAATATTTCGGCTTAATCGAAAACGACCCAAGGCTAAAAATATTCGAAGAGGATGGCAGAACTTATATAAATAACACAAAAGAAAAATATGACAATATTTATATAGATGCGATGTTGAGTTTTTATAGTATGCCATATCAATTAACTACAACAGAAGCAATAAGTCGCCTGTACAATATCTTAAACGATAACGGCTTGGTAATTGTAAACATTCCAGGAGCACTAACTGGTGAATATAGTAAATTTTTTCAAGCTGAATATTTAACTTATAAAAAAATCTTTCCTGTTGTGCAAGCATATGCAGTCTCTTCATTAGAAAAAGAAACTACTATTCAAAACATAGTGTTAATTGCATTTAAAGCGGATAAAATAAGAGAAACTTTAAATGACGAACAAGAGATTAGTGCCATGCTAGATAATGCCTGGAGGGGAAGCGTAGAGAAAGAAACTCCGATATTAACAGACGACTATGCTCCAGTAGATTATTTTAATAATGCCCTTGTAAATATACCGACATTATAAAAGCTATGCGGATCTAAGCGAAATAACTGAATTAACTAACGACGCCAGTGAAAGAATAATGACTATTGTTGTATTGCCATAATTAGGAATAAGAAAAAAACTAACTAAGATAATTCCTAAAATACTCCCAATTGTTCCAATTCCATACAAAAGTCCGCTAACTGAAGCAACGGAGTCTATATTTTTTGTTGCTAACCGAATAGCATATGTTGTTGTCATGCTTAAAAAAAATGTGGGCAATGCAAGTAAATAAATCGCAGCAATGAGCCCGCTAAGTCCATAGTTAGAAGAATTAACTAAAACATGAACTGAATCTTTAAGTGGCAAAATAAGAAGAATAAAAAAACCAGCCTCGAAAGATATTGTTGCTAAGATTTTTCTGCTAATTTTTTTATCGGCAATATAACCGCCGATGTAATAGCCGAACGAGGATGCAAATAAAATAACCCCAATCACTGCAGACCAAACCGTAATTGTTGTTCCAACAAATGGAGCAAGAATTCGCACCCCCAAAATTTCAAGAGCCAAAATAACTGCTCCATTTATAAACAGTATATAATGAATACTATACTTTTTTGATATAAATTTGCTCATAATTTTTTGACTAACTTATGAAGTTTATCTTTTGTATTTTGCTTAAGTCAAATAATATTGTATAAACCTATTGAATCATAAATTCAAAAAAATACAACCACAAATGCAAAAACTAGGCCAACATTTTTTAAAAGATAAATCTGTTTTAGAAAAAATAATTACAGCAATTGATTTTGGAATCAACGAAAATATAATTGAGGTTGGCCCAGGTCATGGAGAACTCACAAATCTTATTGTAAGGGAGTTAAAAAAAAATAATGGGAAATTGGTAATGATTGAGAAAGATAGCAAGCTATTTTTAGAACTGCAGGAAAATTTCAATAATTCTAATCACATTATCTTAGAAGGCGATGCTTTAAAGATTGTACCAAAGCTAGTAGACAGCAAAGAATTTAAAAATAAAAAATACAAAATAGTAGGCAATATTCCATACTATATAACTGGATACCTCCTTAGGGTAATTGGCGAATCTAAGTCAAAACCTCAAATATGCGTGTTCACAATTCAAAATGAAGTAGCAGATCGAATAAATGCTAAACCACCACATATGAATTTGCTTGCGGCCTCGGTTCAAATATGGGCTGATACAAAAATTATTTCTAGAGTTCCACGCGGAGCATTTAGCCCACCGCCAAAAGTACAAAGTGCTGTTATAAAACTCACAACTAAAACAATGGGGATTCCAAAAAGTGATTTACTTAATTACTATAAATTTTTACACACAATATTTAAACAGCCGAGAAAAACCATATTAAACAATTTGGTGTCTGGTTTAAATAAAAATAGAGAAGAATTAGTTTCTGGCCTTATTCAGCTTAATTTAGACCCTATTATTAGACCGCAAAACTTAAAAATTGAAGAAATAATCAAACTTTTTGAATTATTTTACAAAAATGATTAGGGTCAGCGGACACAATTAACCTTATTTAGTTAAATTGGCATAGTTATCCCCATGTGGCTATATATTAGAATGCTATAATATAGGGGATGTTAATCTATGTGAAAAAGTTCACCGTTTTCGCACTTATTTCAGTGGGTGCGAGCTTTGTACTCTTCTTATTTTTTGGTAATGCTAACCCAACAATCAACTCATTTGATGTTTTGGGGAACAAAAATATCTCGCTATCCGGACAATCTCAGCCAACTGGCATATTCAATAGATTTATTGATGGTGCATCAATGGTGCTTGGCATCAGTAGCTCAAACACAACGGCTAATAATAGCATCGACCAAATAAACAATGTATCAAACCTAACCGAAATCTTTGCGAAGCTTATTGCCGGTAAAATGATCGAGGGTAATCCTAATGGATCGCAACAAATCGGTGGGCAAGAATCATTTATTTTACCAGGCAACTTAAATTTGGCAGACCCAGGACTTCAACAAAAAATGATTGCGTATAAAAATGAAGCATTATCTCCCTTCGTTGACATAAAAAAATTTAATACAACAGAAACAACAAAGAAAGAAGATCTTACTAAATACATCCTACTTATTCATAGCAGCTACAGAGAAATTGTTGATATGGCTGAACACAATTTTAATGCTGATTCTTTCGGCGATGTTATAAAAAATTATTTAGTCCTTGGTCAAATTTCTGAAAAATATTTAAGCGCGCTCTACAGCATTCAAGTACCCACAGTTTTAATTGATTTTCATAAAAAAATAACAATGGCTAGTGAAGCTCAAAAAAATATTGCTTTTGCATTACTTGACCATAAAAATGATCCGCTTAAGGCAAGTATGGTTGGTGAACTTCAAGAAGAATTAAATGCGCTATATATTAAACTTGCAAAAGAAGAAATAGGGCTTGTAGCAAAATTAGAAATACCAGTCAATCTAAAACTTTTAATTTCGGAATAAAAATAGCTATGCTTAAGAATACAATTATAATTTTATTACTGTTTTCAATTAGTATCGCCTCCGTTGTGCCACGCACAGCACATGCCATTCCAGTGCTTGATTTACCAGATATAGCAGCAAATGTAGGCAAATGGATTCTCGGACAAATTGAAGCTCAATATAAAAGAGCTTTGGATAAATGGTTTCAATATGTTTGGAAAGTACTTTTGGAAGAATTTAAGCTTAAAGTTTTAGATATTTTAAATGAGCAAATAGTGAGTTGGATTACCGAGGGTGAAAATGAAGTAGCTAAATTTATTGGAAATTGGGAAACATATCTAGGCGGAGCTTATAAATATGGCTACAATAGCGTCGGCGGTGAACTTAGACTGTCTACTATGTGTGGTCAATTTAAAGACGCTATCGTAAATACAAATTGGGAATTTTCAGACCAACCAGCAACCTTAAATTCATTGTTTGTAGATAAAGTAAATTGCTCACTAGACCCACTTTTAGCAAACTTAGGCACCACAATACAAGATTATCAAAAAGATTTTAGAAATGGTGGTTGGATTGCATACCGAGAGCAAAAAATGAAACTTCAAAATACTTATTTGGGTTCTTATTTTCTTGCATCAGACGAAGCTATTAGTCGTGGTCGCACAAAAGAAAACGCAGCCCTACAACAAGGTGTGGCGAGTAAAGGTTTTATTCCGGTAAAACGCTGTATCGAGGATTTAGCGCCTGGTGCTGCTGGACCACCAAATCCAAACGCTTGCGCAGAATTTCAAATTACTTCTCCAGCTTCAGTTTTTGAAAGTGCATTGGATGCTGCCACACAAGGAAGATTTAGTTATGTTATAAATGCAGATCAAATGGTTCAGATGGTACTCGTTGTTGCTGAATCATTTGCAAATAAATTAATTAAGTCCGGCGTGGATGGGTTATTTAATTATGGGGGAGGAAACACTCCGTCTAGCGGATATGTAGATAACACTTCAGCAAACGATTGCTTAGCACTCGACCCAACAGGAGAACTCTGCAGACATCAAGCGGGGTCCGGACCAACCGCTTCTGGTGTTCCCCAAGATGCGAAACAAGATGGCGGAACATGTACAGCGAATACTGATTGCTTTTCTACAATCTGTGGAGCTGGAGGAGTATGTATTTCTCCGGTTTCAAACGGTTCTGGTTGTAATGAAAATCGCGAATGTAAGTCAAGTTTATGCGGTCCAACAAACACTTGCATTGATACCTTGGCAAATGGCGCTGGCTGTAATCAAGATTACCAGTGCCGAACAGGTTACTGCTCTCCATCAACTAATAAATGTGCCGATGTGCCACCCGCAAATGAAGGCTTATTAGGAGGTCCCTGCAAACAACCAGGGTCCACCTGCAATTCTGGCGCAAGATGTAATTTCTCGACATTCATTTGTGTTCCAGTAATATAAATTATTTTCTAAGCTAGGTTACCCTACCAACCGCAAAAAAATAATCGCTAATAAAATTTCTAAAATTCAAATAATGTTTTACTCTTTAAAAAAATACTTAAATAAATACAGAAATTCTCTAATTTTTTTGGTTTTTTTGTTTTTGGTTGTGGGGACTGTTTTTGTTTCTTATCCAAATGATGTTTTGGCTGCAGTTAGTATTGACGGCGCTGGAAATGACGGCAAAACTCTTCCGCCCTCAGATACTGCTGGTTGTGGCGAAGGAATTACAAGCTTTTTAGAAATTGGATGTTTAATTGCAAGAATTAATGGGTGGATTGGATGGGCTGCTGGATGGATGATTATGCTTGTTATGTCGATACTAGAAATTGCCCTTGAAATCAATGGTAAGGTTTTACAACTACCCGCAGTACAATTAGGATGGAGTTTTACTCGTGATGTAGCAAACATGGGTTTTGTTCTTGGAATGATTGTTATTGCTTTTGCCACTATACTTCGAAGCCAATCTTATGGAGTTAAACAACTAATAGTTAGATTAATTGTTGCCGCTGTTGCCGTAAACTTGAGCCTTAGCGTGGCGGGCGTTTTTATGGATGTGGCGGCAATTCCTACTCAGTTTTTTATGGACAAAATAACAGGGCCACTAGATAGTGGTCCAGGTGGCTTTTCTAAAACACTAAGCGCAGCTTTTAACATTCAAAACATAGAAACTATTAATGTAACTTCCCAAACCACACTTAGTGGAACCGCAAAGGCAACCGGCATTGTTGCGAGTGTCTTTTTCTCGTTAATTTTTTCATTTGTAATCTTGATAACTCTAATGACTCTGACTTATATGTTTCTTCATAGATTCATTGCTTTAGCCATTTTAATGATCTTAATGCCACTTGCAATACTTTCCTGGGTTTTTCCTGGGTTGCGTGGAAGATGGAGTACATGGCTCGGAAAATTTATGCAGTGGACTTTTTTTGCACCAATTTCTATGTTCTTTCTGCACTTGGCAGTCTACACCGTGAAAGCCCAAGGTGGTTATATTACTAGCGCCGCAAACACATTAAAAACAGCGGCACTTGGTTCTGGAACAGCTTTTGAACAATCAATTTTAATTGGAACAAATGACCCAGTATTGCTTGTGACAAATATGGTTTTAATGGTTCTACTAACATTGGGTGGATTGTTTGCCGCTCAATCAATGAGCATACAGGGAGCTTCGTACGGAATGAAATTAGCAACATCTGGATCGCAAAGAATCTTAAGGGGTGGAACAACTGTACCAGCAGCAGCAGTTGGTCGTTGGGCTGGAAATCGCGCTATGACATATGGATCTACGGTTGGTGAAGATGGGAAATCTACCACAAATTCGTACGCACAAAGTATGGCAACTAGACTAGCCTCAGTAAAAGTTGCGGGCATGAACGTGGGACGCTTCTTTAGTGGCGCCTCTGAAAAAATTAATAAAAAAGTTACTGAGGTGCAGAAGGGCGCCGAGGAACAGCGCACGCGTTTTGACACTCAAACAAAAAGCTATAGAGCTGCGACTCTTGATCGCCTAACCACCGTGGCAAACCCAGAAATGGCTTCTGGATTACTACTCGCCATGGCAAAGAAAGGTGAGCTTCGCGACGCCGACCCAGAAAAACAAAAGGCAATAGACGAGAAAATTACAGAGCTTTTGGGCAAGCTTATTGAGACGAATAGCGGAAAAGAATTCGCTAGCTATTTGCCAGAATACGCAAGTGTGCTTGGTCAAGAAATTAGTAAAATTATGCCGAAAACAAACACTGAAACTTATGCCGAGATGAAAGCCAGCACATTTAAGTCAGATAGTGGTGATTCAGGCAGGGATAAAGCCGCGACTGACGCAGTTCTTTATGCTTCATCTTCGGGGCTTAAAACAATTGCTGACCGCAACCCTGAAGCTGTTGGTGAAATAATGAAAACATTTGAAAAAATTAGATTAAGTTTTGAGGGATTTGATGAAGCAAAAACGCGCAAAGACATAGCCGACAATGCTAACTCGACGGACGAAAAAGTAAAAGAGCAGGTCAAAGCGGATAACAAAAAACTACTGGAATACTCTCGCTACAGAACTCAAAAAGAAATACTTTATACTGACCCTGGTTTTTCTGGTGCTGCGGTTAATCAAAAAACGGTAGAATCCTTCCGTGATGAAAGATTTGCGAGAATGAATGGTGGCGGTGGCAACCAAAAGAGAACAGAAAAACCCGAAAATCTTGACGAGCGTGGCCGAAGAATGAATTAAGTTATGTAAAAAGTGTAAAGTAATTTTATTAAAAGTATGAATAATTCAATAACCCTTAAAAATATTCCACCAGAAATTCGTTCTTGGCTTGCATCGGCCGCAACAGCGGACGAAATAAGACGAATAAATGTTGAACTTAACTTACAGGAAAACGACATAGTGTTTATTCCTTTTCTTATTTTTAAACTAGCCTCAAAGGATATTGAGCCAGCGAACTTTGCTCAAGAATTAAGCGATTGGATTAGTATACCCATTGGATCAGCGCGCACGATTGCTGCGGAAATTAAGGAAAAAATTCTTACACCTATTGCTTCGCCTCTTAAAGAGTTTGGGGTTGACATAAGTCTTATAAGCCAAGTAGAAGATTCAATTAAACACCCTGTTATTGCTCCAATACCACCTCCGCCACCAATAAAAATATCCTACCAACCACCACCACCTCCGGCTATGGGTGGATCAATTAATACAAACTTGGGTGGTGGAGCAGTTGTTGAAATTCAAAAAACTAAAGGAAAAATTCACATTATTGGTGATGCTCACGAACATAGCGCCAATGAAAAAATTGCAGTCGATGATGGTGTTATTGCTCCTTTAATTAATCAAAAAAATATTGCTCAAAATTTACCGGTATCTCCCGCGCTAAAAGAAGAAAAACACTCAGCGTGGCCACCCGCACCACAACCAACCAACCAAACAAAGCCAGAAATTAAAAAAACGGCCGCTGAAACCAATACAGAAGGGGAGGCTGTTCCATTTATCCTACACAAAGAAACTCCATTTACTCCAGTTTTAAAGGAACATGAGTGGAAACCGCCCGCCATGAATAAGCCACTAACTAGCACTCCACCTTTTAAACCAAGCGCAAATGCTAGCTTCACTGCAATCAAACCTCCACCACAAGGACCTGTTGTGCCCGTAATTCCAGGAACAAACTTTAACCCACAACAAAAAATTACTCCACCTGCACCACCAAACAACTTATCCTCGGGACTACCAAAAAAAATCGTGGAGTTACCTAGGATTGTAAATTTTGATGCCGACAGTAATTTGCCAAATGCGCCTATAAGCAAAAATCCAATTGTAAATCTTAAAGCCGAACCTCAAAAAACTGATATGAAAACACCTCACAATCTAAACCAAGAACTTGTAAAACCAAGTGTGGCTCCAGTTAAGCCACAACTCGAGCCAACACCAAGCACAAAAAACAATACAGTAGACTTAAGGTAAATAGTTTTCTTAAATTTTATCGGTTAGATTAAACTATGGCACAGTTTCAAGTTCCACAATTTATTGAGATTGAACAAAAAATTATTGGCGGAGCATTTACTATGCGCCAATTCTTAATAATGGCCTTGGGTGCAGGTTTGGTTTTTTTACTTTTTTTGGTATTAAACTTTATTGTTTGGGTGTTTTTTGCAGTTATTATTGGAGTTGGAATTTTTGCCGTGGCCTTTTTGAAAGTAAGTGGTAGATCATTTGGCCTTTTGCTTAAAGCTGCTTTTTTTTACTATTGGAATCCATCTTTTTATCTCTGGAAATCAGAAGATGAATACGGGGTTAAAATACCAGAAACCAAACAAATCAAAACTACCAACCCCGAATCCACAGAAGAAAATAGCTCTCAAACAGTAACCACAAGAAGATTTGGTGTTTTTTCAAAACCAGAAAATAGACTACAAATCAACGACAAAACAAAAGAATCGCCGAAAAATTCTAAACCAAGCTATGATTCAAAGTCTCTTAATCACAAAGAAACAAGAGAAAAACTAAAAATTGGAGATCAAATTCAAAGCTTGTGGGAAAAAATCTCCACAACAAAAGACTTAATTCCAAAGCGAGAAAATAGAATGAATCCATTTCAAAAAGAAAGAGCAGAGGCGGGTTACGAAGCTATGAGACGATCAACCGGAGAAGTTGAAATGGCAAAACGGGTTGATTTTACGTAGTCGCTAATCATTAAAACATTTTATTAGGGGAGGGTATTTAATCGAAAAAACCATTTATCTGGTATACTACTACTATGGCAACAGAAGAATCTCTACCATCACAAGATTTTATCGCAATCAGTGAAATTAAAAACGATGTAATATATTTAAAAAACGGAGGAATTCGAAAAGTACTTCTTGTCTCTGGAATTAATACAGAACTAAAATCTGAAGACGAACAAAATACAGTCTACTTTCTATTTCAAAATTTTTTAAATAGCGTAGACTTTCCGCTTCAGTTTGCAGTTCATTCGCGCAAATTAAATGTAAATGGATATCTTGCGTATCTAGAAACTCGTCGAGTCGCAGAAACAAACGAACTACTAAAAAGTGGCATAGAGGAATACATTGAGTTCGTTAAGTCATTCGTTCAAGAAAATGCAATTATGACAAAAAATTTTTTTGTAGTTGTTTCTTATAATCCACTTATAGCTTCCTCAAAAACAAGCTTGGCAAGCTCAATACCGATTATTGGTAAAAAAATGGGTGGGGATGACAAACAAAAAAATGAGACTGAAATGATTGAACAACTCACACAAAGGACAGAACAAGTTACTTCGGGACTGCATGGAATTGGACTTCGAGCTATAGCTTTAAATAGTAGCGAACTAACTGAATTATTTTTTAATCTCTACAATCCAGAAACCATCGAGAAAAAACTTTCTCAATAATTTTAAAAATTGGTTATTTAAATATTTAACAAAAACGATATGGAAAAAGATGCTAAAAACTTAATCGCTCCGGCCGCCGTAAAAGTTAATCCCAATAATATGAAAATTGGGGACAAGTACATTAAAACCCTTTTTGTGTTTGCATATCCGCGCACCCTAGTTTCGGGTTGGTTAAACCCAATAATTAATGTTCCTGAACTTTTGGATATTTCAATTTTTATGCACCCAGTCGATACTTCAGTAGCCTTAAAAAATCTAATGAAAAAGGCGGCCAGGTTAGAGGCGGAATTAATTGAACATCAAGAAAAGGGGCTAGTTCGAGACCCACAACTTGAAACCGCATATAAAGATGTTGATATGTTACGAGATGCGCTTCAACAAGCAAGAGAAAAACTTTTCAATGTTGGGCTGTATGTAACAATTTACGCTGACTCTGTTGAGGCTTTAAATAAATTAGAGGCAAAAATTACTGCAATGTTCGAGAATCAACTTGTGTATGTTAAAAATGCTATTTTTCAAGAAAACGAGGGATTTACTGCCACATTGCCATTGGGCAACGACGAACTTTACATTAATAAACCTATGAACTCTGGGCCACTTTCGAGTTTTTTCCCTTTTATTTCAACCGATCTTACTAGCGACAAAGGAATAATGTACGGCTTAAACCGACACAATAGCACCTTAGTTATATTTGATAGATTTTCTTTAGAAAACGCCAACACCGCAATCTTTGCAAAATCAGGAGCGGGCAAATCTTATGCAGCTAAATTAGAAATACTTAGAATGCTAATGACGGGTACGGATGTTTTAGTTATAGACCCAGAAAATGAATATGAAATGTTAGCAAATGCAGTAGGTGGAACAATTTTTAAAATCGGGCTCCACTCAAAAGACCACATTAATCCACTAGATATTCCACCAATACCAGAAGACGAAGTTCCTGGCGAGGTTTTAAAGTCACATATATTAAATTTAACTGGCCTTCTTAAGTTAATGTTAGGCAAAATCACCTCAGAAGAAGACGCTATTTTAGACCAGGCTCTTACCGAAGTTTACGCGGCTCGTGGAATTACTGCCGACCGTGACTTTAGAAATCTAGAACCACCTAGGCTTCAAGATTTTCGAGTTGTTCTTGAAAACATGTCTGGTGGACGCGACCTAGCCCAAAGATTATATAAATTCACGGATGGTAGTTTTGCTGGTTTTGTAAATCAACCAACCAGCGTTGATGTTAAAAACCGCTTTATTGTTTTTTCAATCAGAGACCTCGAAGAAGAGCTGAGACCGGTTGCTATGTATATAATTCTAAACTTTGTGTGGAACCTTGTTAGGTCCGAACTAAAAAAGAGAGTTATTGTTTTGGATGAGGCGTGGTGGATGATGCAACACGAAGAAGGAGCTAGATTTTTATTCGGCTTAGTTAAGCGTGCGCGTAAATATTATCTAGGCGTGACAACAATAACTCAGGATGTTGAGGATTTTATTAGCTCGCCTTACGGCAGACCCGTAATAACAAATTCGTCGTTACAATTATTATTACAACAGGCACCAGCCGCAATTGACGCCGTTGCAAAAACTTTTTCACTTACTACCATTGAAAAAAATCTTTTAGTTGAGGCGGAACCAGGGCATGGAATATTTTTTGCAGGACTTCGCCATGTTGCTATTCAGATTATTCCCTCTTATTTTGAAAATAAAATTATAACTACAAATCCAGAAGAATTGCTCCAAATTAAAAAAGATGGTGGATAGTAGTTACCTAATAAATATTTTTTTATGGACGAAGTAGAAACATACGATAATCTAGCAATAGAAGGCCCAGAATCTAACAGCGGAAAAATCTCCGTTGTTGAGTCTGTGGTTATAGTATTAATATCGCTTTCTGGTGATTTTGCCGATTTATTTGGAGCTATTGCGCTATCAGTTGCTGGCGGAACAAGCGCGGCAATCGGATGGATTCCAATTGTGGGTCAAATAGGAGCTGCAGCAGCCACTGGCGTGGGCACCACAATGTATTTTTTGAGTAAGGGATTTAGTTTATTTGTTTGGACAACTATCACTCTTTGGGCTGGATTTAGAAACGCAAAGGGTGGAATGTCTGCTGGGAAAAAAGTTTTATCACTTTTCGCTGGAAAAGGAATAGATGAGTTAACCTTTGGCATTATGCCAATACAGACCATGTCAGTCATTTTTGCTATTTTTTACAATAATAGTATTAAAAAAAATGACACTAAGTAAATTGCGCGAAGTTAATTGAGGATGTTTTTGTATTGCTCTCTAAAAGTTAAGCTAAAACACAAAGATGTTATTAACTTTATTCAGTTTTTGATTTTTGATATAATAAAGATGCTCACATGAAGTCACATTTATCAATAAAACTACTATTTGTTACTTTATTTTTTATTGGAATATTTACAATGGTAAGTAAAACCCAAAGTCAGGTTGCGCCTATCTTTTGGGTTACATGGAAGGCAGAAAATTATTCTGCGCCAGGCTTTTCTGGCAAATCACTACCATCTAACAACACTCCAATAAGCATTGCCTTTGAGTTAATATTAAATGGAAATGTTGTTGATCTTAAACCAGAAGAAATACGGTGGTATGTGGATGGCGCATTTGTCGCAAAAAGCTTAGGACTAAAAGAATACTCGTTTAAATCTAATATTGGAACCGGCACACACTCAATAAGAATAGAGATTCCTAAATTTCAAAAAGGTAATTCCCTAATGAAGAATATTCAAATTCCAGTAAGTCGCCCTGAAATCGTTCTTGATTCTCCTTATTCCAAAAGCAGCGTTACAAGCAATCAACTTGTGCTTGAAGCTCACCCATATTTTTTTAATGTAAATCAAATCAGCGGTCTTATGTGGGGATGGAAGATTAATAATGTAGCTCCAGAAAACCTCACAGAAAAACCAAACAAGATTACTGTTGATTTTCCAGTCGAAATGCCAAGCGGGAGTCAGGTACTTGTAAATGTTGAAGCAAGAAATATTTTAAAAAATACCGAAAGAGCGGAGACGATGTCGTTATTCACGATACTATAAATAATATATGAAGAATTTTTGGAATCCTTTAATATTTAGCTTTTTGCTTCTATTTAATGTCTTGTTTTTAATCACGCCGGATATATCTCTTGCCGCGCCTGCGGGCGATGGAGGTTACCACATAATAACATCTGTCCCAGGAACAAACATCAAACAAGGTGACGCGGTAAAAGACAACTACACCCTAGCAACTTATATAAAAAATATTTACCTTTTTTCGTTGGGGGTGGTTGGACTTATAGCATTTGCCGCGATGATTTATTGGTCTCTTTTGTATATTGCTGCTTCTGGAAACCCATCAAAAATGGCTGACTCCATCAGTGGAATCAAAGACGCAGTTCTGGGATTGGCGCTACTACTACTGGCATCGCTTATTTTAGGATTTATAAATCCTAAGCTAGCCGTGCTAAATCCACTTGAAACTATTCCCGAAATACCGGGCAAAAACAGCACGACCGCAGCCGCCTCCGCAGAATGGACAATTTACCAGGGACCGAGATACATGAGATTAGAC
>CAYHMC010000008.1:0-61371 GCA_964357615.1 uncultured Candidatus Saccharibacteria bacterium
TACTATGCTATTTAGTATAACTTTTTTGGATTCTACATTTTCCCACTCCCAGTGCAATGAATTTGTAAATATCTGAAGTGGATGTGAAAGCGCATTGTCGCCAAAATCTATTATTGTAATAAAATCTTTATTTACTAAGACATTCTCAAAATGAAAATCCCTATGAATTAATTCTTCTCGCCAAGTTTCACGCAATAAAGGAATGGCGCCATATACAATTGATGCAGTACGCATAAGATCTGGAATCTTACTTGGAAAACGAAGAACTGCGTATACTAAAACAATTGCATAAATAATTAGCGTATCAATAAAATTACGCCGTGGAAGCATTTTGCGCTCATCTTCATTAAGGTGACTCCCGATATATCTCCAGTAATCTGTTGCAAGATTATAAACTCTAGATTTTTCTGAATATGAAACAATATCTGATAAATGCACGCTATCCTCAATATATTCAAAAACAGCAGTAATTTTCTTTGGCGATATCTCTTTTTCTAAAATGCGCGGAATACGAACTTGGCGGTATTTATCCTCAAGCGACGGTCCAATGCGATCAATTACTCCATTAAGAAGTTCGTACAATCTAACTTCTTTTAAAAGTTGATAGTATGCATATGTTTTGGCAGACCCCTTCCATGTCTTTAAGAGTACTCGCTTTCCCATATCATCTTCATAAATACCAATACCGCATGGAAAATCTTTTAACATTTTTTGTAACCTTAAATTTCCGTGCACAAGCGGAAGTGATGTGTCTGATTCGATTTTTATAAATAAACTTAATACTCTAATCTTTAAAACTAGAAAAATATGTGCGAATAAATGTGTGTGTTGATTCATATAAGTAAATTACTTATTACTAAATACTAAGCGCATATTTCAAATATTTTTTATTAGCTATAACTCTTTCTTCGTTAGAGCTTATTTGGGATAAAAGATGAATACCAGAATACACCGAAAATAACTTATAGATTTTTTTTGATTTACTATCATTTAAAATGTTTTGCATTGTTTCGGATTTACTAAAATTTTCGATAAACCCCTCTTTTCTTCTAAAGCCGACAATTGCATTAACAACCTCCCACATTGGGTGCATATAAGATGCTAATTCAAAATCAATTAAACTCTTAGTTTTATCTGAGCCTATAAGTACATTTTCGATTGAAATATCACGATGAACAAAAGCTTTTTTATAATTGTGAATTAAAAATAATGAATTTATGCTAATCAGGAAAAATCCTTTTAAAATTTGTTTGTATTCTTTAGGATAATTCATGAGAGCACGAATAGTCGCCAAAAATAAAATTGGTGACATTTTTATAAAATTTCTCTTAATTAATTGCTCATCCTTAAAGTCATGTAATGAATTTATAAATCTTAAGTAACTAATGATTTTTTCTGTGTGCATTATCCATTCGGCAGTTTCAGCTTCAAAAACTACTTCACCAGATACCCTACTCGTGAGACAAAGAAGTCTCTCGTTATCATCAATAACTAAAACTAGTTTTGGAATTTTAATATCTGGAAATTTTTCGTTAATTAAATCGCCATACTTCTCGTATATTTTTTTAAGCACTGAATAAACACTGACTTCATTTCGCAACCAATATTCATTTAATGAAGATTTTTTTGTAGATAATTGCTTTGCGAAATACTCTTCTCCATTTTGTGAGCGGTAAATAGCAAATTGAAATTTATCATCAACTCTATTTTTTAAAATATTGCCGACAAAATCAAAGCCATTAATTTTTTTAGGAAACTCTAATTGGCTCTTGGTGCTACTTGACCAAAATAGGTTTTGAGTTAAACGCCAAAATAATTTTAAATTATAAAATTTTTGATTTTTTGGTGTCATACTAATGATTTCTAAGTGCTGTCAAAAATAATTTACTAGTTTTTTCCCAACTAAAATTACTCGCCCACTTAAGCGCCTCTTTATTCATATGAGCTCTAAGCTCATTATTTCTAATAATTTTTGTTATACAATCTGCAAACCCTTTAACATCGCCATATTCAACTAAATAACCAGAATATGGGCTAGACACTGAGTCTCGCAACCCTGGCACATTAGAAGCAATTACAGGCGTGCCACAAGCATTAGCTTCTATTGTAGTAATACCCCACCCCTCGAGCATTGATGGATTAACTGCAACCCATGCCCTTTGAAGTAGGCGGAGTTTTAAAGATTCGCTAACCTTGCCAGTAAAAACAACATTATTATCAATGCCTAAATCTAATGAAAGTGATTTTAATTTTTTTTCTTCATCACCAGAACCAGCAAGAATAAGTTCTGCATTTGGTTCTCTTTCTAAAACAATTTTAAACGCATGCAAAAGCACATCAATTGATTTGTAAGCTTTTAAGCGACCAAGATAAAGTATTGTTGGTTTTGGGCTTTTTTCACCAACTGAAAAATTTAATTGATTTACTCCAGGATTAACAATTTCTATGCCAGCCTTTCCTAGTCCAAGAGAAACGATATCTTCGAGGCTTGATTTTGAAACAGTAATAAATTTAATATTTTTATAAACTATTGGCATTAAACCTTTTTCCAAAAATCTTGCAAAAAATGCTAGTGGAAATGGTAAATATCTAGTAAATACTTCTTGATGCACATGATGCATCAAACAAAACACTGGTTCCTTTGCGTATAAAGGAGTAAAAAATGGAATTCCATTATGACAATCGATGATTAAATCAAATTTATTTCTAAATTGTGTAAAATAATATAAGAAAGCCCATAAATAAACCAAATAAAATCCACCTCTTCGAATAATCTGAACGCCATCTATAATTTCTCTCTCAGAATTTTTTCCGTCATTTCCGCAGAAAATAGTAACTGAATGACCTTCTTTAATCCATTCCTTTGCAATGGAATCGACATAAATTTCAGCTCCTCCTGCAAATGCATGCTTAGTATCTCGCCAATTTAAAATTAATATTTTTTGCTTATGAGCTAATGGTTTAACTTCAGATCCAGATTTAGTAAATGCATTTTTAAAATCAATCCATGCGCGACGAGCAAATTTAAATTGAGGCTGAAGTACGACAAGTGTTAAAACCACTCCAAATCCAAGCAAACTACCATTAACTATTCCATTTACAATATCTCTTACGCTCTCGTGCTCGCTTAAAATGCTCGTTATCATTTTTGCTGCAGCCGCCATTGGGGCTAAAGAAAAAATATAGTATTTACGAACTATGTAATAAACGACTATCGCGTTTGAAATTGTAAAAATTGATATACCAAGAGAATAAACCAGCATAAAAGGTAGAATTGGCAATGACTTTGCGCCAAAAAGTAGCGGTATTGTGAAGTGACCAAAAACTCCTATGCCAGCAAATCCCGCACCAACGAAAAGCAATACTGCGGCAAAAATAAATTTAAAGGTTTTTCTTGAATCTTTACGAGCTGCTTCTTCTCTGCTAATAAGCGGAGTAATTAAGAAGTTTGAAAGTGAACCGAAGAAAAATATTATCTTTCCAGCAAGTGAAAGAAGTGCATATTGCCCAGCTAAGGTTGGGGAAAGAAAATGCTTTGCAAGCAATATATCGACACTCATAAAAATCGCAACAGAAATTCCATTTAAAAGCGATGCGGAATAAAAGTTAAATGGAAAAGGTCCAGTATATTTTTCTTTTTGTTTTGTAGTTTTTGACAACACAAGCACCCATGACACGAGTGCTGTAATTGCAATTGAAATTGGTATTGATAAATAGGCTAAATTATTCATACCCAATTTCCAAAATCCAAACGCTAATGCAAACTTACTTCCAGCTTCTAATATAGAAACTAAAGCAACATATTTAAGAAAAAGATTTCCATTTAAAAATCCTCGACTAGCTGCTCCAATTGCTCCCAAAATAAATATTGGAGTAAAAAATAAAATAACTTCAGGGTTTGCAATGTGGAAGAAGCTAGACACATATGGAGATACAGCAATCCACATAAGCGCAATTATAAATGTAACTACAAAGCCACGATTAATTACAAATTGAAAAAACGCACCTTCACTACCAGGACTTGAAACTGAAAGACGAGCTGATTGACGATTAACTGTAGCTGCAAACGCGTTCATAAATACGGCAATGAGTGTCCAGATTGTGTTTACAAGTGCAATAAGTCCAAATTCTTCAAGTGACAATACTCTTCCTAAAAAAGCATTAAATAAAAAGTTTAAAAAATTTGCCGCCATTGTTGCAATCATAAAAATGACAGCCCCCGAAAGGTGCCCTGACATTGATTGTGGTATGAATCTGTATATAAATGCGCGAACTCTAGAGAAAGCTGGAGCGGAGTATTCCTCCTCATGTTTTTTAACAGGCACAATGTCTATAAAATTTTTCTGCTTTGGGAGATGGCTATTTGCTAAATTCAAACCATGACGAGTTTTTTCCCAAAAATGAGGTTTAACTATTAGTTGCCAAAGCGCCATATAAGAAGCCATGCTCATAAAGAACCAATAAACTGGAATGAAATATATAAACTTTATTAATTCCCACTTCTCTCTCTTAGCACAAGCAAGCATGTAGTTATACAAATACATGAAATTTCCAAAGAGCAATGAAAATGTAGCAAGATAAAAAATTGGACCTGGATATATAGCTTCAATGGCTTCTCCGATACTTTCGCGGAATACAAAATATGAAATTGTGGCTAGCCATAGCAATGGATTAATCAAAGCAAAAGTTGTCTTTAATCCAATGTTTAATTGAAAAACAAAAGCATGAATTCCATAATCTTTAACAAATTGAAGTGGATGACGCATATGCACCAAAAATGTTTGCATATAACCCTTTACCCATCTTGATCTTTGTCTAATCCAATTGCCTACTTCGCTGTTAGCTTCTTCGAGTGTTAGGGAGTCAATAATAGCGGTCCTGTAGCCCAATTTGAAAAGTCTAGTTCCCAAATCACAGTCTTCTGTGACATTAAATGGGTCCCATCCCTTCATATCAATCAAATCTTTTACTCTAAAATGATTGCTGGTACCACCAAGCGGTATAATTGTGTTTATTGCTTGAAGGCTTGGCAAAATAACTTCAAACCAAAGTGAATATTCTGCTGTAAAAAGACGAGTAAGCAAATTTTGGTCAGAATTAAAATAATTTAATTTAGCCTGTAAACATTTCACATCATCGGGTGAACTTTCGAAAGCAAGATATGCTTTTTTAAGTTGTGATGATTCTGGAATATCTTCTGCATCATAAATAACAACATACTTGCCTTTAGCTAAAGAAAGACCATAGTTACAAGCCTTCGGCTTAGTTTTTGGCATTGAATGTGGAACAACAACTGTACGAACATAGTTGGGCAATTCCATTGAATTAGCAGTGGCAATTGTTTCTGGGTCGTTTTCTTCTAATAGAAGCAAAACATCTAGCTTATTTTTAGGCCAGTCAAGATTGCTTATCGCAGATAAAAATCCAGGCAAAACAGCGGATTCTTTATATAGCGGACATAGTATTGAATATACTGGAAGTTTTGATTCATCAATTTCTGCTAACTCTTTTGCAGTAAAATTAATTTCTGGAGGACTATTCATACTCTTAACTATCAAAAACAGATTAAAAACGGTATCAGTAAAATAAATTGCACTTAAAATTGATATCAAAACGATTGCAGTGATAAGTGGTGAAAAATAAAATCCAATCGCAAATGATGCCAAAATTGTAAATATAAAAATCTTTTGAGCTAGAGTGAATGTAAAAACAGCTGATATGCTTTTATCTAGGGTTGTGTGACTAATAAACCTTTTGCCTCCATGAGCTACTCCGGCTCCAATCATGCTCCCCTCTTCGGTTGGCAAAATAAGGACTGGTTTCCTTTTTGTAAAACGCATTTTAATGGCATTCCAACCAATCTCTTTTATTGCATTAGCTAACTTTATTTTTGAATGTCCAAATTTTCTTTCATCAAATAAAATATTAATAGACGATATTTTATATCCAGCGTTTTTTGCATTAAGTAAAAATTCTAAATCAAAAGTCCACTGTGATGGGTTAACAGTAATTTCATTAATAATTTGTCTCTTGAAAACTTTAAGACCAGATTGGACATCGCAATCAAGGCCATGCAAAAATTTACCAAACAAATATGAGAAAAATTTGCTTATAAGATTGCGAGCGAAACCCTCATTCCTCTGAGCTCTGCATGCAACGACTACATCAGTCTTACCGCTTTCAATCATGCTTATCATTCGCGGGAATGCCTCTGGCGGATACTGCAAGTCTGCATCAATATAACCAATCAAATCATTTTTGGCATATTTAAATCCTTCGAGAAGAGAAAAAGCTTTCCCTGGTTTCCCTTTTTTAAGATGGGAAATTATTGGATATGTAAGAGCAAAAATTTTAATTGCGTCATATGTGCCGTCCTTTGAATGATCATCAATGTATATAATTTCATACAAAGATTTATCACCCCCAAATGCACGATCAATACGCTCAACCATTGGTTGGATGTTTTGAAGCTCATTTAGCGTTGGTATTACAATTGATATAGTTTGGCGATTCATATGATTTTTATTGGACTAAATTGGAATTCATTCAATTTCATTAGACAAAATAACCCTTATAAATTGGTGATTTTACCTATATCTAGGTTAGGCCCTATTATATTACATTTTAGCCAAAATGTCAAATATTCATTGTTTTGTGAGGATATAAAAAACCACCGAGAAATCGATGGTAACCCTCGAAAAACTCAATTAATTTATCCACTATATATGACGATTAACCTTTACTTTTATTACTAAAACAAATAAATATTAATTTCTATTTTTAGAACATATCCATTATAATATATTCATGGAAAAAACAAAGCTTATAAAGATGTTGAAAAAACTCGAAATTGTAACGGAAGGATCTTTCGTTCTTCATTCTGGCAAAGTATCTAATTATTATATAGATATTAAAAAATCATACGGCAATCCTAAGCTACTTTCTAAATTAGCTACATTAATAGCAAAAAATATCTCAAAAAAAGCTACCTGCGTAGCTTCAACTGGTCACGGTGGAATACCACTTGCAACCGTTGTCTCTATTATAAGCGGTCTACCACTTATACTAATAAGAGAAACGGAGAAAGATCATGGAACTATGGGTGTTATTGAAGGATACATACCAGGAAGTAAAGATTGTGTGGCAATAATAGACGATGTATACACAACTGGCGCTAGCGTAAAAGAAATGATACTTGCAGTCACCGAATATAAAACTAAAATAGCAGGCATATATGTTATTGCTTGGCGAGGTGAGGGCAAACCGCCGACAAACTTAAGTTATATTTTTAAGCAAACTGAATTAAAATAATTTATGATTTATTAGGAATCATTTAATAAAGCTTGGGTTGTATGGAAATAAAAATAAAAAGAATAGATAAAACTCTTCCCCTACCTCAATATCATACAGTTGGTGCTGTTGCTTTTGATTTTTTGGCTCGAGTAGAAGTAACGATTCTACCAGGTACGGTTGGATATGTTCCTTTAAATGTTTGCGTTGGAACACCTGCGGGATACATGCTAATGCTTGCCGCACGAAGCTCACTACACAAGCGAGGTTTAATGCTTGCAAATGGCGTTGTTATTGGCGATCAAGATTTTTCTGGAAATAATGATGAATATAAAGCTGCATTATACAATTTTACAAACAATCCTGTTACAGTTTTGCGTGGTGATAGATTGGTGCAAGGCATGTTTAAGCCAATTGAAAAAAGTGAATGGAATGAGGTTGATGACATGGAAGCAAAAGATCGAGGTGGCTTTGGTAGTACGGGCTAAATCAATTTGCTTTGCAAATTGATCGCCCGATAATTTCTATCTTGAAATTATTTAGGGCTAAATTAAAAACCTAGCTATGAACTAGGTTTCAGTTTTTCTTATAATTCCAAATCTTTTCGCAGTACACACTGCTGCCGTTCTTACTCCTGCTTCACTTAAATTATCGCTTGGTCTTTGATCCCAAATTTCATTAATTTGGGAGTCACGGAAACCATACTCTCTAATAATTTCTATAAATCTTTCTTTGGTCATTTATAGCTCCCTAGCAACATGCTCAATTTCTAATAAATAAATATCATAGGCCCAATATAAACTCAAGCGATTTAAATAAAAATACCTAGCATAATAGCTAGGTTAAATTTTAAGATACTGATTTCATAATCAACGCATGTTCTCGCAGAATATCTTCTTCAAGTTCATCAGTTGGCCTTGTGTCCCATAGGCGGTCAATAGACGCCTCATCATATCCACACGAAAGCATAATTTCTCTAAACTTTTCCTTAGTCATTGCATTCGAAGGCAAATCATTTTCTTTATTTCTTCTAGGAATATAAATCTCCAAAAGTGTTCTCCTTAAAGAAGTCTCTTTCATTGCTTCAACATCTGGAATTGATTCAATATTGAGCCCAGAAGTCCTACAAGCAGAATCCCAGCACCGGTCAATCTCTTCTGTGTCTGTTATGCCACATTCACTGAGTACCTGAACAAATCTTTCCTTAGTCATAATCCCCTCACATTCTAGAGACTTAAATTTCTGGGTTCAAAATAACACAAGCTAACATTACCGTCAAACACAATAAAAATACCTAGCAATTAGCTAGGTAAAAATTATTTTAAGTTTTTTAATTTTTTTTGAAATCTACTCTTTAACAATCTTCTCTCTCCTTCTCGAGTTCGTTTTATAATAAATTTTTTATAAGATTTATTTGATTCTGTTAAAAAAGCAGAAAGGACCAACGCAGATTTTCTTAGGGTTTCCTCGTCTAATTCAAATGGCCTAGACTCCCACATAAATTCTATTTGATCTGAAGTAAATCCAAATTCTTTTAAGATTTCAGAAAATTCAAGAATTCTAAGTGGTCCCGCTCGTTGATTATTCATTGAAATTCCACTTGTCTTTAGTACTAAATTTTATAATATAAATGCTAAAGACTATTGTCAAATAAATCCCGCTAGAAGCTCACGCGAGTTAGTAAAACTTGCGTTCGCCAAACAAATAAATAAAAATCCGTTCCTACAGAAAGCCATAGACTATTTTATTTCTAATGGGATAAAAATTCCCATAATCAAATTATGGGAGCATTCTTTTTCTTAAAAAATCTGCTGTTTCTAGTACTAATTCCTTACTTTCCTCAAATCCAAGACATGGGTCTGTAATGGATAGTCCTTCCATATCTATAGTATCAGGAGTGCAAACATCTATATTTTGGCTTCCTGTCTTAATAAAACTTTCAACCATAAATCCTTTTACGCATTTTCTCAAATCAGGATTATCTAACAAAGTCTGCATCACATTTCGCACAATTCCAATCTGTAATTTTGGATCTTTAACTCCACCAATTTTTAATCTTGAGTTATCGTGACTTACATCAATTAAAATTGCTGGGTTTTTAACTTTTTCCTTAAGGAGCAAATGCATAGCTTCTCTCAATGAATCAGGGTCATAATTAGACCTTGCGCTACCACCCCGAAGAACAAGATGGGCATAGGGGTTACCTAAGGTTTCAACTTGATGACCATCAATTACTGCAGTATGTGAATATTGCGCAGCAATTACACTATTCACTCCAATCTTTAAAGATCCGCTTGTTGGATTCTTCATACCAACCGGACAATCAATTGCAGAGGCAAATATACGATGTTCTTGATCTTCTGCGCTTCTTGCGCCAATTGCCACCCAAGAAAGTAATTCTATGAAACCCTCTGCATTATGAGTAAAAAGTGCTTCATCTGCTATTGGAAGACCAATGTCTAAAATATTTAGCATTAATTCTCTGGAATATCTTATGCCTGCTTCAATATCTGGAGGAAGAAACGGATTCGGTTGATTTACTGGACCGGTCCATCCTTTTGTAGTTCTTGGCTTTTGTATATAAACTCGCATTACAATTCGTATCACATCACTTACAGCATCGCTTAACTCTTTTAGTAGACATGCATACCTTAGAGAAGCGCCGAAAGGCCATGCCGAACATGGGCCAACTATCGCAAGAATCCTATTATTTCTTCCGCTTAAAATGTCTTGAACCTCAATTTTTGTTCGAGTGATTAATTGACTACTTGCCAAAGAAAGTGGTAATTCATTTGTAAAAATTGATAAATCAGGAAGTTTTTTTCTTTCTACTATTCTAAAGCCCTTCATCCGAACCTTTTGATTTAAGATTTAATTTTCTATTCCGATTATATGACTATGCTCCACATAGGTCAAATATAGTATAATTAATACATAAAGGCCGATTCACTTTTCAAAAGTGGATAAAAAAATTAATTTAATAAAAATAACAAAAACATATGAAAATGATTCATATGATAACCTTTAGCCTTTTAGTAGTTGGGGGCTTAAATTGGTTGCTCACTGCTTTCGAATACAATGTTGTAGAAATGTATCTGCCAATGACAGCGGCACAAGCTATATATATATTAATTGGTCTTTCGGCAATTTATGAAATTGCTACACATAAAGGTAATTGCAAAATGTGCGCTGGTGAAACTCCAAAAATGTAATCATTAGTTAATAAATAAAAATGGTCTGCCGACGAGGCAGGCTATTTTTATTTATCTTTTTATAATATTTTAGTTATATTATTTCGTATGTAAGTGTTACGGTAACACTAATATCTTTTGATCCTGGCTCAATTGCTGGGGCAGGAGCCATCTCAGGACCACCCATACCCATGCCAGAATCTCTTCCCAACATTACTTTACTATAATAAGGCATTGCCCCACCCCCATCTGAAATAGAAAGTAATCTACCAAGACGAAAGCCTCCTGCGCTTGCTATTGCAACGGCTTTTGCTTTTGCCTTAGTAATTGCTTCCATTCTAGCGTCGTTTTCAACTTTTGTTGGATCGTCAATATCAAATGAAAGTTGTGACACATCATTTGCGCCATTATTTACTGCGCCACTCAAGATATCTCCCACCTTTTCAAAATCGCGCACTTTCACAAAAACAGTTTCTCTAATTGTATAACCAACGATTTGTGGTGGTGGACACGCTTTCGCTCCATCATTTGGTCTAGTATCACAATTATAATATTGGTATCTTGGCTCTACTCCATAGTTTTGAGTCTTTATATCCTCTGATTTAACACCAGAAGTTTTTACAAAAGCATTAACTTTTTCTGAATTAGTAATATGCTTTTTCTGAAGATCTGCTAAATTTGTTCCTCCTTCTGTGATAACGCTATAGGTAAAACTAGCAATATCTGGTTTTCCAACAACCTCCCCTTCACCGCTAACAGTAAAACTTCTAAACGATGATGGCTCTATTGATCTTCCATATGTACTAACATAGCCAACCGCAGAATATGAAAGTATCAAAATTGCAAAAATACTCGCGTAGCCAATTACATTTTTTATTGATTGATTCATATATAAATTGATTATTAATTATAAAATAATTATATCACATTGCTCCTTCTTCTTTTAAAATTGCCATTTTGCATATTGCACCATCCCTATATCCACCAACTCTACCATCCGACCTTATCACTCTATGACACGGAACCTTTGGGTCTCTATTTTTATTCAAAATATTACCAACAGCCCTAAAAGCCAATGGCCTGCCAGAAATTTTAGCAACTTCAGCATAAGTTAATGTTTTTCCTTTAGGTATTTTTGAAACAATTGAATAAATTTTTCTAGCGAACAGTGTCATGTGACTAATTTTAACTTGCAATATAGCAATAAATCAAGTATAATATGCGAAGCAAATTTAGCACACGGAGGTGCATAAAATGAAAGCGAGTGTCTTTAAAATCGATGACTACCGAAAAACTGGCATTCTAAAATCAATCATGCCATTTAAGGGTAAAAATGCTAAAGATAAAAAATCTAAAGTAGATACACAAAATAATGCTAATTTAATTCCGTGGAATGAATTAACCATACCAATTTTAATGTGTGCTATGTGCTTTGGAACATTAACTGGCTTTGTGTGTAATATGCTAATAGGAGAAACTCTAATAAACGACGGAATTGCTTATACAAGCGTTGGCTTTTTAGCTGGTATGCTTTGGATACCAAGCGCACTGTTTTTCATATGGCTTTTAAGTAAAATGACTAGCATTTTTAAGAAATAATTACCGCAAGTGCGGTTTTTTATTTATGAAAACTAGTTCAATTTTTCAACCCTAAGACCAATCAAGCGAATAAAAAGATGTTTGGGGTTTTCTCTTTTATCTAAAAACGGTAATAGCATTTGCAACGCCATAACTTCTAATTCTTTATCTGTTTTAGGTAAATCAGATAATGTTCTTGAACGTGTTTTTGTCTTGAAATCACTAAAACGAACTGTAAGTACTACTGTTTTAAAACTTTTAAATCCATCATTGTGTAAACTTCTAATTACACTTTCAGAGATTTTTGATAGCGCTGGTAACAATATGCTTGTATCAAGGGTATCGGTCATAAATGTAATTTGTTCTCCGATTGACTTTGCTTCATGTTCGCTCGAAAGCGGAGCATCGTATATGCCACGAATTTTTTTATAAAGTGCTATACCGTGAGCTCCCATCATCTGAACCATTTCTAATTGAGAAAATTTTTTCAAATCTTTAACTAGTTTAATGCCTTTTTTATTTAAGAAAATTTCTGATTTTGGTCCAAGCCCAGGAATCTTCCTTATTGAAAGCGGGTCCAAAAAACTTTCTACTTTTTCTGGATAAACAATTGTCAGTCCATCTGGTTTTTTAATGTCTGATGCAATTTTAGCAATAATTTTATTTGGCCCTATACCAATTGAGCAAGTTAATTTTTCTTTTAATTTTATTTTTAGCTTAATTTTTTTAGCAAATATTTCTGCTTCACCGTAACTACCTAGAGACGAAAAATTAAGATATGCCTCGTCAACACTTGCTCGCTCAATTAACGGTTCTTCGGAATTTTTATCCGAAATATTAAAAATTTCTTTCTCTAAAATTTCATAAATTCTGTTTGAAACTACGCTGTATTTTTTGTGATTACCTTGTATAAAAACTGCCTCTGCTTTCCCTCTTTTTTTAGCTTCCTCTGAGGCATTCCAAGCTTGGGAAATGGGCATTGCGGAATGAATGCCATATTTGCGTGCCACGTAATTTGCGGTGGATACAATGCCTCGCCCACGACCATCTTGTGGGTCTGCTCCAATCACAATTGGCTTACCTTTAAGACGAGGCTTATCGCGCTCTTCTATTGCGGCGAAGAACGCATCCATATCTAGGTGTGCAATAATTCTCATAACAATATTGTAATCTAAAAAAGGCATTCTGCCTTTTTTAGATTTATTAACTTATTGATAAATTCTGTCTTTAATTCAATTCCGGCTTTCTCATATCTTCTGGATCAAAAAATTTAAATGTGGAAATCATTGCATTGAACAGGGTGAGGTTTTCTCCACCTTCTCCATCCATAATTGAAATACGATATAGAAATTTCCCTTGAGGAATACCAATGTAAATTACTGGGTAGCGATAAATTGTAAGATATGAACCGTATGCATAATAACGCAGTGATTTAATTCCATTTATTAATATAGAAGTTTCTATTGGACTTTCGCTTTCTTCTGGTGGGAATAATGGAATATTATCATCGATATAACAGGATAATTCTATACTTCCCTTGCATTTATCTGTTGCCAGTAATTGAATAATTTGAATATCAGCTCCTGGCAAACCATCATTCATCGGATGATCTTTTTGCAAATCATCATCATTATAACTTTGTAAGGAAATAATTTTATTAGAAAGATTCTCTGACAATTCCCATTTAGTCGGATACCTAAACTCAAACCCGTATTTAATATTTCTATAAGTTTTCCAACCCTGTACTGAGCTTGTCGGATGAGTTGAAGCATCAACGATTGTTGACGATACATTACTAGATTTATGGAATACTTCTTCCACGGACATCAATAAACTTTCATTTTCTTGCTCAATCGAAAGTTTTACAATTGCACCCTCAAGATAAATGAAGACGATAAAAATAATTGAAAGTGTCCAGACGAACCAACGATTTGGAAATACTTCTTTAAGCATAGTTTATTCTTCCGGAGAAATAAATTTATTTAAAGTTCCAGCAATATCCTTACAGCTACCTAATCCATCAAATTCTTTTGCTTTATTCTCTATTTCCATGTGTATTTTATAAGTTATCCATAAATCAGTAACTGCGCTTTCCGAACATTTTTTAGTCATTATGCCGGAAGATTCAATATATTCTTTAACTTTTAAAACATTCTCCGCAGTTATCATAATCTCACTATTTTCGCTCCCAGTTATCACTATTTTTCCAGAATTATAAAGTTTAGTATATTTTTCGCAATTACTCTCTCTTGCGGGACATGGTCCCCAGCTTTCATTTTTTTCAAGCAACAAAGTATCACCTGATAAAATCGCATCAGGACACTTTGCAAATTCACAATTTGGACCAACTCTTCCAACATAAGTATCTCCATCAGGACATTGCATTGCGTCCGCTGTGCAAAAAACCATTTTATTATTTTCTTTGCTTATTGAAACAGCAAACAAAATTCCGACAAGCACAACAAAGACCACGACCGCAACCACTAAATTAAAATGATTTGAATGTGATGAATTATTTTTAGACATTATTTATTTATTATAACATAAATCGCCACAATATTGTGGCGATGTGTTATTTGATAAATTTTAATATGCAGTTGTATAAGCTGTGTGATGTCTGTATTTAATATTTGGCTTCCTACCAGCTTGCCAAATATAATAATCAAGTTCTGCCATTGTAATTTTTAGCTTTCCAAGTTTGAGCTTGTAATAATTTATTGCTTCTAGTAAATCCAGCATTATTTTTTGCTGATATTATTCTAATTTCAATCTCAAGCTGACTATCTGCAGTAATTCTTGTTCCACTATCAATTATCTTAGCTAGAGTTTTTTTATAATTTAAAATGCCTAAAATTCTAAACGCGTTGGGAACTGCGCAATCTGTAATTACTCCAAAATTTTCTGTATCACGAATTAATTGAAGCTTGCCCTTTGAGTCCAGTGCTCTTCCATGATAAATCATCGGCAGAAGTTGCGCTCTCTTATAAAATAATAATTTAAATCCCTTCCATTTACCTCGATCTCGATAAGATGTGAAATTTTTTATAATTTTTTCCACTATACCATCGCTATTGTTAAATAGCAGATAATCAGCATCTTCAAATATTTTTGCAAAGCTTGTTGGCTCATGTATTCCAAGCAATGTAGCTCCGATATTATTCAAATGTTCCACTCGCTTAGCAATCATTGGCATTGGATTTGCATGATGGCTAAATATCTCTTCCACTTCTTTTTTTGAAACATTTTCTAAATATTCTGGTGATAAAATTGGAATTCCATTATCTAGTGCTTGTTTTACACATGCTGTCATTGCGCTAGAACCATAATAAATTATTCCGCTTCCCTTAGGATATTCGACATCGAATTTTCTTCCTGTTTCTGGACTAGCAAAACAAAAATTTATTGCATTAGTTATTCCCAAAAATTCAATAAATAAATCGTCGTCCAACTCTGGAAATATTGGTTCTCGCCAGTTTGGTACTACAAAATCAAAATGAGCGAATTTTCTGGCAACAATTCTAAGCTGTCTTCTATTAATTCTACAATAATCAGTTTTATCCCATACCCCTGCTAAACTGGCCAAAAGTGGATTCATTTACTCTCCGTATATTTAAAATGGCTGTGGCCAATATAACACCTTGAAAGTTATAGTCAATTTATCCCGTTAGATAAATTCATCCATTATAATATTCAACCAAATAAATGGTTTCTTATTCGCAGTATTTTATGAAATAAATATTTCTAAATGTTTCAATTTTCTAATGGGAAAAAATTAAATTTTTCCTTGTCTTATTAATTTTCTAATACCTGCAACAAATTCATTAAAAAAGTGTAAGTTATGGTATGTAATAAGTGAAAGTGCAGATATTTCTCCAGAACGAACAAGATGGGCTAAATATGTGCGCTTATAATTCTGACAAACAAAACAAGAGCAATTTTTATCAAGTGGCTTTTGATCTTTAATAAACTGGCTATTTCGTAAGTTTAATTTTCCCCATCCTAAATCTCCTTTTCCGTGAATAAAAGCAACATTACGACGAGCATATAGAGTGGGCACAACGCAATCGAATAAGTCTATTCCATGAGAAACAACCTTTGCCATATCCCTAAGATATCCAATACCCAATAAATGCCTTGGTTTATTATGGTCTAAAAGTGGAACGGTCCACTTCAAAATATCCATCATATCTTTCACATTATCACCTAGATCTCCGCCAATTCCATAACCAGAAAATCCTAAACTATTTGTAAAACTCGCTGCTTCTATCCTTAAATCTTTAAAACGAGAGCCCTGGATAATTCCAAAAAGTGATTGTTTGCTTTTGTGTACATTAATACAAGTTTTTGACCATTTATGTGTTAAATCAAGCGATGCTTTTGCATATTCATAAGTTGCGACAGGCGGGGTACATTCATCAAATGAAAAAATTATGTCTGCGCCAAGTGCTTCTTGAATTTTAATTGATTCTTTTGGACCAATAAAAAGTTTTCTACCGTCGACTGGCGACCTAAAATGCACTCCTTCTTCTGTGATTTTTACTTTTTTTGGTTGAACTCCTTTTTCAATTGACTGATTATCTGAAACCTTACCAGGAAAAAATTTTTTAATTTTTCCTATGTCTAAATCACGACCAAAACCTAAGCTAAAAACTTGAAAACCTCCTGAATCTGTCATAATAGGTCTTTTCCAATTCATGAATTTGTGAATACCGCCTGCATTTTTAACAATTTTCTCTCCGGGCTTTAAGTGTAAGTGAAAAGTGTTTGAGATAACTATTTGAGTTCCAGTTTGCACCAAATATTCAGAAGGCAATGTTTTTATAGCGGCTTGTGTTGCAACTGGAACAAGCGATGGGGTTTCCACCTCACCATTCGGAGTTTTTAAAACTCCAAGTCTCGCCCAGCTTTTTTTAGATTCTTTTAAGATTTTAAACTCTATCATCCCGTACGAAATAGGAAGCGCTTTAATCTAGTTTTAAGATAACGTTTTCCTTTTCCAGCTTTTAAATATAATTCTCTTGACCTTGCATCACTTTCATTAAGACAAGCCTCATAATAAATTAAACTATAAGGACCTCTCCCCTTAGTATATTTAGACTTACCTTCATTGTGCTCTTTAAAGCGCTTCCGTAAATCGTTAGTATAACCAGTATATAATTTATAATCTTTTTTGCTTTGTAAAACATATGTATAATACATAATAATTTCGTACGGGATCATCATTTATTTACAATTTTTTCAAGATGAGACCTAAGTTCACTAAACGCTTGTCCTCTGTGACTTATTTTATTTATTTTATCGTTGGGCATTTGCGCAAAAGTTTGTTTGTATCCATCAGGAACAAATATTACATCGTATGGCAACTTGGAATTAAATTTGCCTCTTGGCTTATTGGTTATGGCGCCGAGAACCTTACCTGTAAATATCCAGTGTTTCCCTTCTGGAGAAACCAAAGCACAGGCAACCTCCATCCAGGCACCCCTATGATTTTTGGGTATGTGCTTCATAACTTGTAGTGTGTGTTTTACAATATCTTTGCCACTTGCGTGAGCGCTTCCACTGCCTCGTTTTCTTGCCCATCTAGCGCTAAAAACTCCAGGCGCACAACTAAGTGAAGTAATACAAACACCAGAGTCATCTGCAAATGCCCATTTTTTCTTCTTTTTACTAACATACTTTGCTTTTATAAGTGCATTTTCTTCGAATGTTAGGCCGTCTTCAACAATGTCTTCTTTAATACCAGCTTCATCTGCGCTTTGTATTTCGATTTTCAAACCCTTCATTATTTTTTTCATTTCAGCAATTTTACCTTTATTGTGTGTGGCAAAAATAAGTTTCATAGAATATATTTATAAATTTATTTTATTTGCATTTCCTTGCAAATTTATTATACTACAAAATAGAATTTTAAAAGGAGCAGGCATGAGCATTTCATTTGATATTTTTTTCCAAAAGCCAATATTTCATCTTGGCTTAAATGTTACAGTTTGAGCTGGTCACAAATGGATGAGAGTTAATATAGATGACTGGCTTGTATTAAAAGAAAGTGGAAAGGTGGGCACAATTACAAGTGGCAGGGTTACCGGTAAGGCACTGCTTCCTATGAGGCTTATCCCTGAAGAATTATTGAAAAATCAACATGATCCATCGTGCCGTAATTTATCTGGCCTTATGACGGAGATGAAACGCATTTACGAAAATTTTTGCGAATCAAACATAGTAACTATTCTTTTATTTACTATTTATGAATTACCAAAATCCAAAATTAACTTTTAGCTACAATATTGTGGCTTTTTTATTTATCGATATTTATTAAGTCTTCAAAATTTAGACAATTTTCTTTTTTGAAATCCCCCACCCTGGTTCGTTCTAAATCAGCCATATATCCTCCAATATTTAATTTTGCTCCGATATCTCTCGCAAGTGAACGAATATACACCCCTGGGCCAGTAATTACTTTTATTTCGAGATATGGCCAATCGTACGACAAAATATCAATTTTTTTTATTTCCACTTCTCTTGGTTTCATTTCTAAAACCTCACCACCCCTAACTCGTTTATAAGCCGGTTTGCCTTTAATTTTAAGTGCGCTATAAACAGGTGGAACTTGTTGAATTTTACCAACAAAAGTTTTTATAATATTCTGAACATCCGCGAGAGTTGGAACCCTGATATTTTCTATTTTAGTTTTAATTCCTTCTTCGTCATCTGTTTCGCTATTTTCACCAAATTTAACTTTAGCAATATATTCTTTTTCCTTTTTAACTTCAACTCCAAGTTTTTTAGTTGCCTCCCCTAAACCAATCACTAGAATACCACTTGCAAGCGGATCTAGCGTTCCAGCATGACCAATTTTAATATTATTACCAATAATTTTTTTAATTTGGCGAATAATGTCGTATGATGATGGGCCTTTGGGTTTATAGACTGCGAAGATTTTGTCCATATTATATTCTGCCACATTAGTAAAAATATAAAAAATTAAGCAAATAAAAAAGCGCCTTTTGGCGCAAGCAATTACTTAATCTTATTCTTTTTTAAAAACTCTCTACAAATTGAACGGTAATAAGGGGTTGATTCCTTTTTTGAAACCAAATCATACAGATACTGACGTTTTTCTTTTATAGTTCCTTTCATGCGAAGAACCTTCTTAATTTTCTTAACCATTGCTTCTGCTTCAGCATAAAGCTCTTCTTGAAGAGTTTCTATCATCTTCTCTAAGTTAGAACTAATCATTCGTTTCATTATGTATGCGTAGCTTAATTTCTCAGCAACCATTTTCCCGATGTATCTTTCAAACTTAAACTTAACTCTTGTATCATTTGAAAGACGAACAACATAGCCTTCTTTATTGTGAACTTTTTGATCTTTCATTTCAGAAAGTACTTTAGAAAGCTTACCTCCAGCTCTACACTTAGAAACTTCAAGTGAAAGTGATTTGCCAATTGAGACAAGATCTGTGGCACTATAATCAGCAAGAGTAGCGCAATCGCATGCACCTATTAGAACAAATTTTTTGGCATGACCGTAGTTAGTTAACACTCTTGTTTCTGGATGAATAATTTCAACCAAAATTGTAGTTCTAGAATCAATGCTAGCATCATTAGATTCAAAGACATTACTCCAATCATGCTTCACGGAAATATTTTCAAGCATTTCTGTTGCAAGTTTTGATGTACGACTTACGAAACTTCCTCTGGTGGTTACATAAAATCTACCTTCATATTTAAAAATAATTCCCAGATGTCCATCGAACTTCTCACTCATTTCGAATGGCTTTGAAAAAAGTTTTACATTACTTGTTTCAGGATGTTCACCATAATTAAAAAATTTTGGAAAAGGCTTAGCAATTAGTTCGCCACTTGTATCAAAAATAATTCCTCTACACAAGCGAAGTGGCACAGTCCAACCTCTAGGAAATTTAAAAAGAGTATTATGAGCAAGCGGAGTATAGTTAAAACCAATAAATGGCTCACTCGGATGGAAGAACGGCTGAACAAGACTTGATGCATCTGGAACAGGCCAACTGTCTTTAAACCAAAATGCTTTCCTTAGAAAATCAGTATGATTCTTTTTCCAATCACGATAACTTTCTCTATTAGTTATTCCATCTTTCCTAAGTCTAGTAATAACTTCAGAAAGGCTCTCTACTGCCAACCACTCATCCTTCAACACCACAACCTCCTTGGCTGTTTTTCATTTTTGCTTTTTCCTTTCTTGGAACTGGCGAGATAATACCACAAAAGCCTAACATTGACAAGACTGATATTGATAATTTTTAATTTTTGAAATAAACTTCTACTAGTTTTTTACTGACGGAGATTGAAATGCCCACAATATCAGACGGTTCTGGCACTTATTCGATTGGCCCAGATGGCGAAAAAAGATATGCGACTGCAACTCTAGTTTCCATAAACAATGAGCCAATTTACCGCTTTGATATAAAAACTGGAATCCTTGAATTATCTATAAGCGAAGAGGATATACCACTTTTAACTGAATATCTCGGTGGGTTACCAGCAAAAGAAATAATGTTGCCATCCCCCATTCCAAGCGAAGCAAATTGTCATTTTCATAATGTCAGAGAAATAAAATCTTTAGCAAAAAAAGATGGTACTTTCTTAATCAAGATGACCAAAAAGAAAACTAGTGGAGATACTTTGCCACCAGAAAAACATACACAGAATTACCCAAGCTCACCAACTAGAGAAAAAGGTAAATTCAGAGGACTACTAAGCAAACTAAAAACATTACTAAGCTTCTGATTACAAATTTTTGAGTCACATTTAGTGACTCATTTTTATAAATAAAAAGATCCCAAGAATAGGACCTTTATAAATTAACTCAGTGCCTTTTGTTAGCTAAAATTAAATAAAAAATGCGCCATATCTTGCGACGTGACGCGGAACAACGGAATGTGCTTAGTCCTTTGAAATTTGGATAAGCTATGATTCTCCGGTAAATATATAAGTGGCAACACTAGCGCAGATAACTACAAAACTCGCGATAAAAATTATGGAACTTTGTGCTTCCAACACCCCCAAAAGCCCCAAGGCTATGAGTACAAGCAAGATCATATCTTTCGTCATAATACCCCCTTCGTGCCATCTTTCTAAGCTTGGAATAACATATCATACTTTAACGTATTTGTCCAGTGCGCGGGACAGGAAATTTCATTGATCACTTCGCTACAATTAAAAAACTTGTAATTAAGTTAAGTTCTATCTATAATATAAAAATTGCGTAAATGTAATGCGCGGGTGGCGAAACGGCAGACGCACTACCTTGAGGTGGTAGCGCTCGCAAGGGCATGCAGGTTCAACTCCTGTCCCGCGCACAGAGTACTCAAACCCAGCCCAGTTGGCTGGGTTTTCGTTATTGTATTTAGCGACGCAGCGACTTCCAAGATGGCCAATCTTGCCGCAAATGGCAGGTTGCTATACTCAAACGTATACACTGGACAAATATCTCAAATATGGTATAATGTATAAGGCACTAAAGTCTCAATACAGCAAATAGGGAGGAAAACACAATGTTTGCGACCGTCTATCACGAAGGCAATGGACTTTTGGTAAGACCAGTGGTTCTGAAAGAACTTGGACTTCGAGAAGGTCAGAGAATCACTGAAGCTCAGATGTGGAAGTGCATCGAGCTAAATGCTGCTGCTTTTGTTGGGGAAATGGACGCTCGACGCGAGAGAGGAGAACCGAACATCCCCGACACGAGTAAGCTCGAAAGGATGCTCAATGAGATGTAGATGTGCTTGGTAGAACTCTACCAGCAAGCAACAGGCGCACGCCCCATATGGGAAACGGCGCCTTTTTTTATTAATTGCCTCATGCGGCAAGGCATCTCTACTTTCACAATGACTCAATAAGTTTAATGTTATGTGGCTGTTTCACTTGGTAGAGGTTCTGCGAGGAGCTCGTAAAGTCTTGTAATTCGAGTAGCCATCTCGCGCACTTCGGCATCAGTGATGGACTCACCAGAGTCCTTGACGTAGATCTCTCGGAACTCATTAATATCGTGTTGGTTTAATAACATGATACAAGTGTACCATGTTAGGCAGCGGACTTGTGGTTGTGAGCCAATGGTTCTATTAAGTCGTCATTCGGATGGGTGGAGCCAGGACCGAGAAGTAGTTGTGCCGCCTTTGTGAACTCCAAGAGCTTGTCGGTGTTGCTGAAGGTTCGAACGTCTTCTACGGCTGCGCACAATATGTCAAGACGCAAATAATTGCCGCAAGTGGCAATTATCACATATAAGTATGGCAGGCTTAGAGAGATGAGTGAGCTAGGCGAGAGGTAATATGTTATCATGTATTTATGAACAATTGGCGCCTATCAATATATAAATCAATTTGGTTCTGTTGGCTCCTTACAACTTTAATTTATGTGGTTTTGGCATTTCTGGGCTATCCAAAAACAGAGATCGCCACACCTTTGGGATATGTTGCTGGCTTTGTTGGCTTGTTTGTTCCTTATGGTCTAGCATCACTCATTTTGTTCGCGAATCCATTCACATGGATCTCTTTACTTGTATTCTTAATTCTTATGTTCTGTGCCGACAGAGAACTAAAAAGAAAGTCGTATTCTTTGGTAACCGCAATACTAATAAATCTGCTGCTTTTGCTAATTATCACCATAATAATAGACTGGTTTCGTCAAACTCCTCTTGCGTCCTGGACCGTGTTCTTACATGGTGCGCATCCTCGATACTGGCCTTAAAAAGCCAAATCCCTAAGAAATGTCTGGTCTAACTCGCGATTGCCCGTGTTCACTTGAGAGAGGTTCAGCGAGAACCTCGTATAGGGTTATAAGTCGAGCCGCCATCTCGCGCGCTTCATCATCAGTAATGGACTCGCCAGAGTCCTTGGAATAAATCTTGCGGAATTCATCAATGTCGTTTTGATTTAATAACATGATACAAGTGTATCATGTTAGGCAGCCGACTTGTGTTTGTGAGCCAGTGGTTCTATTGAGTCGTTATTCGGATCGGTGGAGCCGGGACCGAGGAGTAGTTCGGCCACTTTAGTGAACTCGGAGAGCTTATCGGTGTTGCTGAAGGTTCGAACGTCTTCTACGGCTGCGCACAAAATAAAAACCCCTTTGAAATTGGGGTTTTGTTTTACTACACAATAATTGAATTAAAATATTTTTTGAGCCTTTATAGATTTAATTACTGCCTTAGCAATTGCAATTTGGCCTTTTGGTGTTGGGTGGGGCATACAATTGACATAATATTCTAAACCAACAAAAAAATTTCCCTTACTTACAATTGGATTGATTTCTTGTACCCCCGGAAACTCACATTCACTTGGAAGTGCTTTTTTATATTCATTTAGTTTAGGAAATGGTTTTGAGCTAAGTGAATAATACCAAGCATCAACTCTGGGTCCATAGACCCAAGCAGATGATGAACTTTTACAAAAATCATGACCCTTAAAATTTAACTGTACCACATGCACATTTGGATATAGCACTGCCACTTCAATAATTGTTTGATTTAACTTGGCAATTACTGAGGTTACGAAAGAAGATGTGCTATTTTGAAATTGAGTTGCCATCTCTTTAACTTCTGGCACACTTCCGATTTTATAATTTTTCAAATATATTGCATCAGCTGCTATTGGATTATAAAATGGTCTACATAATTTTGTATCTTGTTTTGGAAACGGGTCATATGGAGTTGTAACAAATACTTGGGCGTCAGTATATGAAAGCAAACGAAAAATTTCATCAAGATTTTGTCTAAACAAAGTGAGTCTATCTTTAAACTTTTGATTACTCGCCCAGCATTCATTATCCATTGGACTATTACTAGTCATATCTTTCTTAAACCAGCTTTCCATGCAACCAACGAAATTAATGTCATTTGCGCCAATTGATAAAGTAACAATTTTTAATTTTGTATTAAAAACTGCGTCAATCTGATTTTCTAGAACCGAGTGACACGGTTCTTTATATGGCTCAATTGAACCATTCATGCATTTATCTTTACAATCAGAATCAAAATCAAACTGACACTCGATATCACAATGTTCATCACAATTTCCAGAAATTGCACCACTTATTGCAAGATTTTTTACAAAATATCCTTTTTTTGAACCCCAAAGCGATTGGATTTGCAAAGGATAAGAATATTTATTTCTATCCTCGTCTGCTAGTCCATATCCAGCGGCGATAGAGTCACCGAGGCCAATAATTTGCGATGAGTTAGTTGGCACAATAACCCTAGCAAACAATTGCGTACGAAAACTCTGATACTCTTCGATTTTAAGATTTTCAATAATACTTACAGATTGCGAACTATCTAGTGTTCCAAATCCAATAATTTCTAATTGTATATTTTGATTAACACCAATAATTGGTATTTTTAAAAATTGTTTTGGAAAAGCTATATAATCCCCGCTACTACTTGGATCTCCATTATTTGGTGTAGTAACTATTGTAAAATTACCTACATATTTATATAGAACAGATGTTGGTAATTCATTTGATACAACTGAAATCTCAAAATCAATATTTGTTGCTTCCGAACCAAGATAGGTTGGACTATTATGGTAGGTAAAATCTCCTAATAATATTGGCGTAGCAAGACCTAAATCAATATTTTGATTAGGCTCAAATGTAAAACTACTTGAATTACCACGAAAATCAGAAGGATTGCCCCAGCTAAAACTATTTGAACCAACTCCATAATTGTAAGATGTAACTGGTTGTGGATTTGTGAAAATTCCAAACGAGCTATTTGATGCTTCTAATATTGCGGGCAAAGAAACACCGAAAACGCAGTATGCAACTAGAAAAAAGAACCATCGATAGCGACGCATTGCTTAGTTCCTTGTTTTTAAATTCTCGTAACTGACGAGAAGTTCTGGTGGCGATTATACAATCTTTACCAGCTACAGTCAACTAAAGTCTTAAAATAAAATTAGCCCACAATTATATGAAACAATAATCCAATTACAGGAGAAATGATTTGGTAACCAAAAAACACAAAGAAAATTAAAATTATCATTCCTTGAGATTCCAAAAATACTTTTACACCATTATATTTTGGGGGCAAAAAAGCAAATAATACCTTAGAGCCATCAAGTGGAGGAAGTGGCACAAAATTAAAAACCGCTAAAACAATATTTAAATAAACGATTGTAACAATTAAATACTCAGCCATAGAAGAAAGGAAGGGATCGAAAAATCTTAATATCAAACCAAAAACTATTGCGATTGCAATATTAGTCATTGGTCCAGCTGCACCAATAAGCCCCGCAGATTTTTCTGGATTTCTAAGATTATATGGGTTATAAGGAACTGGCTTAGCCCAACCAAAAACAAATTCACCATTTGAAACTAAATATAAAAATAATGGCAATATAACAGAGCCCATAGGATCAATGTGGTTTAATGGGTTAAAATTAAGACGATTTGCAAGACGCGCTGTGGGGTCTCCTAATTTGTCTGCCACCACACCGTGCGCCACTTCATGTGCCATTACTGAATAAATTAGAACTATTATATAAAATACTGCACCAAATACTTCAGGCATAGGCTATTGAAAAAATTAATTATTCATATTATACTTTAAACTACTTAAACAATAAAGAACTATGAGACAATGTCAAAGATGTGGAAAAGGGCCAAGAATGGGTGGGACACGAATATTGCTTCGTGGTCATTATAATCCAACTAATTGGTTACAAAAAAAGCCTAATTTACAGAGAACCAAACTAGCAGATGGAACAAGGAGTCTACTCTGTACGCAATGCCAAAGAACACTAGTCAAAAAGAGCCGATAATGGTCAGACAGAGCTCACCACAAGCGGCTTTTTTTTGTTTGACTATTAAGGCTTAGTCATTTAACATGTTGCAAGGTGCTAACAAGGAGAGATAAATGGCTATAGCTCACAGAACCACTGAAGATGAAGTTAAACTAGTTATTGAATGTGTAAGCTCGCTTACAGATGAGCTAAAATTAGAATTTATAGAAAATCTAGCCAACAATAAGGCTAACGAATACACTAGAGAAGCTAAGGAATGCTTACAATCAGAAATTGCCTCTCTGCTTAATATAATTGCACTTTCTAAGGGATAATAACCAAACCGCTTTTCATATTTGAAATTAGCGGTTTTTTATCCAATTAGAAAACTATTGTTTATCAAATAAATCACAAAATAATTTATGTAATATAAAATTATTTATTAGATGATTATTTCAGTAGAAAAATTTTTCTAACGGGATTAATTTGTAATTATTATTTTAAAAAAGTACACTTAAATAATTCGGGCCGTAGGGCCGACGCAAAGGTCGGCCTCCCGACTTTCTATTTTATTGAAATATTGAAACGTCGGGATATAATGTTGATATATCGGAGTATGGGGTAGTGGTAGCCCACGTGCATGGGGTGCATGCAGCTTCGGTTCGATTCCGGATACTCCGACAAATATCAAAATAAAATATATATGAAAATATGGATTGATGACCAAATAAATGATCCCGAAACACCAAGACGCCACACGCCAGACGGCTATGTTGGAGTTACAAATTTTGATCAATTTAAAGAAACTTTAGAAACTGCAATAGCAAAGGGAGAGCCAATTGAAGTAATAGATTTTGATAATGATTTGGGAACTGGCGAAAAAGAAGGACATGAAATTTTATCCTGGCTCGCAGATAATTATCCAGAAATTATTTTGGGAGATACTAAAATAGAAATACATTCAGCAAATCCTATAGAACGTGAAGCTATGAAAAAGCAACTCGAATCTTATGAAAGAAACAGAGAAATAATGCTTAGCGCTAAGGATCGCGAATCTCCTTGGAAGGAAGCAGAAAAGTAAAAATTATTACTATATATTTTCGTAGTGATTTAAAGTGCAATTTTTCAAAAGCTCTGACTCATTTAGTTCTATATAATTATTTGGCAGTGTTATAGCTATAGCATCCAATCTCCATCCCCTTTTATTGTTAATTAAATTTTCTTTTTCTCCAGCAAATAATTGAGCAGTGCGCTTAAATTTTTGAATCTTCGCCTCAGACATTTGATCTTCTGGTTTAAGCGAATCTCCATATCCCTCTTTCATTGTTTTAACTTCCACAAAAACTAAAGTTTTATCTTTATAAATAGCTATGATATCAATTTCTCCCCACGGTTTCCGATAATTACGCTCTAAAATTTTGTATTTTTTACTTAAAAGATATTTGACTGCAAGTTCTTCGCCTAGATTTCCCAATTCAGATCTTTTGGTCATATATTATTCATATCTAAGAGCTTCGATTGGACTCTTTTTTGATGCTTGTCTTGCAGGATAAATTCCAAAAACTAAACCAACTAATGCTGATACAATTAATCCTAAAATTGCTGCGCCAGTTGGAAAGACAAAAACCCAATTAAGATTCGCATAATTAGTTAAAATTATTGCAGCGATGTAACCAAAGAGTGACCCAAGCATTATGCCAATAAACCCGCCTATACCAGTAAGCATTATTGCTTCTAATAAAAACTGATTTAAGATATCTTTATTGGTGGCACCGAGAGCTTTTCTTAAACCTATCTCACGAGTGCGTTCGGTAACCGAAACTAACATAATATTCATAACTCCGATTCCAGCAACAACAAGAGCAATTGCTACGACAGACGAAAGAAAAGTTGTAAGAGCACCAATAATTGTTTGAATTTGCTTAATTGCTGCTTGCTGAGTAACTATAAAAAAATCATCCTTACTTGGATCTGTTATATTGTGAGATTCACGCAGAGTAAACTCAATATCTTTTACTGTTCCCTCTACTGCTTCTGGAGACGAAGCCTTGAGTATTATTTCGTGATAATGATCTATGCCAAGCAAATAAGTTTGAGCTGTTGAATATGGTATAAGAACTATTTCATCAAAATTTAAAAATGATACTTGACCCTTTGGAGGGAGAACGGCTTGAACTCTAAATTTTTTGCCTTTTAAAGTAATGCTTTCGCCAACTGCATCAGAAAGACCAAAAAGCTTTTCTTTAACTTTTGAACCAATTACGGCAACACTCGCCTTTTCCCTAATTGCATTTTCATCGAAAAAGCTTCCGGACTCTGGATACAAATCAAATGCTTCGGCAAAAAATTCAATTGAAGCGCCGATTATTTGAGGACTATAAGTTTCGCTTTTATATGAAGCACTACCCGGGACCAAAAGAACTGGCATTATATCAACCATTTCAGGTACATTTGATTTCTTCTTTAGCAATTCCAAATCTTTTAATCTAAGAGAATCAGCGAATAATGTTCCACCAATGTCTGATGGGCCTTTTGGTTCTCGTCCGGGACGGATAACAATTGTTTCAGTCCCAAGTCCACCTATTTCTCCCAAAATTAGATTTTCAGCACCTGAGCCGATTGATACCATTAACATTATTCCGGTTATTCCAATTACAATACCAAGCACCGTAAGGGCTGATCTTGATTTATGGGAAGTAATACCACTTATTGCTATTTTTAAGGTATGTTTTAATGACATATAAATAAGGTCTTATTTACGAAAAAATTCTTTAGCATTATGTCTGTGAACAACTTTTTTATCACTAACTATTTGGCCGTCTTTTAGCTCTATAATTCTCTCTGCATGCTCTGCTGTATATGTCTCGTGGGTAATAAGCACAACTGTGTGTCCCTTATCCTCGCTTAAACCTTGAAGTATTTCCATTATGACTCGCCCAGATTTTGAATCCAAATTTCCAGTGGGCTCATCAGCAAATATAACTTCTGGTTGCATTACTAGTGCTCTTGCAATAGCAACTCTTTGTTTTTCTCCGCCAGATAACTGGGATGATTCATGATTAATTCTGTGATTTAACCCAACTGATTCAATTGCATCTTTTGCTTTTTTATCCCAAAGTTTTTCAGGTATACTTGAATAAACTAGTGGCAACTTAACATTATCGAGAACTGTGGTTCTAGCTAACAAATTAAATGCCTGAAACACAAAGCCCATTTTAGTGTTTCTAATTTTAGCAAGCGCATCCTCTCCGTAATCATCAATAGTCTTGCCATCAAACTTATATACTCCCCTAGTATGCCTATCTAAAAAGCCTAAAATATGTAGTAGGGTTGATTTGCCACACCCAGAAGGACCAATAACAGCCACGAATTCGCCTTTCTCTATTGAAAAAGTGGCATCAGAAAGCGCCACTGTTTCAGACTCTCCAGGATTATATACTTTGCTTAATTCGTGAACCTCAATAATAGACATGGGATTTAATTCTGAACAATTTCATCTCCTTCTTTTATTCCAGTGAGTATCTCTATATCTCCCCTTGAACCCTTAAGTCCTGTAGTAATGCTTACCTCGCTTACCAACTCACCATCTTTAATTTGAGCAAATTTTCCACCATCTTTTATAATAACAAAGCGTTGTGGAATTGTAATAACATTTTCACGCCTCGCTGTTTCAATATCAATATTAGCGGTCATCCCAGATTTAATTCTGTTATCATTTTCTGTAAAATAAAAAACGGTTTTGTATGTAGGAACACCTTCGATAACTGTTTCGCCGGGATTAATAAAAATAACTTTTGCTTCAAAGATTTCGTCGCTACCATAAGCGTCAAGCGTCACCCTTGCCAAATCAGAAACATCAACTTTTGTTAAATCAGCTTCTGGTAAATATGCCTCTATCTCAAAAGCCGAATCTGCTAAAACTGATATTACTGGGACATTGACCGAAACACTCTCGCCAATTTTAGCATCTTGCTTAGAAACAATTCCATTAAATGGAGCTCGTATAATTGTTTTTGATAATTCAGCTTCAGCACTCTCTACGCGAGCTTTAGAATAAAGTAGTTGCGCTTCCTGAGCTTTAATTTCTTCGCTCGATGCACCTGCCAATTTTAAATTAAGCTCGCTTTGAATTCTTTGGATAGTAAGTTTTTGGCTTTGTATAGCTTGTTCTAGATTTTCCAAGTCTTCAGATGCTCCAATTATATTTGCTCTTGCGGAGCTGATATTAGTTCTATAAGTGTTTAATGAAGTGTTATTAATTGTACACCCCGTAACAAGAGTGTCATTAATTTTTTGCAAAAGATTTCTCACAACAGTCAAATTATTTTTGGAATGAATTAAAACTAAATCTAATTCAGATTTTGGCGACGATATTGTTACTTTATTTATTTCGGCTTTCCAACCGTCCAACACATCTTCGCTTTGCAATCTTAAGCTACTCGCTTCTGACTCAGAACTATTAGCGCATGTGGTGTAGGTAAATTGATAGGCACTTGTTTTATATCCAGAAAAAATTCCAGCTGTTTTTATTCTCGTAGCATCATCAGCAACAATATATGCATTTTCGGCAGTATTTTTAATATCGCTATAATAATTACTAAGATCATTTACCGACTTATCTAATTCTGATTGCTTAACTTGCAAGTCTTCTTTTCTTGCTCCCCTAAGTAATTCATCAAGTTTTACTTCTTCAACTTTTAGTTGTGCTTTTGATTGATTTAAAACTGAAGACGCATCACCATTTGATAATGATACTAACTGCTCGCCAGTTACTACGCGGTCCCCAACATTTACATAAACATTTGAAACTTTCCCAGATTTCTCAAACGACAAATCAGCAGACATTCTAGATTTAACTTTGCCAGTTACGCTAACTTCTTGAACGACATTACCCAAAACAGCCTTAACTATATTAACATTTGATTTATCATCTCCTTTAAAATATTGATATGATATTACAATTAAAATAATCGCGATTAACGATGTTGCATATGGCTTGCTTTTTATTAATTTTTTTAGTCTTTCTAATTTCATGGAGGTATTTTAATTAATCTAATAATACATTAAAAAATCATTTTTTTCAAGAAAAATAAAGGAGCTCGTGAGAGCTCCGGGAATGTGGTTGTGGACGACTAGTTATAGTCATTGGTGCGCGATGTGCGCGGTGGTGATGGGGTGTGATCCCATTTAATGTTTGGGTATTAAATTATCAAGGTATCCCAAATATTATACACCAATATATTACTCTGCAAAACCTTAAGCTGTGGATAACTCAGAAGAAAACTCCCTAAGTAGTTTTAGCTTCGCTAGTGCGCTACCTGAATATAGAGAATTCCTTGCCATTTCTAAACCATCTCTCAAATTTATGGCTAAATCAGATACGACTATCGCAGCAGATGCATTAAGTAACGCAATATCCTGATATGAGCTTGAAATTTTTGTACCCAAACAATCAGAAATTATTTTAGCGTTATCAGAAACTCTGCCCCCTCTAATTTCATTAATTGATACTTTTTTAATTCCAAGGTCCTCAGGAAAAACTCCATAATGAGTAATAATTCCAAAATTTAAATCAGCAACTTCTGTAGCGCCTATAGTAGAAAACTCATCCAAGCCACCTTCGCCACAGACAACATATGCTCGTCTTGATCCTATTTTTTTTAATACCCTACATAACATCTTTGTCCATTTTGGCTCATAAACTCCTAAGACTTGTCGCTCAACTCTTGCTGGATTGATTAGTGGTCCAAGAAGATTGAAAACTGTTCTTTCGCCTATTTCTTTTCTAATCTGTGAAACATATTGAAAAGTTCTATGGTGAAATGGTGCGTATATAAATCCGATACCAACTTCATCTATACAACGAGCTACGGAATTTGGATTTAAATATATGTTTATTCCAAGTTCTCTTAGTACATCAGAACTGCCACACTGCGAAGTAATTTTTGAATTTCCATGTTTTGCAACTTTTACTCCAGCGCCAGCAGCAATAAAAGCTGCAGTAGTAGAAACATTAAATGTATTGGTTTTATCTCCGCCAGTTCCGCAGACATCAACCAGTTTATCAGATTTTGCTTTAACTCTAATACTATCTTTGCGTAATGCACGCGCAAATCCAGCAAGCTCTTCAGCCGTTACACCTTTTTTATTTAAAGATAGAAGAAGTTTTTTAACTAAAGGAAGTGGAACATTGCGCCTCGAGATTTGACTCATGAGCACATAAGCTTCGGCCTCGTCAAAATTTTTACCATTTAATAATTTTGATATGACTTCGTTTAATTTTCTTGTCTTTCGTAGATACCACATCTACTATCCCGCTGCCTTTACTAATCCACGACTTACCATTTCATCTATGGCCTGCCCCACCATCGGCGAGTCACTTGAACGATCAAGCCCAACTAAAAATCTCACACCATCCATAGTTTTAAATGAATGGATATTAGAAAGATTTACTCCGACCCCAGCAAAAATTCCAGTTATAGCGGCTAGAAGTCCAGGTCTATCGTCAACAATATTTAAAGTAACTTGATGTTTATTAGATCTATCAGAAAGTAATTGACTAAGCTCTTCAAAAAGTCCATAAGCTTCGTCTAAAACATCTTCGCCAAAATGCTCTCTGCTTAAAACAAATTGTTCCAAAAATTTCTCGCGATTTCCCTCGGTAACTGTTTCAGTAAATTTACTTAGCTCATTTTGTGCCTGACTTAAAACATGTGGCACATGAGGATTTAACATTTGTATATCAGCATAAAGATTAGGGTCTTGTTTTAATATGCGCCCAATTAAACTTAGTGCGATTTTATAAACTGGACTAGCGAAACTTAGACTCTCATTAATATCTTCTCCTAAAGATTGCATTGTGGCTGCCATCGTTAACTGCATAGAGTGAATTAAGCCATGAATAATCGCCATTGCACGATCGTGTCTTGTGGGACTACAAATTTTACTAGAAGCTCCACTCCAAACAAGAAATCGATTCGTCCAATCACTCCAATCATTAAGTCGCATTGGACAAACAACGACAACCTGACCACGAAGAGATTTTGCAGTTGGAGCACACATGGGATGAAGCCCAACTACTTCAGCATTTGATTTAAGCATCGACTGAATTGGAGCTACCTTAATGGAAGTAACATCCATCCAAAGCTGATCAAATCTTGAATACGGGACAAGCTTCTCGATAACTGCACAGACCTCTCTTGGAGGGACTGAGAAAACCACTATGTCTGACCTATTTACGATATCTCTATTTTGCAAATCAATATCTTGGCTAATTCTTGAATCTGAACCTATTACTGTACACCCAAAATCTATAAATAATCGCTCTAAAAATTGACCATACTTACCTCTAATTCCTATTATGCCAACCGTTTTCATTCTTACCCTGCTTATTTAATTATTATTTTGCTTTGCAAAACATATCATAGGTGAATATGTATGTAAAACTAAAAATGAGTCTAGCAAAAAATAGATATTATTTTGATTGGTCGGGCCGCCGAGAATCGGACTCGGTCTATACGCACCCGAAGCGTATGTACTACCGGTATACTACGGCCCGAAATTTAAAAATTAATGCTTAATGTCTGGATCCTTTCCTAGAGTCTCATCCATTGCTGCTATTTTTTCAAAAAGATACATTGTCTCTAAGCGCTTAAGTTCCTCGGGTAAAGCATCGCCCACAATTTTTTCATCATCAAGCTGAACAGTTTTTCTCCACATTGCCTCTAATTCTCTGATTGCTTCCTCATCAACGAAGTGTCTAATCTTTCCTTCATTATCAAATTCTCTTACTAGATTTGGTTCGCCAGTCACTTTATCATAAATTGTTTCTACGAGTAATCTCTCACCCTCTGTCATAGCGCGCCTTTCAATAATTTTTGTTTCTTTATTTATGTATTCTGATACTTCTCTACCTTCTTTAGTTTTGTAACGATCTAAAAAATAGCGACCATAGTCTTCGCGCGGTAAACTTTCCATACCAAGTCGGTCACGAATCTCACCAATAGATTCTTGCCGATTATTTTGTGGTTGTAGTTTTTCCATTTTTTTTAATTACAATTCCTCCATCTTCTATTTCCTCAATGACATATCCAGAATCAACTAACCAGCTAGAAGCTTCTTCATTTAAAATTGACTCCTCTATATTTTGTTCATTTTCAATGGTTTTTGGACCAATATATATAATTCCGTTATCCTTAATAACTCTGGCCATTTCTTTTACCGCGTTTAATTTACCATTTTTACTATCAATATAATACGGGGAAGAAAATAAAGAAACTATCTTATCAAATGATTTATCCTTAAATGGTAACTCTTGTGACCTACCAGCTACAGATTTTTTCTGCCATTCTAGCAATGCCCCATCTTTAATAATTTCTTCTTTAGCCCAATCTCTTACATTTTCTTGCTGTAGGGCTGGATTTAAAGACACAACTTCAGCATTATATACGCTAGCTTCTTTTGAGAATCGCTCTAGCTTCCCAGAACCTAAGTCTAGGATTTTATTACCCATAAGTTCTTCTGGTTTTAAATTAAAATATCTGCAATAATCCTCGAGATCATTATCAGTAAGTGGCGAGGTGGTTTCACTCATCTTATCAAGCACCTCACTAATTCTTTCGATTCTTTCCTCTTGTTGCTTACCATCAAAATTATCAAGATTATTTAACATAATATTGTTTTTTTATTTTTTTCTCTTCATTGCTTTCAAATTCATCTTTAGTTCCCTTGGCTTTCTTAGCAAAATCTTGCAATTTAGTATTTTCAAGTTTTCCTAATTCAATAGTTCTCTCTTCTAAATATTTTTTTATATTCTTTTTTGGATCCTCTATTACTTCTTCCAGAAGAATACTTAAAATTGCTCCAATTTTTGGACTGGGGGAAATATTTAAAATTTTCATAATATCATCTCCCTTAACTACTAGCATCTTTGGACTAATAGGATCTCTTTTTACCTTTTCAATCATAAACAAAAGATGCCTTAGTTTATATGGAACTGCCTTTGGAACTCCAGAGCCAATTCTATCTGCCTCACGAACCTTAATTAAATCTGGAATATTTTCTGGTCCGACGCGAGCCAAAAATCTTCTTACACCAGCTGGGGTAACCTCTCCGACATTGTAATAAAAAAGATGGAACCTAACGAGATGAGCAACGCGTTCAATTAAATCTTTGCTAAAATGAAGGCGGTCAAGTATTTTAACCGTCATCTTTCCACCAATAACATCGTGTCCATAAAAAGTTGAATTTGGCCCTTCGCCATGTTTACTCCGAGGCTTTCCAACATCATGCAAAAGCGATGCCAAACGGATATGAAATGGATAATCTTTTGAAACTGCGTAATCTAATGCTTTTAAGTTATGTTCCCAAACAGTAAAAATGTGATGTTTATTTTGTCCTACGCCAATCCCCTCCCGAAGCTCGGATATTACATATTTTAACAAACCAAAATCCTCGAGTGTTTGAACACCGTCTTTTGCACCATTTGAAATAATGATTTTCTGAAACTCATCTCTAATTCGCTCTTTAGCAATAACTTCTAGCAATCCTGCGTGATGTAATATCGCCGCTCCTGTCTCACCTTCTATTTTAAAATTTAGTTCAGAAGCAAGCCTAACCGCTCGCATCATTCGCAATGCATCTTCTGTAAATCTTTCTTCGGGTTTACCAACTGCACGAATTAATTTATTTTTTAAATCCTTTTCACCTCCAAAAGGATCAATCAATTCCAGATTCTTAAGAGCAATTTTTGTTTCGTTTTCAGAACTAGTTCCGTCAATTATTAATTCTTTATTTGAAGTTTTTGTAACCAAGTCACCCCACCCTAGAGCCATGGCGTTTATTGAAAAATCTCGTCTTCCAAGGTCATCTTCGATTCGCTTTGTAAAAGTTATTGAATCTGGATGTCGCTTGTCTGTATACTTACCTTCTTTTCTAAAGGTTGTAACTTCTACGATTTGCTTTGTAATATTGTTATCTTTATCAATTTGTTCAATTTTAACACCAACAGTTCCAAATTCATTTTCATATACACTGTCTGGAAAAAGCTTTTGAATCTCGTCTGGCTTCGCATTAGTTGTTATGTCAAAGTCTTTTGGTTCTCGATTTAATAAAATATCGCGAACACAACCACCAACAAGATAGGCTTCGTAATTAGCCTTTCTTAAAACTCGCAAAACCTTATTTACCTCTACAGGAATATGAATCTCTTTCATAGATTTATTATAATAGCTTATTTTTCACTGGTTGACAATGACTTATCTATATGATATTATATTTTAAGCAAAAATTGAGCACGCGAAGCCACAGAAGAAAGGGGCTCGAATGATTCCAGGCTCTAAGGCAGACAAAAAAAAGTACAGTATCGAAACTCGATTCGATACTAGGCGTAGACGCCGAGTCAACATGAGCGGTCCCTATATTGGAGACCAAGCAAAACTTCTGGGTAGTCATGGTGGAAGATCCTTAGTTTTCGATTTTGCTGATTATGAAAAAAATCGTAAACTCAGGAAAATTGCCGAAGCAGAACTCAAAGAAGAAATGGTGCATCTTGATTTAAGCGATGACCTAAGCATATATCACGAAGAAGAAAGTCGCGAAGAAGAGGAAAATAATCTAACCGAAAATGATTTTACTTATGGTGATTTAGATTACGATCCCGTTGATTATCTTGATTTTTAAATAACTAAATTTAACGAAGTCATTATTTAAAGCTTGGATTACTACAATTCCAAGCTTTTTTAATTTCTAATTTTAATTGCAAATGCAATTCGCTCGTGATATAAATACTCTAGAATACCGTTTTTGATGTGCTAGGCATAGAAAAAAGGAATCTAAAAATGAGTAAACTATCTAGATTTAAGATAGCGAACATAATCGTTGCTTGGTATGCGATGATAACTTACCAAACTGGTGGATCATTATCCAAGATACAAGCAACAACAAGGGCTGGACCGTTCCCCTCAGTTGCAGTTTGTGAGCAATTTATTACATGGGCAAAAGTAAACATAAGCACTGAATTAAAAAATTTCCCCTGTCAATTTGTTGAGGAAAGAAGCAACGAAAGAAAAGATTATGAAAACCCAGAAATACCATAAGGAAAATTGGACACAAAAGACTAAACATGATTAGTCTTTTATTTTTATCCAGTTCAGAATTACTAATGGCTTAGATCTAATATCCCTCGTGCATTCAGCCTGCTGGCTTCAGCATTTCATAGCTCCCGCCGAGTCATCGTCTCACAAAAATGAGACTCCCTTGGAATTGCTTTAACCTCTTTTTATAGCTTTGTAATTTTAAGTCTACCTCAAAATTACAAAGCATATTGGGCTAAAATAAAAAGCGGCAATTTTTGCCGCTAAATCACTTGAGCTATATTTAATCTATTTGAACAAAATAGTGGTTGTTGTGTTGAACAAATAAAGTTTCAGGTATGTTCATTAAACTTAAAAACATTCGCGTCTTTTTCAAATTAGGAAAGTATAATGTTGATACATAAGGAATCCACAGTAATCTATTCTGGCATCTCCATCTGGTTCCCACAAATAATATATTGCCCTTTGGAGGATTTATAATTTTATTCTGATCGCAAACTAACTGCCTAGCTTGGCGCTCGTTAGAGGCAAAATTTTTTTTATTTACCTCAGATACCAATTCAGCGAGGGTAATTGAACTTGCTCCGGTATTGCGGCATGGGATCAGCATAATAGTTCCAGTGCCAATATTTCGCTTGTCTTCTGTGCTACAAACAAGCTCCATCTCTTTAACAGCTCTGTCGTAGACATAAGTGTCAAGCACTTAAATTGATCTCCTTTGATTCAACTAGACTAAGCAATAACACAAGAAATGCTAACTTTCAAGTAGGAAAATATTAACTTATTTTACCCCTCAACTTCCTGTGATAGGAAATCGCAAATCTGTGCGCTTCATCCCTAACTCTAATAAGAGTATTTTTATCTATATCATTTGGAACAATTCCTATAAAATCATTTTTCTTTCTATCTGGGCCTTTTGCAATTCCCAAAACTGGAATCTCAATCGAAAACTCAGCTAGAACTTCTTTTGCTGCATTTACTTGTGGCTTACCACCATCAACTAAAAAAATATTGGGATACGACCATTCAAAATGTTTAAGTCGTCTTCTTAATACTTCTTTTAACATGCCGACATCATTTGCTCCTGTTATTGTTTTAATTTTAAATTTTTTATATTCGCTTCTTGTTGGTTTATTGTTCATAAAAACAACCATACTGCCAACGGCCGATGTTCCACTTATGTTTGAAATGTCATATCCTTCAATTCTAATTGGTGAAGACGAAATGTTTAGTGCGTTATTTTCGTCGGCATCTTTAATAAGGGCAATGTCGTTTATGTGTCGGAGTGCAAAAACTTGTCTTTTCTTTTTTTCAGCTAATTCAAATTCTTGAAGAATAGCTGCATCTTTCATTTCAGATTCTAAAACTTCAATTAAATATTGTTTTTCCCCTTCAAAAATAAGTTTTATATTGCGAATAGCTTTTGTATATTCTTCTTTAGAAACTGAACCTGCGCAGACACCAGGACAAAGTCCAATTTGCCAATCAAAACAAGGTCTCGTGCTTGTACTTAAATACTTATCAATTTCATCTTTTGTATGTGTATTATATGGAAATATTTTTCTAATAAGACGCACTGCAATCTTTAAGCTACCAGCTTCTACAAAGGGACCATATCTTGCAAAGCCACGACCAAATCCAGCTCTTATTTTCTTTTCCAGATTAATATCCTTGCCACGAACAAGATTAATACGCGGAAACTCATCGTCAGTAATTTCTACAAACCAAAAACTTTTGTCGTCTTTTTCTCTTACATTAAATTGAGGTTTATATTTTTTAATAAGCTGTGATTCTAAAATTAGCGCCTCAAGTGAAGTGTCTGTTAATTTAAAATCAATTTTTTTAATTTCACTCACCATTTTTTGAAGTCTACTTTCAAGTGGTCGCAGAAAATAACTAGAAACTCTTCGCTTTAAATTTCCAGCCTTTCCAATATATAAAATATTCCCCTTTTTGCCCCTCATTAAATAAACACCTGGTGCTTCTGGTAGGTCCTGATATAGCTTTTTTGAATCTGACATAGTAACAATATAGTTCAAATGAGGTTATTCATCAACGCCAAAACAGAAACTTGTATGCTTTCAATTTAAGAGCTAACATATTCATAGTAAAATAGTATAAAGAGTTGATTCCAAAATGAGTGAAAAGGCTGGTATAACAATTAGATTGGAGGGTGAAATTTTCGAGCTATTTATTGAGATTCGTAAAATATTAAAAGATGTTTTGGGTTTAACCGAAGAACCGTCTTCGGAACTTACAATGGCGATGATTTTTCAGTATGCAAAAGCTCCGTTTCGTAATATAGAAGAAGGATTTAGCGAAATAAGATTTGTTAATGAAAAAGAAAACAAGGAGAAGGTTGGGAAATTAACTGAAATGATTCGTCGAGATTGGGGTTACTTTCAACTACAGAGAAGTGAATCTGGAACAATGCATTAATTAAAGCCCCTATTGTGGGGGCTTATTATTTTGCTTTCTAATCATTGGCTCTTCTTTTCCTTCAAGATTTTTTAAATAATCTGAACCGATTTTCAGGAGACGCAATTTATATTTGTCATCTGTTAATGCTCGAATGTATGACCAATGAAATTCCACTCTGTCTTTATACATATCGCCTAATCTTTGCATTGAGAATCTGTGTCCGCTTTCGCTAATAAGAATATTACTCCATATAGTTGGAGCATACTCTGTGCTATCAGGAAAAAGATCCTTCTTGTCTATTATCACAATAGAACCGTCTGCAAAAGTTACTTCTATTCCAGAATTCCACTCTCGAATATATACCATTTTGCAATAATCACCTTCATACATACGAAGTCACGCCTTTCAGTAGAACTTGTGCAAATATATATTACTTTAAAAGCTTGCGCAAGTATTCACCGGTTGCACTTCCTGCCTTTCTACTCACCTCTTCTGGCGTACCTTCGGCAATTATTTTACCTCCTTTTGTTCCGCCCTCTGGACCTAAGTCAATAAGCCAATCAGCGCATTTTATAACATCTAAATTATGCTCAATTACAATTATTGAATTTCCTTTATCAACAAGTTTTTGCAAAACATCCAATAAATTTTGAATATCGGCAAAATGCAATCCTGTTGTTGGTTCATCTAGTAAATAAAGCGTGCGCCTAGTATCTGGCTTGCCAAGCTCTGAAGATAATTTGATTCTTTGTGCCTCTCCACCAGAGAGTGTTGTAGCCGATTGACCAAGTTGTAAATATCCCAAACCAACATCTTCCATAATTCGCAAACGATCATACAACCATGGAATATCCTTAAAAAACTGGACGGCTTCTTCAACTGTTAAACGAAGAACATCGTGAATATTTTTACCCTTATAATCCACTTCTAATGTTTCACGATCAAATCTTTTCCCTTTACAAACATCGCACTCCACATAAACTGTAGGCAAAAAATGCATTTCAATTGCTATTGTTCCGTGGCCTTCACAATTTTCACACCGTCCCCCTGGAACATTAAAACTAAATCTTCCTGGTTTATATCCCCTTACACGAGCATCTTCTGTTGAAGCAAAAAGCTCTCTAATATATGTCCAGGCGCCAACATAAGTGGCTGGGTTAGACCTTGGAGTTCTACCGATTGCTGATTGATCTATATTAATAATCCTATTTATATATTCCAAACCAACAATACTTTTTAACCCATCTACTTTAAATGTGGCACGATTTAATTTATTGGCAATATATTTATACAGGACATCATAAACTAACGAACTCTTTCCAGAGCCAGAAACTCCGGTTACAGCAACAAATCTTCTAAGCGGGATATCTAAATTAATATTCTGAAGATTATTTACAGATGCTCCTCTTACTTTAAGAAAATCATGCTGTTTATTAACCGCACGTCTCTTTTCTGGAATTACAATAGAAACTTTACCACGCAAATAATCTAATGTCAGTGACTTATATTTTTCTTTATCTTTTAGTATTTGGGGCATTGGACCCTCTGCTACAATTTTTCCACCATGCACTCCTGCGCCAGGACCAATATCAACCAAATAATCCGCTATACGAATTGTGTCTTCATCATGCTCAACAACAATTATTGTATTTCCAATATCTCGAAGATTTTTAAGCGTTTCAATAAGTTTTGCATTATCTTTTTGATGAAGACCGATTGTTGGCTCGTCTAAAATATATAAAGTTCCCACAAGGTGTGAACCGATTTGCGAAGCAAGTCTAATTCGTTGTGCTTCTCCACCTGATAGCGTTCCAGCAGTGCGATTTAATGTTAGATATTCAAGCCCCACATCAAACATAAACTGTAATCGATTTTTGATTTCTCGAAGTGGTACTTCAGCAATGCTTAATTTAGTAGCATCATATATTTTTTGTATATGTGATACCCATTTATTTGATTCGTCAATTGACATAGCTACAACTCCAGCAATATTCTTTCCATCAATTAAAACACTTAAGGCTTCTCGTCTTAAACGTTTTCCATCACATACTGGACATATTTTTTCTGAAAAAAGCGACTCAATTCCTAAGCCATTACAAGCCTCACACGCTCCGTAAGGACTATTAAACGAGAATAATCTTGGTTCAATCTCTAAAAATGCAAAACCATCTCGAGCACAAGTAAATTTAGCAGAGAATGAATGCTCATCATTGCCATCGGCAATAACTGTAACAACATCATTGCCATACTTAAGAGCCGATTCAATTGCTTCTGCTAGTCGCAATCTATTGTCTTTGCCTTCTTTGAGACTAAAATCTAAAGTTTGCGGTATACGATCCACTAAAAGTTCAATTGTGTGGGCCTTGTATCTAGATAACTCAATTCTATTTCTTAAAGATTTAAATTCTCCATCAATTCTAATTTCTGAAAAACCGGCATTTAAAAAATTATAGAGCATTTGATAGTATTCCCCTTTTCTACCTCTAACAACTGGCGCGAGTATAAGAATATTTTTATCTGTTTTTGCTTTTTTAAAAAGTTTAATAATAGCATCTACGATTTCTTCTTTGGTAAGTTTTCTAATTTCATGACCACAATCTGGACAATGAGGAACGCCGGAACGCGCAAAAAGAACACGGAGGTAGTCATAAATTTCTGTAATAGTCGCTACGGTTGAACGAGGATTATGCGAATGGCTTTTTTGATCTATTGATATTGCTGGCGAGAGACCTTCAATTTCATCAACATCTGGCTTATCTAGCTTTCCTAAAAACTGTCTAGCATAAGCTGAAAGTGATTCAATATATCGTCTTTGGCCTTCTGCAAAAATCGTATCAAATGCAAGCGACGATTTTCCAGACCCAGATAGACCAGTGAATACAATCAATTTATTGCGTGGAAGCCTTAAAGATATATTTTTTAAATTATGTTCCCGTGCTCCTTTAATTACTATTTCGTCTTGCATGTTATTTGATACCTGTGGTTACTTTTATTTTTGTTATCGACTTTACTATGCCGTCATTTGCAGAATTTTTACAATATAATTCGAATTTACTTAAAACTTCTTTTCTTTTATTGTCTGGTACAAGATTCCACAAACTTATAGTTTGAACATATTGAATGGCGTGATCAATTGTAAAATTCTCATTAGCATCAAATTCGTTGTACTCAACTTTACTGAATTGATTTCTTTCTAGTGTATCTTGTGCATTATATCTTATTTTTATATCTGGCAGCGTATCGACAACATTTTTTATAATATTTCTAAATTCAGTTTTTATTCCACCCAATTCTCTTTTATTCACAATGAAATATATACCATCCGGCTTTAAAACCCTTTTAATTTCTCTGGCTGAACTGTCGTCAGCAAACCAGTGAAAAGCTCCAAATGATGTTGCGCCATCAAAGCTTTCATCGCCAAATGGCAATTTATCTGCATCGGCAACCAAATACTCTATGTCTCCTGAAATTTTCTTGGCCTCTTCTATCATCGCTACATCTTTATCAGCGCCAAGAATTTTTGCTCCGCTCCTTATAAGCTGCCTGGTTGAGATACCAGTTCCACAGCCAATATCTAAAATTCTTGGATTTTTAATCTGAATTTTTGACCAAAAATATTCAACTACTTCTTTCGGATATCCAGTTCGATACTTAGCATACTGCTTACTTAAATTTCCGAAATAACCATAACCTTGTTTTTCTATTATTTTATTTTTCATTTTTACCTTTTACTTTTTGTGACTTAATTAATTCTCTTATTTCGTCTCTAAGTATTGCAGCTAATTCAAAATCTAATTCGGCAGATGCTTCTTTCATGGCTTTCTCTTTTTCCTTTAAAATATCTTCAATTTTTTTACCTTTTTCTGCTCCAAGATCAAGTTTTAGTACAGCTGTAATGTCCTTTCTTTTAGACATCATCTCTTCGGTGATGTCGTGAATCGCTTTTTCAATTGTTTTTGGAGTTATTCCATGTTTTTTGTTAAATGCAAGCTGAATTGCACGACGCCTTTCGGTTTCTCCAATTGCACGATTTAGAGAACCAGTCATATGATCAGCATAAAGCAACACTAGCCCGTTTACATTTCTTGCGGCACGCCCAATGGTTTGAATAAGTGATGTTTCGCTACGCAAAAAACCTTCCTTATCAGCATCCATAATGGCCACCAAAGAAACCTCTGGCAAATCCAATCCTTCGCGAAGTAAATTAACACCAACCAAAACATCAAATTTACCACGACGCAAATTGGATAATATTTGAATTCTATCCATAGTTTTTACATCACTATGAAGATATTCTGATTTTATCTTTTCCTGCTGTAAATACGCGCTTAAATCTTCTGCCATTTTTTTAGTTAGAGTTGTTACCAAAACTCTTTCCTTTTTTCTGCCAGCCGGCGGATTAACGCGCTCTGCAATCCAACCCATCAAATTCTTAACCTGATTTTTAGCTGGCAATACTTTTATTATTGGATCTACTAATCCCGTGGGACGAATAATTTGCTCAACTATTTTATCGCTAATTTTTTTCTCATAATCTGATGGAGTAGCAGATGTATATATCACTTGTCCTACACGTTCACTGAATTCCTCAAATTTTAGAGGACGATTATCCGCTGCGCTAGGCAACCTAAATCCATATTCAATCAAAGTTTTCTTACGCGAAGCATCTCCTGCATACATGCCAGAAACCTGTGGCACAGTAACATGAGATTCATCTATAATTGTTAAGAAATCACCTCTAAAATAATCTAACAATGTTTCTGGTGGATCTCCTGCATTTCTTCCAGATAAGTGTCTTGAATAATTTTCAATTCCATGACAATAACCAACTTCTTCTATCATTGCTAAATCAAATTTAGTTCTTTGATTTAATCTTTCTGCTTCAAGAAATTTTTTGTTTTCCTCAAAATATTTTAGGCGTAAATCAAGCTCTTTTCGAATAGCTTTAATTGCTCTTTCTTTCTCAGGACCCAGTGTAATAAAATGTCTAGCTGGCGAAATAACAATATCTGGAATATTTTTAGATTCTCTTGTTACCGGATTTACTTCATATATTTCTTTAATTAAATTGCCTTCGGTTACGAAATTATAAATTATTTCTTTGTCCGGTGGCATGACTTCCCAGTTATCTCCCCTTAACCTGAACGAACCTCTTTTTAAATCTGCGTTTGTTCTAGTAAATTGTAACTGAACTAATTTCCTACTAAATTCTTTGCGACTTACAATATCTCCCGGTTTAAGCCGAATAATATTTTCTGCATAAACTTCAGGAGCTCCAAGGCCATATATACAAGAAACGGAGGCGACAACAATTACATCTTTTCTGGTTAATAAATCAGTGGTGGCGGCGTGCCTCAACTTATCAATTTCGTCATTAATCATCGCTTCCTTTTCTATATAAGTATCCGAACTTGGCATATAAGCCTCTGGCTGATAATAATCATAATAAGAAACAAAATAGTTAACTGAATTATTAGGAAATATTTCGCGAAATTCGTTACAGAGTTGAGCGGCTAATGTTTTATTGTGCGCTATAACAAGAGTTGGTTTTTGAATTTTTTCTATAACATTCGCCATGGTAAAAGTTTTACCAGAGCCTGTTACGCCAAGCAGAGTTTGGTGTTGCATACCCAGATCTAGCCCAGCAACTAACTCCTTAATTGCTTTTGGTTGATCGCCAGCTGGCTTATGTTTTGATATTATTTTAAACATAAATAGCAAAAGTGCCCCAATAGGTAAAACCCCTAGGGGATATCATTCAATTTATAATTATACACTAGCATATTTTTTAAAATAAAAATAGCGGTAAAACCGCTAAGTTAAATAGTAATTATTAAATTACTTATTATTTAAAAACAATTTCATGCTTCTTTTTTGCTTCACAAAAAAAAGTGTCTTTTCTCTTATTGTATCTTCTGAAATTGTCTCGTTTACAACAACGCAAACTATTCCAGAACGACCATGCTTTTCTTCAAATTTAATGCGCCCAGAATGAGAGCTTTTAATTTGTATGTAAATTTCTCCAACATCGGTGTCGCAAATTGCATCAATTTGTCTGCGATCTTGGGCTCTAGTTGCCTTTCTTACGCCCCTATACCATGATGGAAAATTGGTCCCCTCCTCCATAGCTTTGATAAATCTATCTTCGTGCTTTTTGCCACGAGAGCGTTTGATTTCACCAAGTAATTTATATAAGTTTCTTATGTAGCCAGATCTGTCTTTTGGTTGATTTCTGGCCAACTTACAATCTTTCTTGGTTAGCTAAAACCAGCTTTTTTATTTATATCAAGATATATAAACTAAAGCAAATCGAATTCTGGGTTGGCTCTTAAAAATGTGAGGGCTAATTTTTTTACAAAGCTACTTGATTTTTACATCAAGATTTTGAACTGTAATTACAATTTCCCTTTCTCTTGGTCCTGCCATTTCAACTAAAACTACTCTCTGCCAAGACCCAAGATAAAGCTTGCTATCTTTTATCGGAATTGTAAGAGATGTTCCAATTAAAGCAGAAAGAATATGGTCTGGAGTATGTTCCGGATTATGAGGGTGTCTATAAGCCAACTTTGGAACTAATTCTTTGAATGCGTCCATCATATCCAAGTCAGTTCCGGGATCAAGATCGGCCGTGGTTAATGCTGCGGTTGTGTGAAGTGAAAAAACTGATACTAAGCCCTCGTTAATACCCTTAACCTCCAAATCAATTAAATTTGTAATATCTATAACTTCTTTATCTTTTTTAGTTGATAACTTAACTATTTTCATAATTTTTTTATTAATAACTTATAGTTTTATTCTAACACTTCCCTGTCTTAAAACAATAACCCGTCCATTATTAATAGATATGAGAGTTGATGGCTTACCGTTTAAGATTCCCTTATCTATATAAAAATCGATTAAACGATTGGGTTCTGGAAAAACCTTATTTCCAAAATATTTTTTTGCATCCTTAATGCTTAAAGAATGTGGGCTGCCCTCTATATTAGCACTTGGAGCAAGAAGTGGGCCAGTTTCTTTTAATATTTTAATCAATTGTTTGTCTTTTGGAAATCTAATCGCCAGAGTGTTTGTTCCTCTATGAAGATAGTGATATTTTTTATTACGACAAAGTAATATTACACTAATTTTTCCTGGCCAAATATTGCTTAGTATTTTTTTTGTTTTACTATTTAGTTTAATTCCAAAAACGCGTAAATCGTTTAAAGATTTAATTAAAACAATAGCTGGTTTTTTTGGATTTCTTTTTCTTACCCTATATATTCTTTGAACGGTTTTTTTATCTAATGCTAATCCCAGAAGCCCGTAGATTGTATCAGTTGGCATTACGCCGATAGCACCATCTTTTAATAACTGAATGTAGTTAATGCTCATTTCAAAATATAATAATTTTTGTAAGTATAGCGATAATTAATAATCTATTCAAGATAAATATATCAAAATCTATTGACATTCTGATGTTTAGCTGTTAAAATAATGCCAGTTCACTAAGCTAATCTTTAAAAAATCGGAGGTGTTATTGAAACTTAATAGTAGCTAAATTATCCGAAACAATTAATAAAAGCGGTACGGTGCTAAAAGCACCCTGAGGAGGCAAAATGACCAGAAAAAGAAAAACGAAACACCCTTTAATAATTTTTCTCACAACAATTAGCATAATTTATTGACTAACTATTTCGGCGATTGCTGGAGAACTTCGAAATACAAGTATATTTGGGGATAGTACGATATTTAAACCGCAAAATGGCGCAGAAGGAAATCACGATAATATTGAAGTTTCCTACTCGCTTTATGCTGCAAAAAATCTACTTAATTTTGCCACAGTAACTTGCGACCTTCCACATGTACGCGCGCTATTACTAAATAGCGAACTAGCTAATCCAACACCTCCAGATGTGATTAAAATTAAAATACCAAAAAGCTTTATTACAAGGGCCTCTTGGTATGGCGAGGGAGACGGATTTCATGGCAAACCTAATGCCGGCGGTGGAACCTTTAACGCAAATAATGCAAATGAAATTGCACATCAATTCTTGCCGTTAGGCACACCACTAAAGGTTAAAAGTGTAGTAACCGGCAAATGGATTAATGCCGTCGTAAGAGACAGAGGACCCTGCAAACCAGAAAGAGGTATCGATTTACCAGTATCAGCGGCCTCAAAGCTTGGTATTAAAAAACTTGGCGTATCAGAGGTATTGGGTATAATATTACCCAAAACTAAAAAGAGATAAAACCCAGCTAAATAATTAGCTGGGTTATTTTTTATAAATATATTAGATAATAAATTGATTTAAAGTATTGTTATTTATAAAATACTTTATTTTCTGATCTTAAATCCACATATTCGAGCTCGTTTAATTTAGGCTTTAACGATTGCAAAACATCAAATATTGAGTCTGGATCAATGCGCAAACTAAAATAAATAACAGTTTTTTTAGATAGAATTGCTCTAAGTTCCTGTAATTTTAAATTTGGTAGATCAAAACTAATAATATCAACATCGGTACGATCTAAGATATCAAATATTTTAAACATTACATCGTTCATTGCTTTCGGCAAAACAGTATCACCAACTACAAGTTTACGCCCGCCAGAATCATGCAAACTCTTTATTAAAACACCAAATGTAGCCGGTGCCTTTTCGAAAATTATGCCAGTGGAATCAAACCAAAAGCACTCTGTGTCTAATTCACTAATCACAGATACCTCTAAAGCACTAGTGGATGCAACTTCAGATGAGGATGAAGAAGATAAAACTAATTTATCAATTTTTTTATTTAGTAAATTATCCTCATTACACCAAATACCATATGGCTTTCTTTCATCTATAACAATATTTAATTTTTTGTTAAATATGTCTTTTTTAACCGTAAAATCTGAGACTAATATATTTTTAATATAGATGTCTTCAAATAAGTAGGGCTTATTTAATTTAGGGAACAAATCTGCAATAGTAAGTTGTGACCCACCACTTAAAACTATTTCGTTAAATCTAAAAATATTTGTAAAATAAATAAGATAAACGGACCCCGAAGTAACTAATGTAGTAAATACTAAAACTACAGAAATAAAAATCTTTGTTTTACGACGCCTATTATTTTTTTGTAAGGACTGATTATAATCTCGCACTTTAAAATTTATTATTTAAAAACTTATGAATAACTTTAGGACTTTTTATATTCTATGCAACAATCCTCTGTATTAATGGATTAATTCTAGTAAGAAATTCATAATAAGAACTTTTTGATTTGAAACTTGCATCAATAATATCAATTTCAACCACATCCATTGGCTTGCAGGAAATATCAGTTATATCAACCATTATTACATCCATTGTAACTCTGCCCAAAACTTTTGCTCTTTTTTTATTTATAATAACATCGCCCACTCCCGATAAAGCCCATGGAAAACCATGCCAATAGCCAATGGGTAGAATTCCAATTTTAGTTTTTCTATTTAATCGCTCGGTTAAATCATAACTTACATAACTCCCCTTTTGAACTTCTTTTATCTCGCTTATAATAGTTTTCCATCGTAAAACTGGTTTAAATTTTAGCTTAGGAAATTGCATCTTAATTTCTTTGGATGGGTATTGTCCATAAAGCCCCATTCCAACCCTAACCATATCAAGATGGTATTTTGAATTAAGTATAGTGGCAGATGAAGCAGCGGCATGGCGAATAAAATTTTTAAAACCTTTTTTTTCAAATTGTATTATAGCATTTTGAAATTTTTGAAATTGAATTTCTGTATATGTCGGATAATTGATATCTTTAGCTGCTGCAAAATGCGTATATATTCCTTCTACTTTATTTACATCAGAAAATTTACTTTTTAATATTTTAATAACCTGATGAATATCTTTATTAAAAAATCCCTGCCGATGCATACCTGTATCAATTTTAATATGAATCTTTGGTTTGCTTTTAGATTTTACCCAATCATTTAATGCATTTATATTTGAGATAGTAATAACACAATTATTTTTAACTGCATTAGCATAATGAATTGGCAGGGTCATACCTAACGCTAAAATTGGTTTTTTAATTCCATGCTTTCTTAGTGTTTCCGCTTCAAAAACAGAATCTACACAAAAAAAATCAACACCACTTTTTTCGGCGATAATTCCAAAATCATATAAACCATGTCCATAAGCATTACTTTTAACAACTGATGCGAGTTTTACTTTTGGCCCAACAAGCTTCCTAAATACTCCAATATTATAAGCAACGGCCTTCTTATTTATTTCAATCCAAGTCTTAAGTTTCATCCCGTACGAAATAGAACACGAACTAATTGGTTGTTTTTCGTGTCTTATTAAATTTAATTATAAATCTTGTTAAATGCATCATAAATCATTCGCGTTCGAAATTTCGTACGGGATGAATAAAATCACTCTAACACCAAGAAACACTCTCTAAAAATCTAATGCCTTAATTACCTTTTTGCCAACATACTTCTGTAAAACTTTTGGAACATTAATATAACCTTCTTTTGTTTGATAATTTTCAATAATAGCAATAAGCATTCTTCCTATTGCAAAAGCTGTGCCATTTAGCATGTGCACATATTCTGTATCATTATTTTTACGAAATTTAATGTTTAATCTACGCGATTGAAAATCTGTAGTATTTGAAGTTGAATGTGTTTCCCGATATTCTCCCTCTCCGTTTTTCTGACCCGGCATCCAAGCTTCAATATCATATTTTGAAGCTGCTGGATCCCCAAGATCACCAGTACAAATATCCAAAACTTGATACGGTATATTTAGTAATTGCATTAAATGCTCTTCGATCGCAAGAAGAAGTTGATGTTCTGTTTCTGATTTATCTGGAGTTGTGATAGAAAACATTTCAACTTTATCAAATTGATGAACACGCAAAATACCCTTTGTATCCTTGCCATAAGAACCGGCTTCACGACGAAAACAGGATGAAAAAGAAACATAACGAATAGGAAGTTCATCTTCGGAAAATGTTTCTCCTGCGTGCATTGGACCAATTGCCTGCTCTGAAGTTCCAACTAAATAAAGATCATCTTGGGTACTATATATTTCATCAGCACCGCGATCCATATAACCCATAGCTCTCATCATTTCACTCTTAATTAAAACTGGCGGTACAACTGGAATAAACGGTTTGGAATCTAACTGTAATTTTTTATTTCGAATAATATTTTTTATTTTTTTCTCGTTACCCAAAATCTCAAAAACTAATTGTACTAATGCAAATTCCATGAGAGTTCCAGCTCCAATCAAATAACCGAATCGACTTCCAGACACCTTAGAAGCCCGCTCAATGTCGATAATATTATTTTCTTCACCTAACAAAAGATAATCTTTAAGAACTGGGAATGTTGCTCGTTTCTTTCCCACTTCACGAATAACTATGTTCTCAGTTTCGTTTTTGCCAACTGGAACTGAAGGAAGCGGTAAATTTGGTAATTGCTTTAATATACTATTACGATTATCTTGAATTTCCTTTAAAGTTTCTTCGAGTGCCACAATCTCAACTTTCAATTGTTTTGCCTTTTCGATATTTCTTGCCTCCCCTGCTTTTTTTTGGTCTGACCTTAAATCATCAATATTCTTAATAATATGACGCCAACTAGTATCAATAGCCAAAAAATTATCAACCAAATTGGGGTCTATATTTTTTGATGAAATGCCTTTTTTTACTTTATCTGGCTCTTCTCTAAGCAACTTAATATCAATCATAAACTTAGTATATAAGAATTTAATATATTGGTCTAGGGATATAAATAAAAAAGCAGTCTATAGACTGCTAAATTCTTTTCTAACCTTTAGATCAACCATACCATAAAAGTCCAATTGACCATCGTGTGTTTCAAAAATGGCCAAAATTTCTGGATATTTTACTGTGCCTTCTTCGATAACAAAATACATTAAGTGATGTGAATTTTCTGTATATCCTGTTCTAATAATTCTCACCTTCGCTCTTCGTGGTCCACCACACCCTGGAGCGTCCCTTGGTTCAACAATTGCTTCAACAACATCGCCAATTTTATGTATGTGCTGACGAGTACCTTTGCCATCACTTTTTTGACATCGCAGAGCACTACTTTCTGCTTCTTTTTGTGAATAAGCAATAAATTCAGCGCCACAATCGCCACAAGCCTTTCGATATATAGGAGATAAACTTCTCGAATGCCCCATTCCAATACTCCTTATTTATAAACTTCTGCGCTCTTTATAGCACAAGCTATAAAATTTACAAGAAATAACTGGTAATTTTAGTATTTATATCTCTCGTGCATTCAGCCTGCTGGCCTCAGTATTTCATCTCTCTCGCTCAGTCATCGTCTCACAAAAATGAGACTTCTTTGAAATTACTTTAACCGCTTTAACTACATTAGAATATTGAATCTGATTCAATATTCTAATGTAGTGTTGGTTAAAATAAAAAACGGCGCACCATCGAAATCAGGTTTTACCCTAACTCGATGATGCGCCGGTGCAACGACCGCGACTACTTCTGCTTTTGCTCGACGCCGGTCTTCAAGCTCTTCTTTGCACGATGGGTCTTCGCCTTAGACCCGCCAGTGTGAGCGACTGCGACGCCACGCTTGGGAACGAAATCCTCCTGTGGCGCCCCCTGCTGCCATTGCCGGCGATGCTTCTTGCTGAACGGCACTCGCTTCGGACAGCTGGAAACCGGAGTGCCAGCACCCTTGTGACGGTCACCGCCACTCTTCACGGGATTGAAACAGGCGAAACACTTTCCCTTGCGCTTCATGACGCCCTCCGTGCCGACTTCTTCAGGGTCGCCTTGCGAACGCTCGAGCCCTTGCGCTTCGTCTTGGGCTTCTTCGCCTCGGCCTTCTCGGTCGAAACCTCGGCGATCACGGGCATCTCCGCCTCGATTTGCGCCAGAAGCCTCACGCGTTCGCGAACGGCACCAACGCCGACGCCGAGACGCGAGTCGAGCACCGCAATCTGCTCCTTGGGAGTGCGCAGAGCGCGCTCCATCACGCGAACCTGAACACCCGACGCCTTGCGTTCGCTTTTGGCGCGAACCCTTTCGTCGTGCAACAACTGTCTGCTACGAGAGTCCATAGAACTACTCCTTTCGCTTATCCGCCGAAATTGACGGATATCCAGGATTTGCTACTGGGCATTATAGCATATAATTTGCTATTTGTCAAATATACCACCATGCCCAGTGAGCGGTTATTAACACTAAAAAATCACCCAATTACGGGTGATTTTTTAGTGTTAACTCGAGCTTGCCGTTGATGTCCCATTACCACCTGCCCCCATTACTGCCTTAAAATCTTTTTTAGCTTTTTGAATTGCGGTGCGGAAATCATTTTGTGCTTTTTCAAATGCGGATTTCCTAACATCGATTAGTGGCTTTAGAGCATCCAATCTTTTTTCAATAGCACCTCTATCTACTTCAAATTTATCACGAGCATTTTTAAGTGCGTTGCGGAAATTTGTTTGTACAGTTGCTGGAGCAACTTTTGCTGCACAATCAGTTTTGGCTTTTACTTTTGCCGCTTCTAAATTAGCCTGAAATGTTGCAATCGCCTTCTTTATGGCCTCTCTTCTTGAAACTCTTAGCTTTTCCATTCCATCTCTAAAATTTTTTATAGCATTTTGAAGAGCGCTTCTTCTTGCTTCAATTGCAATCCTCACTGCTTCACGATATTTAAGAACTGCTAGTTTTTCTGCATCTGTGGTTGTTTTTTCTTCTAGTTTTTTAATATTTTCTTCAAATTGTTTATCTTGAGCTATTTTTTGTTCTCCCCGCTTTGATTCAAGTTCATCTAATTTTTTTTGTATATCGCCCATACGAGCTTCTCTGTCTGATTGAAGCTTTGTAGCTCGCGTAGCTAAATCTGTAACTACTTTATTTGATAATTCGGCAAAGCGCTGACAAAAATTTTCACCAACCTTTCCTGATCTTTCTTTTGGTGTAGATGTCGGATTTTGAGCAAAAACTACTCCGGCTGGAGATATTAACACCAGCAAAAGAGCAGAATTTACAATTCGCATTGAAATAATTTTATATTGTATTTTCGTCATATGTTTTACCAAGGCCTTCCAATGCCTCACTGTCTGAACTTAATTCTTCGGCATTACTAGATTCTTCAAGCAAACTTATTTCATCTACAACATTTTTTAAAAGCGCAGTTTCAACATCATCCACTGATGCTATATTTACTTCTGGTTTTGAGGATTCCCCTACTAGCTCCTGCACATCTTGACCAGGCAATTCAACCTTACCAGATTTAAAAAACAAAACTGCTGAAACAAGAAGCGAAACAACTGCTAGTGACATAAGAATTTTCCAACCATTATTTGAATCTGTATTCATTGGAATTTATTTATTTAATTAATTGCGACCTTTTTAATTTTACTCTGATTCTTAGCATTCAGTATATCATAAAAATTATAGTGCAATTTCTATGCTCAGTATGTATTTATCTATACCAATAAATAATACTACTTGTGCTCTCAAGGGGAATCGAACAAAATTCTGTATAACAGAATTTTTTGAAACCCATCGGTTTCAATACTTCCGCCACGGGGAAACTTATGTTTCCCCGACCCCCTTCACGGTTCGATTCCTTTTGAAAAATCGACTAGTATTATTCATTCATCTATATCGATAAAAAATACTACATGTGCTCTCAAGGGGAATCGAACCCCTGTTTAGCGGATGAGAACCGCTTGTCCTAACCACTAGACGATGAGAGCATTGGCTACTTGTTCCGGTAGTTTAATCTCTTCTACGATTTTATCAAGCTCCATACCATGAGAACCCTTTATTAAAATAACATCATCTTTTTTTAATAAATTTTGAACTGCTATTTTAGCTTCATCTACGGTATCAAAACTTTTAATATTCCTTCCTACCATCTTTGCTTTTCGCGCACCCTCGGCAATAAATTTTGCTCTAGGACCAACGGTTACTAATAGGTCAGCAGATTTTGCAACTAAGGCTCCAAGCGACTGATGTTCCTCAATTGTATATTCACCTATTTCTAACATATCGCCTAAAACTGCAATTTTGCGCTTGGCTTTAAGAGATTTTAAAGTGTCTAGTCCTGCATGCATTGACATTGGAGATGCATTATAAGAATCATCGATAATTACTGTATTTTTAATTCCCGTTCGAATCATTGACCTTCCACTAAGAGCTTTATAATTTTTAAAATTTTCAGCAATTTTAACTAAATTTAATCCAAAAATTAGTCCGACACAAGCCGCAGCACAAGTGGCATATGCATGCCCCTTGCCGATACAATTATCTAACCTAATTGGTACATAACTTCCGCCATATTCAATTTTGAAATTAATACCGATAATACCGTTTGGGGTAGTTTTATGTTCAAAATTGGTAATGCGAACAGTTGCTAATTGATTAAACCCATAATTTATAATTTTTGCGCGTGTTCTTTCTTTTACATTTGCCACAGTCATATCGTCGCTATTTAAAATTGCAAAACCAGCGGCCGGAAGAAATTCAATAAGCCTAGACTTTTCTCTAGCCACAGCCTCTGGACCAGCAAAAAACTCTACATGAGCAGGAACTTCACCTATAGCCGTTATGATTGCGATATTTGGCTTCACAACTTGCAGTAATTCTCGCATATCTCCAGGCTTATCAACTCCATATTCTAAAATAAGCAATTCTGGATAAGCATGTCGAAAAATTAATCTATATATTGAAACCGAAAAAACTTTAAACAAAAATAATAGTTTGCGTACTAAATTCTCACCACTCTTATTTTGAAGCCCAAACAAATCTAGCTCACTGCTTTTCCAATCACCCAAAATAGTAAGTGGATGCCCCATGGATGTATTAAAATTTCCATACGATGCTCTTACTCGCCTATCATTACCAAATACAGCCAAAATTGCTTGTTTTGTAGAAGTTTTTCCAACACTCCCAGTTACTCCAATAATTCCTGGTCTATACTTCCAAAGCATTGCCTTAGAAAGCATTTTGAGACTATAAAACAATAGGTGTCTAATTTTTTCTTTCATTTTGTGATGGTGATAAATTTAAATCGGCTTAATTTAATTAATATTCTCGGGCCTATCTGGAGCAATATTGTAATACGATAACAAAAATTCAGCCAATTCTTTAAAAGCCGGAACAACAGTAGCCGAAGCGTAAGGTGCGCCATACGGCTTATCTAGCTTAATAAGAATAGTAAATCGTGGATTGTTCACTGGAGCAAACGCGACAAACGTATTTACAACTTCATCAGTATAGCCACCACGCTTAAAATCTGGAATATATGCGGTGCCAGTTTTCCCAGCAATTCTATATCCTCTTATTGTCGCAATGTTTAATTTATCAACTGCGCTAACCATCATCCCTGAAACACTTACTGCGGTCTCTTCTTTTATTACTCTTCTAATTACTTTCGGTTCAATTCTTGAATTTATATATGGTCTCATTAACATTCCTTTGTTTGCAATTGCTGATACAGCTGTTACTAGTTGAAGTGGCGTCATAGAAATTCCTTGTCCAAACGAAGCTGTCGCAAAGTTGATGTCTCTCGTATCAACCTTTTCAAGTTGCTCTAAACTACCACTCACTTCACCCGGCAAATCAATTCCCGTATTTTCATCAATCCCAAAAGACTTAAGGTACGACAAGAAAATTTTATTACCAGTTTTTTGTTCTGCGAATACACTTCCGGTATTTAATGATTTCTCAATAACATTTGTCATTGTTAGTTTACCGTGACTTTTTAAATCAGCATTCCTAATTGTTCTGCCATTTAATGTAATTTCGCCCTTGTCATAATAAGTAGTCTCTGGAGTAATCGCCCCACTATCAATACCAGCCGACATTGTAATAACCTTCATTACAGAACCTGGCTCATAAAGTGATTGTACATTTGGATTCATAAATGTCTCGATTTCTGAAATACTGTAATCATTTGGATCAAAATTTGGCAACGCTCCCATTGCAAGAATTTTTCCTGATTTTGGATCTTGAACTATAAAAGAACCTGACTTACCCCTAAAATCAGAAACTAATTTAGAAACGATTTCTTCAGCGCGAGTTTGAATATTTCTATCTATTGTAAGATAGATAGAATCGCCAGGCTTACTTCGAGTAATAACGTCTCGGAGGATTGTTCCTGGCGTTCCAAAAAGTTTGTCATTATAATAACGCTCTATTCCATACTGACCTATTGGACGCCCAATATCAGATCCATAATCGGAAACGAAACCGAGAATATGGCTACCTAATTTTTTATGTGAATAAGACCTAGCTGGTCTACTGTCAATATGAATTCCTTTCAAATTAAGTTCTTTAATTGCCGTAACCTGAGAATCGTTTGCCTTTGCTAAAAGTGGTTCATACGGATCTTCCTTTACGCTAAACAACTTGTCTAATAATGCTATTTCTTTTCCTAATATTGGAGCGAGCAATCTTGAAGCCTCAAGTGCATCCGAGAGATCCTTTGGAACAGCATAAACAAACGGAAAATTATTATTCATTGCAACATTTATTTCGCTACCACGGTTATCTGTAAAAAAAATACTTCCTCTTTCTGGCTCTATTAATCCAGAAAGATTAAGTTGAGATTCAGCTTTTGCTTTATATATTTCTCCATCCTGAATCTGAATATTATAAAGTTTAAAAACAAGTGTGCTATATAAAAAAGTAAAAAAAAGTATTAGTAATGTAAATCTAATTCGCATGTTAGAAATCAAATATCAACTGATAAAAGATGCTTTGGTAGTCATATTTTTATAAAGTAGGTGCAGTTTTGTCGGTAATTTTTGATTCAGTGATTGATTTTGTATTAAGATACTGAGGATTTTGTTCTTTGATTAATCCAATTTGTATTGCATTTCTTTCCAAGTTTGAAACATCAGTTATTTGAAATATTTGGTTTTGAAGCTTTGATTTTGAAAGTTCCTCCTTTTGTAAATTTTCTTGCAATTTATTTATGTCATGATGCAACCCAACCACAATTCCATACATTGAAATTCCTGAAACAATAAACGCCACGACAAAACAACCTAAAAATAGAATGATTATGTTGTGCAATTTTTTGTTTCCTTTGTTTGGTCTTATTATTGTCATAATTTATAAAATTTAACTTTGAGCTAGGTTATTTTTAGAACTCGCAACTTTGCTGAACGACTTCTGGGATTTTTAGCTATCTCCTCTTTGGTTGCAGTAATTGGTTTTTTTGTTAATAGTTCGGCTTTCTTTTCATTTTTTAAATCTCTAAAATAATTTTTTACAATTCTATCTTCAAGCGAATGGAATGAAATTATTGCTACTACCCCACCCTGCCTCAAGATAGAATTTAAATTTTTTAATAATTTTTCTAAATTATTAAGTTCATCATTTACAAATATCCTAAGCGCTTGATATGTTCTAGTTGCAAAATGAATTCTCCCGTTTTCGTATTGTTTTGGTACTCCTTTTTTTATGGCTGTATTTAAATCAAAAGTATTTTTTATAATATTTTTAGTTCTTTCAAGAACAATTGACTTTGCGATTTTTCTTGAATATCTCTCTTCGCCGTATTTCCAAAAAATATCTGAGAGTTCGGTTTCGCTATATTTGTTTACAACATCAAATGCACTTAATCCTTCATCACTTCTATAACGCATATCCAAGAATTCATTTTTTTGAAAGCTGAATCCCCTACTAGAATTTTCAATTTGTTCTGACGAGAATCCCAAATCAATTAATAATCCATCTGCCTTGTCTAATTTTTTCAACTTTAGTATTTCTGAAATATTGGAATAACTATCATTTTGCCAAAATATCTTAAATTTAGAATTTGGAATTTTATATTTAGAACAAATTCTGTTTTCTGTATTCCTGAGTAAGTCCCCATCTAAATCAACAGCTAGATACCTACCCTCTGGCATCATCATATCCAGAATAGCTTCGGTATGACCTCCACCATCCACAGTGCCATCAATAATAAATTTTCCTGACTTTGGATCTAAATACTTTAAAACTTCATTTAAAAGAACTGGTGTGTGGGTCATTGTCTTATTTTTTATCTATTAACAAGTGTCATTATGCAATCATCGCCATAGCACTCTTAGCAATTGCCCAAAGCGCAAGAATGCATGCTGTCCAAATAAAAAGTAAAACTGATATTTTTAATGTAATCTTTGATAACTCAAGTGTAATTACTTTCATCCCGTTAGAGACAGATCGCGATCAAATGATTACGAATCTATCTTAATAAATAATAAGTGTAAAATTTTGATTTATCCTGGTGGAGCACACGAGCGATCGCGGTCTCTAACGGGATTCATTCATTAATTTTATTCCGATTTTAAATTCCCATTTCTCCAAGCCGCTCCGCAATCTCATTAGAAGCACTTTCAGTTTTTTTCTTATATTCTTCCCAACGCACATCATTCCAAATTTCTGCTCGACCAACTAAACCAGCAACCACAACTTGCTTATCTAGGTTTGCAAACTTACGCAAATAATCTGGAATTAAAATCCTTCCCTGTTTATCTATTTCGACATCAACTGCACCAGCAAGCATAAATCTTCCAAATGCTCGCGAATTTGATTGTGAAAGTGGAAGAGAAGTAATTTTATTTACTAATAACTCAAAAGACTTTGGTGCGAAAAGAAATAGACAATTATCTAATCCTCGCGTCACAATCGCACCAGAAGAAAGTTCATCACGAAATTTTGCCGGAACTGCCATTCGACCTTTTGTATCTAAATTGTGTTTATATTCTCCAAGTAACATGTTAATGAAAATTTGTAATCTCTATATATTTATTATGAATATTCGAAAGTTATGCACACAGACCCACAGTTATCCCCACTTTTATCCACTATTCCCCACAAAGGTAATAATAACCCCCTTTTATGTGATGGCACAATAGCTGATTTATCCACATGATATGCTTCAAAAAACACATATAAAATAGGGCTTATTCATATTGTTATGGCAATATCAAATGTTGTTTGATATGATAAAAAACATGAATAAAAATAGACAAAAAAACGCCGTTTTAAAAGCAGCGCTGAATATGATAGGAACTCCATATGTATACGGTGCTTATACTAAAAATAAATCAAAAGGAAAGCCTAGTGGAGTGGATTGCTCTTCGCTTATTAAATATGTCTATGGATGTGCGGGTATCGATTTACCTCGTAGCTCAATTTTACAAGCTTCAAGAGGAACAGAAATTAAAAATAAAAAAGATGCCGAAGCTGGAGATTTAATATTTTTTGAAACAACTAAAGGACATTACTGGCACTTATTGTTTGATAATAAAAAAATTTATATTGGCCATGTATCGCTATATATTGGCAATGGTTATATTATCGACGCTAGTGAAGATCGAAATGCTGGAAAAGTAGCGAAAATGAAGCTTATCGAACTAACAAAGAAACCTGGATATGAGGTAATGCTTATCAAGCGAATCATTGGAATAAAGGAACTAGATTTTAATTTAACACCATACTCACAAATATTAGATGTGAAATTGACTGATTGGAAAAACAGAGCTTGCGGAATCACATCTCTAAAAATGGTATTAGATTTTTTATCTAAAGAAACAAAAAATAAATATCCCGCTATCGATGATTTGATACTCAAGTATTCAAAAACAAAATACATAAACGATATTGGTTGGTCGCATAAAGGATTGGCTGATATTGCGATTGATTTAGGATTAAAAGGAATAAACTATGATTTAATAAACTACACTCAAAATGATGCGCTTGCACTACTTACAACGAAGTTAATCACAACTCCCGTAATTGCATCTATTTATAAAAATCTTAATCCAAAAAATTCAGGTCACTTAGTTGTTGTTACAAGAATCGAGAACAATAAGGCAACCTACTATGACCCAGATTCTAAAACAAGAAATGAAGTCAAAAGAACTGTTTCGCTGAAAAAATTTTTAAGTGGGTGGAAAAAGCGCATGATTGTTGTTTGGCCATAACTTGAAATAGATAATCATAGCTAGTAAGCTATTAAAAGTTCTTATGGTGGAGAGGAGAGAGAATATGACCGAAGAAAAGAAACACGATGAGTGGCACGAGTGCGGACACATTGCATTAATTGATGACATGGAAAAACCATCCGGATTATTTCAACATAAAAACATAGCATTAAAAGAGCTTGTGGAAGCTAAATGTAAGTGCTGTGGAGGCGAACTTAGAGTTCTAATCGGCGAAGATATCATAATGCCCTGTGGTATTAGCGTTTCAATAAATTGTCCACATTGCTTAAAGACTGCATTTAAAAAATAAATTTTTAAATCTTTTATATCACACTTCCATGTGTGATATTTTTATTTTAAACTGACTATATGAAAAAAATTGCTATTTTGGGTTTTGGCAGAGAGGGCAAGGCTATATTAAAATTTCTCAAGAAATCCAAAGAATATAAGAACTCTAGTGTAGAAATTAGGGATAAAAAAATTAGTAACGACTATCTTTTGGGCTTAGAAAACTTTGATGTTATATTTCGCTCGCCTGGAATTCCTTATATGTTAAAAGAAATTCAACAGGCAAAAAATAGTGGAGCAGAAATTTCTAGCGCCACTGAATTATTTTTCAAGCATTGCCCTTCAAAAATAATTGGTATAACCGGCACCAAAGGAAAAAGCACCACATCAACGCTTATTTGTAAAATATTAAAATCTTCTGGTCGAGATGTATATCTGGCTGGAAATATTGGCAAACCTGGAATTGAAATTTTACCTAAGCTAAGAAGAGATTCAGTAGTTATTCTAGAGCTTTCAAGCTTTCAGCTACAAGGACTAAAATATTCTCCCCAAATATCAATTGTTCTTGGTATATTTCCAGACCATATGGATTCACATAAAAACTTTAAAGAATATGTGGATTCAAAGGCCAATATAACAATATGGCAAAATAAAAATAATGCTGTTTTTTATGATATAAGTAATAGTTTCGCCAAAGAAATTGCAGAAAAAAGTAAGGGCGTAAAACTTGGCGTTTCACCAAAAGGCATACTTAAAAACTCAAAAACTAAATCCTCAAACAACAACACGAATATAACTGCCATAACC
>CAYHMC010000009.1:0-31918 GCA_964357615.1 uncultured Candidatus Saccharibacteria bacterium
AAATGATTCGGTAGCAAAATTTTGAAATTCATCTACATATAGAAAAAAATCTTTTCTTTGAGCTTCTGGTATATCAACGCGCGACATTGCAGCAAGTTGTAATCTAGTAATAAGCATGGCGCCAAGCAAAGCTGAATTATCTTCGCCAATTTTTCCTTTAGATAAATTGGCAATAAATATCTTACTTCCATCCATTATTTTTCTCATATTTAAAGAGGAATGGGGTTGTCCAACAACATTTCTGATAAGTGGATTTGAAACGAATTGACCAATTTTATTTTGAATCGCACCAAGCGCTTCTGTTTCATATCGCTCTGAATATCTTCCAAATTCATTAATCCAAAAAGCTTTAATTACTGGGTCTTTTAAATTTTCAATAATTTTTTTCCTATAGTCTTTCTCTGCCATCATTCTCATAACGCCCAATATAGTAGCTCCTGGGGATTCAAGTAATGCAAGAAGTGTATTGTTTAAAATGTATTCCATTCTTGCAGACCACATATCTACCCATATTTTTTTAAATACTCCCATAAGCCCAGAGGCTATTAAATGCCTATGCTCTGTAGAAACTTGCTCCATAGGATTAAATGCGATGGGAAAATCAACATCAGATGGATTAAAATAGATTGTATCTTGTATTCTTTCTTCAGGCACAAAAGATAACATGCGGTCTGCAAATTCACCATGTGGATCTACGATTGCAACTCCGCGACCAGCCCTAATATCATTAATAGCCATTACTTCCATAAGATTAGTTTTACCAGAACCAGTTTTTCCAATTGCGTAAAAATGCCTTCTCCTATCATCGGCTTTAATACCAAAACGAACTTTCTCGTTTCGAAAGTTTGTTGTAGCAAAAATGTTTAAATCGTTTTCGTCCATCCCGTTAGAAATAGTACGCGGACGCAAAAGGCGTTATGCGCGCTATTATTTTAATTATATTTATAATGTAGTTTATATTGTTCATAATTTTTATATGCGTCCACTATTTCTAACGGGACCCATAATTTATTTCAAAATAAATCTATTTAACCAATGGGTAAATTTGAAGGTGGTTCGCCCTTTTTAGCTTCCACTCTACCCAACTTTGGCGCTTCAACAACAGATGCTGGGAAATGAAAAATAGTTGCGAGCTCTTCAGTATTCATTATAAAACTTTTCTTAGCAAAAAACCTATTTTTATATGATGCAAAAATACGACGCTTTCTAATAAATTCACGACGCTCTTTAAATAAGCCCTTAACAGAGGTTACTGTCTTTGAATCTGGCTTAAGTGCATTTAAGTGCTTAGTATTAAACTGCTGAAGTGCGCCAAAAATAGCCGAGACATTTACGCGCGTGAAACTTGCCTTATTGTCTATATAAATAAACCTAAGGTTGGTTTTGAAACCAATTTTGGCAGTTTTCTCTTCAATGGCTTTAAGAACATCTCTCTTCATTGGAGTTAAAAACATCATCTGATTTTTTGGTGGGTCAGGTTTTTTTTCAATTGTGGCTGGACTAAATTCAGGCGGAGAAAAAGGAGCCCTAAGTAATTTCAAGCTAAAATCAACTACGGAATCCAGGGCGTTTGATTTAGATACTTGTTTCTTTTCACCTATCATCTCGTTTATAACTTCGTCTGATTTCTTTTTCCAATCTTCAGCTGTTGGCTGAATTAAAAGTTGAATCCAAATAAGTTCTCCGGCATTGAGCCTAGACATTACTTCAGTAATGGCGGCAAGAGGATCAAGTCGTCTTTCTTCTTCTGGATCTTCAAAATATTCGTATGTGCGAATAGGATATGCATCTTCTTTCGCAAGTATGTAGTTTGTTCCATAAATATCATATGTCCTATTTGGAAGTTGTGCTGGCAACAAATTAGTATAATCATCGTGAATTTCATTAATTTCTGCACCAGGATATTGAGCATAAATTGCTGCTTCCATTAGATTTCTATATGCTGAAGGTAATCTTATAAATAAGTGAACACCCTTAGCCACCCCAACCATTTCAAAACTAATCCATTCAACGATTTTTCCCTTCCACCATTTATCGAAAAATGATATACCAGGCCAAATAGCTGCAATAGAAGCAAAAATTTGCTCCATAGCTTTTGGAGTACGAAGTATTTCTTTGGGAACATGAATTTCAAGAAGGCTCCAACTTATTTTTTGAAGATTTGTTATTCTTAAATAAAAAAGCCACAGATTAGAAAGGATACTAAAAAGAAGAAATGGCAATACTATCCACCAAACTTCTTTAAATATTGACCAAAAAATACTCAGTAGCCAAGTGATTTGCTCGAAAGGATCCATAAAGTTGAACTACACTGCAAAATAAAATTAAGATTATAATTTAATTTTGAAAGCAAGTTAATTGCATGCAAAATTTACACCTACCATATTTTACAATCGCCGAATCAAGTTACTAATTCGAACTATGCTTTAATATTAAGATACAATGGAAGAAGTACCAAGCCCCAAAATTAGTAGCTTGTGTTATGCCTCTTTAATGTGATAATTTCCGTTATCTAATCTTTTAAAATATTTTCTATTTTGTAAATTAAGAAGTATTGTGCTTTCTTTAAACTGTCGTTCTCCAGAAACTAATTTCATTATTGAAGATTCAGATAGTGGTCCCTTCGATTTTAGTATATCTGCAATAACTTCTCTGGTTGTGCCAGGTCGAAAACCCTGCTCAGAGAGACCGTATACACCACGACCAACAAGAACAAAACGCCTATCTTTAATTAATTCATTATGAACGGTTGAAGCAAATACTGGCCTTTCATCAAATTGGCGTTCCTCTATTAGCTTAGCAATATCTCTAAAATGTGATGGTATATTATTCTTCTTTAGAATTAAATATGCGCGATCACGAATAGTTTTAGGACTAATTTCTGGCCATTCAGCTAATCCATAGTCATTATAAGTATTGCTTCCAAATTTCTTTGATAGAGCAAGCTGAGCTAATTCACTGCCAGACAATCTGCGTCTAGCATCTTTACCTTCTTGCAAAATCTCTCCTCTTTTTTCTGAAAAAAGTTTATAGGTTTTTTTAATCGCAACAAGTGCATTGTCCAATGAATTTTTATCTTTATACCAAAAAACATGCATATCCTTATCTTCTGGATATTGGTTTAATTTACCCTCAGACTCGAGTAAAAAATTTAATTGACTTCCGAATACGGAAAGTCCTAACTCACTCTTTAGCATTCTCACAATATCATACTCTCTAGCAACGCCAGATGAACTATCAATGTATTTATGAATTGAAGCTAAAACTGCCCTAGTGTTAGCAGAGCTAGGTATTTTTTTTCTGACTTCATTTAGAGCAGAAACCTCAATTTGACGAATTCTTTCTCTAGTTATTCCATAGGAGTCGCCAAGCTCTGCCAAAGTTAAGCCCTCGGTAGCTTTTTGATCAAGACAAAACCTCTTTGTAAGTACATCTTTTTGACGCAAATTAAGCCCTCCGGTTAGTTCTTTTATAATAGTTGATAGTGTTATCATATTTGAAATAAAGCTAATTAAATCAATATTAATACTTATATGCTAATATCTTGTAAATAAGTATAATATAAAGCTTAATTCCTGTCAATATCCATTTTATACCCTATTTACTGGCTAAAATCAAGACCCACACCCCAAGCTTACTTAAAATAATCTACCAAGACTTGGAAAATATTTGATTAATTTATTTTTTATAAACCTTTTTTACTATAATCGTACCAAATAGTAAGCAACGGACTTGCCACGAAGATAGAAGAATAAGTTCCAGCCGTAACACCAATGAGTAATACTAAAATAAAGTTAGTCAATGTAATTGGACCGAACATTAGAAGAGCGATCAGAACAATAATCAAAGTTATTGTTGTATTCAGAGACCTAACAATTGTTTCGTTTATACTAAGATTTACAAGTGAACCAAAATTATTCCTATCTTTATTTTTTGGATCACCTTTCTTAATTAGAGATGATGGAGTATGAATTAGATTTTCTCTTATTCTATCGAAAACCACAATTGTATCATGAACTGAAAAACCCATAACAACGAGTAGCGCCACAATAAAATTAGTATCAATTTCCATGCCGTATAGATATCCTAAAAAAGCAACAAGCCCCGCTGGAACTAAAATATCATGGAAAAGTGAGAGAAGCGTAACCACGCCATACTTCCACGACTCAACTGGATACGACGCTTTTCTAAACGCAAAAGCAACATAAAGGGAAATACCGATAAGAACCAAAACAAGTGCCGTAATTGAATTGTTTCTTAATTCTTTACCAATGACTGGTCCTATAGACTGAAACGAAAGTTCTTTTGACCCAATAAATTTTTCTTCAATGCTTTTTAAGTATAATTGGTGGTTTTCCTCTGTAATGGCTTCTAGTCTTATAATATATTCATCTCCAGTGCCTTTTACTAAAGTTGTATTTAATTTAAGATTCTCTTTTAAAAATAATTCAATTTCTTCAGATGTGAACTGGTTTGGAATATTGATATTAAGTAGTGTGCCACCCTGAAAATCAATTCCTTGTTTGAATCCAAAAAACGCTATAGAAACGATGCTTAAAAATGTAAGCACCCCCGCAAAAACCAAAAATATATTTCTTTTGCCAATTATATTCATTCCGTTAGAGATAGGTCATTGTTAATGACCATAAAATATTTATTTTTAATAATGACCGACATTTTATTTTTATTTAACACCATATTGCAATTCACGGTCCCGTTATCTCAAACGGAATTCATATAATTTTATTATTCCTTTTGTCCAATAAATAATCTAAGCATTGTTCTGGTAACAAAAATTGCAGAAAACATACTAGCTAAAACTCCCAAAAGCAATGTAAGTGCAAAACCACGCACAAAGCTTGAACTAAAAAAATACAAAATAATAGTGGAAAGCATTGTTGTTATGTTTGAATCTCGAATCGAAGGCCACGCTCGCTTAAAACCATATTCAATTGCTACGATTTTTGAGAGTCCCTTTCCTAGTTCTTCTTTAGTGCGCTCAAAAATAAGAATATTTGCGTCCACAGCCATTCCAATTGATAAAATAAATCCGGCCATACCAGACAATGTCATAGTAATTGGAATAAACTTAAATGTTGCGAGTGTTATTAGTAAATATATAAGAAGTGCAACCGATGAATATACACCAAGACTTCGATACAACATCATCATAAAAATCATCACTGCAATTGTGCCAATCAAACCAGCATAAAGTGCCCTATTTAAAGAATTAATTCCTAATGAGGCATTTACAGTCTGTTGACTAATTAAATTGGCTGGTGCTGGTAATGCTCCTGCTGTTAGAAGCGAAGCCAAATCATTAGCTTCTTCAACTGTAAAATCTCCTGTTATCACAGCTTTACCACCAACTATTTTTTGATTTACAACTGGGGCGGAAATTACATTTCCATCTAAAAATATAGCGATTTGTTGTCCTATATTTTCTCCTGTGATTTTTTCAAATAAAGCTGAGCCTTCGTTATTAAATGTTATAGCAATATCTGGCTTTCCAAATTGATCAAACTCAACTCTTGCGCTACTAAGTGATTTTCCAGTGAGTCCAGTTTCAAGATATGCTATTTTCGGTTCTACGCTTGATGATGAAGTAGAATTCAAGCCAGGTAATTTTTCTTTTTTTGCTTCTGGATCTTCAATAACTTGAACTTTTCTGAAATCAAGAAATGCTGTACGGCCAATTTGTGCAATAGCTTGATTTACATCTTTTATACCTGCGATTTCTACAATAACCCTAAAAGAATCGCCTTCGCGAGCCGTAAAAACAAGGGGCTCAGAAACGCCAAATGTGTTTACTCTTCGCTCAATTACATCTCTAAGACCTTCGTGCACTGAAAGCCAATCGTTTGAATCGACTTTTGACATATCAATTTCGTAAACCAAATGACTCCCCCCCACCAAATCTAAACCTAAACGCCATGGTCTAAAATTAGCACCATATCCATATGGATAGATAAAAATGGCAGAAACAACTCCCAAAATAATTATTCCAACAAAAACTACTATATTTCTTTTTTGATTTTTTTTCATTCTACTAAAATATATTCTTATATATAAAACTTATGAGTATTTTTAACTAAAATTGATACCTGAACAATAAAAAGCATAGTAACAAATTAGTTATTAGTCTGCAAGAAGCCAAACAATGAAGACTTATTTATATAAAAAACTAACCTTTGAAAACAAAATATTTATAACCAAAATAATTAAACAGGAATGAAGCTGATGCGGCAAATACTGCACTTATATTTGTAGCAACATTAGAGACCAAATGATCTATCAGAAAGCCATATGATAGAGAGCCAACTGAAACATTTATCAACATCCCTAAAGCGCTTATTATTAAAAATGGTGATATGTCTTCTTTAATTTTTTTAGTAGTTTTAAATGTCCAAAACCTATTCATAACAAAGCTATTCGTAGTTGCCCCGGTTACTGCAAAAGCTTTCGAGACCATAAACCAAGAGATGCTTCCATCTCCAAAATGCATTATTAGTTTTAGAATAAAAAAATCAATCGCGGTGTTTAATATACCGATGCCAGCAAATTTTATAAATTGTGTATTAATAATTTTCTTCATCTTGATTAAAGCTTACGAACGAATACAAAAGCAAAGCACCGAACTTAATATATCTAGACTCCTCACAAATTTAACATAAAATTCATAAATAGTTTACTTTTATCATCTCTAATAAAATTTATTTATATAAACCAAAAATCATTTTTACTTTAACTTTAAAGACGCTTAAGAGAACATCTAAATAATCCATCGCTTTTACCTTAGAGCCATCACTGTGAGACCACACAACTGGAACCTCTTTTATTTTCAAGCCATGATATTTTGCAATGGCTAACACTTCAATATCAAACCCAAAACGATTAAGCGTAAGTGATGGGAAGATAAAATCTGCGGCATTGTTTGTAAATAATTTAAAACCACACTGTGTATCACTTATGTTGAGCCCAAATAGTAATCGAATCAATTTATTTCCAATTTTTCCAAAAAATCTTCTATACCAAACTTGGTTGTTTTTTATTCTTGATTCTACTAATGCCCTTGAGCCAATTATTACTTCAAAATGCTTAAGATACGGAAGCAATTTTTCAATTTCACTAATTGAGGTAGACCCATCCGCATCCATAAATAATCTATTAACGCCATCGGCTTTCATCATTCCAACCTGCACAGCTCTTCCTTTTCCTTGGTTTTTTTCTAATTTAATTAATTGAATATTTGCTTGTTTCTTTTTTAGAGAAGTTACAATATCGGAAGTAGAATCAGTTGATCCGTCATCAACAACGATTATCTCAAACAAAACCCCGCTTTCATTTAAATATTTATTACAATTGTGGATTGTTTCCTTAATACGCGAAGCTTCGTTGAATGCTGGAATTATAACCGATAGTGCAATTGGATTATTTTTCATGTGAGCGAATTATATTTATTATACTTTAGCAATGAGATAATTAAAATATCAATTAATCTAATACGAGTTATTTGATATTTTGTACTTTCCAGCTTTCCTTTTTTGACTTATAATTTAAAGTGATGTAAAATTTTTAATAATTTAGCCCTGTTAGCTCCGACGCCCTCAATGATTATCTAATTTGAAGGGGTCGGAGTCCCGACCGAAGCGTCGGGACTCAGTTGGCCCCGCACCTTTTCCAATCAAATAAAGTATAATATAATTATTATTTAGCAATTGCCCCTATAGCTCAATTGGCAGAGCAATTCCCTTTTAAGGAAGAGGTTCCAGGTTCGATTCCTGGTGGGGGCACCAAAATTTTCCGGAAAAGGTGCGGGGTAAATGTCGCAGCTCCGTTCGTGACCCGCACTGAGCTTTGCTCTGGTGCGGGGTTAAGGAGAAGGTCGTAGGTCCGATTCCTACACGGGGCACGATGCGTAGAAATTCATAATTTTCACTTATTAACTCACTGCCAATAGTAAGGGGAAGGTCAGGTCCGACTTGTCCTGAGCATAGTCGAAGGATTCCTACACGGGGCACTAAAACATAATAAAAATAGCGCTATGATATGCGCTTTTTAATTTTTATTTAACAGTTCAAATGTGTGCTTTGTTTTTGCTCTCCTCCATAATTCGCGAGGAGCACCGTCTTCTTTGGTAAGCAAAGCAAGTGGTATACGAGAAGGAACTTCAATCCAGTGACCGTCAAATCCGCCCGTTAAATGAATTTTTATTCCGCCATTTACGCCCTGTTGTGGTTTAGATAAAACTCTATCTCCGGTTGCAAGTATATCACCCTCCCTAAGAGCACTTGGCTGTGAAAATCGTTTAGTTCTTAAACGATTTGCTCCATTTCCATATTCAATTAAATGCTCTTTAAATCCATACGAATAAGGGTGAATTTCATTAGATGTCTTTTTCTTTGGCATAACATCTCGCAGTTTTCTAGGATTCTGAAAACAGACTAAGTCAAAAAATAAAAATAAGCAAATTAAAAATCTTCTTTAATAAATTTTTTTAATTTATCACTTATCTTTTTTGGTTTTTTAACATTAAATAAAATAACCAAATCGCCCCTACCCTTAGAATTAAAGCGAGGCATGCCCTCGTGAGGAACTGAAACTCTTTCGCTAAAATCAAATCCAAGTGGAATTTTAACATTAATATTTCTACCATCAACTCCCAAAATTGTAACCTCGTCTTTAATTAGCGCATCGATTAAATCTATTTTTTCAGTTAACACCAAAGTGTCCTTTGATCTAGAGAATCTATTGTGTGGTGCGACATTTACCCTTACATATAAATCACCAGCCACAGAACCTCTTTCACCAGCCTCTCCCCCACCTTGAACTTTTAATATTTGACCATTTTCGATGCCCGGAAGTAAGTCTATGAATATTTCGCGATCACCCATTACGCGCCCTGCTCCAGAACAATTTTTACAAATTTCATTAGGAATATTGCCAGTTGCATGACATCTATCACAAGGCTTAACTTGCGCAAAATTACCAAAAAAAGTTCGCCTTGATTCTTTTATCTCACCTCGCCCTTCGCAATGTTCACATTTTTTACTTCCTGCTTTTAGATTAGCACCATCACCATTGCATGCAGTGCATTTAATACGAGTTCTAAACATTATTTTTTTCTTAACTCCTTTAAATGCGTCCTCAAGGGTAATCGATTCAGTTGCTTCTAAGTCTGCTCCGCTTGTATAACTCTTGCGCTTTGGCTTAACGCCTAAGCCCTCAAAAAATACATCGAAAATATCACCGAGGTCACCATACTGACTAGGGTCAAAGTTAACTCCACCACCAAAACCCATTCCTTCAAAAGGTGAACCACCACCAGAGAATGGTGAACCCCCTTGGCCATTTCCAAATCCAGAAAAATCAGAAGTACCAAAGCGATCATAAGATGCTCTTTTTTCTTTATTTGAAAGCACCTGATAGGCTTCGTTTACTTCCTTAAATTTCTTTTCATTTCCCCCTTGTTTATCAGGATGATACTGATGTGCTAACTTTCTATAAGCTTTTTTAATCTCCTCTTCATTTGCACTCCGAGTAACTCCAAGTATTCCATAATAATCTTTTCCCATTTTGAAATTATTAAATAGAACATTTAAACTATTGAAAATTACTTATAATTATCACTAATTCAAAATGTTCGCTTTTTTATTTTAATAAAATTATTTCTCTACTTCGCGTCTCAAGCACCACGGTGGCAAAACCAAATGTTAATAAAATTTCGTAAATTAAAGAAGCAACTAGCGCTACAAACCATGAGACTGGCGTACCTATACTTCTCACTAATAAGAACAATACGGCTCCGATTATAAATAGAATTAAGATTTTACTATTATCAGAAATTTTTCCGACATTTTGATTATAAGAATTAAATAAAATATTTATTATTGATTCATTAATCTCAAATTTGTAATTGACCAAATCTGAATAATATTCTTGTTGTTTTTGTATTATAAAATTTTGCTCATCCTTTGGTCTATCTCCAAGCTTATTTACTAGAATAATCATATTAGAAAAATTGTCTTCCAAAGTAAATCCGGGAATGACTATTTTTACAAAAGCATCAGCTGGCAAAACTATGCGCCTAAATGTATCAAGCGAAATTTTAAGCTCTGTACTTTGAAATGCTCCGAGATAACTTGCCACTATAAAAATCGATAAACCTGTTATTGCTTTTGGTAAAACAAATTTTGAAATTCTAAATACTCTAATTTTCATACTGTATTGTAATTCTTTTTTGCAACTAGAGCTTCCCCAAAATAACAAAAGAAAGGTGATTATAAAACCCACAAGAATAAAGCCATTAATAAAAAATATAAATGGCGCAAGTAACCCAAGCGTTTGAAGAAAAAGTATCATTGCAACTCTTTTAATGTCTTTGATTAGAATAGCTTGTAAAAAAACAACGACCAAAAACAAAGTTCCTAAAATAAGAGCGAAGGTAACATTTAAGGATGTATCACCAGCGAGTTGAAATATTCGATTTAAGAAAAAAGAAAATCCAACCGAAAAAAGAATTCCAATAAATGCGATTATATTAATCTTAATGAGCGAGAGATCAATCTCTGTTTCTTGTTTAACGCTTTTAAGTAAATCGGTCATTTAAAAAAATTATTGCATTAGAAACTTAACTTGTTGTACTAGAATCTGGAGAATCTTTTTTTGGCTCGTCTGGACCACCTTGCGTCTGTTCTGCAGAATCATCTTTTTTATTATACATCATTTGACCTATTTTTTGTATTTCATCGCTTAATGCCTTGGCTGTATTTTGAATAGCAATTGCGTCGTCTAAATCTTTTACCTTTTTAAGATCTTCAATTTTAAGCTTAATGCTATCTTTGATTTCTGGGGTTATTTTATCTCCTGCATCGCTTAATGATTTTTCTGAAGTGTATATTAAAGATTCCGCAAGATTTTTTGTCTCGATTAATTCTCGTTTTTTCTTATCTTCATCTGCGTGTAGAGTTGCTTCTTGTTTTAATTTTTCAATTTCCTCTTTTGATAATGCGGTTGATGCTTCAATTTTTACACTTTGACTTTTGCCAGTTGCTTTATCTTTTGCAGATACATTTAAAATACCGTTGGCATCAATATCAAAAGTTACTTCAACCTGTGGTGTTCCCCTAGCTGCCGGTGGAATTCCGTCTAAAATAAATCTAGCTAATGTTTTATTGTCGGTCGCCATTGGTCTTTCTCCTTGTAGAACATGAATCTCGACCGATGGTTGATTATCAGCAGCCGTTGAAAATACCTGTGTTTTGGCTGTTGGTACTGTTGTGTTTTTATTTATCATCGGCGTTGCAACACCACCAAGCGTTTCTATCGAAAGTGATAGTGGGGTAACATCTAAAAGCAAAATGTCTTTTACATCGCCTTCTGTTTTCCGACCCTCGTTCTTCGCAGAAATAATTTCACCCTGTATACCTGCGCCAATAGCCACAACTTCATCTGGATTAATTCCTCTATGAGGTTCTTTGCCAAATAAATTTTTGACCGCAGACTGAATGGCTGGCATTCTTGTTTGCCCTCCTACCAAAATAATTTCATTAATTTGATCGAGCTTGAATCCAGCTCCTTTTGGTTGCGGAGCAGTAACAGTTTCCTCTACAAGCTTAATGGATTTTTTAATCAAATCATCAACTAGCTCTTCGAGCTTTGCTCGAGTCATCTTAACTAGAAAATGTCTTGGGCCAGATGCGTCTGAACTAATAAAAGGTAAATTTATTTCTGTTTCCATGGCAGTTGAAAGCTCATGTTTTGCTTTTTCGGATGCTTCTTTTAAGCGTTGTAAAGCTAGCGGGTCCTTTGATAAGTCTATGCCTTGTTGTTTTTTATATTCACTAATTAAATAATCATTAATTTTTCTATCAAAATCATCTCCACCCAAAAAAGTGTCGCCACCAGTTGCTTTTACTTCTACAATGTCATCTCCAATCTCCAAAACAGAAATATCAAAAGTTCCCCCACCAAAATCATATACCACAATTTGCTCATTTTTCTTTTTGTTTAAGCCATAAGCTAACGCTGCGGCAGTCGGCTCATTAATAATACGCTCAACTTTTAAACCAGCTATTTCTCCGGCATTTTTTGTAGCTTGCCGTTGCGCATCATCAAAATATGCGGGAACTGTAATAATTGCTTCTTCAATTTTTTCTCCAAGCTTTGCTTCGGCGTCTGCCTTTAACTTAGAAAGTATCATGGCAGAAATTTCTTCTGGCTTATACCAAGTGTCTCCAATTTTTACATCAACACCACCACCTTTTGATTCTCGTAGATCAAACGGCATTATTTTTCTATCTTCCTGAACTTCTTTATCAGTCCATTTTCTTCCAATCAGTCGCTTCACGCTAAAAACAGTATTCTTTGGATTAGTAACTGCTTGTCTTTTTGCCAAAAGTCCTACTAAGCGCTCATTTGATTTAGAAACCCCAACAACCGAAGGGGTAGTTCTGTTACCTTCTGCATTTTCTATGATTTTTACCTCTCCGTCATGCATTATTGCAACTGCTGAATTTGTTGTTCCAAGGTCAATACCAATTATCTTGCTCATATATTTATAATACTGGTTTTGAATTCTATTAAGTTAATTTCAATAACTTAATACAAACCCAGACCAATTTTTATTATTTTGTAATTTTTACTTTAGTTGTATTTATTACCTTACCATGCAACATATAACCACCTGATAATTCCTCTAAGATTATTTCGTGCTCATTTTTTGAATTATCGCTAGCTTCTTCCTGAATTAGCGCTTCATGGAACATGGGATTAAATTTATCACCAACTTTTACTTCAATTTTTTGTAATCCATGACGCCTTAGTACATCTTCTAATTGGTTTTTAATGAGCCCTATACCATCCCTACTTTTTTCGTCGCTAATTGATTGCAATGCTAATTCAAAACTTTGTAATACACCAATTATTCCCTTAATTATTTCTTCATTCCCATATTTAACTACTTCTTCTAATCGCTTCATTTCTTCAGATTTATAATTTACAAGATCTGCCTTTGCTCTTCTCCATCCAGATAAATACTCATCGCGCTCTTTTTCACACAAAAGTAGCTTCTCTTTTAATTCTTTTATTTCATCAACTTCATCTATCATTTTTATATTTTGTTTTTCTTCGTTATTACTCATGATTTGAAAGTGTGTTCCTTAATGTTAAAAATACCTTAAAATTTTTTTTATAATCCATGCTCCTTGGGCCGAATGTAGCAAATATCATACGATTATTATTTACTTCAAAAATATCGAACACCGTGGAAATCTGATCATTTCTGATTAAAGGACTCTTTTTGCCAATTAATGCACACGGTCCTTCATTATAATCGCTTACAAGTAATTCTGCCATTCTTTCTTCGAGACACTCAACCTCTCTAGCAATTTCATAAAATATTTTAGAAGATGGATATTCGATACAGTTGAAAAGCTCGTCGAGTCCACTTCTGTGCATAGATAAGTTATCTTCAAACAGACCAGCACTTAACAAATGGAGAGATCGTGACATTTCTTGCACAAATAACTTCAAATCTCCGCCGAGTATTAATTCTGCCAAATCGATTACTTTTTTTTCACTATTATGTTTGAGAGTTAATTCATTTTTAATAGTATCAGAAAATAATTTCAAAGCTTTATCGGTTGGTATTCGTCCACCAGAAATATATGGCTGTTCCAGCCATCCCGCTTCTTCAAGATTATTAAGTTCTGCTCTAATAGATGCCGATTTTATTCCAAAATCAAAATCTCTAAATAACACAGCTGAACTTACTGGATTTCCAGTGCGAATATATTCTTTTACTGTGGCAAATAATATATCTTTTGAACGATTGTCCATTTCAAATAATAAATAATTCGTTAACTATCAATAACCACTTTAGCTACTTTTTAATAACTTAATTATACTCACTAGCACTCAAAGGTCAAGAGTGCCAATTTATAGCTTAGAATAACCCTGTGTTTTATTTATTGCTTTACAATATAATCACCACCTGAATATTTTTCTTGAGACCAACCAAAAAGACCTGAATCCCATTGTATTTTCCACCAGTGAAAACCATCGGCAGTCTGGGGTCCTTCCTTAACAGTTCCCCGAGAATCAAATGCGATTTCACCTAATTTTAAATTAGAAACTCCTGCTGATACCCTAACATTTAAGGTTGGTTGCGCCACGACTCGTGCACGGTCTTCTAAATTAAATCTATTTGGCAGAGGTGTAGGGGTGGGGAAGATAACTGGAGTAGGAGTAGGCAGAGGACTTGATACGGGGCCTATAATTTTTTCTATATAATAATTACCTGGTATTCCTTCCGCAGACCAACCAGTGGCATTATTATCCCAATCTATTCTCCACCAAGTATGACGAGTGGTAGTAGCAGGACCTTCTCTAATTATTCCGGTTTGACCAAAACCAACCCAACTAGGATTTGCTAAATTGCCATTTGGGGTTAAGCGAACATACAATCCGCCAGAAACTATTACTCTAATTCTATCATTAAATCTAAATATACTTATTGGAATTGGTGATGGAGTCGCTGCTGGTATTGGAGAAATTAATGGAGTTGGTGTAGGTGATTTTATGGGAGTTGGAGTTACTTGCAAGTTTACTTTTTCAAGATAAGAAATTGTAGCAGTACCCTCTAGAGACCAACCTCTAGTATTGAATGAATCTGCATATTGAATTCTCCACCAAGTTGCGCCATCGTATCGTCTTGGGTTTTCAAGTATAACTCCTGTTGTATTTACATTTATAAATCGAATAACAGTTGTGCTTTCTGGCGATTCTTTAACTCCAAGATTTACACGCGCTTTGACTGTATCTCCTATTTGAAAGGTTTGTGCTGGTGTTGGCGAAGGAGTTGGCAATGGCGTTGGCGATGGTGACCGAGGAACATTCGTCGGGGTTGGAGGCAAAGTAGTAAGTGGGGTTGGCAAAGGAGTTCCGCTAATTTTTACAATATATTTTTGGTTTCCAGCCCCCTCAGCTGACCAACCAATTATATTTTGTACATCGTCATAATCAATCATCCACCAAGTATATCCATCTGCAAAACCCGGCCCGCCAACAACAACACCAGTAGAACCAGCGTCTAATATTCCTATTTGCTCAGATAATACTCCTGGAGCAACTCTCGCAAATAATGAAACTTGAGTAATCACTCGATCACCATTTACAAAAGAATAAATTATGGGTGTGGGCGTTGGGGTTGGAGTTGGCGTGGGTGTAGGTGTTGGTATTCGTGTTGGATTTGGTGTAATTCCAGGCGATGGAGATGCTGATGGTGTCGAGTTTGGCGTAATGCCTGGAGTTGGTAAAGGAGTTGATGCTCCGATTCTTGTTAAGTATGGTATTCCCCGAGATGATGCTTCTGCAGACCAACCGATAGTTCCGTTATCCCACTCTATTCTCCACCAACGCAAAGCCAGATTTTCTGGTCCTCCTATGATTGTTCCCTGTGTGCCAACAGTAATAGTTACTGAACTTCCACTACCAGGTGAGCTATAGGAAACTATATTGATATTTGGTGTAACTCTATCGGTAAGATTGAAAGCATTGCCAGCTGGTGACGCATTGGGTGTGACTCCAGGAGTGACACCAGGAGTTGGAGATGCTCCGCCAGCTACTTTGACTAAAAACTTTAATGTGCCAGCGCCTTCTTGCGACCAACCCTCGAGCACAGGAATTGTATCGTAGCGAATTTTCCACCAATAATTTCCAGAAATAATTATTGGGTCGTTTAATATAACAGTTCCTTGAGTATTGAAATCTAATGTACCAAGTGGTGGAACATTAATAACTCCAGCTGTCTCACGAACATTCAAACTACCTGTATCAACTCGAACACGATCATTCAATCTGAAAGTTCCTGTTGGTGCAGGCGTAATGCCTGGAGTTGGTAAAGGAGTTGATGCTCCGATTCTTGTTAAGTATGGTATTCCCCGAGATGATGCTTCTGCAGACCAACCGATAGTTCCGTTATCCCACTCTATTCTCCACCAACGCAAAGCCAGATTTTCTGGTCCTCCTATGATTGTTCCCTGTGTGCCAACAGTAATAGTTACTGAACTTCCACTACCAGGTGAGCTATAGGAAACTATATTGATATTTGGTGTAACTCTATCGGTAAGATTGAAAGCATTGCCAGCTGGTGACGCATTGGGTGTGACTCCAGGAGTGACACCAGGAGTTGGAGATGCTCCGCCAACTGCAAGCACCAAATTCTTTCCTAATGCATTGCCTTCCTGAGACCAACCTTCAATTACGGGAATTGTATCGTAGCGAATTTTCCACCAATAATTATCTAAAATTATTACAGGTTCATTTAATATAACAGTTCCCTTAGTGTTGGCTGGAACGGAATCAATAAAAACGCCATCAGTACCAGCGGTTTGGCGAACATTAAGCGAGGATGCAATAACATTAACGCGACTATTTAACACGAAAGTTCCTGTTGGTGCAGGCGTAATGCCTGGAGTTGGTAAAGGAGTCGAGCCTCCGACTTTCGCTAAGTATGGTACTCCCTTAGACGATAATTCTGCAGACCACCCCATAGTTCCGTTATCCCACTCTATTCTCCACCAACGCAATGCTAAAACAGTTGGACCATCTTTAATGGTTCCTATTTCGCCAAAAGCAATTGCTCCTGGATTAGAAAGGTTACCCTCCGGAGTTGCACGAACATAAAGTCCAACTGTAGAAACTACTTGGACCCTATCGCCGTTTGATAAATTTAATGACTGTGCATCTGCTCTTAAATTAACGAAGCAAGCAAAAAGCAAAAAACCAAAAATAAATAAACTATGCTTTTTCTTTAAAAAAAGAAATTTTGACATATTGCTCAATAGATTTATATGAAATTCCTTTTAAGTATAGCACCACAATCATCAATTTTGCTGTGTATAACTTTACGAATAAAACAATTAAAACAAGAAGGCTTTGATTCTAATAGAAAGTTTCTATAAACATAAATATCGTCCAAAGGACGATATTTATGTTTACTATTCTATAATGTATATTTTTATACTTGAGAAAATTTCAAACTAATTTTACTAAGAAATTTTTTCTATTAGCAATATACAAACTATATTTTTTCCAAATAAATTCGAAGTGGTTCAAGCTTTCTTTCTGCAGACCAACCAGTTCTTTCATTAAGGTATTCAATTCTATACCAAATATAGTTGCCATTAGGAACTGGACCGTCTAAAACTTTTCCTTGTGTGCCTGTGGGAACTCCGCCAAATCCAATTTGCTGACTAAGAACATTTGCATCTACGCGAACAGTAATTGATTCTTTTGTTCTGACTGTATCATTAACTTGAAAAGATGCGGTTGGCGCTGTCGATGCCGTTGGTGGTACTGATGCATTTGGTGGTGATGACGGCGCAACAGATGCTGATGGTAACGGACTTTGACCCGAAGAATTTGCTTTCTCCAAAAACAAATCAGTTGGCGCGGAATTTAATTTTTCTGCTGACCATCCAGTTTTAGATATACTAGAAAATTCAATTCTATACCATGTATAACCATCAGCAATGGTTGGCCCCAGAAGAACTCTCCCCTCTGTGCCTTGAGGAGCACCTCCAGTTCCAACTGGCGCAGCACCTACAGAAGGTGATACACGAACATTGACTCCTATGGCTGACTTTACCCTTATTAAATCATCTACAATAAATGAAGGCGAAGGGGACGGGATAGGAGTTTGCGTAGATGTATCTATTTTTTCCAAATATATCGATAATGGATCAATTCTTCTCTCTGCGGACCAGCCAGTTCTTCCGTCAACATAATATTCAATTCTATACCAAATGAAATTGCCATTTGGGACTGGACCTTCTAAAACTTTTCCTTCTGTGTTTACTGGCACGCCACCAAACCCAACCTGCCCACTAGCTGTGCCTGGCGCTACGCGAACCGCAACCGAAGTTTTTACTTTAATCGTGTCACCAAACTGAAAAGCTGGTATTGGTGATGGTGATGGACTCTCATTTAAAACATCAACTTTTCTAAGCAATGGACCAGATGAATCAGCCTCCCTTGACCAACCTTGAGTTCCACTTTCAAAATATAAAATCTCATACCAATCATAGCCATCATCAGGCACCGAGCGCGATGGACCACCCTTAACTTCTCCTCTATCATGAAACTCCGCTAAACCTCGAGGATTACTACCAACTCCTGGAGCTACTCTAATTGCCAAGCCATTAGATGCCAATACTTCAACTGTGTCGCCCACTGCAAAACTTCCACCAACCGGAGGTGTAGATGGTAGTGGTGATGTCAATGTTCCCACTAAAAGATAAGTAGGAACAGTTCCACCCGCAGTAGTTGTGTCTTGCGTCCAACCAATTACTGCACCATTACCCCAATTTATTCTCCAATAATTCAAACCATTGTTGCTTCTCTTTGGATCATTTTGAACTACTCCTCGTATACCCTGAAGAATGGTTCCAACACTTATTCCATTTGGCACATCAGACAAAACAGAAACTTGAGGCACGGTTACTTCCACTATATCGTTTAATTTAAACTTTGGAGATGGTGATGGCGAAGGAGTTGGCGATGGCGATACAGAAGGTGAAGGCCCAGGCGTGACTGGGATAACTAATTTGAGATATGGAGTGCCATTTAAACTTGCCTGCGAAACCCACCCAATAATCGTAGTGAAAATATCATTAAAATCAATCTTCCACCAAGTGCGTCCTGTTATTGTTCCCATTTCTGTTGTTGGGCCAGCAATAACAACTCCTGTTGTATTAATTTCAATTGGACCTAAACTTTGTATGGCATTCTGGTCTGATTTAGAAAATGCATCTACGCGACCAATAACTTCTACTGTATCTCCAATCTCAAACCACGGCGATGGCGAAGGAGATGGAGGTGCAGAGGGAGATGGGGAAGGCGATGGGGATGGTGTTGTATTTGGTAGCGATGATGATGTTGGCTGTGGCGCAGACGAAACCGAAGGAAGTGGAGATGCACCCTGTACATATATTTCTATATAATAGACGCCAGTTCCATTACCCTCCGAAATCCAACCAATCTTACCATCGGTAAATGTCACCTTCCACCAAAATCTAATCCCTATTTTTTTATATCCTTCAGTAATAGTCCCAATAGCGTCATTTGGTGCAGTTCCCAATTGAGGAGCAACCGACCCAGCATCAGTCCAAATATTTAAAGCACGGTTAGTTTGTATAACATCTCCTACTTTAAATGGAGTGGTTGTGATGGGTGATGGCGATGGAAATGGTGAAGATGTAGGACGAGGAGCTGGTGACGGCCTATCTGTCCAATAATGATTTGGTGTACTCTCGCAACGATGTGGAATACTTATTCCCATATTTGGTGTTGGTCCTCCGTCAAATAGAGGGGATCCTTGAACCAACCATTTCATTGGCATCGTATTTATATATTGAGGTGGGTATGAAACTGATGGCCACCAATATCCAGCAGTATTGGTGTCTATGTTACTATTTAAAACTGTAGATTTACCATTAAACACGAGGGCTGCGTCACTTCCTGCAACTGGTAAGAAATATCCAGGCCTATTACCATTTCCTAAATTTTTTCCTTGTTGCCAAACTGCTTGGGTGCGAGAACCTTCAGCATTTCTTGCACCACCTCCACCACTCTGACCAATCGTCGAATTACCCTGAAAACGCCTTGTCTTCCAAGTTTCAATGTCTGTTGACCTATTTGGATTTGGTCCAGTTTTAACCATTCTTTGATTTACAAAACAAGATGGTATTTGATCTAAATCATAACTTTCTGGAATTGTAATCCAGCCAGAACAATCATAATAAACAGGAACATTTTTATCATGAAGCCATGTAGCTAAATCTCCTATCGCTTCTCCCGGAACTGCCATAATATACCCTTGATTAAAGTGCATTCCGCTAGTAGTAGTTAATCCATCCACATATGGCGTATCAAGCACACAACCATTATTTGCGGTGGTCTTATATGCGTAGCGACCAGTTACTGGATTATAAGGACCAAGCGTTCCCGCTGGTAAACCAGCTGGACATTTTTGATCGGGCCTAGGCGTTCTTCGTGGCGTAACAGGTAGTTGTCTTTGCACATTACAATCTGCATCAGGAAGAGTTGGCGGAAGATAATCTAATATTTGTATTTTTACTTTGTTAGATAAAACTCCGTTCACTTTAGCCCAAACTTCATAATCTGGACGAACATACCAATTCTCTACATTTGGAACGCCATTCATATCTGGCCATGGCCCAGCAGTTACTACGCCAGCCTCGCCTGAATTTCCAATTCCAATTTCAGGAAAATTATTTGCAGGATTTCCATTATTAAATTTAATAGTTACATTAGCATTTTGAATTGTACTTACTCTTAACCAAATTGTATCACCGTTTCCTTTTCTAAATTTCAATTCATTATTAGGTGAATCAATATAATTAACGGGTATTTCGTTTTCAAAAGATTTACCAACTTCCAGTATTATAGGAAGGTTTAGGTCTGGACTCGGAGTGGGAGAAATTATGGGCCCAGTACCTGATTTTATTTCATATCTAACCGCACTTGACCACGCACTGTTACCTACTCTAGCCCAATTTTCATAATTTGGACGAGTTGGCCAAGTTGGGTCAATTCCAGATGCCGATGTAAATGGACCAATAATTCTTTGGCCAGAACCGTCAGTAGTTGTATAATCTTCCCAATGAAATTCATGTACTCCAAAATCAGTTACTGGAGTGCCGTTATTGAAATCAAAATCTATAGGACTATTTGGCTTTCCTCCACTTACTTGAAACCACAAAGTATTTGCTCCACCTGCTGTTGCAAAAACTTCATTATTTAAAGAAGGAACAAATGCACTAAGCGATGGCTGAGCATTAGTAGAAGATTTAGCAATTTTTAGGGTTGGGGTTGGGTCAGAGCCTGGCGCAGTTGATTGCACCGGCGCACCAGTGGATGTCGGTGGTGCTAGAACTTCAATTGAGGCTTTATTTGACCAAGCACTATTGCCAACCATTACCCAGTTTTCATAATTGGGTCGTTTTGGCCAAGTGGATGGTATGCCACTACCTACTAAATCTGGCATTGGTCCGTAAATAAATGTTCCGACAGTATTAGTGGTACCAAAGACTGCTTGCTGTGTTTGATTTCGCACTCCGTTAGTGAAAGTTGGGTCTCCATTGTTAAATTTATAAGTAACTGATTTCCCTGGTGCCGCATTGGTTACCTGAATCCAAACAGAATCTCCGCTTCCTGCAACAACTTTAAGCTCATTATTTGGCGTAGAAAACCAAGTGGTTGGCTGTGCAGTGCCCCTTGCCTTTCCCATTCTAAGAGTTGGGGTTGGGTCAGTCGTTGCCGTACCTGGTTGCCCCCAAACAGTTACTGTGTCGAGTATAGGAGAAGTATTTACGCCAGATGAGCGCAACTCAAACGTAGCTGGACTTGAACCAATCCAATTAGCGCTAGCGGACCCAGCAGTTGTATGAGGACAAGAAAAAGGTACTCTGGTTCCACCTGATCCAACAAAATAAACACAAGCCTCAGAAGAATTTGATATCCAAGAAAAACCAACAGTACAAACACCAGCACCTGGTGGAAATGTACAAACTGGTGGACTAGCTACCAAATCCGGAGTTACTGCAGCATTACTTGAAATTAAATCACTGAAACTAGATGCCGCCCCACCAACGACTATTAGTAATAATGCTAAAGCAAAACAACCCAAACCTTTAATAATATTTTTTTTCATATATACAAAACAATCCTCAACTATTTAAAATGAGGAAATAAATCAGCGACTATTTATTAAGTTTAATATTAATTTATTCAAGTTAAATTTATATAGGTATTACCTATTTACTTTATTATAGTAACACTTAGACTATTTTTAACAAATAAAAGTGATGTGGATAACTGTAATTTTAGCCTGTTTGACGATTATTTGGACTTATGCTATACTGACTCCAATAAGAAATAAGCGTACCCCTTAAGGGGGTATTTTTATTACTTGATTAATTGTAGGTATATTTATTTAATAAATATCTGAGAAATATTTACGGCACCCATTATGAGTAATTTCAGTAAAATTCAAAAAAAGAACGATTTTATAGCGTATTTTAGCACTAAAAAAGCAGATGTTAAAAACCAGTTACTGGCATTAATTGCCGGCTTTATGATATTTACTCCATTTTCGGGCTCAGTATTAAATGACTCAATAATGGCATTCAAAGGAAGTAATGGTTTACACCCACCACTTAGCATTGGGTCTACAACCCTAGTAGCTAAAACTACAATAAAAATCTATAGTGCACCTAATATAGTAAAAAATAAAACTTTTAAACGCATAATTACAGCTTATTCAAGCACACCAGAAGAAACCGACAGCACACCTTTTATAACTGCATCTGGTAGCTATGTTCGCTTTGGAATAATTGCCGCAAATTGGCTACCAATAGGAACGGCAGTAAGAATTCCAGAACATTTTGGCAAACAAGTTTTTATAGTTGAAGATCGTATGAATGCTAGGCATCCAGAAAAAGTTGATGTTTGGCTACCAACAAAAGAAGCGGCAATAAAATTTGGTAAAAGAATTGCTCAAGTTGAAGTTCTATAATAAGAATTTAAACTATTTTCTTTGGTCCTTTTTTAGATTTCATTCCTAAAAGTGGTAGGGTAACTAAAAACTCTGTCCCCCACCCTTGCTTTGAGCTAAAGCTGATTTTCCCATTTACGCTGTCTAGTATAGATTTTACCAAATAAAGACCCAAGCCAGAACCCTCGGTATTATTTACAAATGCATTTGATGCTCTAAACATTTTTTTAAATATCTGAGATTGTTCGCCTTCTGGAATGCCATATCCAGTATCTTTAACTGAGATAACAAAGTTTTTCTTGATAATCGAAAGATTTAGGTTAATCTCGCCAGACTCGGGGGTATACTTAACCGCATTCGTAATTAAATTTTGCAAAATTATTCTAAGTAATTTTCTATCTGCTTTAAGCGATGGGAGCTTTGATGAAAAATTCTTTTTGAGTACTATTTTTTTCTTTAACAAATCTGGAGCTAATTCTCGAATAACACTTTCGGCAATTTCCTCTACGCTAATTTCTTCTGGCTCAACAGAAAAAGTTCCAAGCTCTATTCTAGAAACATTTAAAAATGTATTTAGGAGAGAGAGCATTTCATCGGCTCCAATTAAAATTTCGTTCAAATAATCTCTTTGCTCGGTGTTAGTTTCTCCAGCATCTCCATTTATAAGCATTTGTACATACCATTTTATGGTTGTAAGCGGTGTTCTTAATTGATGAGAAGTTAGCGATACAAATTCTGTTTTTGCCTTATCAACTGCCTGCTCATCGGAAATATCCCTAAAGGCCGATATGGTACCTGTCAATTTTCCTTTTATTATTACAGGAGAAATTGTAAGAAAAACAGGTATTTTTCTACGCTTTGCTGATAAATAAAATGAAACTCCTGATACTATTTTTGAATTTTTAAGCGCTTTGCTAATTAAATTTTTTTCTTTTGGTATTAAATTATTTCTATCGTCAACCTCAAGAACCGTTTCCCAAAATTTTTTCCCTTTTAAGTTCAATTCGCTAAACCCTAGTATTTTTTTTACTGCCTTATTAACTTTAATTACTTCGCCGTCTTTGTTCGTTACAATAATTCCCTCACCAATACTTTGGAGAAATATGTCTTCGTGTAAATTATTATTTTTTTTATTTTGTATTCTTTTAATCCGTCGCATTGTTTTATTATAACAATTAATTGCCGTAATTGCTCATTGATATTCTTAAAATGACTAGGTTAGAAAATATTTATTAAAAAACCCAGTCATTCTCCAAAGTGACTGGGTTTAATTTCATTGCTTGAAATAGTTATTATTATCTTGTGATATTTATTATTGCTCCCTGCTCTGGGTCACACACTCCAACAGTTAATCTACCATCTGCTCTTTTGTTTATAAAGTAATCTGAGTTAGTTGAGGAACCAGACCTTGGATCCCTTGGAATATCGACTAGATATATTGGAACTGTGGTTGTTGATAGATTTGCACAACTTGCTACTGTCGTAGTGGCAGTACAGGTTGAATCACAGCCAGAAGTGTCTGTACCAATAACTTGAGAGGTTGTAGTTACATTATCAATAGAACCAGGAAAATTTCCATTACTATCCAACGAATACTGATAAACGGCATTCAAAATAGTATTTACATCTACCCGACGCTGTGCATTTCTTGTGTCCCCTAGCTGTTTGCCTGGGTTAATGGCTAGAATTACAATTCCAGCTAGAATGCCTATTGCGGCTACGACTAATAATATTTCTAATAATGTAAAACCCTGTTTAGCAGCAAATTTAGTTATTTTTTTCATATGTTGAAATTATAACACATCTAAATAAGTGTAGAAGTGGATAAGTCCCGTTAGAAGCAGATTGCGATTAAAAACAAATTTCTACATTAAACAGGGGTTTTATTAAAAGTTAACATTAGTTTTAAAGGTTTCAATGGGCAATCGCAGCTTCTAACGGGATAAACTAGAAGCCCGATACTTCCCTCCAAGATAATATATTAATTACTGGAGTTAAAGCATTTACATTTATAGAAATCCTTCGTATTGCAATTGAAGCTGTGCCAGTTGCTGTAATGAGTCTATTTTGACCTCCAGCATTAAATACATTATAAGAACAAGTGCCACCAGCAAAATTTAAACTACCGGAGCCAGAAAAACTTGATGAATTTCTAACTTGATTTAATGCTTCTTCGGCACAGGACCTCACGAAAGAATTTGCAAGTTTTGTATTTTGAATTGTGGTGGTGGTTTTAGACAAATTTATTCCTAACTCAAGAATAGCAAGCGATATGGAAACCAAAACAGCCGAGGCTACAAGCACACTCATTAATGTTATATAACCGCTTTTAATATTTAATATTGGCACTTCCATAAAAGGTTTTAGAATAATTATACTCATTTCGACCAGACGGATTAGTATGTGAAAGTGTAAATTTAACTCGAATAATTCCTGGGGTTCCTGTACGCGATAAATTACTAAATAACACATCTGATACTACAACGCGGGACGAAGTAAGCGCGATTGAACTACTTACTCCCTCAGTAACGCGAATCGTGCCAGCTGATAAAGAAAAAATACTCGGATTAAAACTACTTGAAGCCATAGCCAATGAAAGTAGAGTTGCATTAGTACTTGTTGCTGGACTATTAATACTTATGGAATTTCTTGCTTGCTGTGTAATTATCTGCAAAACATTATTACCTTGATCAAAAACTTCTGTGATTGCTTGATTTTTTATTCGTGATCTTATTGTAAATGACAATACAACTGAAATCGCAAGCAAAATAAAACTTGCGAGCGCAATATAAAGTAATAGCTCTATTAATGTAAAACCAGAGTTATTTTTTTTGTTTTGTAAAAATAATGATTTTAAAATTTCAAATCTCATATACTTAATAATTATTTTCTCCAAAATGCAGAGGAAAATGGACTATTTATAGACTGAGGAAGTATTGTTGAGAGAGCCGAACCATCTGAATTAGTCCAAGTAAACCCAGGGACCGAAGTCATTCTAAGTCTTTTAGCAAACAAATCATTTGCACTGTCCGATGCAAATGATAAAAGCTGGTCTTGACTCAATGGGTCCATTTGAATATCAAAGTACCTTGAGCCATTTGTTGCTGGTGATTGTGCGAAGTCTGTTTGTTTAGTAAATGTTCCAGCGTTACCAACATACCAATCTAAATCATTAGAACCTGAATCTACATATCGAATAACAGAGCGAGCCGTGCCACCAGAAACTAGCCATCCAGTTGAAACAAGTTTTGACCCAGCAATTGGCGTGCCACAAGAAGTATCTGCGTTTGCAGTGTTAGTCCAAGACGCGCCATTCCAAAATCCAATTTGTAAATCGGAACCAGCATTACCGATAGAGGCAAAAACAATTTGGTCTGAGGTTGGGCTTGCTGAAATATCCAAATTTGTCGCATCATCTCTAAAAGTAGGCGGTGTCGTAATCGCCCCCCAAGTACACAAGGATATACCACCCGTACATCTTCTATAACGAACTCCATTTGTACCATTATTGCCAGTTGATCGAGCCCAGACAACCATAATATTTCCTGAAAGAGATTCATATTCAACATCAAAATCCTCAACATCCTGAGAAGCAGAAACTCTTTCTAGTGTAGTTTCGTGAAGTGTTGCTGGTTCATTAACCCAAGCCGAACCACTCCAAATCAAAGACGAGAGTAACGATGCATTGTCTGCCCAAATTGCAGTAATTAAATTTGAGGAGGTTCTTTTATCCCAAGCCATTTTAACCCACTCTACAATTCCATTAGTTCGAGCGGCGTTCATAGTTGTTCCAGCGGACCAATTTCCACTACCACAACCTAAACTTCCAGTTTTAGTTCTATATCCTAATTCATTACTAACCGTTGTATTGGTTCCATAAAGTACAACAGCATCTCCAGTATTTGTTTCATAAGATATATCAAATGGACGCGTAGTGCCCGTACCACCAACAGTTGTGGTCCACTCCTGTGTCCACGACAAACCATCAAAACACATTACATTTAATACTCCGGCGGAAGTAACAAACCCAGCAATCGCCTCTGAAGACGATGGCGAAGTGCGAATAATATAAGTTCGCCCTATATTATTTGTAAGCGTTGAATTTTCAATACTAAAAGTATTTGGCGTTGCATCATAAGTTCTAAACTTCGGTATATTTGTACCATCACCATAAATTAATATGCTATCCCCCAAAAGCATAAGAGGTGAAAGCCAATTTGTAATTCTAGTGTTAACTGAAACCGATGAATTTCTCACAGAATTAGACATCCAAGAAACGGTGGATGTAACAGATTTTGTATTTGCGTCAATCGATCCAACTTGAACACTTCTATTAAAAATTTCTATTGTATTTGAAGAACCAGAAAGCGACCAAATGTTAGTAGATGTAATAAGTCCCCAAGTTCCATTTGTGAGATTAGCAAATCCAGAATCTCGAATATTTCTCACCGCTTCTATTCCCTCTTCTGCTAAATATAACGCGCGATTGCGATCACCAGAGACAACCGAACTATCACTTCCATAAATTACTGCGCCAGCTACAATTGTAAGCAAAAGCGAAAGAAGCGCGCTTGAGAGAAGTGCTTCCACTAAACTAAAGCCAGCCCTATTTTTGTTTAATTTTTTTTTCATTCTCTAGTATGAAATTACATTCTTTTCATTAATACTCACATTACGAGTTTCGCCACTTAAAGAAGTAAAAATAAGTGTTCCAGTTGATATTGGCATACCTGTAAATTTTGCAAATACTAATTCGCTTTTCCCACTAATCTGAATAGAAGAAACGATATTTTTTGATTCATCATAAATTGGATTTCTCAAAGCATAACTTCCTCCACTAAATATTATAATCTCTGAAGTTGTGGCTAGTACTCCCCAAGATGAATCATTTTGCATGCTTTGACTAAGAACACTTGCTCTTCGAAGCGCAGAAGCTGTTATCGTAGCTGCAGAATCAACATCATTTCTAGTTTTAAAACCAATATAAACTGGGGCACTAATTACACCAATAATTGCAAAAACTGAAACTGCCAGTAGCATTTCAAATAATGTAAAGCCAGAGTTATTTTTCTTAATATTTAATAAATAATTTAAAATTGTAATTGTGTTACGCATTAAGAAAGTTGAAAATATATTCAAGCTACAGTGCAATATTCAAATATTATGGATTAAATTTTCCGATTAAACTATAAATCGGCAAAATTATTGCAACCGCAACCGCAAGAACTCCGAGCCAAACAATAACAAGCATAACTGGCTCAAGAATAACAGTGATGTTCTTAATTGTCGTTTCTGTTTTTGCTTCATAAATTCCCCCAATCTTCATAAATGTCTGTGGCAATGTTCCAGTTTTTTCAGCGGTGGATATCATTTGAACTACAATTACAGGAAAAAGTTTATGTAGTTTTGGATATCCATTTAAACTTTGGCTAAATGCATTTCCTATTTCAATATTTTCCTTAAGATATTTATAAAATCGTTTGTACATATAAAAACTGGTTGCAGCTTCAAGCGATTGAAGCGCTGGAACAATTGGAAGACCAGCATCAAGAAGGTTTCCAAGCACATACCCGAATCTTGCAATTTCAACTTCTTTTATAAGTTCTTTAATGCCTGGAAAAACAAATAGAAGTCTTTCACCAAGAAAACTGGTGCGATGATAAAAAAATAAAAAATAAACCGAAAAAATAACTACGCCAAGAAAAATTGGTATAACAACTGTCCCATGTAATCCAAGATAATTTCCAAATTTTATTAAAACTTCTGTAATATAAGGAAGTTCAATATCTAACTGACTAAACACCTTTGAAAGATTTGGCAGGATAAACCAAGCAACGCAAACTCCTATAACAACCGTAAGAATAAGTACAAGCATTGGATAAGCCATTGCGGAGCGAAGTTTTGATCTAAGTTCTCTGTCTTTTTCAAGTTCGCGTGAGACAACTTTTAAATTTTCAGGTAGTCTTCCTGACTCTTCTCCAATCCTAATAAGTGAAATTACATGTTCTGGAAAAATTTTTGACTTTGTTAAAGCCTTAGAAAGAGAAGTCCCAGAATCTATATCTTCTCGAATAGCCTCGATAATACGCTTCATTCGATAAGATTTTGTATCTTTAATAAGGGCATCTAATGTTTCTGTTATATTTATAGATGCACCGGCGTATGTTGCTAAGTTTTCAAGAAAATAATCTTTCTCTTTAAGCATAATTGGTAATTAGTCTAATAGAACACTGGAGGATATAACAGTCCACATATTATCCTAAATAAAATATTAAGCGGTTTATATGTTTGGCGGTTCTGCAACTCTAAGCAATTCATCAAGTGTTGTGATGCCACTTTTAACCTTTTCGATTCCATCTTCAAAAAGAGATTTGGAACCTTCTTGCCTAGCAATCTCCCAAATTTCACGAGTTGATGGATTTTTTAAAATGAGTCTCTGTAGTGCAGGGCTAATTTTTAGAAATTCAAAAATGCCAGTTCGCCCAATATAGCCAGTTTTATTACATGCGTTGCAACCCTTTCCTCTGTAAAAAGTAATTGGGTCGGTATTAAAAAATTTATGAATTTGAGAAACTTGTAAATCTAAATTTGCTCCAGAAATACTTTCACTAAATCTACAGCTTTCACATATTTTCCTAACTAATCTTTGGGCTATAACAACCTGCAATGTTGAGGCAAGTAAAAATGGTTCCACGCCCATTTCTACTAATCGTGGGATAGATGTAGCAGCATCATTTGCATGAAAGGTGGTAAAAAGTAAATGGCCAGTAAGCGCAGCGTTTACTGAAATTTCAGCAGTTTCTTTATCGCGTATTTCACCCACGAGAATTGTATCTGGATCTTGTCTAACAATTGACCTAAGTCCATTTGCAAAGGTTATGTTTTTATCTTTATTAACCTGCATTTGATTTATTCCAGCAATTTTATACTCAACTGGATCTTCAATTGTTGTAATATTAACATCTGGCTTATTTAATATTTTTAGAATTGAATAAAGTGTAGTTGTTTTACCAGAACCAGTTGGGCCAGTTGTTAAAATCATACCAAAAGGCTTTTCTGAAGCTTCTTCAACTATTTTCTGTTGTTCTTCATTTAATCCTAGGTCAGAAAAAGCAAATCCATGAACATACTCCGCAAGTACACGAAACACAACTTTTTCTCCATCAAGAGTTGGGACGATTGAAACGCGGAGGTCGGCAATTTTATCATTTCTACTATATCTAATGGCACCATCTTGGGTTGAAAATTTTTCATCAATTCTAAGATGAGATAAAACTTTTATACGGTTTAGCATATTATCATAATGCTCGGGAGAAACTCTACCAGCTTCGTGAAGGGCCCCGTCTATTCGAAAGCGAATAACAACCTCTTTGCCATGTGGTTCAAAATGAACATATGATGCTCTATAAAGTAATGCATCTTCTATAATTTCATCAATTATACCGGGTGCAATTTTTTTCTGAGATTCAATTATTTTTTGAAAACGAGTTTCTAGTCCAGTGCGATAATTTATAAGCACCTCTTCGATATCTTCTGGCAACGAATATCTAATTTCGATTTTTTTAGGAGCAAATAATTTTTCTAACTCGAGTTGCAAATTTGGTGCAGCTGGATTGTCTGTTGTAACTACTACACCACTATCACTCACGCTGAAAAGAACTGCGCGAAGTTTTAGCGCTACATCAGAAGGGATGCGAAGAACTTGCTCTCTTGGTGGATAATTGGAATTTAAATCTGCATATAAAACTCCATAAGCCTCGGCAAGAGCTTGGCCCAAAAGATCTTCGGTTATCAGCTCTTTGCTTAACAAGTATTGAATTAAAGAAACCTGATTTCCTTTAGAATAAATCTCCGCCTTACTCATCTCCTCACTCGTAACGTAACCCTCTCTAGTCAATATTTCTTTTATTACTTCCTCGTTGTAAAAGTGATGATTTAATGCCATCTTAATTTATAAAAAATAAAATTAATAAATTATTATTTTATTTCAAAAGCAACGTACTGACTTTTTTTACAACATCGTTAATTGCAATGTCTGATTTAATATAATAATCAACTGCTCCAAGCTCTCTAGCGCGACGCTCATCTTGGTCTTGGCTTAAATTTGAAAGTACAATTACTGGGGTTTTAATATTTCGTGTTTTTAACTCTGCCAAAATTGAGAATCCATCTATTTTAGGCAACACTAAGTCAAGCAATATTAAATCAAACTTATTGCTTTCAATAGTTTTAAGTGCAATTTCTCCGTCTTCGGCAGTCATAACATCAAATCCAGACCGCTCTAATTTAATAGAAAGTGCTTTTAAAATTGGTTTTCTATCTTCAACTATTAATACTTTTTTCTTTATTGTATCTTCGCTCATATATCTATTTAATATCTCTTTATTATATACTATTTAATCAAAAATACTTAACTTTAAGTGGGATGATTATACATAAAATAAAAAATCCCTATAGCGTTTAGCTATAGAGAATAGAAATTTATCTAGGACATAGAAGACTACGGGACATTATTATAATAGGTATCTTTACAGATAACCCTGTGCCCTGCGGTTTGCAAGGTAAATTCAAATGTATTACCCGGTTCACTTAAAGGAATATCCCATGTCGAGATTTGCAATCTTTGAACATTTATTTCTGGATTTTCTGTGCCACTTACCACATCGATCATTCTTAACTGACTTAAGTCTTGTCCGCACGCGCCCCAATCTGCGCTTATCGTAACTCTTCTGATTGAAGTGACAGAATCATCACTGATGTTTAGCACTGAAATTCTTGGGCTTAACATCTCACAATCACAAGGCGCAAGAGGTATAGCATGATCAAAAATGATGTTGTCTGTAAGATAGCGAACATTACCAAGTCCCCAATTAGAATCTTTGATTGGATACCACCCGAGAAGATTATCTTCACTTAAATACCAATTGGTTTGAATAACTATACCCTCATTCGTTACAGCACACTGGAGAAAGCTACCCTCTAGAGAACCATGTAGCGTCCAAACATCATCTGAACCATCATAAATCCACCATGTTGAAGCGTGATTTTCATCGGGCACAATTGCATGCGTGCCTGTAAGATAATGGGCTCTGTCGCCTATCTCTCCGTTTTGAAGTAATGTCAAGCAATTAGGGAAAATCGGTGGCGTAACAGTTGGCACTGGTGTTGGAGTACAAGTAACGGTTGGCGTTACAGTCTTGGTCGGAGTTGCCGTCTTAGTTGAAGTGGCAGTTTTAGTCGGCGTGACTGTCTTAGTGGGAGTCACGGTAGGCGTTACAGTACAAGTCGGAGTTGCCGTCTTAGTTGAAGTGGCAGTTTTAGTCGGCGTGACTGTCTTAG
>CAYHMC010000009.1:32018-53089 GCA_964357615.1 uncultured Candidatus Saccharibacteria bacterium
TGGGAGTCACGGTAGGCGTTACAGTGCAAGTTGGAGTGACGGTCTTAGTAGGCGTCACGGTTTTAGTCTTTGTCGGGGTTGGAGTTACAGTTGGTGTGCAAGTTATGATTGCCGTAGAAGTCGGTTCGCCAGTTGGAGAAGGCGTCACAGTCGGAAATGGCGTAGCCGTTTTAGTTATAGTCGGCGTTCTAGTTGGAGTTAAAGTACATGTAGGTGTTGCAACTAAGGTTTTTGTTGGCATAAAAGTAGCAACAATAGTTGCCGTAGGAGTTGGAGTTGAAATTGGCTCACAAATAGTTAGTGGATCAGTAATATTATTACATACACCAGAAACATCATAAGCATTACATGTTCCCATTAAATTTGCGGAACATTCAGCACAATCTAGAATATCAGAAAGTTCATTAATTTCCATTTTGCAAACATTTCCACTCTGACAAACTTCGTTAAAGCCAATGCGGTTCGGGGTAAAAACATCAGGCCCCTTACAATCACCATCAACATCACCACAAGACTTACAAAGCTTATACAAGCTAGATACTGAAATTGGCTTCTCGAGAAATGAGTCTACTCCAAAATTCCAAATTGCTTTTCGACATTTAGCGAGGGGCTTGTCGGCCACAATAGAATGAAAAAAACCATCGACATTACGAACAAAATGCCTTACCTTTGCATCAACAATACAAACTTCGCATTTTCCCAAATCTTCTGGAATAATAATCTGATTAGAACATCCTCCACTAAATCCCGGACAAACTGCCGGAGCTCCAATATCGCTTCCCAGAAATGGCGCACAAGCTTTATTAATCTTTCTTAGAACTTTTTGCTTGCCAGAAGCTATCCACATTCGATATTTAGGATTTTCTGAGCAATCAGGACAAATATTAATATTGCCCTTACCACAAATGCGATTTGACTCGCATTTAGAACTAATTGCTTTAATAACACCGGCCTCATAAAGACCAACTGCTTTGGCAATTGCTTTTTTGCACTTATCGATAGATGTATTTCCTACGCCAGTACATGGCACCCCAGTGGCACCACCACAGCTACAACACGAAGCGGAATTCGATACATTTGGATAAAATGCAAATATGAAAAAAATAAAAACTATTGCGCCTACGATTCTCTTGAATTGCATTTCTAGTTTCTCCCTTTCGTTTCATTTGTATACTAGATTATTAACTTCTAGTAGTTGTTAAATAGCTAAAAAACCAAAGAAATTATATAACAAATAGCCATTTTTTGCAAATCATTTTAAATTAAGATTTTGAGGACACACTCACACTTCCACGACTATATGGCCATAGTTTTTGTTAAAAATTTTTTCATATAAAAAACGGCGCGATAATTGCCGTTTTTAGTTAGTGAGTACAAAGCAATCTAATAGTCTCTAAAGTTTCTGGTAGATCTTCTGTACCTCGTGATCGCTTTGGATAATCATCCTCCTTGCGTATATTCCATACAAAATATATCACACCTGCAACATATGACGATCTTGATAACTCGGGAAACAAATCCCTATTCATTTGGGCGAGTTCTGTATCTGACCATTTTTTACCATCACAGCAGTGTCCATTATCATCAAACGCACGGGGAATTGCAATAATATGTGGTGAAATCTTTCCCACGTGTTCTAGTCGTTTACGTACGACTTCTATGTCCTTAGAATCTTTATTATAAAAATGCATGCCACGATATGTAAGTCCCTCTGGTGCTGGCGAGTTGTCACTCTCAAGATACATAAATGTTGAAATGCCAGGCAAATAGAGTCTCACGGCATCTATTGCTGCTTGTTGTTTATCAAAATCAACATCATCATAATCTGGCTCATCCCACACATAAACCCCAAGCATATAATCAAGATACGGCATTGCTTCTTCGGCAAACAATCTGGTTCTTTCGTAAATTTCATCAATTGAATCTGACTTTTCGTGATAAATAGGAAAAAAAGCTTTGATTCCTGTGCCAACTCGCTTGAGTTGTTCTCCTATTTCACGCGGTCCTTGATAATAATCCAATACAACTACTTGCCACTTTGAAATTTCATTCAAAGTATCATCACTTATTGTTACATTAAATGATCCGCATAAAAGTGGTCTCGGCCCACCAGTCAAAACTGGGCAATTGGTTTCATGAGAGAATCCTGCTGCTTTTTCAAGAATTAGAACACCATCGGTTACAGTAATACTACCGTTACAATCCATATCTATGCGTTCTAAACCACCAGCATCCAACTCTGAATTACAAAACCCATCATCGATAGCACATCTAAGTACCGATACACCGTCTGTCACTGTTATGTCTCCAGAACAATTAAAATCGCCTTTCAAATTACAGGCATACGCAGAGTTAGATTCTAAATACAGACTTAAAAAAACACCGATGTAGATAGAGATTTTTAGTCGCATTCTTACTTTTTCTTTTTTAGATACTAAATTTATCCTACCAAACCAAAATCACACAAACAAGCTTACCCATATATAGGCCAGTGGACGCACGGGAAATCCCTGGTTGCAAGCGGCAGGGAACCCGAGCCTCGGCAATGTTCATTCCGTTAGACATTATTGTGGACCTAACCGGAATCGAACCGGTGTCCCAGCAACTTGTCCCGTTAGATATTTAATTTGTGGACTCAGCGAGAATCGAACTCGCGTCTCCGCAATGCGAATGCGGCGTATTGCCACTATACTACGAGCCCTCGTTTACACGCTTAATATCTAACGGGATAAAAATGCTGTGTTCTACCACTGAACCATAGACCCATGTTAATGCCTATGTCTAACGGGACAGGTGTCGCATAATACCACTTTATTCCGACGCTCATGTTATTCCATATAATATAGAGTGGTCGGAACTCCGACCTTACATCGGCGCTATAAGCCCAACAAAATAATCGAGCATATTTAATATCCTTAATATGATACTGGATATTAAGATTATATCCTATAAAATAAGAAAATAAATTTCAATCCTAAAGAAGATTACTGCCTTGATTTAAAATATTTTTCAAGGTTGAACTTACGCTGGTTGTAGTACTAGCTTTTATTGTACTAGAAGAAATTGGTTTAATCGTTGGTGTCGGGTTTGGCTTCGTTCCTGATGTGGGACTTGGTTTGATTGTTGGTGTTGGATTTGGCTTGGTTTTATTAGTAGTGCTTGCGTTAATCTTAACTTCAATCATTTTAATTTTATTATCCACATCATTATTTCTTTTATCTATATCTTCCTCCAACTTATCAATCAAACGACCATCTAGTTTCAATTCTGTTGAAGCGTTATTAATTACCCGTGATTTATTTGCTATTCGTATTGCTTTTTGCGCCAAGCTAAAAGATTCACCAAACAATGAGCTTTCAATCTTTGAATTTGCTTGATCTATCAAACTACGGGCTTCCTTAATTTGCGCCTCTGAAGAAGAAGCTATCTCTGCGCTAATCTTATTTTTTCTTTGTTCAATAAATTTCTGTAACGAATTTACCACTTCTTTAGCCTCTTTTATCTTGTTTAGAGCTAGGCTTTTGATTTTTTCTTCTTTCTTATTATCGGACTCCTTTTTAGCAATGCTTAAATCCAACTCAGAGCGCTTTGAGGACGTGTTTTTTAGGCGCTCTCTCACTTTAGCTTCTACCGGACGAATTCTTAATTGAACCTCGTCACTAGAGTTATCTCCTAGTTTTCTAATAATTTGCTCGTGGGCTTGCAGAGAAGATTCAAATTTTGAATTAATATCCGATGCATCCATTGAGTTAGTATTTGATTCTAACCTAGAAATACCATCACTAACTTTTTTGGAATGTTTTTCAAAATCATTTCCAATTTTAACTTGAAGATCTTCATTAATTTTTCCACTCAAAGTTAGAGCTTCTGCTTCTTCAAGGCGCCTTGTAGCTAAACTAGCTTCTAGTTCAATTTTTGCCTTTTCGCTAAAAATTACTGCCCCAAGAACTTTTTCATTTACGCCAACTTTAATTGAATAGAGCAAATCTCCAGGCAAAGATTCATTTGCCGCAAAAGACACCCCACCACCAAACACAAGCAAAAGAAGAATGCCAACAAAAACTGGAGCAGTCCTAAATTGATAGTTCGCACTTTTAATAAATCCGCTCCAGAATGTTTTTTTATTTTTATTTATATCTACGCTGTTAGCTGATTCAGAAATATTAATTTCGCGAATTAAATAATCGCGAATTTTCTTTTTGCGATCTTCATCAAATTTTATTCCTTCTTTAAGTGTATTTAATTTTCCCCAAAAATTTAGATTTGGCATTGTGAACTTTATTAAATAATTTGTTTTAATTTATTTAACGCTCTGTTTAATTTTACAGAAACATTATTTGTTTTATCTCCAGTTATAAGAGCTATATCTTTTGGATCTAGGTCGTCGAAATATCTAAGTGTAATTAATTTTTGATCTTCTTCCTCCAATTTCTTCATTTTTTCTTTAATTTCTGCAAGCAATATATTGTGCTCAAATATCTTTTCTTCACGATATGAGGGCTCCATAAAAATGTTTTGATCAAGAAGGTCATCTAAGCTTTCTTCCTTTCTTTTTCTAGATTCATCTATTATTAGATTATTTGCAACCTTATAAAGAAAAGCCCTTATATTTTCGATTTCATTACCCTTTTTTATATACTCCCAGGTTTTCATAAAAGTTACTTGAACCAACTCTTCTGCCCTTGCCTTTTTAAACACCCTAAAATAGCAATGGCGGTAAATCGCGTCGGAATACAAATCGTAAGCCTCAATAAAGTTGTTTTTTTTGTCATTTGCCATATATGACGAATAAGTCAGTTTATACTTACTAATACTTCAATCTAATAGTACAGAAAATGCGCTTGGAAGTGAAGTATTTATATTAATAAGGATATTTAGTATTTTTAGATATTTAATCAAGAACACAATAATGTAAATGATATAATCAAAAGGTTAATAAAATTGAGTATCTATTCTGTATTCTATGAGCTCCAAATACAAGGGCTTCACCGTTCTAGAACTTCTAATAGTCATAGGAATTCTAGCAATACTTGCGGTTGCAATTATTTTAGTTTTGCGACCTGTTGAATTTTTAAGACAATCTAGAGATGCTAAGCGTCTTAATGATATTGGTGTTATAAACTCTGCTATTAATTTAACATTGGTTACTAGTAATGGTGAAGTGGATTGGGATGGACCCATTTTATCCAATACATGCTACGGAGAATCAAATCAAAAGGTTTATGTATCAGTTCCGCATGATAACGGAGAAACAGCGCCAACTCTACCCAGCGGCTGGTCTTGGGCGCAAGTATCCAGCACTCATCTATATAGAATCGATGGTACCGGCTGGATTCCAGTTAATTTTGGAGTTGGAGGAGCAGGACTTGGAGCAAAGTTTCCCGTATTACCTATAGACCCAATTAATACTTTTGCTTCGGGACAATATTTTACATATGTGTGTGATCCAGAATTAAATACCTCACTTGAGTCTGAGAAAATGAAGCCATATCTACTTTCTGATGGAGGCGATGATATTAATGCGTATGAAATTGGTAATAAGCTTTATATAACGCCAACTTCTAATTTAAATTCCGGAAATTTGATTATCGACAATAGTTTTGAGGGGTGGCTAGATTGGGGAACAGAAGAGGTTGTAGACATTACAACAGGATACAGCGGAGCAACATCACTTCATATGTTTGACAGCGCTGTAACTACCCGTCGAGTGTATCAAGAGGTATTCGTTTCTGAAAGCCAAAATTATGATTTAAGTTATGCCATAAAAACAAAGAATTTAGGATCTAGTCAGACCCATATTCATATTGAATGGCTTAACTCTGGCGGTGGAATTATATCAACCTACGATCATACCGCCACCCACAGTCTAACTGGCACTCTATCCTGGCAAGTTCTACAGTCAACGGCAACATCGCCATCTGGCGCCGTCAAAGCTAGAGTTAATTTGATTCTTTCACCAGTTACTGATGGTGTTCCATCTAACGATGCTGAAGTTTGGTTTGATAGTGTGAGTTTTAGTGGACCCACTCCATCAACCATGAACAATATAACCGACAGTAGCTTCGAGGGATGGCTAGATTGGGGAACAGAAGAGGTTGTAGACATTACAACAGGATACAGCGGAGCAACATCACTTCATATGTTTGACAGCGCTGTAACTACCCGTCGAGTGTATCAAGAGGTATTCGTTTCTGAAAGCCAAAATTATGATTTAAGTTATGCCATAAAAACAAAGAATTTAGGATCTAGTCAGACCCATATTCATATTGAATGGCTTAACTCTGGCGGTGGAATTATATCAACCTACGATCATACCGCCACCCACAGTCTAACTGGCACTCTATCCTGGCAAGTTCTACAGTCAACGGCAACATCGCCATCTGGCGCCGTCAAAGCTAGAGTTAATTTGATTCTTTCACCAGTTACTGATGGTGTTCCATCTAACGATGCTGAAGTTTGGTTTGATAGTGTGAGTTTTGAATAATTTTTTACTATTTAAAAAATGACATCCTCCCCACGCTGAAGTGCGGAGTTTCTTGGAAGATTAAAAGGGTCGCGATATTGCGACCTTATTTTTTTAATATTGTATAAATTAAAACCATTCCTAATTTATTATTTTTAAAGCAGGTGAACAGTGTATTACAAAAAGTTTTTCTACCCACATGAGCTTTTTTGATTTCATTTGACCTACTGTTTAGTTCTAAATCTTTGAGCCCCAGACCAAGGGTCATTTTCTGCTTTGGGATAATCCCAGAAACCCCTGGCACTTATATTGTCACACGCATGACAAATAGCAGCCATTTCATTCATAACACGACGCTCGGGAGAATAGTCACTAAGCTCTCCTTCAACGTATCGGAAAGCATTACCCTCTTTTTCAGTAAGTTCTATTCCATATTCTATAAGCTTTGTATCCCGAAAAATTTGGCGATCTTTTTTGGTCAATATATTAGGATTTCGAGTTAAGCTACCATCAACGTCCAAATAATATGCCCATGGCTTTTCGAGATCATGTAGAAAAAGTACTAGCAAAACCTGTCCTAATGTGAAAGACATCGGCCTTCCGGTGGATTTAATAGCGGAATATAAAACTACAGCAAAGTTCATTACCTCATGAACATGATCTATATAACCACCCGGCCACGCTTGATGATTGTGACTCGAACCAGGAGCGGTTTCAAAAAGCTTACGATTATCTTCTAATATTTTAAGACATACATCGCGATGCGGAACATTATATTCCATAAGTAAATCTTCAATGCGTTTATATGCTCTTAGTGATTTCTCTTTGAATAGTTCCAAGACTATAGTCTCCTTTTCAAAAAACCTCTACCAACTTAACACAAATAATTATAGCGAGCAATATATTTTTAAATTAATATAAACCCCCGCACCAAATCTCAAATATCACTTTTGCATAGTTTAATGCTTATCTCACGGAATCCGCCTTTGGCTTTACTGATAGATTTTTATAGTCTTGCGCCAAGATTGGTGCGGGGTTAGTTACTGCTAAAAAATTTTCCGCATATATTACTTAAAAATTTTAAAACAGTAACTAACAAAAAAAGCCCAAACTTGGCTTTTTTTGTAGATTCCGTTTTAAAAGGTTTCTCTGGCAAACGCCAGGTGGGTGACCGCAGCGTAAATCCACAGACTTACGAAATTTAGATCTCCCTGTAATAATTGTTTGATCCAGAACCTTCTTGCGGAATCTAATATTAGTATAAATATTATTTTCTATAATGCAAAGGGCTACAAGGTGAATAACTTTTTATTCTCTTTCTTCGTCCGAATATATCCATTCAAATTCTGGCTTTGTATAATCAAAAAGTTCATCCTCATTAAAAAAGCGATATATTTCATCGTTAGCTTCATCCACAGTGCCAGATGCATGAATAATATTGGCTTGACCAGAAATAGAAAAATCTCCGCGAATAGTCCCAGGTAATGCTTCTCTTCCAGAAGTTGAACCGGTCATTTTTCTTATAACCGAAACTGCTTCAAGTCCTTCAATTGCAATGGCAACCAATGGGCCCGAACTCATAAAACCCTTAAGTTTTCCGAAAAACGGTTTATCTTTATGAGCGCCATAGTGCTCATCCCATATGGCTTCTGCTGGTTTGGTCATTTTAAGTCCGACAATTTTAAATCCCTTTCTTTCAAATCGTCCAATAACTTCCCCTAAAAAACCTCTCTGAAGTGCATCTGGTTTTAATAATATTAATGTTCTTTCTTTTAAGTTTGGCATGTTTTTATTTATCTTTAATATTAATTTTTAATCCTAATTCTTCTAGTTGATTTTTTGAAACATCTGAAGGCGCGTCTCCCGCCTGTATATGCTTCGCATAACTACGGGACTGCGCTTTATTATTTTGCATTTTTTTGTTTTATATTCAAACCTAACTCTTTTAGCTGTTCATCGCTTACCTCTGACGGCGCTTGCATCATTAAGTCTCTGCCATCTCCAGTTTTTGGAAAAGCAATTACTTCTCGAATATTAGGCTCATTTTGTAAAATCATGACCAACCGATCTAACCCCCAAGCAATACCTCCGTGAGATGGAGCTCCGTAGCTAAAGGCTTCAAACATATGACCGAAATTTTCACGCGGATTTTTATGTCCCATAATATTTAAAACAGAGGTCAAGGCTTCTACGGTATGATTTCTAATACTCCCACCCCCAATCTCCCAACCATTTAGAACAATATCGTATTGGGTTGTTAAAATATTTTCTATATTTTGCATCTTGAGCAAGTCTTCCATAAATTCTGGCTTTGGCGCTGAAAATGGATTATGCGTGAAAGTCCATCCTTCATTTTCAGTTTTTTCAAAAAATGGAAAATCAATTACCCAACAAAATGCAAGTTCGTTTGAGTCATTTTTGTCTTTTCGCAAATCCGGCCTATCAGTTTTATATTTTTCCATAGCATCTTTATATGAAATACGCGGAAATGGAATTTGCTCTATATGTTTCTCTGGATATAACTTGGTGGCAATTTCTATAAGAAGTTTTTCATTTATATCCATAACTTCTTCGCGCTCAACGAAACTCATCTCCAAATCTAATTGCGTAAACTCTGGCTGTCTATCTCCTCTGGTATCTTCATCTCTAAAACATCTCGCAATTTGAAAATATCTTTCAAGTCCTGCCACCATCAAAAGTTGCTTGTATTGCTGTGGTGATTGAGGAAGTGCATAAAATTTTCCTTGATGTAAACGCGAAGGCACTAAATAATCCCTTGCTCCTTCTGGTGTCGACTTACTTAAAATTGGGGTCTCGATTTCAACAAAATCTTCTGTAGTTAAAAAATCCCTAATATACTTTATTATTTTATGGCGCATCTTCAAATTTTTCTGCAATCGATTTCTTCGTAAATCAATGTATCGATACTTCATTCGTGATTCTTCACCAATATCATAACCATCATTATCAAGCGGAATTGGCGGTGTTTCAGATTTAGAAATAACATTCATTTCTTTAACTAAAACTTCGTGTATACCATTTGAAACATTTGCGTTTTCCATCCCGGCTGGACGCTTGTTTGCCATGCCTCTAACTCTAATAACCCACTCTGGACGAAGCTCCGAGGCAGTTTGATATAACTCTTTATTGCTAGGAATAAAAACGAGTTGGACGATGCCAGACCTATCGCGCAAATCCAAAAACAAAACCTTTCCATGTGCCCTTACAACATCTACCCAACCAGAAAGTTCAATTTCTTTGCCTTCGTGCGAAGCTATATCTCTTGAAAGTGTTCTTACCATCCCATTAGAAATTGGTCACAGTCTAACTGTGTGATCCAACTATTATAAATAATAATGATTTTTTAAAATAATGTTAATCCCGATAAAGTCAGTAATCTCTAACGGGACCAGTATAATTCAAAGTATATTACTTAAATGATAACATATGCAAATTTATCCTCCTAAGTTTTGCAATGCAAAATTTGGGAGGATAAAAAAAACCGTCTTATATGACGGTTTGCCCTTTACCAATTTTCATTTTCCTAAGCTGATCTTCTAAACATTCAGCATCTCTTGCAAGGTCAAGCAATTTATCAATGAAGTCTTTGGGAAAAAGATCAAGCAGAGAAAAGGGATCTGATCCCTCACTAGAATCTCTTCTTCTTTCAGTAAGTTCTTCTAACATATTCCTCCAGGTTTTTATCTGCTCAATCATAATGCGAGCAGAAGCAATTTCATGCAATTCAATTGGAATAATATGAGATTTAAGTATGTGATTTCTTGCAGTAAAAATAAGATCATTGGCTGTAAAGCACTCTCTTTGAGAGTCACGATCGCGGACCTTCTTAAAAGCCGAGCCAACAAGCTCTAATGCGAGTCTCAGAAGTTCTACTGCGGTAGCTGACTGCTGAAGAACTTCTTGCGAGTCATGGCGTTTATCTTCGGACATTAGACATCTCCCTCCTGTTTTTGCGTCAAGTAAATGCTTGATACATTATACATATTTTCTAAAAAAATGCAAGCTAGAATATCTCAAGAAGTGATAATACCGCCTCCAATCATCTCACCAGATTCTTTGTAAAAAACAGCCGACTGACCCGGAGCTACAAATTTTACTGGCTCAGCAAAATTTAATTCGCATTGTGTATCTGAAATTTTACGAAGAATTGCTTTAAAAAGTGGCTGTCTATAACGAATCCTTGCTAAAACTGGAACTTCCAATTCATTGTTTTTAAATTTAAAATCAGAGGAAACGAAATTTATGTTTTGAATCATAGCGCTACTTTTAAATATCAACTCGTCGCTATCGCCTTCAGCAACTGTTACAATATTTTCTTTTATATTTTTTGAGACTACATAATGAGGCTTGGTATCCTTACCTTTATTTAAATTTCCGTATTCCGCATTAGAAACACCGAGGTGTCTTTGTCCGATAGTATAAAACTCTGAGCCATTGTGTTCGCCAATTATTTCTCCTTTTGTAGTTACTAGTTTCCCACGACGCGGAATTATTGTGCTGCTTAAAAAATCGGTAATCTTAACTTTCCCAACAAAACAAACTCCCTGTGAATCTTTTTTATTAGCAGTGACTAAACCAGATTTACTGGCAATTTCACGAACCTCACTTTTTAAATAATTACCAATCGGGAATAGACAATTTTTTAATTGTTCTTGTGTCAGTGTCCATAAAAAATATGATTGGTCTTTGTTTTGATCTTTTGCTTGTAATAATTCAAAATTTTCCTCTTTTCTTAATCGAACATAATGTCCCGTTGCAACAAAATCAGCGCCCATTGCAAGTGCCCGCCTTAAAAAAATGCCAAACTTAATTTCACGATTACACATCACATCGGGATTGGGCGTAATACCCGCTTGATATCCTTCTATCATATAATCAATAACCTTTTCTTTGTATTCTTTCTCTAAATTCCAAACATAAAACGGAATATCTAATTGTTGCGCAACTGCCCTTGCATCTTCCATATCTTTTTTTGCGCGACAAATTTCCTCGTCCTCTGAATAACAAAGCAAATAAACACCCAAAACATCATATCCTTCTTTTTTTAATAAATAAGCGGCTACAGAGCTATCTACCCCACCGCTCATACCAACATATACTTTTTTGTTATTTTTTGACACAATCATAGTTTGATGTTATAAGATAATTAGTTCAAAAACAAGAGGAGTTTGGGCTATGGGGCGCTTGCGTAAAATAGTAATTATAATCTTCTTGGTGGCAATTTATATGAATATTGGTTGGGTTGTCGCAAAATACGACAACGAACATCGAACTTGTGTTATTGCAAATAGCAATAGCTTTTCTGAAAAATTCATTAGAGGCCCCAACTCGTCACTATACGAAACTCGCAAATGCGAGGAGGATTTTAAGCTTTCTAATAATCCAGAATTTCATTTCGTACTCGCATTAATATGGCCATTCTTTATATTAGTGCCAACAATATCTTGGATAATGTATGAATCTTTTGTTCTATTAGATTTACTTCTTGAAATCATAACAAAAATTGTTTGGTTCGTGTTTGGTGGCGGAATAGCAAAATCATTAAATCTAATTTAAGAAAATGGGATAAACTATGATGCATACCAGAAGACGCTACAATGGCCAATTAGACCAAAAAGAAATTGAAAATCATTTCATTGTAGTTCAAAGAGAACTTGAAAATTGGGCCTATAAGAAAGCAAATGCTAGCCCTAAGAATTCTAAACAAGATTTTAGAGTTACTGAAAGATTTTGTAAAATCGTCTTTATATTTTGCATTACTGCAATTTTCTTCCTTCTTATAAGTTATAAGAATATTTTTTAAAAACTGCGATTAGCAGTTTTTATTTTTTCTCTACTCTTTCTACATACTCTCCAGTTTCTGTATTTACTCTTATGGTATCATCGGTCTCAATAAACATTGGGGTTGTGACCATTGCACCAGACTCAATCTCAACAACTTTATTACCGCCCTGAGCAGTATTTCCCATTACTCTAGGTGGCGCCTCCACAACTTTGTAATCTATTTTAACGGGGAGTTCGATATTGATTACTTCAGCTTCGCCGTCTCCAAAAGAAAAAGAAATTAATACAACTTCTATATTTGGTTTTAAAAATTTAGCTTTATCTCCTATGGCCTCTTCTTTTAATGAAAATCTTTTGGTTTTGTCATCTTTAGAATGAAACCAGAATTCACCTCGACTACTATAAATATACACTGCTGTTTTTCTTGCTATTTCTGCCTCTTCAAAACTATCGCTTGCTTGAAAATTTCTATCAACAATTTTCCCAGTTTTTAAATTTTTAAGCTTAGTTTGCATCACAGCTTTTCTCTGTTGCATTCGCAAAAAACCAGACTCCATTACTTGCCAAGGAGACCCCTCTAATATAAAAACGACCCCTTTTCTTAAATCGCCATAACTCAACATAATAATCTTGACCTTTTACATAATTCCTTTTCTACTATAATTTTCACATTTTGGCTCCAGCTTTGCAAAAATTTCTTAAAGTATATTCTATATACATCTTCAAAATTTTTACTTCGCTTCGCTCAAAATCTGAAACTTTCGCTGAGAAAAGAATTAAGTAAAAGGTCAATGACAGTTTAAAACAAAAAATGGCCTTTTGCAAGCCATTTTTTGTTAAAAATCTAAATTTGATTTTATTTTAAAAACCTATCTAGAAAAATCTTCTCTTGGAGTTCTAGGACCTCTTCCGCCTTCTGGTTCTTCAATCTTTAGATTTACGCGGGCATTGTTTTTAATGCCGACAATCTTAAGCAAAGAACGAATTGAGTTTGCAGTAGCGCCCTGTCTGCCGACTACTGTTCCCATATCCTTAGCATTAACCTTAAGGGTAAGAAGAACTCCCATTTCATCAACCGTTCTAACCACCTTAACATCATCTGCGTTATCAACGATTGACTTAACTAAATATTCAAGAAATTGCTCATCATGATGTACTTCCTTTGTCATACAGTTTTATCATTTACAACTAACACTGATTTTCGACCTTTCAGATAGACAACTTACTATTAATTGACAATATTCTAACCGATAATGCCCCAAAAGTCAAGTAGCTATTCGGTTTTTGTTTCTGCTACTACAGGTTCTGGCTTAGATTCTTCAACTACTACTGCCTTAGGTTCAACTTTTTTAACAATATGTTTATGAACTGCGATTTTTTTATCTTTGCTGATGCCTTCTTTAACTAGCATATTATGAACAGTAGATGTTGCTTTTGCTCCAACGCTAAGCCAATAATTTACTCTATCGGCTTTAATTTTAGTCTCTTTCAACTTTGGATTGTAATGACCAAGGTCATCAATAAAATCTCCATTTAACTTGGAGTGTTCTTCTTGGACTACTACCCTATAACTTGGCTGATGTTTTTTACCTCTTCTTTGAAGCTTTATTTTAAGCATTTGTTTATTATTTCATCACTACTAATTAGATAATAGGTTAAGACAATTTAAGCAAAAACGCAAGCCCTACTAGGGTTAGAATGCGAAATATCGTTCATTATCTCTAATGAGTCAATTCCCCTCATAATTCCATTATAATTCAATAATAATTACCTACTTAATCTCCTTTAATTTTTTTTGTATCTCATCTTCCGCCTCTCTAAGCTCGTGCAAGAGTTTTGCGCGATGTTCTTCTTCGTCGGCAGATAACGGCGCGCCCTGCGAAGCTTTAATCTCTAAATGCTCGAGTTCTTTTAAAACTTGCTCGCGTATTCCAGAAAAATGTTGTTCTAAAAGTGTGGCCGTAGCTTCACGATCTTTAATCCTTGATTCATGTTCCATTTTTTCAAGACTTTCACGAAGTTCTCTTTCGCGTCTTTCCATATTTTCTCTAAGCTCTCTTTCGTGTCTTTCCATCCCCTCTTTAAGCTCTCTTTCTCTTGCGCCAACTCTAACAGATCTGGCGCGCATTATTGCGTATATCAAAAAAGCTCCACCTAACAAAAATAGTATTACTAACGCTATAGCAATTGGAGCATATTTTACCCTTACTCCAGCAACTATAAATCCAGTAACTCTTGATTGTATGATGCGTGGATTAGACCAATCAGAAGGCGGGTCACTTGCTATTCGCGCTCTCACCATCCACTCACCAGAACCAAGTTCAAGCTTCTCTGACAAAAACCATTCGCCACCAGAGTTAGATTCAACAATTTTTCTAACAGGATTAGAACTAGGTTTTTCAAAAAATATTTCAACTTTGCTTTTTGGGTCAGCCTTGCCTTCTATATATAAAGATTCGTCTAGTGGATAATAAATCTCAGGTGCCACATTTATTTCGGGAGATTTGGGAGGGGTGGTAGAAATATTTATAGGTTGCGAAACCGAGGTAGACTGATTGACTGTTTCTGCCCGCAATAGTTCTGGATTAGTCGCGGGAGTTTGCCCTTTGGCTACTAAAGAAATTGAAAATAAAAATAAAAAAATAACTGAATATATAAATGCACTTTTTTTTATTCTAATGTTTCTACTCATTACTATATGCATGACGATTAAATAAATTATCTAATTTCTTTAACTTTTTTTTGAATTGCCTCTTCTGCCTCTCGCAACTCTCGTAGCAACTTTGCTCTGTGTGCCTCTTCATCGCTTGATAATCTAGAACTTTTTTTAGCTTTTGCTTCTAAATGTTCAAGTTCTTTTAAAACACGGTCTCTTATTTCTGAAAAGTGTTGTTCTAACACTACTTCTGTTGCTTCGCGGTCTTTAATTCTTAATTCCTTTTGTAATTTTTCCATCCCCTCTTTAAGCTCTCTTTCTCTTGCGCCAACTCTAACAGATCTGGCGCGCATTATTGCGTATATCAAAAAAGCTCCACCTAACAAAAATAGTATTACTAACGCTATAGCAATTGGAGCATATTTTACCCTTACTCCAGCAACTATAAATCCAGTAACTCTTGATTGTATGATGCGTGGATTAGACCAATCAGAAGGCGGGTCACTTGCTATTCGCGCTCTCACCATCCACTCACCAGAACCAAGTTCAAGCTTCTCTGACAAAAACCATTCGCCACCAGAGTTAGATTCAACAATTTTTCTAACAGGATTAGAACTAGGTTTTTCAAAAAATATTTCAACTTTGCTTTTTGGGTCAGCCTTGCCTTCTATATATAAAGATTCGTCTAGTGGATAATAAATCTCAGGTGCCACATTTATTTCGGGAGATTTGGGAGGGGTGTTGGGTCCGCCAGCTGGTGTAGACGTTGTTTCTACCAATGAATCACCCTCGTTATTTTCAACAACAATTACTTTTGCTTTTAAACTAAAAACTGGAATAGTTAAACAAGCTACTAAGCCAAGCAATACTGCAACAGATTGAATACTACGCTTATTTAAATTATTTCTGTTTTTCAAAGTATAAAACATAAACCTTAACGAAGATTATGACTTTCATTTCATTATAACAACAAACTAGTCCTTATTTCTAATAAGTTTTAAAAACTTTTTAATATCTTCTAAAAATGCATGGGTCAGATGCTCTCTGTGTTCCAACCATAATCTTACAAACATAATGAGGAAAATTAAAAGAATAATAATTCCAGCAAATATTATCCAAATCCAAGGAACAACACCCACTATCAAATCAACTCCCTCTTGGCTAATAAACTTAGAAAAAAGATTTAGGCTACTTACCGTTACAGATTCATCTCTAACATTACCAGCATTATCTATTGCTCTAACTACAATCAAATACCTACCAACCTTCCAATTGATTGCCTGATAAGGAGAGCTTACCCTAAAGAAAATTACCCCTTCTTTTTCGCTAAGTGAAAGAGGAACAATTTTCATCTCATAATGATCAATGCCAGAAAATGAATCATTTGTGGAAAATCTAAAAACTGGACTTTGACTTATTGTTTCCTTAGATGGTGTTGTGTAAATTGTAAAAGCGTCTGGTTTATCACTATCAACTTTAATTGCGTAGTGGCTCGCCCCACCCCAAACTCCGCCTATTTTTTCAATTAAGTGAAAATACCAAATTCCATTTTCAATGCCTGAATATGATGTGGAAGTTGCGCCTCCCCCATCAGGAATAATATCGGGCATCCCTTTTGGGTCATGGTCTAATTTAAAACTAAAATCCTCGCTAATTGAACTTCGATTCCAATAAAATAAAGGATTACTATTTGAAAACCACTTATCTTGATTTGGGTGGGTGGGCGAGAAAATCTTTGGGCCGAATGAAGGTGGAAAAGTTGCATTAAACGAAGCGGTAGTTTTACTATTTAGAACATCAGTGCCAGCGCCATCATTTGCTAAAACACTAGATTTTTTACCAAATCTAATTTCTCCACTTCCGGCAGAAACGACTTTAAAAGTGAGCGTTAATACGGTTCCATTTTTTGTTGTAATTCCAGGCGAAGGCTTTCCTCCAATTAAGTAAACTCTTCCTTCGCTGTTAGAAAAAAGTGGTGGTGTTGGCCAAATTTGAATTATAGATTCTCCAAACGAAGGTGCTGCTAGCTGAAGCTTATCGGGAGGAAAAAATAATTCTGACTCAATAACATTTACCGCCTTATCGTCAGTATCTAAAACCAGAGAAACATTTAGCGTACCGCCAACCAAAACACTACTGTTTTGGGGGCTAAGATACAAAGAAGCCGCATCTACATTTTTACTAAAATATCCAAAAAGAATAACAATAAAAATACTTAAAAAAAATAATTTTTTAAAAATTAGAGCTATTTTTATTTTAAATTTCTTATTTTCCATAATTTTTAATTCTCCTAAATAAGAATAGCCCCAAGATAATTAATCCAATTAATTCTGCAAATTTTATAGCAATTGATGACCAAATATAAACTATCTTACTCGACTCTGTGGCATCAAATCCAATTGCTTTAATTTCTAGAGCCCAAGCATTTTTTGAAAAAGATGCCGTTAGTGATGATTTCTCCCAATCTCCCCAACTTAACCAAGCTCTAGACCTAACTTGAATTTCTTTGATGCCTCCATCATTTTCTGTTCTAATTAAAATTATAGAATCATTAGTGGAGGGATCTTTTGATAACACGACATCCGAAATATTTGGGGCAGGCTCATTATTTTTTATTAAAATCGGATTATTATTACTATCTAAAATTTTAATTTTTAAACTACCCATTCCTCCGCTAAGCAATGTTCCTTTGCCATCAGCTAAAGCCAAATCAGCTCGCTCCGCTATAATTTCTGAATTACCTTTTGCTATTGCTTTAAAAATTAAAGATATAATTTCGCCGTTCTTACCAGAAAAAGGAGTGGTCATCCCGCCAATTAATCTTAACTTTCCATTTTGTTCTTGAATCGGCAAAGATTGCCAAATTGAAGCAATTGACCTATCAGTTCTACCTCTTACAAATTCTAATAAATCAGGTTCGTAAACCAGAGTAATATCGAAAGCATTTATCGAGTCTGGCGCAGTAACAAACATTTTAAATTCTACCTCTGACCCAACGGCAACTTCAGCAGAGCTTATAGTCATACCAATACTTGGTAATCTATCTTCTGCCAACAAATAAACACTGGGAAAAACGAGTGAAACTGTTATAAAAACATAAAATATTGCTTTATTTATCTTCATATTTTCATCTTAACATTATTCATCCCAATGATAAAAAAGAATTGATATATCTTTAAGGTCAATACTTCTATCTCTATTTAAATCATATGGGATAATTTGATTGCCAGTTTTTCCATACCAATAAAGCAAAATGCTTAAATCAATAATGTTACAAAAACCATCGTGATTAAAATCACAAGTAGGCGCCCCAGGAACGCCAGGGGAAGTAAAAACTATCGGAGTGGAGGTCACGCCAGAAGTTCCTGGCGTTGGTGTGGCACCGTACACATTTCCACCACCTCCCCCTCCTCCTCCACCAGAATCAACTGACGCTGGTGTTGGTGTGGGAGTTGCAATAAGTGCATCCCAATACAAAACACCAGCACGCACTTTAAAATTAGTGCTTGATGATTCACCGACGCTTGTCTGACCTGCATTTTGATACAACCTAAAACTTGTAGATATTGTATTTCCTCCTATGTCTGAAACATTTTGATCCGAAGCTTTAAAACTAGTACTTGATGAATTAAAAGCTGCAAAAGTATCATTGCTTAAAAAAAAGATAGCGGACATAAAGACCGCAATAGTAAAAGAAAAGAGAATAATGAGTTGCCTCATCCCGTTAGAGATAGGTCATCATAGATGACCGTAAGTTAATTATGACAGCAGAAATCGACTTATCATTATTATATAACATTTGCTTTGCTTTGACTTTATCTTGTTGTCTCTAACGGGACTCATTTTATGAAAATATATTAAACCTTTCTGTCAATTCTTAGCATTTAACTTCCACAATTTAAAGATACTAATGTGGAAGTTAATTCTGCTAAAAATAAATTAAAGCTTTGTTACTCGGTAGGTGCAGATGACGCTGAGTCTGGCGCTGGTGCTGATTGCTGGTTTTGGTCACCCAACAAAACTGGACCAACTTCAATAATTTTATTTAGTGATGCGCTATACAAAAATGCTTTTTTAGCATTAGCATAAATTAAAACTTTATCTCCTTTTTGCGCCTTTGCAAAAAATGCTTGCGACCTAAGCGCATCAGCATCTACAACCGTAGCCACCGTTGGCTCTTCGGCTGGTAAATCTATTAATTTTCCGACCTGACTAACCAAACTTGCAACTTCTTCTTTTGCAACCGATGATGGATCTTGTCTTAATGAATAATATTTATAGGCATAAAAACCAGACGATGAAATGGAAGCGATGAGTAGAAGGGCAAAAATCGAAGTAGAAACTTTACTTCTTTTTTGATTCATTGGCTCGACTTCATCAATACTATCTTGAACATTTTCTATATTTTTCATATTTTTGTAATAAATTTATTACGACTTTTTAATAATTATTATAATGCTTATTATACAATATTATATAAGCTTTTATCAATTTGCAAGTGGAAAAATTGAGATGTATTTATTATAAATAAACCTCAAAATGCTTTGATATTTCTTATAATTAAAAATACAAAAGGCTTATACCTCTGGGCTAGGAATAGGCTCAGCGGGAGACGGTTCGGGCTCTGGCTCATTAACTGGCGTAGGTGACGGAATTAACTCTGGTTCGACAGCTGGCGAAGGTGTGGGAACAACCTCTTCGGGTTCGCCGGCTGGCGAAGGAGATGGCTCACTTTCTGGTTCGCCGGCTGGCGAAGGTGTTGGAATTGCTACTTCTGGCGTTGGAGTTATTACTATTTCCTCCGGTGTTGGGGATGGCTCAATAACCGGTCCGCCAGCTGGCGGAGGAGTCGGCTCATCTTCTGCATCGCTAACCGGAGTAGGAATAGGTATTATTTCCTGTGTTTCGTTATCCGAAGAAGGCGTTGGTATTGGAGTTGGTATTGGCGTTGGAATTATAATTGGGTTTTTCAATGCCTCGCCTAATGGATAGCCATTATTATCATCACAAGTACCACCTCTCTGTTGCGTCATACCGTTTCTAATATACAAACAATATGGCTTACCGGTATCTGTATCATACAAAGTAACACCAGTTGGCTTTTCTCCAGAACCAACTTCAAGTTCTTGTGTCCTTGTTTTTCCAGCAACATCAATATCAATTGTATTTACTTTATTAAATACTCCAAGCACAGCAACTAACCTTTGTGCAACAAAATCTTTTACAATTTGGGAACCAGCAGAAATATTTGCAGTCAAGTAGTCTAGGGCGTCAAACATTTCATCGTTTAAAACCGATGTTAAGCTTGTTGTGCTGTTTTCCCACACGATTGAAGAAGAGGAAAGTCCTAGCTTGTCTTGCAATTTCTGAAGCGCCGGTCCATCAATTTCATCTACTGTAAGTTTTCTTACTTTAACATCTCCTTCAAAAATCGCATTTCCATTTTCATCAAACGAAATTACAGGAGTCGACGAAGCCTCTATATCATCTTGCACAGTATTAACTTTATAAATATTGAATTTACCGCCACTAGACAATTTTATAGCTAATGAATTTTCTAATGGTTCAATTGTATTTGCTACAACTTTATCAGTTACTACTCTTGGCGTAATAATTTCAAGACCGGCGGCGATTCTATCTGTATATATTTCGGATGGCGAGGAAGATGTTGTTATGCTCTTTTTGTCGCGAAGTAATTTTGCCAAATATACTCGTCCCATATCGAAATTTCCCGGAATAGCATCTAAGAGTAATCCGTCATCGCGAAGTGCTACCTTAAGCAAGGCGCCCGTTGAATAAGTTGTTTGAACCATTACCAAAACTTTACAAATTTCACCGCTTGCACAATTTGAATTCTCTAACGCTCTACCAATAGTAATGCCAGATTTTGTGGCACGCATTGCAACTCCAGATATGCTAGAAATTGTAAGCAAATCACCAGCTAATATCTTTCCATTTTCTTCGGTAACTTTAACGGGAACGCGCCCAGCCAAAGCAATTGGTTTTGGATGTATTGCGCCACCTAAAATATCATTACCTATCGTTTCAAAAGGCCTTGTAGAAACTACGCCAACTACACTATCTTCTCTGCTTGCTTTTTGTAGCACCGCAGATTTTTGAAGTCCTAATTGGGAATTATATTCCATC
>CAYHMC010000010.1:0-44453 GCA_964357615.1 uncultured Candidatus Saccharibacteria bacterium
CAAGAAATGACAAAGACTATTCTAAAGGAATGAGTAAAAAAATGAAGCGAGTTGCTTTGGCATCAGCACTTTCTGAATATGTCAGAAAGGGAAAGTTAAAGGTTATAGATTCTTTAAAAGTTGATGAACCAAAAACTCGTGAGGCACAAAGAATTCTCATTAATTTTTTTGGTCCCAAAAAACGACCAAGTGTTCTTATGATTCCATCAAGAAATGAGAAAAATATGGTTCAGGCATCGCGCAATCTTCCAAAAACTGAAGTGGCTTCAAGTGATGCACTAAATACTTATAATTTAATGCAACATACAACAGTTTTAATTGATAAAGAAGCAATTGCAGAAATCGCTAAATTCTATTAAAATATATTGCTAATTTATAACCATGGAAAAATTTATTATAAAAAATCCAATAATTACTGAAAAAGCTGGTTTCGCAAGTCATATTAATAAATATATTTTTAAGGTTGCAAAAAATGCATCAAGCGCAGAAATTCGAAAAGCCGTAAATGATATATATAAAGTCCATGTTGTTAAAATTAATATTATAAATATTAAAGCAAAGCATGGATATTTTAGGGGGGTGCCAAATTCACTTAAAAAACAAGGTTTTAAAAAAGCCGTTGTAACAATTAAAGAGGGTGAAACTATAGATGTAATAGCTAAGTAATATGAAAACGTATAAACCAACAAGTCCGGGCATACGCCAAAAAACCACAGTAGATTTGAGCGAACTTTCCAAGTTGCCTCCAATGAGGTCAAAATTGAAGCGCCTTAAATCAAGGTCTGGAAGAAATAGTGCAGGACGAATCACTGTGCGTCATCAAGGTGGAGGTCACAAAAAACTTTATCGTATGGTGGATTTTAAGCAGATGAAATTAGATGTACCAGGAAAAATTGAGGGTATAGAATATGATCCATATCGCGCAGGATTTATTGCGAGAGTTTTATATAAAGATGGTAGTAGGGATTATATTTTGGCTGGCGAAGGCATGAAAGAAGATGATGTTATAATTGCGTCAGAGAAAGCAGAACTTAAAAAAGGAAATAGATTACGCTTAAAAAATATTCCAGTAGGTACAGAGGTTTATAATGTTGAATTGGAACCAAATAACGGTGGTAAAATTGTAAGGTCTGCAGGTTCACGAGCAATTGTTTTAGCTCAAGAAGAGGGATATACAAATTTGCAGATGCCATCAAAGGAAGTCAGAAGAATTCTTTGGAATTGTTTTGCTACTATTGGTCAGGTTTCGAATGCTGAGCATTTACTTACGAATTTTGGTAAAGCAGGAAGGTCTAGGTGGCTTGGTATTAGGCCTACAGTTCGCGGTACTGCTATGAATCCAGTTGACCATCCATATGGAGGAGGAGAAGGTGTTCAGCCAAGAGGAACCAGAAAACCTAAGACTATGTGGGGTAAAGTTACTGGAGGAAGAAAAACAAGAAATAAGAAAAAGTGGTCGAAGAAGTTAATAGTTAAAAGAAGAAAATAAAATGTCACGATCATCAAAAAAACAACCATTTATAGACGAAAAACTTCTTAAAAAAGTTTTAGCAGCTAAAGCAATAAAATCACAAGAACCAATTAAAACTTGGTCGCGTGATAGTGAAATTTCACCTGAAATGGTAGGCATAGTTTTTGCCGTTCATAATGGAAAGGATTTTATTACTGTTAGAGTAAACGAAGATATGATTGGTCACAGGCTTGGTGAATTTTCACTTACAAGAAAATTTACTAGACATGGAGGTAAGTTACAAAAAGCAGTTGAAGAAGGTACAACAAAACCAGCTACAGCTAAATAAAAATTTAATTATAAAATGGCACAACAAATTGCAAAACTAAATTATTTAAAGATGGCACCACGCAAAGTGAGGCTTCTTGCAAGTGCCCTAAAGGGTCTTTCTGCAAATGAGGCTGAAGCATATCTCTTGATGCAATCTCGTAGACCAGCAAAAGCACTTTTAAAACTTTTAAGAAGTGCAGTTTCTAACATAAAAAACAACCAAAAGCTTGACACCACTAATTTTTATGTGCAAAGTATACGAGTTGATGGTGGTCCAATGCTTAAACGTAGTTTGCCTCGTGCTCGAGGTACGGCTTCTCCTATTCAAAAGAAGATGAGCCATGTTATTTTAGTACTAGAAGAATCATTAAAGCCTAAAAAGAATCGCTTTCAAATTGTTATTCCAAAAAAGATAAAAGATAAAGATTTGAGGGATAAACCAAAATCAAAGAAAATTGAATCAATTGATAAAGAGAAAGAGTCGAAAGAGCAAGCAAAAGAAAAGCCTGGCTTTACAAAGAAGTCATTCTTTAGAAGAAAATCAATTTAGTTATTAAATTTGTATGGGACATAAAATAAATCCAAATTCATATCGTTTAGGAATAAATAAACCATGGCAATCACGATGGTTCTTTCGAAAGAATTTCCGAGAATTTTTAGAGCAGGATGAAATAATTCGTAAAGCAATTTATGAAAAAATTGCAACAGCAGGAGTTGTTGGCATTGATATCGAAAGAACATCTGGAAAATGTAGAGTAACAATTAGAGCTGCAAAACCAGGAATTGTAATTGGAAGAGGCGGAAAGGGAATCGAAGAATTGCGTGATAAAATAAATCACTTAGTTGTTTCCTCGCTAAAGAAAAGAAGGGTGAAAATTGAAAAATTAGATGGTGTTTCTTTGGCGATTGAAGAACTAAAACGGTCAGAGGTTTCGGCTTCATATATTGCTCAACAGATTGGATGGGATATGGAACGCCGATTACCATGGAGGAGAGCAGTTAAAAAATATCTTGAGCAAATAATGCAAAATAGAGATGTTAAGGGCGCAAAAATAAAAGTTGGTGGACGACTTGATGGAGCTGAAATTGCTCGCAAGGAATGGCTGGCCAAAGGTAGCTTACCTCTTCAAACACTTAGGGCTAATATTGATTACGGAACTGCAACTGCTTTTACTACTTATGGAACAGTAGGAATTAAAGTTTGGGTGTACAAAGGAGAAGTATTTTTAGAAAAAAATGAGTCAACTGCTGATAAGAAATCAACTAAGGATTCTGAATTTAAATCGGCGCACAATAAATCAATGAATAATTCGGATGAAATTAATTCAGTGAAAGAAGCAGTTTAAAGTAAATATTTTATGTTAATTCCAAAAAAAGTAAAACATCGAAAATGGCATAAAGGTAGGTCTAGAGATAGACTTGTTGAAACACGCGGAACAACGCTTTCTTTTGGATCGTTTGGTTTAAAAGCACTTGAGCCTGGATGGCTTAATTCTCGTCAAATTGAAGCAGCTAGAAAAACAATAACAGGCTTTATAAAACGAGAGGGTAGAGTGTGGATTAGAATTTTTCCAGATAAACCAATAACCAAACAAGCACCAGAAAAAACCTTAGGTGGTGGTAAAGGTAATGTTGATCACTATGTTTTCGTGGTGCGACCAGGTAGAGTTTTATTTGAGATGGATGGAGTGGATAAAATAGTAGCAACCGAAGCATTGCGATTAGCTGGTCATAAATTGCCGGTAAAAACCAAAATGGTAACCAAGTAAGATATCTATATGAAAAATAATGAATTTAAAGAATTAAAAAATCACAACATTGAAGACTTAAGAAAAAAATTGATTGAAAATCGACTCCAGTTGCAGTCTTTGAGGTTTGATTTGGCGGCTGGGAAAATTAAAAATGTTTCAATGATTCATAAGACCAGAAAAAGTATAGCTAGAATTTTAACGATAATTAACACAAAACAATCCTAATTCATATTTATGGAATTAAATACAAATAAAACTAAAAAATCAAGAAAATTAGAGGGCGTCGTAGTTTCTCATAAAATGAATAAAACACGAACGGTTATTGTTAGTTGGTTTAAAAAGCATCCCAAATATCATAAATACTACAAGCAGAGTACTAAATTTAAAGCCCACGATGAGAACAATGAATACAAAGAAGGTGATAAGGTTGTAATTGCAGAAACAAGACCACTTAGCAAAGATAAAAGGTGGATTATTATTGAAAAATTAGAAAATACTAAAGTTACTACTAAATAAATTATATGATACAAGAACGATCCATACTTAAAGTTGCTGATAATTCTGGCGCAAAAATTGTGCGTTGTTTTCGTGTGCTTGGTGGGTCTAAGAGGCGATATGCAGAAATGGGTGATATTGTAGTGGCGTCTGTTCAGGTTGCTGAGCCAAGAAAAACTCTGAAGAAGAAAGATATTGTGAAGGCGCTAATTGTTAGACAGCGAAAACCAATTCGAAGAAAAGACGGCTCTTATATTCGTTTCGATGAGAATGCTGTAATTATTGTAGATGCCAAAAAAGAACCAATCGCAACAAGAGTATTTGGACCAATACCAAGAGAATTAAAAGATCTTGGATATGAAAAATTAATGAGTCTTGCAGAAGAGGTTGTATAAATAATTTAAACAATAATAGATAAACATGATTACCCATTTAAAAAAAGGAGACACAGTAAAAATAATTACAGGAAAAGATCGTGGTAAAACAGGAAAGGTATTAAAGGTTTTTGGAGAAAAATCACTTGTTTCTGTTGATGGCGTAAATGTTTACAAAAAACATGTTAAACCCAAAAAACAAGGGGAGAAGGGCGAAGTTATTAATTTATCAAGACCACTTAAAGCATCAAATGCTCAACTAGTGTGCCCATCTTGTTCTAAGTCGGTTAGAATTGGATTTAGATTAGAAGGAGAAAAGAAAGTTAGATATTGTAAGAAATGTAATGCCAGTATCTAATTCAATTTCAATAAATGATTTTTATGAAAAATATAAAGATAAATAAAATTGTAATAAATGTAGGAGTAGGAAAACTTAGTCAGTTGCCTAATTTTAATGATAAAATTTTGCCTACAATAACTGCTGAGTTGTCTCGTATTTCTGGTCAAAAACCAAAAACAACAACCTCAAAAAAATCTATTGCAGGTTTTAAATCTCGCGTTGGTCAAATAATTGGCATAGTGATTACTCTTCGTGGCAAGAGAGCAATTGATTTTGCAAGCAGGCTTACAATTACAGCCTTGCCTCGTGTAAAAGATTTTAGGGGGCTCAATATTGAAAATGTTGATAAAAACGGGAGTTTGAATATTGGTATTAGAGAGCATGTAGTTTTTCCAGAAATTAAGGCTGAAGATTCACCGTATAATTTTGGTTTGCAAGTTACAATCGTGTTGTCTGGAACTACGGATCGAAATGAAGCAATAGAATATTATCGAAAGATTGGCATTCCATTAAAAAAACATGAAATTAATATTAAGGGTGGAAAACATAAAAAAGCCAAGTAAATATTGATTTTTTCTAATATTTGGGTTATAAGTTAGTGACTATAAATTATTCTATATGGCAAAACAATCTGTTATAGCGCGAGCACAAAAGGTACCAAAATTTTCATCACGAATAGTGAGGCGTTGTTTTCGCTGTGGTAGAAAGCATGGATATATAAGAGATTTCGGATTGTGTCGTATTTGTTTCCGTGAGATGGCATCAAATGGACAGATTCCAGGAGTAAAAAAATCGAGTTGGTAATTAAGTTAAAATAAATTATTTAAATGTACACAGATTTACTTATTAGAATTAAAAATGCAGAGGCAGCAAAAAAACCTTCTTTGAAGGCTCCTTATAATCAGCTTGATTATTCGGTTGCTTCTGTGCTTGCAAAACATCACTTTATTAAGCAAGTAGAGAAGAAAGGCAGGGGACCAAAGCGAGTAATGGAAATTACTTTAAGTACTAATAAGCGTCAAATCGATGGCATAAAGTTTATAAGTAAACCATCAAGAAGAATTTATTCTGGTTATAAAGATTTTACTTCAGTTAGGCGTGGTTTTGGAATTGCAATAATATCAACACCGATGGGAATTATTGATAGTAAAGAAGCTAGAAAAAATAAAGTTGGAGGAGAGGTATTATTTGAAATTTGGTAAAATTATTATGTCAAAAATAGGTAAACAACAAATTAAAATACCAGAAGGGGTAACAATTAGTCTTAATGATGATGTTATTTCTGTTACGGGACCAAAGGGTAGTCAAGACACTCCAGTTTTAAAGTATGTGGATTTTAAAATAACTGATGGAGTTTGCATTGCAACAATTAATACAGAAAGCAAGCAGGCGAGCGCTAATTGGGGAACAACAATCTCGCTTCTTCAGAATGCAATTTTAGGTGTAACCGAAGGCTATTTAAAAATTTTAGAAATAGAAGGCGTTGGTTATAGAGCTGCGCTCGATGGCAAAGATTTAATGTTAAATGTCGGATATTCTCATCAGGTTCGTTTTACCCCCCCAGAGGGAATTACGATTGTAGTAGAAAAAAATGTTATCAAAGTAAGTGGTATTAATAAATATTTAGTAGGAGAATCAGCCGCTGGTATTAGAGCTATAAAAAAACCAGAACCATACAAAGGTAAGGGAATACACTATCGGGGTGAGGTTATTGTTCGCAAGGCCGGTAAGAAAGTTGCTGGTACAACATCTTAATTTTATAAAATAATTTTTATATATGTTAACTAAGAAAATAAATAAAATAAGAATATTGCGCAAAGCTAGATCAAGGTCTAGAATTTTTGGCACAGCAGAATTGCCAAGACTATCAGTTTTTAGAAGCAACAAATATATATCAGCTCAACTTATTAATGATCTAAATGGAAAGACACTTGTTTCAGCAACATCTTTTAAGTTTAAGAAAGAGAAGAGCAAGGCAATTAAGAAAAGCGATTCCGCGTTTTTAATTGGAGAGGAAGTTGCTAGTAAGGCGAAATCAGCTGGCATTACAGGTGCAGTTTTTGATAGAGGTAGTTATAAATATCATGGTCGTGTTAAAGCAGTTTGCGAAGGAGCAAGAAAAGGTGGACTAAAGATATAAACGACAACTGATTTTTAAAAGAAGCGAATTAATAAATTTATGGAACAACATCAACAAAATAAAAGAGGTCAAAGAAATCAACCCCGAAATGATAGGCGTCGTGGTAAAAATGATTACATCACAAAGGATGCATTTAAAGAGCAGGTGCTTGATTTAAGGCGCGTTACGCGTGTTGTGGCGGGTGGAAAGCGTTTTCGTTTTAGAACAACGGTGGTTATTGGTGATGGCTTAGGGACTGTTGGTGTTGGCGTCGCAAAGGGAGCAGATGTTCAGCAATCAATTGGAAAAGCCAAAGAAGATGCAAAAAAGAACTTGATAAAAATTCCCTTGAAGGGCTCTACGATACCTCATGATGTTCAAGCAAAATACAGCGCAGCTAGAGTTTTAATTAGACCCGCACCAAAAGGTAATGGATTAAAAGCTGGTGGAGCCGCCAGAGTTGTGCTTTCTTTAGTTGGAGTTAAGGATGCCACTGCAAAGTGTCTCGGTAGAACAAAGAATAAACTTACAAATGCAATGGCCACTATTGAAGCTCTAAAACAACTAAGGTCAAGAGATAGAAATATTAATGTGGAGGGGTCAAAAAAGGTAAATAACTAATTTTTTATATGCATAATTTACTTAAACCAAGAACAAAACTTAGGTCAAAAAAACGAATTGGAAGAGGAGGAAAGCGTGGTACAACTTCTGGACGAGGACAAAAGGGTCAAAAATCTCGTTCTGGTCACAAAATGAGGCCTGCTTTTAGAGATACATTGATAAGCATTCCAAAGTTAAAGGGTTTTAGAAACAAACCGCTTTCTAAAAAGTCTCAAGTTATTTCTCTTGATGTTTTGGCAAATTTAAAAATTAATGATATTACGCTTCAATCTTTGGTTGAAGTTGGTCTTATTAAAAAAAGCCATGGTGGCGCTGTTAAAATATTGGGAAATGGCAAGATTAATAGACCCATAACTATACATAAAATTACTATTTCAAAGTCAGCTAAAGAAAAAATTGAAAAAGCTGGCGGAAAGGTGTTATAATATTGTTGCTGAAAAAGGATTTGTAGTTGATATATAAATTAATCACTAAAATTAATTGCTTGGGCGTTCTTACACCCTGCTTCATATGGGATGTATCCCGTTAGAAATCGCGGACGCATATAAAAGTTTATGATAAATAAAAAAAATTTGCCAAATATATTTAAAACAATAGCTCGCATAACGCTTTCTGCGTCTGCGTCCTATTTCTAATGGGATGAATAAAATATTGAATCTTTTTAGAATTCCAGATATTCGCAAAAAATTATTTATAGTTTTGGGCTTACTTATTGTTTTTCGTCTTTTTGCCTCTATTCCGATTCCTGGAGTAAATTCAGAAGCATTGACTGCATTTTTCGGTAGCAGTCAGCTTTTAAGTTTCATAAATGTTTTGTCTGGAGGCGGACTTACTAATTTATCTATCGCAATGTTGGGCGTTGGTCCTTATATAACTGCCACTATCATAATGCAACTCCTTACGATGATTTTTCCAAATTTGAAGAAACTTTATTATGAAGAAGGTGAGCAAGGAAGAGCCAAGTTTAATCGTATATCAAGGTATATAACTGTTCCTCTAGCATTCATTCAGGGATTCGCATTTTTAAACCTTTTGATGTCAGAGAATGTTATTCCTCAGTTAGATAAGTTTTCATTTGAAATGATTTCTAACATTATAATTATTACTGCCGGAACTTTGATTTTGGTCTGGATTGGAGAACTAATAACCGAACAGAAAATGGGCAATGGTATTTCTTTAATTATTTTCGCCGGTATTATTTCTAGTCTTCCACAATTTATAGCTCAGGAAGCTTATAAATACATTGGACCTACTGCAACAACTACAGATTTGCCGACCCACCTTGCATATTTAGCTGTAGGATTAATTGTTATAGCTGGTGTTGTGTTTATTCAGCAGGGAGAAAGAAAAATTCCAGTTTCTTATGCTCGTAGAGTTAGAGGAAATAAAATATATGGTGGAGTTGCTTCTTATCTTCCGCTTAAAGTAAATCAAGCTGGAGTTATACCGATAATTTTTGCAATTTCGCTTCTTCTATTCCCACAATTTTTTGCACAAATTATAGCTTCCTTAATTTCTCCAGAACTTGGAACAAAAGTTGCAGAAACATTAAGCAGGTTTATGTCAAACCAATTGTACTACGGAATTGCATATTTTGTTTTGGTTGTAGCTTTTACATATTTCTACACAGCCGTAACATTTGATCCTAAAGAAATCTCTAAAAATCTTCAAAAAAGCGGAGGTTTTATACCTGGAATTAGACCTGGAGAATCTACTGGTCAGTTTCTTGCTAAAATCATCAATAGAATAACTTTATTTGGTGCATTGTTTTTGGGTGCAATCGCGGTTTTACCAAATGTAGTTCAGGCAATAACTGGGTCTACTCAGTTAAGTATCGGCGGAACTTCTCTTTTGATTGTTGTTTCGGTTGCGCTTGAAACCATGAATCAAATTGATTCTCAGCTTACTATTCGTGAGTATGAAGGTATTAGTTAATCGACCTAAGGTTCTTTAGTTGATATAATTATAAAGATGAATCCCGTTAGAAATTATTGTTGTTTCTTGCGGAGATTATATGTATTAATTACAAACTAACTAAGCAAGCTTGAATTTTCAGTTATTTGAGTTTGCTTCTAATGGGATGAATATCGCAGTTATTATTTATGGACCTCCAGGGTCAGGAAAGGGGACGCAGGCCAATTTGCTTTCGCGTTTTTTTAATTTAATTCACTTTGATACGGGTAAATATTTGGAATCGGTTGTTCACGACCCTAAAAATTTAAATAATCCTAAAATACAAAAAGAGCGCGCGCTTTTTGACTCTGGAATATTACTTACGCCAAAATTCGCGCTTGATGTTGTAAATGCTAAGGTTACAAAATTGGCAAAATCTGAATTTGGAGTTGTGTTTAGCGGTTCGCCTAGAACCTTGTTTGAAGCTAAGGGTTTTATGCCAACACTAGAGCGAATATATGGCAAAAAAAATATTATACCAATTGTTCTTAGCATTAAAGATAGTACAGCTATAAAAAGAAACAGCGCGAGAATGGTTTGCAGTTTGTGTGGTAGTACCATAATTAAAACTTTGCTTTCAAATAAATATAATCATAAAATGTGTCCTGTTTGTGGTGCTGATTTATATAAGAGAACGCTTGATAACCCAAAGGTTATTAAAGTAAGACTTAAGGAATATCGAGAACGAACTAAACCAATTTTTTCTTTTTTAAAAAAGCGCGGTTATCAATTATGTGAAATAAATGGAGAAGCAAAGCCAGAAGACGTTTTTGAGCTACTTAAAAGTAAAATTATCGAAATGTGATTCTTCACACAATAATTTTCGTTGCTAGATTTTGAAATTTTAGCAGAATAGTTATTGTGTAAAGGGTCGCTAAATCCAAATGATTGAGCGTAAAAATGAGGAAGCTATTCGTTTAATGCGGGAGGGCGGTGCAATTCTAGCAAATATAATTCATGAGGTGGGACAAAATGCGCGAGAGGGAATTTCACTTTTACAGCTGGATCGTCTTGCCCATCAGTTAATTTTAAAAGCCGGAGCAAAACCTGCCTTTTTGGGTTATAGGCCAGAAGGCGCTACTAAACCATATCCAGCCACAATATGTGCATCAGTAAATGCCGTTATAGTTCATGGAGTACCAACAAAGTATAAGTTACAGCCTGGGGATTTATTGAAATTAGATTTTGGTCTATATCATAAGGGTTGGTGTGTAGATTCCGCAATAACTGTTGCGATTCCTCCAGTTTCAGATTTATCCGCAAAGCTTATAAAAGTTACTAAGGAGGCATTAGAGCATGGTATTAGAGCCATGCAACCAGGTAATCGACTTGGAGACATCGGTTATGCCATTGAGAAGCATGTTAAAAGCAACGGATTTAATATTGCGCGTGGACTTACTGGCCATGGAATTGGCAAGCGACTTCACGAAGACCCATCAGTTTTTAATACTGGAAAACGCGGTAGAGGTGAAACTTTAGAGCCGGGAATAGTTTTGGCATTAGAACCAATGGTAACCGAAAAAACTGACCAAATAAAACAACTAGAAGACGAAAGTTATGTAACAGCAGATGGTAAATTATCTGCCCATTTTGAGCACACTGTTGCACTTACTAAAAATGGCCCTCAAATTTTAACAATTTTATAAATTTGTGTTATAGTTGATTCATATGGCAAAGCCATACCTTTCAATTATTGTGCCCGTAGCAGAAAATACAGAACTTGATTCGATGTTAAGTACGATGAAGGCTGATTTTTTATTAAAGGAAGCCATGTTTGATTATGAGCTTTTGATTGTTACGCCTGAGTTAAATTCCACTTATGATTCTATGTTAAAATTTTCTTCTGTTTTGCATAATGCTAAATGCATTAAAGCTCCAGAGGGTGATATAAAAGGATTATTGCACTTCGGATTAATGCACGCCACAGGAATGCTTCGAGCTTTTGCTTTTAAAAATGATTTTCGATTTTTGAAACATTTTTCAGATTTTATCCCACTATTTAAAGAGAATGAAGTTGTCGTTGGTCCAAAATTTAATTTATTAGGAGCAAACGCAATTCCCCAGTTCATCTCAGCCGTAGTCCATTCCCCGTATCAATTTCAAATTCTTAACGAAGAAGTTATTTCTGTGCTTAACTCTAGTCTTCGTAGTAAAGATTGGGAATTTTTTACAGAAGCACATATGAGACTGTCGCTTGCTGGTAAAAAAATAGAGTCAGTTAATGTGGCGTCACTTCCAATACAATATCAATTCTTCGACTTGCAACTTTGGAAGGAAGCATTTACAATTCGTATACATTATTTACTCATATTAATTCGAAATGTGTCATGGTTTTTAAATAGAAAAATTATGAGTGTTTATGATGCAATAATTTCTAAATATTATTAAATTTTAATTTTAAATACTTTATTGGCAATATATAACATCACTAAAAGTTTTAAAAATTACAAAATAAACTTTAGTATTCTTATTAAATTGCTTATATAAAAATAATTATAAATATGAATCAGGCATACTTAACAAAAGAACGCCATGCTGAATTGCAGGCAGAATTTAAAAATTTAAAAACAGAAGGAAGAAAGGCGGTTGCTGAAAGACTTAAAAAAGCAAAAGAATATGGTGATCTTTCTGAAAACTCTGAATATGCTGAAGCCAAAGAAGAACAAGATCGTCTTGAGCGAAGAATATTTGAATTAGAGGATATGCTTAAAAATGCATCAATTATTGAGAAACCGGTTGGAAAAGATGAAGTATTTGTTGGCGCAACAATTAAAGTAATGAAGGGCGGTGTAGAAATTTCTTATCAAATCGTGGGCTCAAATGAAACTAAGCCTGAAGGGGGCAAAATATCAAACGAATCACCACTAGGCATGGCTTTTCTTGGTAAAAAAATTGGAGATGTCGTTAAAGTAAAAACTCCGATAGGCGAAGTTGAATATAAGATTACTGCAATTGAATAGCACTGAATTTTTTCGATAAATTAAATCTTAATAAGATAAAATGGATCCCGTTAGAAATTACGGACGCAATAAAAAATTATGGTGAGCATAAAAAATTTATTATTATATTTAGCACAGTAGTGCGTATAGCGCTTTTCGCGTTTGCGCCCTATTTTTAACGGGATGGATACACTAGAGCCAGGAAGATATTATCAGTTAGGGTCAAAAACTTTTTGGCTAATATTGCTAGAGCGAACATTGCCAGCTTTTGTTCTTATGATTTTATCTTTTGGAATTTTATTATTTCCAGAGGGCGAGATATTTGCTGGTTATCTTCAAATTGCAGGTTCTTTTGCGATATATGTATTTTTATTGGCTATTTTAATATTGCTTGCTTCAATTGCAATAGCTTTTCTTGAGTATAAAACATCTCGAGTTATGATGGACAATCACACATTTCATATTGTTAGGGGAATTTTAAGTAAACATGAAATTTCGATTCCTTACCGTAGAGTCCAAAGCGTCGAAATTAAACAATCTTTTTTATTTCGCATTTTAGGATTAGCTCGAATTGTAATATCAACAACTACTGATTTTGATCAAGTCACTCATGTTGTAAATGATGAGTTTAATGATGAAGTTATAAGAACCTTAGATTATACTCTCGCAAGCTTAATAGAAAAAACATTAACAAGTAGAGCTGAAGTTGAGCGCATAGAAATTAAAAAAGCATTAGGTGAAAAAGTGTAATAATATAATTTTGATTTATAAAAAATGCTAGATAATATAATAAACGATAGATTAAAAAAATTAAAAGAACTACGCGATAATGGAGTTAACCCTTATCCCGCCAGAGTTAAGCGTACTATAACTGCTAAAGCAGTGGTTTTAGATTTTAGTAAACTTTCAAAATCAAAAAAGAAAGTGTTTTTAGTTGGCAGAATACTGGCGTTTAGAGATCAAGGAAATCTTATTTTTTGTGATTTATTGGATGAATCAGGTAAAATTCAGTGTATTTTAAAAAAGGATACGCTAAAAAACTATACTTTACTAAAAAAAGGTTTGGATATAGGGGATTTTATTCAGGTTGGCGGTGTAGCATTTTTAACAAAAAAGGGAGAGAAAAGCATCGAAGCAAGAGAGGCAGGTATTATCGCTAAATCACTTTTGCCACTTCCTTCCGAGTGGTATGGAGTTAAAGATATTGAAACAAGGCTTAGAAAGCGATATTTAGATATTCTTTTAAATCCAGATGCAAAAAATATATTTATTAGTAAAGCAAAATTTTGGAATACATTTCGTAGAAGACTAAATGAGACAGGATACTTAGAGGTTGAGACTCCAGTATTAGAAAGTATTCCTGGAGGAGCGGAAGCGGAGCCATTTAAAACACATCACAATGCGTTAGACGAAGATTATTATCTTAGAATCTCATTAGAACTTCCCCTTAAGAAACTCCTAGTTGCTGGTTATGATAAGGTTTTTGAAATTGGAAGAATATTTAGAAATGAAGGAATAGACAAAGAGCATCTTCAAGATTATACACAGCTAGAATTTTATTCTGCTTACGAAGATTATAATGACTTAATGAAATTCGTTGAAAAATTATACAAGGAAGTAATAAAAAATACTTTAGGTAAACTTAAATCTAATTATGAGGGAAATGTTATTAATTGGGGTTCAAAGTGGATGAAGGTTGACTATGTTAGTGAATTTAAAAAAGCAAATAAAATTGATCCATCTAATACCACAAAAGAAGAGTTAATAAATCGCGCTAAAGAATTAAAAATTGAATTCGATAATCAAATTGGAGTCGGGCGACTGATAGATTTGATTTTTAAAAAAACCGTAAGGTCAAAACTCATTCAACCGTGTTTTTTAATAAATCCACCTGTTGAAATTGAGCCACTCGCAAAGAGAGCAGAGAATAATTCTAAAGTTGTAGAAAGAATGCAGGTTATAGCTGGTGGCACAGAGCTTGGAAAAGGATTTTCAGAGTTAAATGACCCAGCTGATCAAAGACAAAGATTTGAAGATCAAATGAAACTAAGAGAGAGTGGAGATAAAGAAGCACAGATGCTTGATAATGATTATCTGGAGGCAATGGAATATGGAATGCCACCATCTGCTGGGTTTGGTGTCTCCGAAAGGCTTTTTGCCGTAATAATGGATTTGCCAGTACGCGAGACAGTCATTTTCCCATTAATGAGAAAAAAAGAGAATTAAATTATTATTGACTATAGCATAATTTTTTGTTAACTTTACCCCAGTCTTTTGAATGGCATGAGGTAGAACATTGATTGTTATCCATTCAATCGTATTTCTTATTATATTGCTAATCCCGTCATCTTTGCTTTCGGTTGCAATATATTTTCTTGCAAGACACCACAAAAACGCTGTTCCAGAATATCTAAATACATGGTTTGTTATTAGGATTACTGCAATACTTTTTGTCGCTGATTATTTCGCACTAGACGCATTTGAGCCTGGTCCGTCATTACTATGGGGTTTCATTGTTGCAACATTCACCAGCTTAATAACACCTTTTCTTGCTAATCGCTTTCCGTATGAAATAGAGGATAAAAATGATAAAAACGATAGACCAAATTTTAGAATCCGCCCAGCTTGAGGCGGTTTTTTATAATATAAAAAATAGTAAATAAATTGACTTTTGAGTGGAATATTGATAATATGTACACACGGTCCAAAGAAAGTAGGCAGTGAAATTATTCACAGAAGACCTATCGAGGATAATAATTCTTTGCGACCCCGAAAGGTCGTTTTTAGTTAGATAAAATCTTTCTAGATTATGTTAACAAAACAACAAAAAATAGAAAAAGTTGAAGGTGGAGTAAAAGATGTTAAAGCATCAAAAACAATACTTTTTGGTGATTTTAGTAGAGTAAAAGTTTCAGAAATTAGCGTACTTCGAAGTGAGCTTAGAAAAATTGGAGCAAAATTTCAAGTTATTAAAAAACGCTTACTTAGAATAGTTTTTGAAAAATCTGGAATCGATTTCAATCCTGAGCAATTTGATTCTCAAGTTGGTACAATTTTTTCTGATAAAGAAATCCACGAAGCAGCCCAAATTATGTTTAAGTTCTCTAAGGGAACTGTAGGCGAGGATAAAAAAGAGCGCTTTCAGATTTTAGGAGGTTTAAATGTATCAGAGAAAAAATTTCTTGATGGAGCATTTGTAAAAGCAGTAGGCTCTCTACCATCTCTCGATGTATTACGCGGACAGCTTTTGGGAACACTTGTTGGTCCGGCAAAATCTTTTCTCTATATATTAAGTGAAAAGTCGAAAAAGTAATTAAAAAATAAAATAAATTTATGGAAAAATATCAAAATCTTATAACTGAATTAGAAAAATTAAATGTAGTAGAAGTTGCTGAGCTCGTAAAAGCTCTTGAGGAAAAATGGGGAATACAAGCAGCAGCTCCAATGGCAGCAGGCGCAGGTGCTGGTGCGGTAGTTGAAGAAAAAGATGAATTTACAGTTGTCTTAAAATCAGCTGGAGTAAACAAAATCAATGTTATTAAAGCAGTTCGCGAAGCGACTGCCCTTGGTCTTAAAGAAGCCAAAGATTTAGTTGATGGTGCTCCAAAATCAATTAAAGAAGGCCTAAAGAAAGCAGATGCTGAAGAACTAAAGAAGAAGTTAGAGGATGCTGGCGCAGTTGCAGAATTGGCATAACATCCAATCATTCAAAGATTAAAAATATCCCAATTAAACTTGGGATATTTTTATATATTAAAAAACGGAGTATTACTCCGCAAGGCACAATTTTACAAGAGGATTATTTCTGTCCTTCCAGAATTTTTGTTTTGTGCCGAGAAAAAATTCTCTAAAGACACTACGAGCTTCTTCTCGCAATATCCCTTTGATTATTTTTGGATGTTCGCCACGATGTCTCTGTGGTAATAACTCGTGTGGCAAATAACTAATACCACCAAATGAATCTTCTACTGAATATACTATAGTTCCTATTCTGCAATTAAGGAGAGTTCCAAAACACATAATACATGGCTCGAGTGTCGTATAAATCGTCATTTCATCTGCCCACTTGTGACTCAATATGTCCATGCAATGCCTAAGGACTTTAATCTCAGAATGATCAAGGCGGGGATTATCCTTGCTAGTTTTGTGGCTAATACTTATAATTTCATTATTCCAAACCATTACTGCTCCAACCGGCAGTTCATCCTCTGTAATCGACAATCTGGATTCCTCTATGGCATATCGCATAAATTTTTCGTGGCTCATTTTCGCCTTCCTATTTTGTTGCTATTTTTAACTTAACAAAGGTGATGTGAAATTGCAATAAAAATAGTTCTATTCTATATTATTCATATTGCGCGCATAGCTCAGGGGTAGAGCGTTCGATTCACATTCGAAAGGTCCCTGGTTCGAGACCAGGTGCGCGCACAAAATAAATATTATGTTTTGTAGCCATGATTGACATTTGTATGGTCTTATATAAAATAGAATTATCTCCTTGAAAATAGAATATTATCAAGAGTGAGCCGAGGGTATTGGCCCTATGACGCTCCAGCAACCTGCCTTATGGTAAGGTGCTCCCAACCCGTTTGAAGCGGGGAAGATAGTATTCTGTTCGAAAAGAACTGCTTACAAAAACATCCGCTTCGAGTGGGTGTTTTTGTTTAACCGAGAGGAAAAGGAAAGTATGAGTGAAAAAGAAAAAATTGACCTTAGGTCGTTAAATCCATCAGAATTTCCAATAGGTACTAGATTGCAAATAGCTCAGCTCTGCGAGTGCCTAATATGTGGATTCCAAACTTCGGATATAGAAATTGATAACAGGGGAAAGTGGGGTATGAAAAGGGATCCCTATATCTTTATTAAATGTGAGAATATTTTTAAAGAATGGCATAGTAAAATTATTGGAAGTATAGATTGGTTACATAATCACCCACATCCAAAATCATACAAAGTATCAATGGCTAGAGAAATTAAAAAAATGCGAAAGAATTGTTTTCTGAAATACATAACTAAAATTGAACCCTCAGCTCCACCCAGTCGTATAATATATTTTGCGTCGTCTCTTCATATCTGTTCGTTATCCGACTTCGATATTTCCTTAGGTCCAATTTCAGTTGATCAGAAAAAATATTGGGTATTGGATTAAAGCTAAATTCTAATCGATAACTAATGGCGCATATTAAACATTGCGCCTTATTTTTTTATTAGATACAAAAAATATTTACCAAGTTTTGAATAGTAAAAAATAGACACACCTGCAGGACGCACAAAAATAAAAAAGCACCAATTTTATAGGTGCTAGTTAGGAAATAATTGCAACAAAATATAAGTAATCGTAATAATCGAAGGCAGGGCTATTGTAATGGCAAGTAGAATGCCCTGAATAATGTATTTGGTCTTCTTTGATACTCTTGGCGTACGCGGGCGCGATGCCGTTAGATCTTGATGTGGGATAAATATATCTTCGGAGCGAATTGGGCCTCCAGGACCTGCTTTTGTGACCATAATTAGTTCCAATCGTTAATTCTAAGATTTACTGCCAATACTTTAAAATAAAAGCTCAATAAAAGCAAATTTAATTTTCAAAAAATTATCTTGCTAAAAATTGAATTTTATTGTAATGTATAGACGCGGGGAAGTGTAACGGTTGCACGCGGGGCTCATAATCCTGAGGTAGTAGGTTCAATTCCTACCCCCGCAACAAGTGAGCGAAGGCGAGCGGTAGTTGAGGAGCGGAGGCGACGAAATGTCAAAAATAGTAATTGTGGTATGCCCAGCGCCAGTAACCGAGAAAAGAGCGAGGAAATACTAAGTGTAGCAACACGCATGTGCAGGCGGCGGGTACCACACGACGGAACAACAAAAAGGACTCCAATGGGGTTCTTTTTGTGTTATATCTGAATGTGGAGGGGTAGGAATTGAACACAAATAGGCCTGCCCGCTGGTAGGTAGGACATAGGAAGGTAATTCATCCTTAAATTGACATTATGATATAAATATGCTATAATTTATGAAGCAAATTGTAATCCCCATAAGTCCTGACCGCAAGGAAGGCGGGGAGTAGGAAAGGCAAAACCGATGAGTTTCAAACAAGAGTTTGGCATCAAGGGTTCGACCTTCGTGCTCTGGTGCGTCGTCGCTTCCGCGATGATTCTCGGGCTCGCGTGGGTTGGCCAGGGAAGCGACTTCTTCCTCTACAAGGTCTTCGCGCCGAAGTACGAGGCCGTGCGTCGCGATACCTTCGAGCAGTCGAAGGCGTACAACCAGGGCATGATCCAGGAGCTCCAGAACATGCAGTTCGAGCATGCGAAGGCGCATCCGGGGCAGAAGGATGCTCTTGCGTCCATCATCCTGCATCGGGCCGCCGACTACGACCTGAACGACCCGCGAGTTCCCGCTGAACTCCGGCAGTTCGTCCAGAGCCTCCGACAAGAACGATCGAGCGCTCGCTAAGAGCAAGAAAGAAGGAGACCAAGAGATGAAACAAGCGAAGATTCTTGCAGTTGCAGTGTTCGCACTTTTCGCGGCCTGCGCTCCTCCTCCCACGAGTAGTGATGTCCAACGGGACCGTCAAGAAACGATGGTCGCTGAGGGCGTCTCTCAAGTCGGCGTTCCCGCCATCGTGAACTTTCGCGAGTACAAGCTTGCGAAGGACATCTACGAGATGCGGGACCAGACCGGTCTCGTGACTTACACCTACCTCTGGAGTGACATTCAGGGTAAGCTCCTCTTCTTCTGCGATTCCATCGGCTACCCGATTCCGTACGCCACGCAGTTCTCGGCGCCGGAATCGGTTCAGCGTTTCTACCTGCCGGGACGAGGAAATGTTCCTCGTGAGTGGGGCAAAGAGAAACTGCCCCAAGCCGAGCCGAACGGACTCTTCACTCCCAGCTCTGCCGAAGGCACCTGGGTCATGTGCAAGGATCCGAATGGCAAGGACACGCGGCCGACCTATGTCGAGCCTCGAGTCATCGTCACGCAGTTCAAGCTGACGACCGACTAACGGTAGCGGGTTCAAAAATCCCGCGATGAGTACACGCCCCCGACGGAAAATGCGCCATGCGCAAATTCTGTCGGGGGTTTTTCAATTGTAAAAATTGAGTTAATCGGCAGTTCTTTTGAGTTAGAGAGTAATTTGATAGAATTATGGCTATGGCTATTAAAAATAAATCATCACATGTAAAAGCTTTGGAAAAGAAAGTAAAAATTGTAATGAAAAAATATCAGCTTGAATATCCGGATGTCAAAGTAGATAGAGATTACTATCCTTTTAAAATTACCGAGGAGTGGGGAGAGTGTTTACAAGCATTTCTTATGTTTACTGACCGTGGGCGTCAAAAAGGGAAAAGCAAAAAAGAAATTAAAAATCTCCTAGAAGAAGAATTAGCGGATGTTTTCGGGTATATGTTGCTTTTTGCTCAAAATGAAAATATTGACTTGGAAAAAGCATTAGACAAAAAATGGTTTACATATCTAAGTAAATCTCAAAATAATTTGAAATAATATAATCATATTTCACTAGAAATATCAGCATCAAATAACCTTATAATGAGGCTGTTTTTTATTAACAGTTCAACTACTTGACTATACCCCTAGGGGGGTATATCATTTACTTATGAAATATATGGATGATAAAAGTAAATATAAAATTATTAAGCGCCTCAAGCTTATCGAGGGTCAGGTACGCGGACTTCAGCGAATGATTGATAATAATATTTATTGTATAGATGTAATTACTCAAACTTCCGCAGTAAAACAAGGACTCTCAAATGTTGAAGATTTATTACTTGAAAACCATCTCGGTGGTTGTATTTTAAACCAGATTACTTCAGGGCAAATAGAAAAAGCAAAAAAAGAAGTTCTTAAGGTTTATAAACTAAAGCGTAAATAATTTTTATAAATAACATGCATACACAAACTTACAAAGTAAAAGGAATGCACTGTGCCTCGTGCTCATCGATAATTGAAAAGGCGTTCAAGAAGGTTGAGGGTGTTCATTCTGCTGAAGTTAATTATGCAACTGAAAAAGCTAAAATTTCATTCGACTCTACTAAAACAAACCCACACGAACTTTCTAAAAAAATTGAGCCACTTGGTTACACTCTCGATCTTTTGCAGGATAACCCTCACAAACTTAGCAATCAGTCAGCTGAAGAAATGGGTATGTCGACCGAAGAACATGCGGCGCATTTGGGGCTTAATCAATCAAAAAACGAAAAACTTGCCGAAGTTGCCGACATGAAAACTAAAGTAATCTCTGCTATTCCTTTAGCAATTTTTGCTGCTTTGATAATGGGATGGGATATTCTTGTTGAATATGATGTCGTTCCTCCAATGAGTGTTACGACAAAGGAATTTATTCATCATCTTTTGCCTATATTTGCAACCTACACGCTCTTTGTGGTCGGAAAGCCATATCTTATGGGATTTTACAGATTTCTAAGGTATGGAAAAGCAAACATGGACACGCTAATTGGTATTGGAACTGTCGCCGCCTTTTTATATAGCTTTGCAGTTACAGCTTTTGAAGAAACACTGCGACCTTTCATAAATGTTGATTACCAATACTATGATGTTACAATCGTGGTTATTGCTTTTATTACGCTTGGAAAATATTTGGAAGCACGGTCGAAAATAAAAACAGGTGACTCTATAGAAAAGTTACTAAATCTTCAGGCTAAGACAGCTCTGGTAATTAGAAATGGAAAAGAAGTTGAGATTTCTGTAAATGATGTTATTCATGGAGATTTGATTATTGTAAAACCGGGAGCGAAGATACCGGTGGACGGAATTATAACCGAAGGCAGTTCTTTTATTGATGAATCTATGGTTACCGGCGAACCAATGCCCACGCAGAAAAAAATCGGAGACAGCATTGTATCCGGAACTATTAATACAACCGGCTCATTTACATTTAAAGCTACAAAAGTAGGATCTGAAACACTGCTTGCTCAGATCATAAGGATGGTAGAGGATGCTCAGGGCAGTAAAGCTCCAATTCAGGCTTTGGCAGATAAAATATCCTCAATTTTTGTGCCAATTGTTCTAGTGATCGCATTTTTTACTCTTGGTGTTTGGATTATTGTCGGTTCACAGTATCTAGGGTTTTCCCAAGCACTATCTTTTGGTCTCGTATCTTTTGTAGGAATTTTAGTTATTGCATGTCCTTGTGCTCTCGGTCTCGCTACGCCCACTGCCATCATTGTTGGAGTTGGTAAGGGAGCGAAAGAGGGTATTTTAATTAAAGATGCCGCTACCTTAGAAAAACTTCATAAAGTAGATACGGTGATTGTAGACAAAACAGGCACAATTACCATTGGTAAACCTACGCTTGTCGACATTCAGAACTTCTCCAATTTAAAAGATGATGAGCTTTTATCCATACTTGCGTCACTTGAGAAAAAATCAGAGCATCCGATTGCTCATGCGATAGTAAGCTACGCACTTGAGAAAAACCTTCCCATTTTTGATGTTTTAAATTTTGAAGGGATTCAAGGAAGGGGACTAAAGGGGACAATTAATGGTTTAGAATATTTTGCGGGTAACGCAAAGCTTATTAAAGAGTTTGGTGTGGCATTCGATACTTCAAAGCTCGAACAATTTACGGCTCAAGGAAAGACGCCCGTTATTCTTTTTACTAAGAAAGAGGTGTTGGGTTTTGTTATGGTTGCAGATGAAATAAAATCCGAATCCAAACAAGCAGTTACTGAACTTCATAAATTAGGAATTAAAGTGGTAATGCTTACCGGTGATGATGAAAAAGCCGCAAAGTACATGGCGTCATTGGTTGGTATCCGCGATGTAGTTGCTCATGTCTTGCCCCAAGATAAATTAATGAAGATAAAAGAGTTGCAGTCGCAGGGTAGAATTGTTGCAATGGCCGGTGATGGTGTAAATGACGCCCCGGCACTTGCTCAAGCAGATGTAGGTATTGCAATGGGTACGGGCACTGATGTAGCGATAGAATCAGCCGGCATCACACTCCTCGGTGGAGATATTTCAAAGCTCGTGAAAGCAATCAAGCTTTCGAAAATAACTATGAGAGGAATCAAACAAAACCTATTCTGGGCGTTTATTTATAACATCGTGGGTATTCCACTTGCGGCTGGGGTTTTATATCCGGTCTTTGGATGGCTTTTGAATCCAATCTTTGCTGGTTTTGCCATGGCAATGTCGTCGGTGTCAGTGGTATCAAATTCACTCCGCATTAAAGCAAAAAAACTATGATAAAAAAATTCCTCTCATTATTTCTTCTCACAAGCGTCCTAGTAATAGGAGTTTTTGGCTTCGCTTCAATAAATCATGGAGTTGGTCATAACATAAAATGCACCGCGTCTATTTTAAGTAATACTCAGTGTCCGGAAAATATCACTGCGATGTTGATTCATCATATGCAAGCATTTGCATCATTTTTTAACATAGTTCCGTCCATTCCGCTTGTCTTTCTATTTTCAGTATTTTTAAGTATAGTTTTTTTCTATACAAAACATCAGGATTCAATTCTGGATAGTCAGACGTTTTGGCATTTCCGATGCAATCTTGAACATAAGCGGACGCGTTCGTGGAAAATTGATCGCTGGCTCTCATTATTTAAAAATAGTCCTCCATTGAATAGGATTTCCATTACTATTTCTAATCTCAAAAATTTATGCAAACAAAAACATTTAAAAATAATGAAAAACATACAAGCATCTATTCGACAAAGGCATTCGATCTTGTTTGCGGAATGGAGCTTGATGTGGATAAAATTAAGACAGGCGCAGATTATAAGGGCAAAACCTATTACTTTTGTGCTATCCACTGCAAGAATCACTTTACGGCCGATCCCGTGAAGTATATTGGAGAATAAATTACTAAACTAAAAATAAAAACAAATGAACAACATTCAAAACAATAAAATAATTTACGGAATTGGAGGGGTAGTCGTTGGAATCCTCCTAGTGTCATTGTTTACTCCAATGATGCGATATGGTGGCTTTGGAATGATGAATTGGCGAAATAACACAGTGCCGGATCAAAGAATAAATGGAAATGTTCAAACAGCCGGTACAATAGACAAACACTTTATAGAACAGATGATTCCTCATCATGAAGGAGCGATAGCTATGGCAAACCTTGCACTTCAAAAAGCTAAGCATTCCGAAATTAAAACTTTAGCTCAGGAAATTCTTAAAGCGCAGACTTCAGAAAATCAGGAAATGCGTTCATGGTATCAAGATTGGTTTGGGGGCACTGTTCCGAAAGTAAACACAGGGATGATGGGCGGAGGTATGATGTCGCAGAGCGGTATGCATATGGGCGGACAAGAAGACATGACAGCACTAGAAAATGCATCTGATTTCGATAAGACATTCATCGAAGAAATGATCCCACATCACCAGTTAGCAATCATGATGGCGAATATGCTTCAATCTGGAACAAATCGCCCTGAGATGCAACAGCTTGCAAAAAATATTATTTCTTCACAATCAAAGGAAATACAGCAAATGCAAGCATGGTATGTGCAGTGGTATAAGTAAATAATTAAAAACTATTAAGCATAAAAACATATGAAAAAATCATCATTCATCCACGGAGCTTCAATTGTAGTTGCAATCTGGGGAGTTCTTGCGCTTATTGGTGCATGGCTTGCAGGTGAGAATGGAACCATATTTGGCTTTTCTCAATCACACTGCTTCAATGATGCAATAGTACTTACACTAATTTCTATTTCAGCAGGTATTTGTGCCATATATAGAAGAGAATTGGAGAAGGAAACAAAATAATATAAATTATAAACCTCATTAGAAATCTCATAGATTTACTCATGTGGTTTATTAATATCAACTAATATGACGAAGCAGATTTCTAACTGGGCAAAAACATATACATTTCATGTAAATGGCATGCACTGTAATGCGTGCGTAGTTTTAACCGAAAGTGAACTATCTGAATTAAGAGAGGTGTCGCATGTAAAAGCTTCATTAAAGCACTTAAATGTTGAGATTACTGGAGATTTTGGTGATAAAAATCCCGAACACATTGCTCAGGATTTAAGTGAAGTATTAAAACCGCACGGATATACACTTTCGCTGGAGAAGCAAAAACATGATGTTAAATGGTCTGATTTTAACTTTGCCTTACCCATTGCTCTTGGGTTTATTGCATTTTTTATTTTTCTGCAAAAACTTGGAATAGTAAATTTAGTAACAGCGACAAATCTTGATTTAGGAACTGCTTTTGTAATTGGTCTAATTGCATCGGTCTCTACTTGTATGGCTGTAGTTGGAGGTTTAGTTCTTTCTATGTCCGCTACTTTTGCAAAGGAGGGGGACAAGTTTAGGCCACAGATTTTATTTCATGTTGGTCGCATAGTTTCGTTTTTTGTTTTGGGCGGAGTTATTGGGGCATTAGGTTCGGCTTTTTCCCTAAATACTCGAATGACTTTTATTTTAGGTATTGTTATAGGTATAGTGATGTTTATTTTAGGAGTCAATCTTTTAGATATATTTCCTAAAGCAAAGAAATTGCAATTTGCTATGCCTAAGATTATTTCTAAATATGCGATTAATGTTACAAAATTTAATCATTCATTTACACCACTACTAGTGGGAATTGCAACATTTTTTTTGCCATGTGGCTTTACGCAGTCAATGCAAATTTACACCCTTTCTACCGGAAGTTTTTTAAAAGGCGGAATGACAATGCTTGCATTCGCTTTGGGAACATTTCCGGTCCTTGCTTTAATTAGTTTCAGTTCTTTTAGTATTAAGAATAATTCTAAATCGGGTATATTTTTTAAAACCGCAGGACTTATTGTAATTGCATTTGCATTGTTTAATCTAATAAACAGTTTTGTGGTTATTGGTGTTATAGATCCGATTTTTGAATTTTAGTATAATATATTTATGAAGTCTTATGCTTTACCGGTCTTTATTTTGCTTACCGCAGTTTTAATTGCAGGAGTTACATTATTTTCAGGCGAACGTGTAGTCGATGACTCTGATGTTCCAATAAATAATGTGAGCATTATTGATGGCAAACAAATAATCGTGATAAGCGCAAAGGGCGGATACCAGCCAAGAAATAGTGTAGCTAAGGCAGGTATACCAACTATTTTGCGCTTTAACACCAAGGGTACTTTTGATTGTTCGTCATCCGTTGTAATTCCCAGTTTAAATATAAGTAAAAATCTTCCTCCTTCTGGAAACACAGATATAGATCTTGGTAGTCCACAGCTCGGAGTACTTCAAGGAACATGCGGAATGGGTATGTATAGATTTCAGATTAATTTTGGCGGATAGTTTGTATGAAATTTATATCTGAATTATTTTTTAAATAGTAGCTTTATTATTTGACAATATGCCAACTAAGTTGTATTGTTTTTTAAGTTAGGAAAGTGAGGTTCGCGTGTCTAGGCGACGCTACAAATGTAGTTTGAGCAAGGAACAGATTATTGATTTAAGAGCAAGGGGATTATCTTTTGATAAAATTGGAGAAATAGGCGGAGTTACTGGTACAAGCATCAGAGCATATTTAAATCCAGACGAATTTAATCATCGCGCCAGTGAATACTATCGAAGGCTAAAGGGCAAAAAGCGTGCCAAGTTTTTGAAAAAAGAAAGAGATAAAGCAAAGGAATCTCAAGCAATTTCGATGGAAGAAAAGCCAAAGAATGCCACTTTTGGTATCGAGTGGACACTTAAGGAGTTGAAATACTTGAGAGATAATATTAAGACTAAGACAATACTGGAGCTGGCCATAGATTTAAGAAGAACATTTCACTCAACAAAACATACAGTTTTAAGGTTTGGAATATCCGCCAGACCAAAAGCAAAACCTTCACCCGTATTAGAACTTATGCGTTTTGTAAGCGGACATTGAGATTATCAATTTAATTTCATATGCCAGTAAATTCAATAAACCTCGCATTGCGAGGATTTTTTATTCTTTAAGTTTCTATAATAATTTTATATTAATATACTAGAAATAGCTTAACAAAAGTAGGGCTGGTAATTTATATAAACTTAAAACCATTATAAATACAATAATTGAAAATAAAATCATTATAAAAAATAACGCTTGTAATATAGAAAACCATATCTCACCTAGCTCAATGTCATTATAAAAATTACCGAGAGCTTGTTTTTTTGCCCCACTCAGTTGGCTATCATTTTTAAGATAATATCCAGCACCCACATAAGTTATTAAAGATAAAAATGAGGCTGCATAATTTAGAGTTAAGCTATCAACATTCAGATCTGAACTTGCAAAGACTAATGCAGTATAAATTGGAAAAGAACCAAAATTAATTGATATTAAGGACAATATTAAATATATAATGTGTTTGCATATAAAAATATAAAGTTTGTATTTAGCTTTGTCTGTCTGGATAGAATGTAAGCTTTTTACATAAATTATGTGCTTAAAAAAAACAGCTAACGCCCCTAGTAGAAATAGCGATAATGGCAAGAAGATATATAGCTCCATGTTAAAATTTTAACTAATAAATTGAAATTAACAAGTATATTAAAAATATGTAGTCAATAATTCTGCTGGTTTTTATTTCTAAAATAAAAATCCGCTATTAATTTAGCGGATGTAGTTTACCCCGTTAGAAACATAATTACACCCCCGCTTGTCTTTGGGGTATGACTCTAGTTTTTTTGGGCTCGTGGTTTAATAACCTACATGAGCTTCTAATGGGGTTTAGTTTGAGATATTTACAGGCATATTCACAAATGATCTAACAAGAGGATTGCGATGCATCTCTGGGCCAGCTCCAGCATATGTCATATTCGAAAAGCGTTTTATAAGCTCTTCTAAGACAACTTTTATTTCTATGCGTGCAAGATTTGCACCAAGACAAACATGTGACCCAATTCCAAATCCAAGGTGTGGGTTTGGTTCACGATTTATATCGAATTTATCAGGATTAATAAATACTTTCTCATCACGATTTGCTGATGTATAAACCAAAAGAACTTTCTGGCCAGGATATAAATGCTTACCACTAAGTTCAGTTTTTCGAATTACTGTTCTTGTAAATGTTCTAACTGGAGTTACATGTCTTACAATTTCTTCAATAGCGTTTCTAATTAATTCAGGCTTAGATTTAAGCAATGTTAGTTGTTCTGGATTTTCAATAAATTGGGCAATTCCACCAGAAATTGCATTGCGCGTAGTTTCATTGCCCGCAACAGTTAGAAGCACAAGCAACATATTTAATTCATCAATTGATAATGCTTTGTATTCATTTGTTTCCTGCATTTCATTTGAACTGTTTGAAATATTTGATTCGTGCGCAGAAAGTAATCCTCCACTCTTAGCGCCAAGAAGCGTGCTTATAATGTCATTTTTTGGATTGACTATTCTATCTTCTGCAACATCCCTCATGTAACGACCAAATGCTAAAAATGCTTCAGCTACCTTATACATTATCTCTGGATTGTCGTAATTCCCGTCTGCCATTATAAGTGCGTCAGACCATTCACGCAGTTTTCCAAGGTCTTCCAATGGCATACCAATAAGTCTTGCAATCATAAAAATTGGAAGTGGAGCCGAAAGATCGCTAACTATATCGCTTTTGCCCTTAGCAATAATTTGATTCATTAACTCTATGGTAAACATTCTTATTTCTTCACCCAACATTTCTACTCGACTACGAGTGAAACCCTTATTAATTAATTGCCTGACTTTTGTGTGATGCGGTTCATCGTCATCAATTAGTCCAAAGGGGACTGGATTTCCTACTCGAACACCTTTTGCTGATGTAAAAATGTTTTGGTTTCTTGAAATATAATCAACATCTTTGTGAGTTGTAATTATCCATATACGACTAGTTTCAGACCAATGTACGGGGTCATTATTTCGAAGTAGGCGAAAACGCTCGTACATATCAGGTGAATCATCCCACGCATCTGGTTTTAGCCAGTCTATCTTTTCCAAGTTCATTTCGAATCCTTTTTGAATTTGCTTTTTTTACATTAACATAAAATTATAATCAATGAAATAAAGATTTTTGCTTTTAGGTGGTGGAGCAATGGAAGTTTAAATGTTATGAAGCGCAATGCATAAAATTGACAATTTAGAATATTTAATATATAATATAAATAGTTAGGACCTTGGTTCGCAATGAAAACCACGAAAGGAGAGACCATTGGAATACCCAAATCTTGGCAGGAAGTTGGTGCTCTGGCGCAAGGAATACAGGCAGAATGCCTATCGCGACCAGATGGGGCGAACTCATGGCGCTCAGGTGGTTCTGGAGCAGTTTCCAGTCACCATTGTCGAAGTTAAGCCTGTTCCAAACAGGTATGGCAGTGGAATGAACGAGGGCTGGAAGGCCATGACAGATGATGGTGAATTTTTCACCTGTAACTGGGATGTCTTCCCAGACGAATCCATGAACCCAACTTTCCACTGGTATTCGGTAGAGAGGGATAGTGATGACGGGCCGTGGACCCCAGTAGATGCCTGTCAGGCTGTGAATATGGGCATGGATGTTCATGTTACCCCTGAAGGAGAGCCTGCGATTCCGGTTGGCGCGACTCTCTGTGAGAAACACAATCAAGTGTATCTCGAGGGTGACGATTGCTTCGAGTGCGCAATGCGCAAGCTTCGAAGAAATAGCCATTCGTAAGTCAATCAATCAAATGCTAAACTCGTATAGAGCCCCAACGAGTATAAATAGGGGGCTTTTTTATTTTTTATATTTTAAAATTTTATTGACTAAACGGTCATTTTCTTGTATTATTTCTGCTTCCTGTGGCTTTTGACGCGTAGTCATAAGTCCAACAGGAAATGCACCTAGACAATCTAAAATAATGAAAGAGGAGCGAAAAGAGCATGGCAGAGATTCAAGGAAGAGAGCGAGATTTCGTATTGGCGCCAAATGAATTTGTTTTTATTCAAGATAGAACTAAGGGTAATATTACGGTTTATGTTGGACCACACAAAAATACTTTATCAGAGACAGATACGCCTATTACTTATGATGCTAGGACTCGTAAATTTATGGCCTCAGATCTTCAGAGAGCAATTCAACAATTTCCTTCGGCTGACGAGGGATGGTATATCATTCTGGAGAATCCAGCTGAAGATAATGTGAAGTCCCATCCAGATAGTGGAGTGCCAAATGCTTTGAGTCGTCTTCGGTTTGGACGCAAAGTAAATGTTCCTGGTCCGCAGACATTTTCACTTTGGCCTGGTCAAGTTGCTCAGGTGGTTGAAGGTCACAGACTTCGCACCAATCAATATTTGCTCGTTCGCGTTTATAACGATGAAGAGGCGAAAGCTAATAAAACTTCGGCGGTAATTAGGAGGGTTGAGCCATCTTCGCCAAAAACTGATTCAACTTCGCTAAAAGCTGAGCCCACATCGGATAGGAGTGATTTTACTCCTGGTATAGTTACTGAAACGCCAACTCCAGAACAATCTAATGATCTTGCAGAGAGTCAGGTTGCCTCATTGCTCACAATGGGCAAGCTTATGGTCATCAAAGGTGATGAAGTTTCATTTTATATTCCACCTACTGGAATTGAAGTTGTTCCCGATGGTAATAATTATGTTCGTGAAGCCGTAACTTTGGAGCGCTTAGAGTATTGCGTGCTCTTGTCCGAAGATGGTAATAAGAGATATGTAAAAGGTCCGGCGGTTGTTTTTCCTGAGCCGACCGAAAATTTTATTCCTTCTGCGAGTGGTGGGCGTAAGTATAAAGCCATCGAATTAAACGATGATATGGGACTTTATGTAAAGGTTACAGCTGATTACGAAGAGGGAGAGAATAAGTATAAGGCTGGAGATGAGCTTTTTATTACTGGTCGTGAACAGCGCCTGTATTATCCAAGAGCAGAGCACAGCATTATCAAGTATGGTGACCGAGAAATTCATTTCGGTATTGCTATTCCAGATGGAGAAGCGCGTTATGTTCTAGATAAATTGACTGGCAAAGTAGAATTGGTTCGTGGTCCACAGATTTTTCTTCCTGATCCTAGAAGCCAAGTAATTATTCGTCGTGTTTTAACTGAAGACGAGACTAATCTTTGGTATCCTGGAAATAAACAAGCCGTCGAACATAATTCGAGACTTAGAGAATTACAGCGTAGGTCCGGTGATGTTGTAACAGACGCACAATTACGCGTTATGGCTAACGCTGGTCTTGATCGCCGCGCAACGCGAAGCGTTACTTCAGAGAGTGCTGTTGCTGCTTTTACTGGCGATGAGTTTAATCGTGGTGCTGATTATTCTCCGCCTCGTACGATTACGCTCGACACTAAGTTTGAGGGCGCAGTTGCTATAAATGTTTGGAATGGTTATGCAATTTTGGTTGTTAATAAAGAAGGTGACCAACGAGTTGAAGTTGGTCCTAAGACTGTACTACTCGAGTATGATGAATCATTGCAGGTACTTCATCTTTCCACGGGAAAACCAAAAACCACTGATCGTCTTGAAAAGACGGTTTATCTGCGAGTTAGATTTAATCAGGTTTCTGATGAGGTTGATGTTGTTACGAAGGATATGGTGACTGCTAAGATTAAGCTGTCTTATAGGGTCAATTTCGAGACTCAGCCAGAAAAATGGTTTATGGTTGAAAACTATGTAAAATTTATGACAGATCATACTAGGTCTCTTTTGCGTAATGCTGCTAAAAAACATACGATTGAAGAATTGAATGCCGGCTATATCGATATAGTTAGAAATACAATCCTTGGAGCTTCTGAGGATGGTAAACGAAAGGGTAAGCTTTTCGAAGAGAATGGCGTACTTATTTATGATGTAGAGGTTTCTAATCTCACTATTGGTGATTCAGGAATTGCCAAAATGTTAAGCGACATGCAACAGTCCGCAGTTCGTCAGACTTTAGATGTAGCCAGCAAAGAGCGTGAATTAGCGGCTTCTCGGCGTACCGAAAGTATTGAGCGAGAAATTGCTGATCAGGAAGATGAGACAGAAAAGCACAAGCATAAACTTGCTATGGCAACGCTTAGTCGCGATAAACTTCGTATTAATGAAGAAAAGGCTGTTCAAACTGCCACTGATGAAAAGGTAGATGCAGTAAGCGCTGCGGCATTACTTAGAGCAAGGAAGGCCGCTGATCAAGAAATCGAATTGGAAGAGAAAGAACAAGCACAAAGAATTAAAGTTCTTGAGGCCGAAGTTAAGGCTGTGGTTGATAAGGCCGGAGCGATTTCTCCGCAACTTATTGCGGCTCTTCAGGCTTTTGGTGATCAGAAGATTGCTGGTGATTTGGCCACTGCTCTTTCTCCGCTTGCAATCCTTGGCGGTGAGAGTGTTGCTGATGTGATTAGCAAGCTTTTGAATGGTACAGCGATTGGTGATATTGCAAGAAATGCTTTGAGGCTGACTAACCCCGCCTCAGAGTCATCGCGAGTAATGGCGAGAGACAGAAATGAAGGTTCTGGTAACGGTATTACGCGGTAAATAGAAGTATGAATTTGAATATGCGGCGCAAACTATTGCGCTGCTTTTTAATTTTTAAATTAATTTAACTTTATTTTTTATGCACATACACTTTTTTTGGCTTTAAGCTATACTTAAATTATTAAGAAAATGAATATTCGCAATTGGAAATATCATAAAAAAATTACAAAACTTATGAACGATTTTCCTTCTCTTCCTAAAATAGTATCTCTAATAACTTTTGTAATGCTAGTTTTGATTGTGAGCTCTATTTATATTGATAAGCAGAATAGTTTAATTACTGCGATTATTACTCCTACAAGTCCAAAACCAGCGCGTCTTGATTTTGAAACAGGCCTTCCTATAGCACCGGTTATGGATTCCAGGGTTCCAAAATACTGTGCGAATGTTACAGTGGCTGGAACCAATAATCTCTTGCCAAGGAGTGGTAACATGAACTTCCAATTTAAGGGAACAGATGATTGTCGTGACCTTAACTCATATGTCTATTACAAAATAGCAAATGCCAATATATTAATAAATGAAAATACAAATCTATCATATAAAATATCTCCTAGAAGCACATGGGGACAAAATGTTGGAATAGATTTATATCTTACAGATGCAAGTGGAAATAACGGCAGATATCTTAGAGACCAACAAGTATATGCTAAAGATGCCGTATTAATGCATCCCAATGTTCAACAAAACCACGCAAGTTTTTCCGGTTGTTGTATATTAGGGCATCAAATTTTCCCAACAATAGAAGCCAATCTAGGCAAACTTACAGGATGGTACATAAAAGAAATTTTAGTAGCTTATGACGATAACATATACAATAACTCCCAAGGAAATTTTGAAGCCTATGTAGATGACATAAAGATAGAGGACGTTATTCCGAGAGGGGGAAGTTATCCTTTGGGAGCCATAGTTGTATCAAGTTCAACTAAAGCAACTTCGACAAGATATTTATATTCTGGCCCAGGAGGATCTATTGTGGGCACTATTAATCGTGATGGCGCTAGTACAACGGTAGGAAAAATAGTAGATGGACCAATAGCCGTTCCGGCTTTCAAAAATACATCAGGCCAAGATGTTCCGCGTTCTAATGTAATGTGGCAAATAGATTTTGACTCTGGCTCCGATGGATGGATAAGAGAATTATATCTTAGACAGCAATATGCAACACAAGCGCAAGCGGCTACTGCTTTGGCTGCCATAGATGATTATTGCCTGAATGTTAAAAAAGGGGACACCGATTGCAATGGTTCAGTTGGTGTTTCAGATGGAGTCGCAGTGCTTAGGTGTAATGCTGGATTATCTCCATGCAATACCATCAATATAGATCCTGATGCCATTAAAAAAGCAGATATGGATTGCAACGGATCTCTAAGTCTTACAGACGGAGTAAATGTACTTAGGGCCGCCGCTGGACTTGCTCCGACAGAAGACATTTTAGCTTGCTCCTCGCCTCAATCGGGATTTGGATCGGGTACCACAGGTGGAAAAGGAAGGACCATTATTCATGTTTCTAACTTGAATTCTAGCGGGCCCGGAAGTTTAGCTGATGCAATTTCTACAAGCAATAGGAACATTGTTTTTGATCTAGGTGGGACTATAACTTTAACAAATTACATAGATGTTAAGGGTTCATTTATAACAATAGATGGCGCATCAGCCCCATTTCCTGGAATTACTTTGAGAAATGGAGGACTTAGAATTAGAGGAGATTTGGGTGCGCACGATGTAGTTGTAAATAATATCCGTGTCAGAAATGCATTTGAAGATGGAATTCAAGTTGCAGCCGGAGCAACTAACATAGTAATTGATCATGTGTCAGTTGATGGCTCTAAAGATGGAAATATTGATATTACGCAAACAGGAACCAAAGACGTAACGGTTATGGGTAGTATACTTAGTCACCCAGCTCCTGATGAAAAAAATATGCTCATTTCCTATAATGCATCTAGAATTTCTTTACACCATAATATTTTTACGGAGGCTCTCCAAAGAAATCCTCAAATAAAATTTAATGATACAACAAATACTGAAGATCCAAATACAACCGTTGATATGCGAAATAATTTAATTTGGAATTGGTTTGGAGGAGTGGGTACGCGTATTAGGAATGGCGCTAAGGCAAATGTAGTAAATAATTATTATGCTTCAAATGGAGGAGATGCGCAGGATGTTTTAATTATATGTAAAACAGGAGGTTTTAGATTTGATAGTGAACACTGTGATAGTGGATCATCAAATACAGTTGCCAAGGCTTTTGTGTCTGGAAATCGTGATGATGGTGTTGGTGTAAATGGAAGAGGCACCGAAGGAGCTCAGTTTACTGCGCCAACTATCGTACCATCGCTAAGCCCACAGAGTTCTGCCTGTATTGCATACAATCAAGCTGGCGTGCGTCCACTTGATAGCGTAGATCAAGCCTATAGGTCAAGAATTTCAATTCCAGGGTGTGCTCCTAAATAAAACCTTACATGTGGTTTACTTATATGATTCTTTGCGAAGATAAGAGTATTTATACCGGAATTACTACTGATTTAAAGCGTAGATTTAAAGAACATAAAGAAGGGCGTGGCGCGAATTACACTAAGTCACATAAGCCGGTTAAATATTTATATAAAGAAAAATTTAAAAATAGAAGTTTAGCGCTTAAGCGCGAAGCCGAAATTAAAAGTTGGAAAAGAGAGAAAAAGTTGGCAATAATTTAAAAATTTACTTGAGTAAATAAGCATGCTAGTATATGCATAGTTTTTTGAGAGAGGGGAATCATGAGCAAAAGACCAGCAGTTACATTTGCCACAGAACAAGGGCCTAGAGATTATCAAGAGGATAGATTCTTTTATAAAAAAATTGAAAAACAAAATTGTCATGGCTCACTTCTTGTGGTTTTAGATGGGCATATTGGTTCTACTGTAGTAGAAATTTGTGTAAATGAAATTCCTAGGTCATTTAAATTAATGGACGCTGATGATTCTGAAATGGCACTCTCGAGACTAGTTTCAAGCTTAGTTCAATCAACTTCAATTTATTTTACAGGCTCAACTCTTTCTGCAGCCTGTATAAGTGAAGAAAAAAATACGGTGTCAGTTGCGATATTAGGTGATTCTCCAATTATTGTTCTAGATAGTAGCAGATGCCTATTTATTAGCCCCGAACATAATGTTCGCTCAAATCAGAAAGAACTAGAAGCAGCGAAAAGCAGGGGTGGTATTTATGAACAAGGATATATTTTCGCTAAAGGCGACTTTAATAGAGGGTTACAAATGAGTCGTTCATTAGGCGACGCATATCTAGGAGATATAATTTCAAGAGAGCCAGAGATTTACACTATTAGCGACCCTGTTTGGGTTTTAGTTGCCTCTGACGGTATTTTTGATCCAAATCATGGAAATCAAATTGAACTCATTGTTGAGGTTTCAGAACTTGCGAGACAAAATGCATCTGCAGAAGATGTTATGAATTGGGCAAAGCTACGAGGTCTTCGAGATAATGCCACTGCTCTAGTTTGGAGAAAAAATTAACTGCATTCTATAATGCAGTTTTTTATTATATAAAAAAGCGCCGAGTTTCTGCTCTGGCGCATATTTACATTTCATATTTCTACCTGATTTTGATATTAGGACAAAGATTTTGATGATAGAAAGAACTAAACTCTTCACCAAAAATGTTTCTTACTAGTTTAAAAATTCCATAACCAATAGAAAAAACTATACCAGCTGCAATAGCCCAAGCTAGAAGCCATGATATCCAAGCCCAAATTAATGTTAAGCCTGCTAAATATAAATTATATAAAGCAATACCTACTAGAATTAAAATCACTAATAAGATTAAAATAATTGGACTTACTTCAATGGTATTAGCAAGTTTCGGTCTATTTACTTTAAGTTTTTTGAATTTTTTATCAAGCTGTTCTGCTGATAAGAATAAAAGACCTCCAAATATAATAGAGCAAACTATTCCAGCAAGAAGCAATAAAATATTTACTATGCCCGCTTTAATCAACCCAATAATTATCGCTACAATTATTCCTATAGCTATGGAAACTATAAATAAAACTCCATTTGTTTTCCAAAAAGCTTGGCAGATTGAAAAGTGATTTCTATCGTCAAAACAAATAAAAGAAAGAAAAATCTTACCATAAAGACTTTTGCTATCTACAATAAATGAACCATCAGCAGAAGCTTTCAAGGCTAAAAACGAAAGCATTACAATGCTAATTGAGGCTATTGTTCCATAAATTCCAAATAATGTTAGTACTGGCCAAACCCAGGCTTGCCAATTTGTAAACGGAATACTAAAGCTTAAGTTATCAAACCCTATGCTAAAAGCGCTAATACAAACAATTAAGGATAACAAAGAAAGTACCCTTACTTTGTTCATTGTGGACTCCTAGAAGATGCTTCAAAATTTATACTATATTCGTGGGAAAGTGTAAAGTAATTTTACTTAGATTTACCTTTCGTCGCCCATCATTTTATAAACATCAAGCATTGCTAAGCACAAGCTTATGGTGAGCGGTCCAAACAAAAATCCTATTGGTCCAAAAAATGAAACCCCCCCTAAAATAGAAAGTAATATTACAAAAGGGTGAATTCCAACTTGTCGTTCTACCAGTTTAGGTCCCAGATAATTATCAACTAAACCAACTACAACTATGCCCCAAAATAGTAATCCAGCGGCTGAAAAAACATTTCCCATAAGATATAGGTAGATTATTGCTGGAAAGACGATAATTGACGTGCCAATTGTTGGAATAAGTGATGTCATTGCGGCAACCGACCCCCAGAGAATTGCATTCGGCACTCCAAAAATTGTAAAACCAACCGCCGCAAGTATTCCCTGAATGATTGCAATTACTAGCATTCCTCCAATTACAGCATTAACTGTCGTTCTAAGTTTGTTTAAAATCTGTTTGTCGTACTCAACTGGCATCGGACTTAGTAAAATTATGAAATCTTTAAGTTTTTCACCATCTTTCAATAAATAATAAAGCGCTATTAATAAAATTAAAAAATCTATAAGTAGACCAGTTGCACCACTAACAAGCGGTGCAATGTTTTGCAATATCCATCCCAGCGCTTCTTTTAGTTGTTGGTCTGCATCAAATGATATTTTTGATAAAAATGTGGCAGCTTGTGGGAAAAGACCAGATATACTTTCTAAAACACTAGGTAAAAAAGTTTGTATACCACCATCTAGAACTACTGAAGATAATTGTGTAGCTTCATTAACAATGCGAATGCCCAAGAATACTGTTGGCACTACAATAAGTGCGAGAATGAGCAGAGTTGATATTAATGCGGCTAAGCTTCGTCTATCGCCGATAGCTTCTAATACTTTTTCATATAATGGCGTTAAGGTAGTTGCAAGAACCATTGCTAAAACAAGCACCTGAAGAAAAGGAAGAAATATATAAAATACAAGCAAAAAAACCCAAAAAAATAAAAAGAGGAAAAAATAAAAATGAGGATTATAGTATTTGCTTTCCATTTAATTAGTATATCAAAATTTAGGATTAGTTTGTAGGCGGTCAAAATATTTTCTTATTTCTTCAACTATGATAATTGAACAGCATACCTGTAAAATTATCATCCATTCCCCAAAGCTTAGTGGAACAGTGCGCAAAATATTTTGCATTATTGGATTATAAATTGCAAAGAGATGCAAAAAGAAAATTACTAAAGTAGCTCCTATTAAATATTTATTGGAAAATGGATTCATTTTAAAAATAGAGCGGTTTTCAGACCTGCAATTCCAAGCATTAAACCACTGAAATACTGCAAGTGTAGTTAGTGAAATAGTTAGAGCTTTGGTAGGGTCAATTTTTAGAAAATTGCTAAATAAATATAAGGTGCCGAACATCATTGGTAATGACATAAATACCATTCTTTTTAACATTTTTTTATCCACTAAATATCTATTTGGTTTTTTAAAATTTCCTTTAAGTAGGCCCGGTTCCTTTGGTTCCATAGCTAGAGCAACATCCAAAAATCCATCCGTAACTAAGTTTAGCCAGATTATTTGAGCTGGTAGTATTGGGAGGGGTAGGCCAACTATAATAGCTCCTCCAATAGTTAGTGCTTCGCCTATGCTTGTTGAAAACAAATAAAGAATAACTTTTTTGATTGTCTTATATATTGATCTACCTTCTTCAATTGCAGAAACAATACTTCCAAAGTTATCGTCTAAAAGCACAATATCTGCCGCTTCTTTGGCTACCTCTGTTCCAATTTTGCCCATTGCAATTCCAAGGTCGGCAGCTACAAGCGATGGTGCATCGTTTACGCCGTCTCCTGTCATTGCAATAATATCGCCGTTTTTTCTATATAATTCAATAATTTGCAGTTTAGTTTTTGGCGTAACTCTTGCAAAAACTGTAACTTTTTTAATTTTTAGAAGCAGTTCTTGTTCAGAAAGAGTGCTAATATCATTTCCGGTTAAAACTTCGTCGCCATCCTGATAAATACCGGCTTCTTTTGCAACTGCTACTGCAGTTGTTTTATAATCTCCGGTTATCATTACAACTTTAATACCAGCATTTTTCGATTTTCTCATTGCTTCGGCAACTTCTGGTCGTAGACCGTCTTTCATCCCAAAAAAACCAACAAATGTAAGTGCTTGAATATCTTCTTCACTAATTTCTTTTGCATTGTGATTTTTAATAGCCATAGCTATGGTTCGTAATCCCTGTCTTGATAATAAATCTAATTTCGATTCAAGTTCTTCTCTCTCGTTTTTTGAAAGAACAATTTGTTTACCGTCTATTAATATTTTTTTACTAAAATCTAAAATAGTTTCTGGTGCGCCAGTAACTAAAATTGTTTTCTTGTCATCAATATTATGAAGCGTTGCGTGATATTTTAATTTATAATCAAAAGATATTTCAGCGAGTAGTGGTGAGTTACGTTCTAATTCTTCTTTGTGCAATCCAATTTTTTCTGCAAGCACCAATAATGCCGCCTCGGTTGGATCTCCAGAAATATCCCATTTATTTTCTTTCTCATAATGAAATAATTTTGCTTGTGATGATAATGCTAATAATTTACCTACATACTTTAAGTTAGGCGAATTTACTTTGTCTACAACTTTTTCTCCGTTCGATATTTCACCTATTGGTTTATAACCATCACCCGAGACATCAAGCATTTCACCATTTATAAAAACTTTCTGGACTATCATTTCGTTTTTTGTTAGGGTGCCAGTTTTGTCGACCGCTATAATTTTTGCTTGTCCCAGCGCCTCAACGGCTTGTAGTTTTTTTACTAAGGCATTTCTTTTTGCCATTCTCCACACTCCGGTTGAAAGAACAAGAGTAACAACAATAGGAAGTCCCTCTGGAATAACCGACACAGTAAGAGCAATAACTGTACTAAACATCACATCTATTGGCGTTCCTGTGGCAACTCCTGAAAAAAAGATAATCGTTCCAACAATGGCTACCACTACTATTATTAAATTAGACAATCGCCTGAAATCATTTTTTAGAGGAATCTCTGTGTAAATCGAAGAAATATCTTTGGCAATTTTGCCAATAAATGAATTTTGTCCTGTGTATATTGCTATCGCTCTTCCGTTGCCATTCACTACATTTGTTCCCTTAAAGACCATATTCTTTTGATCTGAAACTTCAACTTTTATGTCTTTTATTATGTCTGGAGTTTTGTATATTGGAGTTGATTCTCCAGTAAGCGATGCTTCACTAATTGTCAGATTAGAAGAATATATTACCCTTGCGTCCGCAGGGATTTTTTGACCTTCTTTGAGTATTAATATATCGCCAGGAACAACTTCTTCGTCGTTTATAACTGTTTCATTGCCATCTCTTATTACGTTTGCTTTTGTTTGAACATAATTATTTAGAGCATTAAGTGTGTTTTGTGCCCTGCCTTCTTGGATTGCACCGACAATTGCGTTAAAAATGAGTACAAAAAATATTATATAGCTGTCTATGTGTTCGCCAGTTAGATAGACAATTACTGCGGAAGCAAAAAGCACATAAATTAACGGATTTTGAAATTGTCTAAAAAAAATTAAAAAGTAACTTTCCGTATTTGTTTTCGGAAGTGCATTTAAGCCGTATTCTTTTAAGAGCTCACTGGCTTTATTCTGGTCTAGTCCATTTTCGCTTGAATTAAAACTGCTAAAAATTTCTTCAATCGGTTGTGCAAACCAATTATTTATTTTTTCCATACTTAATTATTATATCTTTATATCGGGGCGTTCACCAACTTATATATATATTGTAGTTGGTTAATTCTTCTTAATTTTGATAAACTTAAAATTGTTGATAAATAATACTCATTTTAAACTGATTTAAATATGGAGCTTTTAATTTCCAAGTATTTTTTAGTATTTTTAGCCGCATTCGTTGAGGGACCACTTGTTGCAGTTGGAACAGGATTTTTAATTAAGCTTGGTTATCTTTCACTTATTCCCACAGTCATTGCGCTTATTATGGGTGATTTTGTTCCTGATACGATTTGTTATTACATTGGAAGATATGGCAATCGAAGCAATATCATAAAAAAATATGGCAAGTATTTAGGAATGACAGAGGAGTATGGAAAAACTTTAGAGAACCTATGGTTAAATCATTCTAAAAAAGCAATGTTTTTTAGTAAGCTTGCGTATGGGTTAAGTATGCCTTTTTTAGTAACTGCTGGTTTCGCTAAAATGCCACCATCGAAATTTTGGGGTTATTCAATTACAATTACTATTTTGCATTATGGAACACTCATGACCCTCGGCTATTTTTTTGGTCAGTCTTATGAGTCTCTGATAGTTCATTATGCTCAATATGTAGAGTTGATTTTCATTGTGTCGGCGTCAGTTATAATTTTAGGAATTTATTTATTTAAGAAGTGGCTGACTAAATATTCAAAAAAGAAACTTTTTGTATAATGTTTTAAAATCGCTTCATGAAAATTGCTATTTTTTCAGATACTTTCTATCCAGAAATTAGTGGAATAACTGATTCTGCTTTGCCTATTGCAATCGAGTTGGCCAAAAGAGGGAATAAAATAAGATTTTATGTCCCAAGCTATTCAGAAAAAAATTATCGTATTGTGGGGCAACCTAAGGAGAATATAGAGTTAGGTCCCAACATAGAAGTTCATAGATTATTTTCTTTGCCATTTCCATCTGGTACACATCAAGCTAGATTTGTTCTGCCAAGTTTTTGGAGATTTTTATTCGTTAAAAAATTTAAGCCAGACATTATACAAACCCACTTATTTGCTGGTGTTGGCCTCGAGGCGTTGATGTTAGGAAAGTTTAATAAAATTCCAATTATTGGCACAGATCATACTGCAATTTCAGAATTTATTCGATATAGTCCGATTAAAAGCAAGTGGTTCAAAAATCTAGTTTTTAGATATGTTTCTTGGTTTTATAATAAATGTGATTTTGTTACTGCGCCATCACCGTCGGTGATTTTAGAAATGGAAAATCATGGCTTTAAAAATAAATCCAAGGTAATTTCTAACCCAGTAGACACCTTAGTGTTTAAACCTTGTTTGAAACAAAATAAAAAAGAACTTAAATCAGAATTTGGATTTTCAGATAATACTATTATATATGCAGGACGACTCGCTCCAGAAAAAAATATAGATGTATTAATTCACGCACTTTTAATTGTGCGAAAAAAATATCCAAATACTATACTAGTTTTGGCTGGTCATGGAAGCGCCTATAAAGATTTGAAAGATTTAGCAAAAAAATTAGATTTAGAATCCAATGTTAAATTTTTAGGAACAGTAGACAAAATGAAGCTGTCTAAGTTATATCAGGCATCAGAAATTTTTGTAATGAGCAGTATGTCAGAAGTTCAAAGTATGTCGCTATTGCAAGCAATGGCCTGTGGTTTGCCATCGATAGTTGTTAGAGCTAGGTCTCATTCTGAGTATTATACAAATGAAGAAAATGGTTTTTTGATTAAACCAAACGATATTAATGAATTTGCAAATAAAATTATATTATTATTTGACAAGCCAACGCTTCGAAAAAAACTTGGAGATAATGCATTGTTGCTTAGTAAAGAAATTTCTGTACCAAAAATTGCAGATTTGTGGGAAAAAACATATCATGATGTTATAAATAAAAAAATAGAATCAACGGGATGAAATTAAGTTTTGTTATACCAGCCTATAATGAGGAAAAATATATAAAGACATGCTTGGAGTCTGTCTTAAAGCAAGCTTCTGGTAATGATGATATTGAAGTTATTGTTGTAGATAATGCAAGCACAGATAAAACAAAAGAAATTGCAAAATCTTTTAGCGGAGTAATTGTTGTCTCTGAACCAAAAAAGGGATTAGTACGAGCAAGGCAGGCAGGGTACTTGGCAAGTCGAGGTGATTTAATAGCAAATATAGATGCAGACGCAATATTGCCTGATGGGTGGCTAGAAAAAGTTTTTGAAAAATTTTCTAAGCACAAAGACATTGTTGCGCTATCTGGCCCCTATATTTATTACGATCTTCCTTGGTTAGCGAGTGTTGTTGCCAAAGTTTTTTATTTTTTTGGTTATATAGTGCATCTTATTAGCAATCACATTTTTAAAAAAGGGGGAATGATACAGGGTGGAAATTTTGTTTTGCGCAGAGATGCGCTAAATAAAATTGGTGGTTTTAATGTGAATGAGATTGAATTTTATGGAGAAGACACTGATGTAGCAAGGCGCATTAGAGAGGTTGGAAAAATATTATTTTCGTTTGATTTTAAGATGTATTCATCTGCTCGAAGACTAAACAAGGAGGGTGTAATCAGAATGGGTTTTAAGTATGCAATTAACCATTTTTGGGTACTTTTATTCAAAAAACCCTATACAAAAGATTATATAGATATAAGGTAGTCAAAAACCTCTAGTTTTTAAGAAAATGACTAATATAAGCTTTATTTAGTGGGTTTTTGGGGTGGTCTTGCATTTTATCGAAAATTATGGTATAATGTAGCCAGAACAAAAAAGCTAGAGTATTGCAATTTCCACCACTTCTAAGTGAAAGAGAGGTGATAATCGTGCGGTGGGATTTCATCGTAGTGAAAGGTCTCGTTTGGGAGGTGCTCGTCGATCTCGGTATCCCGATCACCTGTATCGTGGCCTTTCTGATGCTCGTGAAGTAGATTCAACCACAACGTCCGGTTCAATGCCGGCCAACGAAAGTGAGGATGACTGCGATGCAGAATCACGAAAAGCGTATCCGCGGAGCAAAGGGCGACCTTGCCCGTCGGGCGAAGAGTAGCCCACTCTCGACTCTCTACGGGTTCCTGTGCCAGTGGAACGCGAAATCCGACAGTCAGTTCAATCCGCTGAAGGAGGGGAACGACAGGGCCTCCGCGCTCTTCGCTCGTCTCGTCTCGGCGGCGGACATGAACACGCTGGTCACTGCTCTCCGCGACCAGATGAAGGAAGCACGGCTCGGCAACCGCTGGTTCTGGGACGAGCTTCACGGTCACGTCGGTGACCTGCTGAACGCCAACCGCGTCGCTCTCCGCTCTCTGCGGGCCGAACTCCGGTTCGCCCTTCCTGCGACGGGCTCGCACCACAACCGCTATGTGCGGCGTCACAGCTCCGGCTTTCCCGCTACTGCTCGCGCTGCCTAATCGGCAGCCACTCTAGCCTGGGCCCCAGCGACTACTTGTCGCCGGGGCCCTTCTTTTTTATAGATTATAGTCTTATAATTTAAATTAATGACTAAAGAGGAATTACAAAATTTAATTAAAGAATTAGAAACTGATACCCGCCGTTTGAGCGGGTGGCTTTGACGTAGAGACAAAAAGAAATCAACTTAAAGAACTTGAATTTGAAATTTCCGACCCAGATTTGTGGAAGAATAAGTTAAGGGCGGAGGAAAAAACAAAAAAATACGGTGAATTAAAAAAAGATCTTGAGAAATTTGATGAATTTGAAGCGCTAGTTTCTGTGCTTCCTATAAATCCAAACGAAGAAGACTATTACGGTACTCACAAAATGCTAAAAGAACTAGAAGTTCAGAAACTTTTTTCTGGACAGCACGATAAGCAGGGAGCAATTCTTTCTGTTTATGCTGGGGCTGGTGGTGAAGATGCTTCTGATTGGGCTGCAATGTTGCTTCAGATGTATGAAAAATACTCAAAGTTAAGGGGATGGAAAACCAGACTTCTTCACGAAGCGCTGGGGGATTTTCAATCAAAGACAGGTAGGCATCCAATAAGGAACGCAACTTTGGAAATTAAAGGCGATTATGTTTATGGATATTTAAAGCGAGAAGCTGGTGTGCATAGGTTGGTCCGCATATCTCCTTTTTCTCCAAAAAAACTTCGCCACACATCTTTTGCGTTAATTGAAATTGTCCCAGAGCTTCCAGCGATTGACGAAGAGGCAATTAAAATTCCTCCAGAAGATTTAAAAATAGATTTATTTAGGTCATCTGGTCCAGGTGGGCAAAATGTAAACAAAGTTGAAACTGCAGTTAGAATTACTCACTTGCCAACTGGCTTAGTTTCAGCTAGTCAAGTTGAAAGATCTCAAGCTCAAAACAAAGAAAGGGCAATGTCGTTACTTAGAGCAAAAATATTTACCTTAATGCAAGAAAAAGAGGCAAAAGAAATATCAGATCTTAAGGTAAAGGTAAAGCCAGAATGGGGGAGTCAAATTCGTTCCTATGTTTTGCCCCCCTATCAAT
>CAYHMC010000011.1:0-32088 GCA_964357615.1 uncultured Candidatus Saccharibacteria bacterium
ATTATCTTGTTATGTTTTCAAATGATGCAATTAATTGGTTTCAGACTACATTTACAACGCCAAGTCGTGAATGGTATGGAGTGACTTATGGCAATGGTCAATTTGTTGCTGTTGCTGACTATATAGCTGGTCCAGATGATGGATTGTTGGCTATGACTTCAGCAGATGGAAATAATTGGATACAACGAAGCACCCCCATTGGTATATATGCTTGGAGGTCTGTTACTTATGGAATTGATGAAAATTTCAATCCTATGTATGTTGCAGTTTCTAGGACAAATGGTGGTTTCCCTGGTCTTGGCAGGGTAATGACTTCCCCAGATGGAGTAACTTGGACTAGACAACTTTCTCAAGAGGAACCTTGGTTATCAGTTACTTATGCAGGGACCATTTATGTAGCTGTTTCGGATTCTGGAGCAGAACGCTCCATGTACACTGGCGTAGTCCAAACAACAATAATAAAACCTCCTACAGAAAAACTCTGGGTCTTAGGTGATGTTCGTGTAGGAACATCTGGTAGCAATGGTTGTATCTATAATTACAACTCAGTATTACTCTTTGGCGGAGCAAGTTGTCCAGTATCTGACATAAGACTTAAGAAAAATCTCATACCACTCACGGGATCTCTAAATAAATTAGTAGAGCTTACTCCAATGTATTATAATTGGAGAGCAGATGAATATCCTGAACTTCAACTAAGTTCTACGACAAGAAATCTTGGTCTTATAGCTCAAGATGTAGAAAAAGTATTGCCAGAGTTAGTAAGTAAAGATGAAAAGGGATGGAAGAATGTAAACTATGGAATTGATTTATTGATGCACGAAATAAAAGCACTAGGTGAACTTAAAGCAGAGAATGATTTGCTTGAAGCTATGGTCGGAGAGTTGGAGAGGAGGAAGGGGATTAGATAATAAACTACGCAATTTATTCCAAATGAATTATTGCTTTAAATTCCGCAACTTTTTCTAAAAGTTCAGGATATTTTTTTAAGTCGGCACTTTTTGCAAGTATTATTTCTGCCGCATCCCTACCTTCTTTAATTAATTCCATATTTTGAAGTGCGCGCATTGCAATGTCGGGCATTCCAGTTTGACTAGAGCCCAAAAATTCTCCTGGACCACGAAGTTTTAAATCCATTTCCGCAAGCTCGAATCCATTCTTAGCTTCAATTAAAGCTTTTAATCTATCTTGTGTTGATTTTGAAGAAGATTCGGTAAACAAAAAACAAAAAGATTGATGTTCTCCTCTGCCAACTCTGCCTCTAAATTGATAAAGTTGAGCAAGTCCAAATCTATCGGCGGATTCAATCATCATAATTGTAGCGTTTGGAATATCTACTCCAACCTCTATCACAGAAGTTGAAACAAGGATATCAAATTCGCGGTTTTGAAATTTAGTCATAACTTCGCTTTTCTCTTTTGGTTTTAGCTTGCCGTGTAGCATTTCTACGCGAAGATCAGGAAAGATTTTATTTTTAAGTTTTTCATATTCTTCCGTAACATTTTTAACATCAGCCCATAAGTCTGTTCTTTTATCTTTAAAATTATCCTCGTTATTTTCTTCTTGTTTTTCAATGCGCGGACAAATAACAAAAACTTGTCTGCCATTTTTCACTTGCCCCCTTATAAATGCATATGCCTTGTCTCTGTTTTCTGGAGACACAATTTTTGTGATTATTGGTTTTCGTCCGCTTGGCATTTCGTTAATTATTGAAAGGTCTAAATCTCCAAAAATTGTGAGAGTTAGCGTTCTTGGAATTGGAGTTGCAGACATTGAAAGCAAATGTGGAATTGACTCGTCTTTATCTCTGTTCGTTAAAAGTTCTGCTCTTTGCCTTACACCGAATCTGTGTTGTTCGTCAATAACAACAAGTCCTAAGTTTAAAAACTTTATATCTTTTTGAATTAATGCGTGTGTGCCGATTGCAATATTTATTTGACCCTGCTCTATAGCTTCTTTTGCTTTTTTCTTGGTAGTTTCAGATTCTAGATTGCTTTCATATTGAATTTTAGCGCTACTACCCGTAACAAGCGCAATACTTGTTTTTTGAGGAAGGTTTTCGAATAATTTTTTCAAGGTTTCAAAATGTTGTTTTGCAAGAACTTCGGTTGGTGCCATAAAAACAGTTTGATATTTACAATTTGCAGAGGCGAGTGATGCAATTGCTGCTATTACGGTTTTCCCCGAACCAACATCTCCTTGAAGTAGCCGGTTCATTGGTTTTCCCGAAGATAAATCAGATAATATTTCCGAAAGTGTTTGATTCTGCGCTGATGTTAATTTAAATGGCAGTTTTTCAATTATGGCATTAAGATTTGTAGCTTGCAGTGCAAGAACAGGAGCTTTTTTGCTCGAAAGAATTTTGCGTTCTCTAAGATTAAAAATTTGCATTAAAAAAAGTTCTTCAAAGGCAAATCTTTTTTTTGCTCTTAGTGCATCTTCTATTTCTATTGGGAAATGAATGTCAGCTATCGCTTGATTTATCTCTGGAATATTTTGTGAGTCTCTTATTTCGCTTGGAATCCAATCTGATTTTTTTTCAATTTGTTTTAGTATCGGCTTAATAAGGAATCGAATGCCTTTTGATGTAAGCCCCTTAGTTTCTGGATATACCGGGACTAATCTTGCCGTATGATTTGGTTCTACATTTCTCACTCTTTCATAGGCTGGACTCGAAAAATAAAGTTCGCCATCATCAACTTGGACTTTGCCTGCAAAATTGGCAATCATTCCTTGTCTAAGAGTATTCGCGATATATGGTTGATTAAACCAAACAGCTCTAATTATTCCAGATTCGTCTGCTATGTGGGCTTCCGCAACTATCATTTGTCGTTTCCATGTTCTTCTAACGGTTACTTTTTCTATCTGGCCTTGAATAGTTGCTTGTTGACCAGGTATAAGTTCTCCGATTGGATAAATTTTGGAAAAATCTTCGTACCTAGATGGAAAGTGCCACAAAAGGTCTTTGGTATTTCTAATATCAAGTTTGGCGAGGCGTTTTAGAAATTTATCAGGTATACCGCTTATTTCCGAAAGTGGTGTTATAAATTTTATCATGAAGTGCAGACTTGAATAATTTTTTCCCGACCCCCCCTTTGTTCGATTCTTTGTGGGTGTGTCAGGAATAACTTACTTATATTTCTATATATAAAATTATTATATGTGCACTCACCAGGGATCGAACCTGGGACCGTCTCCTTAAGAGGGAGCTGCTCTACCAACTGAGCTATGAGTGCAAAAGGTCTATTGGATTTTTGTGCGAATTATAGACCTATTATGCAACACCCTTTCTACTACAATTTTAAGATTTGGGCTACGACTTTGTAATAATATTTCCCCATATACTTCATTTATGTATTAATATTTTTACTTTGTCTCGCCACAAATTTTTAAATTTCGTAACGAAAAGTATTGTATAATGGGTCTATTATATCAAAAAACTTTGACTAAGTCCATATATTTTGGTTCTATTATAAAGAACATAGAGTGAATGTATCTATTTGCGCTCGTAGTGAAATGGATATCACGACAGGCTTCGAACCTGTTATTGGGGGTTCGAATCCCTCCGAGCGCACAATCTATAACTCTATATACCTTTAGGTTTATAGAGTTATGTTCTGAAGTTTTGCTCGAGGGGTCGAACATGAGAGGGGTCGGGAGAACATTTGGTTTCCCGAGGAGGAAGCGCACGAAACCGTGGGTTTCGTGAAGCGATTCGCCAGCTGGCGAAGAGAGCGTTAAATCCCTCCGAGCGCACCGCGAGAGTAAGCAAATTTATATAATATAGATGAGATGAATAGAATATAAAAATTTATGCATTGGTTTAAAAAACCATTCAATATAATTTTAGTTATTATATGATTGCCGTTAGTTATAGTAGTGTTGTTTTGGTTTTTTGGAATAATTACTTTTGGTAAATTTAATACACAGGATAAAATATTGATTCTTTTTTTCGGAGCTGTGTTTGTTCTTTATGGCATGTTTCTTTTGCATAGATTACATATTGGCAAGCAAGATCCTTTGCAAATAGTTAAATTCAATCCACGCCATCTCTATCCTCGTTTATACATAAAAGCAATTGGCCTGATTTCGGTTGGGCTTATTTTCTTAGTCTCTTATTTGCTTAGTAAATAAGATTTGATTTGAGCATCTCTGATTGCACAAATAAAAACGCGTAATAAAAAATGACCGGTTAACAGTCATTGAATATCTATTTCAAGTAAAGGATCTATTTCTTTGCAGGTTTCGGCAATTATTCTCCTATGGCATTTATCTGGAGTCTTTTCTGTGCATAGAATTGTAACATTTGAGTTTTTAGAAAACTCTATAAGTTTCAGTAATTGTGCTTTAATGTTTGGCAGCTTTAGGAATTGGACATATTCTTTTTCGAATATTTCCCATAACAGCCTTCTCTTATAATAAGAGCCAATTAGGATTACCGGTGGCGCAAGCTCTCTCCACCATGTGTCAAAAGACGCCTCCGTTATTTCCTTATCTGGAGTAATTCCATCGCTTAAAGTATGACGACTCATAACTGAAATTCTTAAGCCATCACTTTTTTCTCGAGGACTTTTTATGCATTTTGCTTTCAGAGACACTATAAAGCCTTTCTATTGGAACTGTGGTTATGTTATCATCGTTTACAAATAATGTTAATATTTAATAAATTTCTCTTATGCTAAAAAGCGAACCAAAAGAAAACTATCCTGATTTCGACTACGCTTATCTTGAAGCAGTTTTAACTCGAGGTGTTTTGAGCGACGCAGAGTTGGTATTGTTTTTGAAAATTTTCGGACTTGGTTCTTATGAAGAATATGCTGGGAACCATGAAGAAATCAAAAATATGTGCTTTGTCTTGATTAATGAAGCCCCGATTAAAAAATTATTGGAGGAAGTTAAAGTCGTAATGGATGAAATATATATGGAAAGACTAAGTTATGACGAGGCCTTAAAAATTTATAAGCAATTAAAAAATTTAGATTTAAACGAGCTAAAGATTTTTTTTGAGGAGCATTTGGACGGCGTAAGTTTAAAAAATACTGCCAACGAAGATGATTTAATTGTTTTGATACTGGGTAAGCTTTTAGAGCTTTCGAGGCACGATGCCTTAGCTCGTACTAGTGCGGACTTAAGGTAGCGGGGTTGACATCCAATTGAGGTTTTGTAAAAGTGAGCTTAGTAAATTGACACATTGGAGTGGGTTTAATGTCTGACTTGGAAACTGTGCCATTTGCCATAATCGGTGGTGGAGTTATTGGCCTTAGCGTGGCCATAAATCTTGCAAAGAAATTTGGACCGAATTCCGTTTATCTTTTTGAAAAAAATAGCTATCTTTGCGAGGAGCAATCTAGTCGTAATTCTGGAGTAATACACTCTGGTATTTATTATGAACCGGGTTCATTAAAGGCAGAGCTTTGTGTTTTTGGCAACCGTGATCTTAGAGATTTTTGCATAAAATACAAAGTTCCATTTCTCATTAAAGGAAAGCTGATTTTAGCAAATAGTTATGAAGATGAAGGAGTATTGGAATTTTATAAAAGCCGAGCTAGCTTAAATGGCTTGATAGGCGTGCAAATAATTTCCGGTCATAAAATTAGGGAATATGAACCTAATGTGATTGGAAAATCAGCACTACTTATTTCGCAATCTGGCATTATCGATGTTTCAAGCTATTTAAAAAAATTAGAAAGTTTGGCTGAGGAATACGGAGTAACTATTTTTAAAAGAAGCACGGTATTAAATATATCTGCTAATTCATCTGGAGCTATATGTGAAATCGAGTCTGGCGATAATAAATATTCTTTTATTGCAGAAACATTAATTAATGCTTCGGGGCTTAGTGCCGATAGGATTGCTAAATTGATAAATCCAGAATCTCCATATGAGATTCAGCCTATACTTGGTGAGTATGCAACATTTAATTGCAGTAAGAGAGGTGATATTAGTTTAAATGGAATGAATGTTTATAAAACACCACAGTATATAAAAAAAGATAATCGTGATTATTTTGTTGTTGGGGTTCATTTTACACCAACTTTCGAGATGGGCAAAAACGGAATTGCAAAAAATGGAAAAACAGTTTTGGTTGGTCCTACTGCTCTTGCGGTATCTGACGATTATGGGTATGGAAAGAGTCATCATGACTTAGAATATTTTTTAAATGAAGTTAGGCCGATATTCCCTGGGCTTTTACTTTCTGATTTGTCGTTAGGATACTCTGGAATTCGTGCTAAGTTAAAAACTCCAAAAGATGATTTTGTTATTAAAAGAGATGATAAATATCCCAATTGTATTAATGTGATGGCAGACTCACCAGGCCTTACTTCTTCGCTTTCAATTGCTAAGTATTTGATTGATAAAGTTTTGTAATCATTGCCTTGAAGATAATTAAAGTTCGTGATATCGTACAAAAAGTTTTGGGACTAGCGGGACATACAAGATGACACCAGAAAAAGAGGAATTTCTTTTTAGAAACTATCCAATTTTTGATAGAAAACACGAAAGATTTGAAACAGGTTTTAATTGCGAAGATGGATGGTTTGACCTCGTTGAGTTTGTGGGTCAATGGCTACCCTTTGCAAGAATTCCTGGGCTAAAAGTTATTGGAATTAAAGAAAAATTTGGAAGAATTGTAATAGATGTAGAATTTACTGATGAAGAAGATGAGTTTAAGATTAATTTACTTCTAGAAGGAATCATGGAAGATAGCGCATCAATTTGCGAAAGATGTGGCGAAGATAAAGATTCGCAAAAAGATCATTGTAAGCCAATGAATGCACTTCACCCGCGTCAATAACGCGGTTTTTTATTTTGGTTAACATTTCCCATGTTCCTGAGTTATACGAAGGAATATGGGATGACAAAAGAAACCAAAATAATCCCGTGCGAGTCCGCCGTTTGTCCGTTAGCGAAGGCGGACGACGAGGGATTATCAATTATTTATCCACAGTTGAGGGGGGGGATTTAGTGGTAATATTATATTAATTAATAATATTATTTATGATAAATAATTCTCGTAGAGGTTCAGCCGCTATTATAATTTTTATAGTCGGAGCCATATTTGCTCTAGGAGGAGCTATAGTAGTTTCAAATCCTAATCTCGGAAATGAAGCAACTACCCAAATTGCCCCCCAAGTATCTACTCTCCCTGCTCCAACAAACTTTACTTTAGTCAGAACATCAAATTCCAATGTTAGTCTTTCTTGGCAGTATGGAAATTTTGGTCAATCAGGATTTAAAATCGAAAGAACAACCGACACTACATGTAGCTCTGGTTTTTCTTTATCCGCATCAGCTTTAAAAGATGTTCGTACTAAAAACGATGCTGTCACATCTTATAAGCATTATTGTTATAGAATGCGTGCTTATTCTGGCTCTGGATCTTCTATACAATACTCTCCTTATTCAAATTTTGCAGGAGATTCATTTATGTTTACATCTTCCGTAGCTTCAACTACCCTGGGCGTAAATAAGGGGCAATCAGTCTCAACCGCAGTTTATTTAAATGTTCAAACTGGAAATTCTAAACCGGTTGGGCTTTCTGCTTCTGGAATAATAAATTTTAGAGGTTCAGTGACATTTAGTCCTTATACATGCACTCCTAATTGTACCTCTGTTATGACGATTACGACTTATCAAAATTCTCCGATTGGTAGCTATCCAATCACTGTAATTATGGAAGGTGTAAATGAAGATGGTCAAAGAGTTGCGAAATCAATCCCTATCAGTCTTCAGATATTTCCTGCGCCAATTCCAACACCAATTACTTATACTCTTACCACAAATGCAAATACTGTTTATCCCGGTCAAACATTTATTGGTGGCATAACTATCACAGGAACCAATCAAGTTAGTCGTGTCCAGTTTTCTGGTGGAAGTGCTGTGGTACCAATTATTAATGACACAACCTATCCCTATAGCTTCTCTCTTCCCATAACAACATCTACTCCAAAGGGTCAGCAGAGTTTTTTTGCTGAAGTTTTTGATTTGTCTGGAGCAAGAATGACATTCGTAGGACCAAAATATTTTACTGTTGCTGCTTTGCCAGCATCTACGCCGATTCCAAGGTTTAATACCGGAGACACAGTTAAAGTTATTGTAACAGGAGGTCTTTATATTCGCGCGGGTGCTGGGGGGCCAATTATAGATACAGCTTTATTTGATGCTAGGGGGCGGATTATAGGCGGGCCAGCACAGGCTGGAATTTTAGGTACTACTGGCGGCCCATATACTTGGTGGAAAATAGAATGGTTTAATAGATTAGGCCAAATAAATGATTGGTCAATGGAGGGGGCCAACGGAGTTTATTATCTGGAAAAAGTTATCTCATCATCACCAATTCCAGTTAATTTTCAAATTGGCGATAGTGTAATCTCATTGGGGTGCTTGGTTAGATCAGATAATTCTTGTTCAAATTCTAATGTTGTCGGAATGGTAGCTAGTGGCACCATCGGAACTATTACAGAATATGCGTTATCTTGTAATGACATGCAAAGATATCATGTAAATTGGCCACCTGGTAGTATTGTTAACACATCAGTTGCGATTCCTACATGTCTTGTTAAAAAATAAGATAGTTGAAATAATTACCTATTTAAAACTTTCCATTCCCATGCTTAAATTAAAACATGGGACTATTTTACACAGGCAAAGGTGATGGGGGAGTAAGCGACATCGGTTCTTTGCGTGGAGATGAAAATCCTGAATTACCAAAAAAGAAAATACTTGTCAAAGATTCTATAATTTCTGAAGCACTTGGGAATTTAGATGAGCTAAATAGTTTAATAGGTCTTGTTAAGCATCAGACTATTTCAAGCGATTTTGTTGTTGTGCTTGAAGGCGTTCAAGAAACTTTATTTATTATTCAAGCTAATGTTGCTGATGCGCTTTTTAGAAATCCAGAAAAACTTGGAGTTATGGGTGATAATGTGCCAAAATTTCCCAGAGAGAAAATTGAAGCGATGGAAAGTAAAATTAATGAAATTGAAATTGAAGTAAGTCCAGAGAAAAGTTTTGTAATCCCTGGAGCAACTCTATCTGCTTCGTGGTTAGATTTCACAAGAACTGTTTGTCGTAGAACAGAAAGAAGCGTGGTTTCATTCTCTAAAAAATATGAAATTCCAGCAGAGATTTTATCGTACACGAATCGTCTTTCTAGTTTATTTTTTGCTATGGCACGCGCCGAAGTAAAACGCGCTGGAGTTTCAGAAAAATTCCCACGCTATGATAGACCTAATATATAATTCCTCTTCTACTACAATTTTCATATTTTGGCTACGGCTTTGTAAAAATTTCTTGAAGTATACTTCATATACACCTTTACACCTTCGAAATTTTTACTTCGCCTCGTTCAAAATCTGAAACTTTCGTTACGAAAAGAATTATGTATTAGGTCTAAATAAATTTTATGATTGTCATTCTACACAATATACGGAGTCTTCATAATATTGGTTCGATTTTTAGAACAGCTGATGCATCAGGAATAAAAAAAATTTACCTTACAGGTATTACCGCAACACCGCTTGATAGATTAGGCAGACCAAGGGAGCAATTAACAAAAGTTTCGCTTGGAGCTGAAAAAACTGTTCCCTGGGAATATGTTAAGTCGGCAACATTGCTTATAAAAAAATTAAAACAAGAAAAATATGAAATCTACGCTGTTGAGCAAAGCAAAAAATCTACCCCATATTATAAACTATCACCCACAAGCTATAAGCTAGATAAAGTTGCTCTTGTTGTGGGCAATGAGGTGCGTGGACTGCCAGATTTAATTTTGAAGCACTCTGATAAGATTTTGGAAATACCCATGGCTGGAGAAAAAGAATCTTTAAATGTTTCTGTTGCATTTGGAATAATTGCATTTCATTTTGTTTCAAAAAAACGATAATAATTAAAAAATATTTAGACAACAAAGGCTCTGTATCGTATATACACTTGGAGAAATTTAGATTATCGGGTATAGTTGAAATTAAATTACTCGGAGATCTTATTATTCAATAAAATAATTCAATGAATACATTACCCAAGGTATTATTAGTTGCTTCTGAGTGTGCGCCCGTTGTAAAAACTGGAGAGCTAGGGGATTTTATATATAATCTTCCCAAAGAACTTATAAATTTAGGTTTTGACGCCCGCGTTGCTCTACCTTTATATAAGGCAATTGATGTAAAAAAATTTAATATAAAACCAATCTGGAGAGATAAGCGATTAAAAATTAGAAAAGATAAGCATAATATAGGACTTTGGAGTGGGACTTTACCAGGGAGTAAGGCGGAAGTGTATTTTATTGAAAATAAGAAATATTTTGGAACCGGAACCACTTCATTTGCTGAGCCAGTCTCGGCGAAAGCTACAATTAGGAAATATGGTGTCAAAGCCAATCATAGAAAAGAGATTGAGCGATTCGCTTTCTTTTCAGATGTCGTTTTCACTCTTTTAAAAGAAAAGCTTCTTCCATTCGAGCCAGATATTATACACGCGAATGATTGGCATTCCGGATTGCTTCTGAAATTAATTTACGAAAACAATCAAGCAATTCTTAAATTTAACAAAAGACAAAAGAAATACAATAAAACCAATCAAGTAGCTTTAGCATCGCTTCAAAATCCGTTCCGTACTATTTTGACAATTCACGACCTCTCAAACCAAGGAATTGGTAATAGTAAAAATTTTCTTAAAGATGGAATATTTCATGCTGATGTTGTTACTACGGTTTCAGCAACATATGCCGAAGAAATAAAAAATAAAGAAAATGGCTTTGGACTTCATTCGTTACTTCGAAAAAAACAAGCTCGAGGTATTTTAAATGGATTTAATTATGATAGTTTGCATTCATTTGGTGAAAAAGATTCTCACAAACTTCAATTTCAAGAAAATAATGGCTTAAAAAAGGGAATTGCTTTTCCTATTTTTTCGATGACAGGTCAATTCAATGACCACAAAGGAATGCAGTGGGTTCTTCCAGTTATTTCTTATGTGGTTTCTATGTTTGACGCCCAGTTTGTATTTTGTGGTAGTGGTGATGAAGATTTTGAAAAAACATTAATTAAGCTTGCTAAAAAATACCCAGAAAATATAAAAGTTACGATAAGCAAAGAAGAAGATTCTGCTATTGCTGTGTATGCGGCTTCCGACTTTTTATTGATGCCGTCAAGCTTTGAGCCGTGTGGTGCTACGCAAATGATTGCAATGAGTTATGGTGCATTACCTATTGCTCGCGCAACGGGAGGATTAAAAGAAACAATTAAAGATAGTAAAACTGGTTTTGTATTTGAGGAAAAAAATGAAAAAGGATTATTAAAGGCAATTTTTAGAGCTCTTGATGTATTTGCAGACGAAGCCAGCTTTAATCAAATGAGAGAAGCAGCTGTTAGCGAGGATTTTGGCTGGGAAAAACCACTTTCGGAATATGCTAAGATTTATAGAGAATTAATGAAAGATCATACAACTAAAGCGTAAAATCAAGTATTAGTTTTACTGCTCATATTTCAAATTAATAATTATTAGTATAAAATTTTATATATATTTTCTTATAACGATTATCTAATCTTTTATGAATTAGCAAAAAATCTATTTCTTAATTGATATATTTTCGATTTAAATATTTATGGCAAAAATAGCAATTAATGGATTTGGTAGAATAGGTAGATTATTTTTTAGAGATGCTTTTGGTCAGCCGGATTTTGATATTGTCGCAGTAAATGATTTAACCGATACTAAGACTTTAAGTTATCTGCTAAAGTACGATTCCGTTTATGGTCGTTATAACAAAAATGTTGAGTCGGGGGATGGATATTTTTCGGTGGATGGTAAAAAAGTTCAAGTGTTTGCAGAAAAAGAACCAAGCGCTTTGCCTTGGGGAAAGCTCGGAGTTGATGTTGTGGTGGAGTCCACTGGTTTTTTTACCGAAGGAGAAAAAGCGAAAGCTCATCTTGACGCTGGCGCTAAGCGAGTCGTAATTTCTGCTCCAGCGAAGGGAGATGTAGCAACCGTTTTAGTTGGTGTAAATGACAATCTTTTTGGAAAAACTGGCCCTATAACTTGCAACGCGTCTTGTACGACAAATTCAGTTGCTCCTGTGCTCGCTATACTCGACGAAGCATTCGGTATCGTTAAAGCTGGGATGAGCACCACTCATGGCTATACGGCAACTCAAAAATTAGTTGATGCACCAGACTCAAAAGATTTGCGTCGTGGACGCGCAGCAGCAATAAATATAGTGCCTTCGACTACTGGTGCAGCAGAAGCAGTTATTCAATCAATGCCACATCTATTAAATAAGTTTGATGCCGTTTCTCTTAGAGTTCCAGTTATCGCAGGATCAATAAGTGTTATTACCGCATTACTTAAAAAGAAAACTACTTTAGAGGAATTAAATAAATCTTTAGAGATGGGGGCTAGTTCGCCTCGTTTTATGAAATCTGTAAAAGCATCACACGAACCATTAGTTTCTACCGATATAGTGGGCGAACCATATGGCGCAATAATCGATTTAGGAATGACAAAAGTTATGGATGGAGATTTTGTTCAGGTTCTTTCTTGGTATGACAATGAGGCAGGTTACACTTCTACTTTAGTTGAACATGTAAAAAGAATAGGAGAACTTTTGGGTAAATAAAAAATATTCGTGGAAGAACAAAGTATCTTAAAACTTAAACCGACTAATGTACTTCCGAAACTAATTTCTATCAGTGATCTTTTTAGTAGCGTTATAAAAGTTTATTTTTCTAGATTTGGATTATTTTTTGGAATATCAATCTTGCCAGGGGCGGTGTGGTTTGTAGGTAAAATTATTAAATTTTATTATCCGCCAGATGCTGTTTCTGTGCCAATTTCGCTTTTAGTAATTGCCCTTTTTTTGGTATCAAGTTTACTTAGTGTTTTGTCTGTTATTGCGCTGATATATGCGATTCCCAGACCAACTTCAATTGTTGAAGCATATAAATTCTCAACATCTAAATTATTTTCTTTTCTTTGGCTTGGCTTAATTAACACATTAATGATATTTGGTGGATTGGTTCTTTTTGTAATTCCCGGAATAGTTGTTGCGGTTTGGCTGTCTTTTTCTAGTTTTATTTTGATTTACGAAAATTTGAATGGATTTAATGCGCTCTTTAAAAGCAAAGCTTATGTGCGTGGTTATTTTTTTCCTGTTTTTGGTAGAATTATTTTTCCTATCGCAATCATTTTTGGTCTATCGTTTTTTTTAGGAGTGTTATTTGGATTTGGAAGTAATCTCATCGAGTCGGTAATTACGGCTCGTAATTATGATTTTTTCTCATCAAGTTTATTGCAATTGGTTTCTGTATTTTTTCTACCATTTATAATGATTTATCAATATGTTTTATATCATGATTTAGCTTCAAAAAAAATCAAAACAATGGAAGCGCAACCCAAGGAGAATAAAAAATCATTTATTCTAGTTTGTATTTTGGGGTTGATATCCATCCCTATATTTATATCGATTTCAAGTATCATTGGTATTCCATCAAGCAGTGTAATTATTCGCGACCAAAAAAGATATTCTGATTTACTTCAAATTCAGAGCAGAATACAACTTTATCATATGGATAGAAAACAATACCCAATTTCTTTAGATGAGTTAACTCCAAAATATTTTAATTTCACACCCAAAGACCCCCTTACTGGTAATGCGTATGATTATAGAATAATATTGAATGGTGATGGTTATGAAGTATGTTCAAGATTAGAATCAAATTTATCACCAGCTTGCATAACTTCGTCCTCAACTAAAAGCAATAAATCCCGTTAGAAGCTCAAATGGGGTATTATTAAACCCCGCGTTCGCCACGCGATTAGATGAACATTCATCCCCGCGTCAAGTCACGAGGTATTTTACTTCTAATGGGATAAATAATTATTATGATTTACATAGGCACAGATCACAGGGGTTTCGAACTTAAAGAAAAAATTAAAAATTGGCTTTTTGATAAAAAAATTGAATGCTTTGATGTTGGCGCAATGGAAGAAATAAAAACAGATGATTATCCTGATTATGCATCAATGGTTTCTCGAAATGTTGCAACTCACTCAGAAGAAAATAGAGGGATACTTCTTTGTGGTTCTGGTCACGGAATGGATATAGTTGCGAATAAATTTAAGGGAATCAGGGCCGTTATGGGTTTTAATAAAAATGTTGCAATACAATCTCGAGCTCACGAAAACGCAAATATTTTAATTCTTCCTGCCGACTGGTTAAAACCCGAAGAAGCAATTGAAATTGTTGATATATGGATTCATACAAAATTTGATGAAGCAGAACGAAATCAAAGACGACTTGGCAAAATAAAATCAATCGAGGATGAGAGTTTTAAGTGAAGCTACTTATCCACAGTTGAGGGGGGGGATTAGTGGTAGTATTAATTTATTAATTAAAATTAAAAAATGTTGCTAATTTGATATTTTATAATTCAAATTATTACTTATGGTAAATAATTCTCGTTCCGGTTTTACTCATGTATTATTTTTGTTAGTCGGAGCCATATTTCTTGGGGGATTAGTAATAATATTTGCAAATCCTAATCTTGGTAGCGATGCAACTACAGCTATTACTGGTGATGCTGCTCTAGTTTCGCTTCCAGCTCCTTCAAATCTTAAAGCTAAAAGAGTTTTAGCTCAAAGAATCGAACTTACTTGGGAATATGGAAAATATGGTCAAACTGGATTTATGATAGCAACATGGCAAACTAGAAAAAGCTGTGATACAGAAACTTTTGGAGGTGACACCCTTACAGCTGGTGCTAATGCTCGCGAGAAGTCGCACAGTGGTCTAGATTCTAATATTTACTACTGCTATAAAATTCGGGCTTATTCTGGTTCTGGTGCTAATAGGGTATATTCAGCTTATTCAAATATAGCTACAGATGCACCTGTCCCAACCCCGACACCCATAGTTCCAACACCGACACCAACGCCTATTGTCGCTACGCCAACTCCGTCACCGATAATTCCATCTCCATCTCCAGATCTTTATGTAGTACCCTTTTATTCATTTCCCGCATACAAACAAGGAGATCAGGTTTTAATAAGTGCGAAGATTTCAAATGCAAGAAATGCTTACGCTACTTCTTCGAAGGCACGCCTGAAAATTCGCGTTAATGCTAGCACAACAGACGAATATAATTTTATACCACCTCTTCAATTAACATCGAATCTCTCGGCATATGGTTCCACTACTGTAACGTGGGCTTGGACTGCAGTTGCAGGTCATCATGTTGTAGAAGTTTGTGCAGATTACTTGAATAATGTTCAAGAATATAATGAGAATAATAATTGTTTCTCTACTTCATTAGTAATCTACCAACCAGATCTTAAAGGTATAGGTCATTCCTATAGTCCATCATCCTTATCTGCTGGTGGATATTTAACGCCGGGAGTAATAATTAAGAATATCGGAAATGCTACCACAACTACTTCTTATACAAGACTTCGCGTAGATCTTAATTATAATGCTAGCGGAACAACTGTGGGTTGGGATCTTTTACCACCAATTAGATACACTCCTTCTCTTAATGCCAATGCTTCAACGACAGTTGCGTGGATAAATCTTTTTACACCAACGTCGTCTATTGCCCTTCCGGTCGGGCCTCATTGGTTTGAATTTTGTGCCGATATAAACAATACAATAAATGAATCTGTTGAAAATAATAATTGCTCCAACCTTTTTCTGGATGTCTTTTAGGAAAGCATTCTTTAAAACATAGCTTTTATATTTTCATAAATTCAAAAAGTATTATTAACTATTATTTAAAATTAAAAAATGACCATGTCAAAAATATATTTATTATTAGGGATAGTAGTGGTCCTTGGCTTGGGAGGAGTTTTTTTAAGTGGAGGAGGAACTGATACCTTAACAGCACTAGCAACTCTAAAAAAACCTGATCCATTTTCTGCAACTGCAATTTCTGCAAGTCAAATATCTTTAAACTGGGTTGACACTAATTCATCTGAAGATGGATATCAAATTTATAGAAGAAAAGAGGGTGTCAGCTCGTTCTCATTAATTGTTACGGCGCCACAGAACAGTACTAACTATCAAGATCAGCAAGGGCTTAGTACTTCTACAAAATATTACTATAAAGCAAGGGCAGTAAGAGGAGGTTCTAACTCAACTTATTCTGTGGTTGCGAATGCGACAACATTAGCTAGCAATCCAATTTCTACTCCAATACCAACATCCACTTCAACCCCCGAAGATACAATAGCCCCAACACTTTCTATAAATAGCCCCGCTCAGGGTAGTAGTTTCTATGCTGGTCAAACTGTAATTATTTCTGCTAGTTCCACAGACAATGTTCAGGTTAGTCGGGTTGTCTTTAGTGGTGGAACAACATTTGTACCGGAGACAACTGATACAACCCTACCATATAGTTTATCTGTTCCAGTTACTTCAGTGTCTGCTCTTGGCCAACACTGTTTTTCAGTTTTTGCGTATGACACGAGCGAAAATAGGACGACTGGAGGTCCAAGATGTTTTAATGTTGTAGCGATTCCTACGCCTTCACCCAACCTAACAGCCATTGCGCCCACATTATTTGGTCATATTTTTCCGTACTCTCCAAAATCTGGTGACTCAACTTCGCTAGGATCTCAAATTAATAATATTACAAATTCTTTTGCAACATCAACTCAAGCACGACTAAGAATTGATGTTAATTATGGTGGAACTTCAAGTTGGGATATATTGCCTGCAAACAAGACAGTACCTGCGCTATCGGCTTATGCTACAACATCAGTTTTGTGGTCCAATGTTTGGATAGCTGTTCCAGGCGATCACAGAGTAGAAGTTTGTGCTGATATCCTAAATAATGTTAGTGAAACCAACGAAAGTGATAATTGTTTTACATATGCCCTACATGTTGATTCACCTATTCCAAATCTTATAGCAACATTTCCAACGTCGTTTGGCTATATAATACCGTTATCTCCAAAATCTGGTGATTCAATGTCTTTGGGATCTCAGGTACAAAACATCACAAGTGTCTATGCAACATCATCACAAGCGCGCATAAGAATTGACGTTAATAGAGATACGTCTCCTGGTTGGGATGTATTTCCAGCAAATAGATTAGTTCCTGCGCTTTCTGCTTATGCAACCACAACAGTAATGTGGTCTAATGTCTGGATAGCTGTTCCTGGTAATCATAATGTGGAGATTTGTGCCGATATCTTAAATAATGTTTCTGAGTCGAATGAGGGTGATAATTGCTTTGTGTATGGTTTTAGCGTTCCAACGCCACTCCCAGATTTAAAGGGAATTGGGCATTATTTAGCACCACTACCTCTTACTATTGGAAATCCAGTAGTATTAGGACTAAAGATTCAAAATGCTGCAAATGCCTTCGCAACATCTTCACAAGCTCGCTTAAGAATTGACCTTAATTTTGATGGATACTCAACATCAACACCAACCTGGGATATTCTACCGGCAAATAGACTTACCACGCCTCTTGGTGCCTATTCTTCTACTACTGTGATATGGCCGGATAATATTATGCTTCCAACTGGCAGTCATAATGTGGAGCTTTGCGCTGACGCAACTAATATTATTGCTGAGTCTATTGAAGGTAATAATTGTTATGGTTTTATACTTTCACTTTAATTAATTTTATTAATATATACCCAACGATAAATTAAGTATTGAAAAATTTTTAAGTTAAAACTCTCACGCATCACTCGTGAGAGTTTTTGTGATAAGATTGTTATTATGCAGAATATAATCATACCTTCAATAAATTGTTCCGATTTTGAATGTATTAAAAAACGCATTGCACTTGCGTCTTCTTTCAAAAATGACTCAAGCGATAACTGGGTTCATGTTGATGTCTCCGACGGAAAATTTACTCCACATACTTCGTGGAATAATCCAGAAGAATTGAGAGAATTAATTAATGAAAATAAAGTTAATACAAAAATTGAAGTTCACTTAATGATAGAAAATCCAGAAACGCAAATTGAAGCATGGCTCCGCACTGGAATTAATAGAGTAATAGTTCATTTAGAAGCAATGCAAGATTCTGTTTTGATTTTAGAGAAATGTAAAAAATATAATGTTGAATGTTTTTTGGCGATTAAGCCAGACACAGAAATAGAAAGGCTTTTAGTGTATGTCGATGATTTCAATGGTTTTTTAATTTTAGGTGTAATGCCTGGACCATCAGGACAAGAAATGAAAAAAGAAATAATTGAAAAAATTAAATTCTTAAGAAAAAGCAAACTTAATTTGATTATTGAGGTAGATGGGGGGGTGAATTTAGAAACCGCAAAACTTGTAAAAGAGGCGGGAGCAAATCTATTTGTTGCTGGAAATTTTATTTTTAGCAGTGAAAATCCTAGTGAAGCTTATAAAATATTAGAGCAGGCTGTGTTATAATAATTTAGATGAATAAAATTACTAAAACTTTTTATCAACTTGCAGGCTTATTTCTATTTTTGGCCCTGTTCTGTTTTTCGTCGATCATTTTTAGTTTTGGGGCTGCCGCGATGGGAGGAATTGATATGTCTCATATTTACAATCCGATGTATATTTTTGGCATCTTAGGAACATTTTTTTTGGTGGCCGGACTAACATCTAGCATATTGATTTCATTAAAAAAATAATATGGAACAACTTCACGAAGAAAAATTAAAAAAGCTTGAAGCGTTAGCAAACGATATTCGAATATCAATTATTGAAACTCTTGCTGAAGCAAAATCTGGCCACAGCGGTGGGCCACTTGGAATGGCAGACATTTTCACTGCCATGTATTTTCATGTTTTAAATCACGACCCCAAAAAGCCGGAGTGGTCAGAGCGAGATAGATTAATTCTTTCAAATGGGCATATTTGTCCGGTGCTTTATGTAACAATGGCTTTCGCTGGATACTTTCCAAAAGAAGAACTTAAAACTTTAAGAAAAATAAATACTCGTTTACAGGGTCATCCGCACAGGCAAGTTTTGCCAGGATTAGAAACTACTTCTGGTCCGCTTGGGTCTGGATTATCTCAAACTTGTGGCATGGCGCTTGCTTCAAGACTTGATAAAATGAAAAATCGTTTTTATTGTATGATGTCTGATGGAGAGTGTGATTGTGGAAATACTTGGGAGGCAGCAATGCTTGCTGGAAAATATAAACTAAGCAACATCACGGCCGTAGTAGACAGAAATAATATTCAAATCGACGGAAACACCGAGAATATAATGCCACTTGAACCATTTAGAGGTAAGTGGGAGTCATTTGGTTGGCATGTAATTGAGGTTGATGGTCATAACATAGAGCAATTTGTAGATGCCATTAATGAGGCGCACGCAATTTATGAAAAACCAACCGTAATCATTGCCCACACTATTCCAGGCAAGGGAGTCTCTTTTATGGAAGGTGATTATAGGTGGCATGGCGCTCCTCCTGGCGAAGGACCAGAGGACATAGTTCCAAAAACTGAACAAGTTAAAAAAGCGCTAGAAGACTTAAGGATGATAGGTAGAAAATTAAAAGAAGCTTACTAAAATATTTTCAGTAAGAAAATAATTATTAACACCCCATTGCTTTCAGAATTTAAGGTAGATGATATACTAAAAATAAGGTCGATTTGAAAATTTATAACTTCTCCACACTAATAATATAAAATTATTTCTTGTGATGATGATTATAATAACCAAATATGTTTAAGTACGATGAAAAAGATCCAAAGTTTTTTATAATGGCAATACTAGTTGTGATAGTTGGTTGCTTTTTAGTTGCTCAATTTTTGCTTCCAGAAGGTTTTTATGGAAGTACTAATATTTTAAGCGGAATTCAAATGTAAGGTTAGAGTTCGATTGAATTCTGAGTATTTTTATAATCTAGTTGTCTAGTTTTGGTTTTGCTATTTATTTAATTATCAATTTTTATAAATGAGTTCGTAAAGATTTTTCTTTTTGTATATGCCTATTAATCCAAATGCAAAACTATCCTCAAAGATTTTCGATAATGATATAGATCAAAAGCCTACGCGCAATGGTTTTGGTGACGGACTTATTTTGGCGGCTGATAACAATAAAAATGTCGTTGCCCTTTGTGCTGACTTAACAGAATCAACTCGCATGGAAGCTTTTGCAAAGAAGTACCCAGAAAGGTTTTTTGAGATTGGCGTAGCGGAGCAAAACCTAGCCACAGTTGGTTCTGGGTTTGGAGTTTCTGGAAAAGTTACATTTATTTCTTCTTATGCAACTTTTTCGCCTGGAAGAAATTGGGAACAAATTCGCACAACAATAGCTTATAATAATTCAAATGTTAAAATTGTCGGTTCTCATGCGGGGATTTCGGTGGGCCCAGATGGCGCAACGCATCAGGCAATAGAAGATATCGCAACAATGAGAGTTATAGCAAATATGAAGGTGTTTGTTCCCTGTGATGTAGTAGAGGCAAAAAAAGTAACAGTTGCTGCTGCAAAAATATGGGGACCAATTTATATAAGACTAGGGAGAGAAAAAACTCCTGTTTTTACAACTGATGCTACCCCCTTTACTCCTGGTAAAGTTGATGTATTTTGGCTCTCAAAAAAACCAAGTTGTGTGATTGTTGGTTGTGGTTCGCTTATTTATAATGCAATTCTTGCTGCAAGAGATTTAGAAAAGGAAAAAATTGGAACTGTAGTACTTAATTGTCATACAATTAAACCCTTAGATGAAAGAGAAATTACAAAGTGGGCAAAAAAATGTGGTGCCGTTGTAACTGTAGAAGAGCATCAAGTTTCTGGTGGTTTGGGTGGCGCAGTTGCGGAAACTTTGGCAAAAAGCGCACCTACGCCAATTGAATTTATTGGTATGCAGAATACATTTGGAGAATCTGGTCCCCCAGGATTATTGCTTCTTAAATATGGAATGGGAGTAAAAGATATTATGAGCGCAGTAAAGAGAGCAATAAAAAGAAAGTAACCACAGATTTTATTTTAGCGAATGTTTATTTTAATAAATTTTTAATGGCAGAATATAATTATAATTTTCAAGAAAAAACATACTCTAATAGTACTACGCCAGAAGACATCGAAGATAATTGGATTTGGGCAATAATTGGTTACATGGGACCGTTTTCATTTCTATCGCTATTCATCAACAAGTCAAGTTTGTTTTCCAGTTATCATGCAAGGCAGGGCGTTGGTCTTTTTGTTTTAGAGATTATTTGGTTGATTCTTTGGACTATTTCTAATTTCTTTATCCCAACGGGTATAAAATATTTATTTTTAATTGGAACTACTTTTTTTGTGGCGGGTCAGCTGTGGCTATTCTCGCTTTTTATTATTGGTGTTATTAATTCTTATAAAGGCCAAATGAAAGCCCTTCCAGTTATTGGTAAGCATTTTGAGATAGAGCAATAAATCATGTTATAATGTATGCATGATTGATATTTTAACTATTGGAACTGCTACTCGCGATGTTTTTTTGAGGAGTAATTTTTTTAAGGAGTTTCATGACAAAGATTTAAAAAAAATTGGAATATCTGGCGGAGTGGCGGAGTGTTTTGCTTGGGGAGGAAAGGTGGAAGTTCTTAAACCCGTAATTACAACTGGCGGTGGCGCAACAAATGCAGCTGTTACTTTTGCGCGTCAGGGATTTAAGTCGGCTTCTATTTTTAAAATTGGAATAGATAGGCCCGGAGAAGGAATTATACATGAACTTAAAAAAGAAGGAGTAAAAACTTTGGCAATGAAGGATAAAAATCTTGGCACGGGATATTCAACGATTTTACTTTCTGATATAGGAGAACGAACCGTGCTTGTTTATCGCGGAGCGTCTAATAATTTGAATCTAAGAGATGTTTCAGAAAATAAAATAAAATGTAAGTGGGCTTATATTGCTCCTGGTAATATAGAATTTAAAGCATTGTCCATTTTGGTTGATGAGCTTTATAGAAATAAAACAAAAATCGCGATAGATTTATCTAGTTATTATTTAAATATGGGCATAAAAAAACTTTCTCCAATGTTAAAGAAGATGGAAGTGGTTAAAGGTAACCGAGAAGAAATAGGACAGTTGATGGGTATGGATTCGGAAAACGAAAGTAAGCTTTTCGATAGTTTTAATCGTGCAATTACTGGCATTGCAATAATGAGCGATGGACCTCAGGGAGTTTTAGTTTCTGATAGGAATTATATCTACAGAGCGAAAACTTATAAGGAAAAAAAACTAAATGATAGAACTGGGGCTGGAGATGCGTTTGGGTCTGGATTTGTCGCTGGGCTTATGCAAAAAAATGTAAAAATAGATTTTTCACCAGAGTCAATTAAATATGCGATTAGATTGGGTTCGGCAAATGCTACTTCTGTGGTAGAATATGTTGGAGCAAAAGAAGGAATACTAACAAGTAAGCAGTTTTTTATGTCTCGCTGGAGCAAGCTCCAAATCGAAATGAGTAAAATTTAATATTATATAGAACTTATATTAAAAATATGGCAGAAGTAAAAAAATCAATTTTAATTGTTGAAGATGAAACCCCACTTTTAATGGCGCTTCAAAAAAAACTAGTTCTAAGCGGTTTTGATGTTGTGGCTGCGAGAAGCGCTAAGCAAGCAGTAAATGCAATTAAGGATGTCGGTGGAGTTGATTTTATTTGGCTAGATCATTTACTTTTAGATGATGAGACTGGACTAGATTTTCTTAGGGTTATTAAAAAAGAGGAAAAGTTTAAAAATATTCCAGTTTATATTGTCTCTGTAACCGCAGATGATGAGACTATTGCTGAATATATGCGACTAGGTGCTACAAAGCATTATCCAAAACATGAATTTAGCATAGATGATATTATTAAAGATATTAAAAAACAAAACGGACTATGAGTCCCGTTAGAAATAGCGGACGCGTAAAAATAATTAAAAAAATATGAAGAATTTACAAATTATAATTAGCAAAATAGCACGCACGATGCTTTCTGCGTCCGCGTCCTATTTCTAACGGGATGAAAGTAGAAGCAAATTTACCATATGAAAAAATAGCAAGAGTTCTCAGAACCGACAAAGATATTGTGCGAATCGTTGAAGAACAATTAGGAAGAGTAACTGGTAAAGATAATTGTCTCCAGCGAATTATAGAAAAAAATGAGGCCATAATGAAGGATAGGATGGACCAGCTTCATGTAAAAGAGTTTAATACCCACGATATTTATAATGCTTTGATAAAAAAAGCCAACAAAGATGACGAAAAATTGTCAGAACATTTTTGGTTTACAAATTTTGAAAGAGAGACAGGAGCAAGTGTGTTGATTGGAGCTGCAATGGACTTAGCCAAGGTGCCAAAGGGCTTGTTTTTGAAGAGAGAAGTTGCACACGAATTTTTTATTAAAGAGCCACCACCAAATATGATGGCGTATTTTCAATTAAAAAATCCGGAAGAATTATTGAAAAAGTATGACTTATTTGAGGTTTATAGCGCGCTCCGATTCGTTGAAGATAAAACTTGGTTGAATAATATATTTTTTAAACAGTTAGATGGAGTTACTCCAAATGATTTTGAAGAACGAGATATAGAGATAAGAGTTCTGCATGGCGAGTGGTTAACTGTCGCAGAAAAATTTTTAAAGAAAAAACATCATAATGTTAGTCATTTGAAAGAGCTCGGAGTAATATTTATTATCCCTCTACCAATAGACACTTCAGGAGAAACAATGCGTTTATTTAGTTTGGTTTTGCATTATTTGCACGAAGTAGATTTTTATTCCAATCTTTTTAGAAAATATGCCAAAGAATCAGCTTCTGATTTTTCTTTAAAGGTTACTTCAGCATTAAGAGGCGATGTTCTTGATGAAAGATTTTCCGAAGGGGATCGTGGAAAAAAATGGATGATAGTTCAAAGATATCTAGCAAAAGACGATCTCTATGACTGGAGATTATTTGAGCCCCATGTTAATCCCGAAGCTATTCACTGGACTAAAGCCGCTCAAGACATAGCTCGGCTTGGAGGGAATCACAATGAGTTAGGTTTAGATTTTTGGAAAGATCTTGATTTTGTTGGCGATTATTTTACTGATGAAGCTGGCATAGAAGATATTGTTTCATTTAATCTAATAGATACCGTTATGTCCCTTGTTAAACAAAAGGAAAGGGTTAAATATTTATATCATCACCAAGAATCATTGTGGAATCAAATTTTTATGGAATATTTTGGGAATGAAGAAACTGAACGGTTAATTATAGAAAATTTTGGTAAGGGATATATAATGCTCGATTAATTTTTGTTTAATTAAAATTATGTACAAATCATTAAGGCAGTGTTTGATTGATGCATCTCTAAAAAAAGTTGCAATTGGTCACTTTAATATTTCTGATATTGCGGCACTTTATGCTATTTTTGACAGTGCACGCGAGCTAAATTTACCAGTTATTATTGGCGTCTCAGAGGGAGAGAGGGAATTTCTTGGAGTAAAGCAAACAGCATCGCTGGTTAGAAGTTTACGGGAAGAATATGATTATCCGATTTTTATTAATGCAGACCACACATATTCTTTGGATGGAATTAAAAAAGCTGTTGAAGCTGGATTTGATTCTGTTATATTTGATGGCGCCAAACTTTCACTTGAAGATAATATAATTAAAACCAAAGAGGCTGTAAAAATAGCACGAAGTATAAATCCTGATATTTTGGTAGAAGCGGAAATTGGTTATATAGGAACTTCATCTAAAATTTTGGATGCAATTCCAGAGGGGGCATTGATTGATGAAAAATCATTACCAACAGCTGAAACTGCTAAGAAATTTGTTCTTGAAACCGGCGTAGATTTGCTTGCTCCCGCAGTTGGAAATATACATGGCATGATGAGAAATGCTAAAGAGCCGGCGTTGCACATAAATCGTATAGTTGAAATTTCGGGGGCCACTGGACTTCCGCTTGTTTTGCACGGAGGCTCTGGCACTTCTGACGAAGATTTTGTTTCTGCGATATCAGCTGGAATTAGAATAGTTCATATAAATACAGAAATTAGGGTTGCTTGGAGGAATGGTATGGAACTGGGACTAGAGTCAGACAAAAATGAAATATCACCTTATAAATTATTAGCATTTTCAAAAACCGCCATTAAAGAAGTTGTGATTAAGAGGCTTAAACTTTTTAATGGATTAAAGTAAGTTGCATGTTTTTAATTATATTATGTTATAATATTTTTAATATATAATAACAATTATGGATAAACCAACAATATTATTAGTAGAAGATGAAGCTGACTTTCGCGAAATATTTGGTACAAAATTAACTGCCGGTGGTTTTATTGTAGTGCCAGCTGAAAATGGGGAGGATGCCTTAGAGAAACTTAAAACTATTAAGCCAGATCTTGTGATACTGGATTTTATGATGCCCAAGATGAACGGATTAGAAACATTTATGAAGATGAAAGAAAGCGAAGAATTAAAAAAACTTAAAGTAGTATTTATGACTAACCATGGAGAGCCGTTACTTGAACTTGGTGATACTGATAAAAAATATGCGCAAGAAATTGGAGCGATGGATTTTATTAGAAAAACAGATGATTTGAATATCGCCGTCTCTCATTTTAAAGAGATTTGTGGAGTCCAGTAAGCTTTGTAAGTAGTAAGCATTTTTTAAAATTTTTACATTATTTTCATTTTGGTCACTAAGTTGATTATTTAATTTGATTTAAGATTTAAAAAATATCAGAAATCAGCAAAACCAATATGTATCCCGTACGAAATAGCGGACGCAGTTAGAAACTTATGGAAAATAAAAATTTATTAAAAGTGATTAAGTATAATAGTGTGCGCAATGCTCTTAGCGTTTGCGTCCTATTTCGTACGGGATGTATAAACCATTAATCTTAGTAGTTGATGACGAGGCTGATTTTCTTGAGATTGTTTCAGTGAAGCTTGAGAAATTTGGTTTTCGCGTAGAAATCACAAATGAAGCAGATCATATGTATGAAATGGCTTTAAAGCTTAAGCCAGATCTTATTTTACTCGATATTAATATGCCTGGCATTAGTGGAACTGAGGCAATAATTGATTTAAAAAGTCACCCGGAATTACACAAACTTAAAGTGGCATTTTTAACTAGTTTGCCTATTCCGTGGCCGGGCGCAAGAAACGAGGAAAAACTTGCGGGCGAACTAGGTGCCGTTGCTTACCTTCGTAAAGATAAAGATTTAGAGAATTTAGGGGATAAACTAATTCAGATTCTTAAGGAATAATTTGAGATTTTTATTTTGTTTAATTAGCCACTTAGTTTATTCCTTGTTATAATCATTTAATGGAAGTAGTGAGAAGTATTAAAAAATCTGATTTTTTTAAGCAAAACAGCGATAAAGAGAAAATATTATTTTTACTAGAGTTTGCCGTTCTTGCCCCATCGTATTATAACAGCCAGCCTTGGCTTTTTAAGATTGAGGACAACAAATGTACTGTTTTACTTGATCCAAAAATACAACTGAAAGAAAGCGATCCAGACTTAAGAAATTTATATATTAGTTTGGGATGCGCAATAGAAAATATTGTTATTATTGCGAAGTATTTTGGTGTTTTAGAAAAAACAGAATCAGTTTTTGATAATGGTAAGTATTCTGCTACAAATATATCATTTGTGTTTAATAAAGAATCAACAAGCTTTGAAAATGCTCAAAAACTTGATAAAGATTATGAAAAATTATCTGACTATATATTGCGCAGACACAGTTCGTCGGGTTTTTTTCAAGGTGAAGTTGTTCCACCAGATATAATTTCTAGATTATCCACTATTCCATTCTTAGATGAATTTCGTGGGTTAAGGTTAGATTTTTTAACAAATAAAGATCAAATAGCAATTTTAGGAAAAGTTTTAAGTGATGGGATAATTAAAAAATTTAAAGAGAAACCATATAGAAAAGAATTTTCAAGGTGGGTTCATGGTGAAAATTCAAAAAAAGACGGACTACTTCGAAGTTCATTAAATTTGAAGGGCCTATTTTCATCCATTGTTGCTCTACTTATAAATATTATTAATGTCGGCCCATATCTTGCCCGTTCGGAATTTGAGCGCATTAAATCTGCGCCCGTAGTTTGTGTTCTTGGTGTTAGTGAGGAAGATAATCAGTTGATTGGTAGTCAATTTGTAAAAAATACAAAAACGAAAGAAGAAAGATGGATAAACACAGGGAGGCTCACGGAGCGTATCTTATTAGAATTTTCGGCAAGGGGGTTTGATGCATCATTTTTTGGTTCAGCGGTAATGTTGGGAGATTTATATAAAGAGGTTCAAAAAGTTATTGGGATGACAGAAAGACCACAGCTCATTTTTGGCGTGGGACATATATTAAGCAAGTATAAATTTACTTTGAGGCATGATGTTAAAAATAAAATAAGTTTAAATTAAATAATTTTTAAATATGTTGATTAGAACTTTACTTATAATTTTACTTGGTTTGCTTGGAATAATAGCCGTTTTTAGTCTTGGTGATGAAAATTACTTAACACCAAAAGTTTTAAGTAGCAGTATTATTATATTATCTTTAGCACTATTGCTTGATTTATGGAAAACCAAATGGCAAGAATCTAAATTTCAAAAAATAGATGCCCATACTGAATCCTTAAGCTTTACAGCGCACCAACTTAGGTCACCGTTAACCGTCATAAAGGGATACGCCGAACTTATAAGTGATGGTACATATGGTGATGTATCTAGCGAAGTGAAAGATGTGGGATTAAAAATAAAAGCATCTGCCGATAGAGCTTTTCAAACCATAGATAAAATACTCGATTTTAATTCATTAATTGCTGGACGAACGATAAACAAGTCTGAAACAGTTTTACTTAATCATTTAATAGACGAGAGAATTAAAACATTTGAATTATTAGCAAAGGAGAAAAAATTGGATTTAATTTTTGTGCCGAATCCAGCAGAAATAAATGTAGTTGCTGATTCATCACAGCTAGAGCATATCATTAGTAATATAATTGATAATGCGCTTAAGTATACAGCCAAAGGAAAAATCGAAATTCATACAACCTTGGAACAAAGTGGTAAGTCTGCTCTGGTTGAAGTTAGCGATTCTGGTAATGGAATTCCGCCTGAAATAATCGAAACAATATTTATGCCCTTTGAAAGAGATCCGCGTTATGCCCATGATATGAAAGGAATGGGACTTGGACTTTCTATAGCAAGAAAACTCTGCGAACTTAATAAATGTGAAGTTTGGGCAAAATCTGATGGCATCGGTAAGGGAGCAACTTTTTATCTTCGAATACCAATAGCATCAAAATAACAATTTAGGATTTGCCATTTGTAAATAAAAAATTTAAAAATGAATCTCAAAATTTCTAAAAGTAGCCTTTTGTTCTTATGTCTTATTGTTATTTTAATATCAGCAAAAAATGTTTTAAATGCTCAAACTGTTGTAACGAATTATTACATTGATTCTTCTAGGTCTAACGGAAACGTGGCTGGGTGTGGAGCGTCTGCAAGTAATCCTTGCCGTACGTATTCATATTGGTATACGGGTGGATGCGATGCAAGCGGATGTGGGAATAATGTTGTTGCGGGTAATGTTGTTCATGTAGCACCAGGCACTTATAACGAGGGCATGAGTATTACATACGGTGGGAATGCTACAAGCCCCGTCATTGTTCAATGTGATGGCATCGCAGGTTCATGTATTTTTAATGGCGCAGGAGCGGCTTCGCTTAATGGTTCGATGGTTGGCATTTATAACTCTTATATTCATTTTGTGGGCTTTAAGCTACAAAATATGGGAAATCTTTCTGGTATTATTATTTCCCCTTCAACAATCTCTAATATTCGTATTGATAAAATTATACTTGATGGCGCTGGTTCGTCGGGTTCGTATATGCTCGGCGTGGTTACTGGTGCAACTCGAATAACCTTGATAAATAGTACATTAAAAAATTGTCCCAATGGTGCTACGGGTTGCATCTACGGGACCATTAATGCAGGTGCGGCGTATGTAGGGAATGAATTTGGTCCACTTAGCACTTTTCCAAATGGTGCTAACTCGGATTGTGTAACTCTCCAAAATACGATCGGATTTCTTATCGACGGCAACAAGGTCCATGGTTGCACTGATGGCATCGATGTCGGACAAGTTGGTGGCACATCTGCAACACAACTTAAAAACGGTATTATTCGTTATAACGAGGTCTATGATATTCTTGGGCCTTCAGATTCGCGATTGTTGAAAATTTCTGGTAATGGACCCTTTGATCCCATCCAACGATTTAGTGAAAGCATTTCACTCTATAAAAATATTTTTCATCCTGGTACTCAGGCATCACAGGGTTCGGGTCCTGCATATATGGAGCGTGTACAAAATATTAATACGTTTCAAAATACGGTATGGAATGTTGGCGGCGGACAGGGAAGTGCGCTTTGGTATTATGTGTCAACTGGTGGTGGCTGGGATGGCAATAATAATCGATTGCATGCAAAATATAATATTTTTGGATCAAATTCAAGCACGGTAAACACGGCTATTTCACTTGAGAAAGATGCAGGAACTGAGGTTTCGTGCCCCGAAAACATGTCATGTCCACTTGTAAAGAATGGTTTTTACTATCCGAATGCTTCTCAGACTGGTATTTGCGTTCGATGGGAACAGACGGATTCCACAAATAAATTGTACGCATGTAACAATATGACGGCTCTTAACAATGAGGCCGAGCACGAAGGTAACTTTTATGGTGACCCGAAATTTGTAAATCGCTTACAGCCGACTACTATGTCAAACTTGGCGCTTACGGGTGCCAGCGCAGAGTATATTGATCAAGCAGATTCATTTTGTCGTACAACAAGTGCTGGAAGTGGAATTAGTACTCTTGATGTGACATGTACTGGCGCAGTAAACGATGCACGGCTATGGTTTCCTGACCCCGCTAACTTTTATGATTTGAGTAATGATGATTGTAAGCGAAAGGGAACACGTAATGCGGATGCAAATCCGGATGCGGGTTGTTATGACATACAGATCGAGGGTTGTGGTGTTAGGCAGGTTGCAAAAAATGGTGTTGGTCAAAATTCTATAACTATTAGCGGAAGCTGTTCGTGGCTGGCGAACGCGCGCGTGCATGTACCCTATTCGGGTCTTGCGCCAGATATTGGTGCATTGGAATTTTCTAATTTAACCTCGCCCTTGCCATCATTAGCTTCAACACCAAGTCCTAGTCCCCAGGCTGGAGTTGGAAAAATTGTTTATGTCGCTCCACTTTCCACATCATGCAATCCATCAGCTCCTGGTTCTGGAACTTTTTCAGATCCGTACAAGAGCATTAATTATGCACTACGAAATGGCGCAATTTCATGCGGCGATACTGTACGACTACGAGGAGGTGAATACCGTCAAGCATATGAAGCGTTTCCTTCTGATACTACTGCAGTAGATAGATTAAATTCTTGCAATCACGACGATGACGATCTTGATTATCCGAGCACTTCATTAAATGATGGTGATGGTAATCTCACCCTAGTGCCGATTTTAGGAAGAGTGGGTGGAACGGCACGATTTAACTGTCCAGTAGATAACCCACTTACAAGCACTATAAATGAAGGTAGGCCACTCATTATAGAAAATCAGATAGGCGAAGATGTTGTTCTCGATGGTACCTCTGCTTTAGTAAATGGTTCCACATGGTCAGTGTGCACTTCAGGAAATTGTTGCGGCCAATCAATGCCGAATTTATCAAATCCCGGAACTACATATTGTACAAATAATTTGAATGTATCTGGAGCAAAGACACCGTCCGTCTGGAGAGATCCGACGCCAAGTACTCCAGGTACGAGATTGTTAGCATGGGCAAATGATCATACCGTTGATGGCACATCACCTTGTTCAAATTATGATTCCATTGGTGGACAACAAGATAAATTTGCATCTTGTAACGGAGGAAATACTCTTATAGTTCGTCTTTTGGGAGGAGCGAGTCCAAATAGTCATAATATGAAAGTAACTTGCCAAGAGGGTACGTGTGCGAACAGTGTAGTTGTTGCAAATAACGGCGCATCAAATGTTATTGTTCGAAAAAATCCTGCGGGCGGAGCGTTACGCGTAAAGTACGGATATAATGGCATTGAGGTTAGCGGTCTGTCAGAACACATAACTTTTGACGGCGTAGAAGTTATCGCAGTTGGTGGTCGTGATTATGGGCAATGTTTGCGAACGGGGAATGGAAACTACGTTACTTTTAAAAATGGCTTGTGTAGTAATGCAATGGCAGAAGGGATTGCATTTTATGGAGGCGGACCAGATACAGGAAATCAAATTCACGATAATATTGTGGAGAATTCTGTAATTCATGACACAGGACTTTCAAATATTGTTGGTGATTATTCTAACTTAGGAATGGGAGTTATTATTAAAAGTTGCAATAATTGTTCTGCGATTCACAATACAATTTATAATACATATCGCGATGGTATTGAGGTAACAACAGCGCGGGGTTATTGTGCTGGCGTGGCGTGCCGATCCGATAACGTGTTGGTTGATGGAAATACAATTTACAACACGTCTCATAAAGTAAGTAATGGGCCTGGTTTTAGTGTGATCCAGTCATACGATGGCGGTTCTGGATGTGTTTTTCTCAAAACACAAGGAAATGGCACCATGACAGGCGGTAAAATAATCAACAATATGTGTCGTGGGGATTACAATCCAGTCCCACTAGCATCAGAATCTGCTCAGGGCATTTTTATTGATTCAAACATCCCTAATGTTGTTATAGCAAATAATTCTATATCAAAAGTTTCTGGTAATGGTATTTGGTCAACTTCTAATTTACCAATAACTATTCGCAATAATATAATTTCTAATGTCGGTGGGTATAATCTTTTTCTACAACCCAGTGTGTCTTATGTTCATTCCAATAATACTCTCTGGGCTACTTCTAGCGCTAAAAGTGTTTTAACATTTCAATTTCAAAATGCTCGTACTAGAGATCAATTTTCAACGTGGGAGCCAAGCGCATGGCAGCAAGATCCGCTTTTCATATCATCTTCTAATCTTCATTTATCCGGAGCTTCTACTTTGATTGGAAGGGGAGCAAACCTATCTTCTTACGGCTTTAGTAATGATTTTGATAATCAATCACGTGATTCAAATTGGGACATTGGCGCCGATGAAGTTTCTGGTGCTC
>CAYHMC010000012.1:0-27337 GCA_964357615.1 uncultured Candidatus Saccharibacteria bacterium
AGGGCAGTGATTTTCCTGTAATAATTAGTATGACCGCAAATATAATCAACAAATCAAAAAATAAAGTTCCAAGTGAAAGCAAGTAAGTTATTGAACTTGTAAGTTCGTCCATTTGTTAGGTAGCGCTAGCAGTGCTAGTTGGTAAATTATTTATTGGAGTGGAGGACGCGCTTGGTTTACTCGTATTTAATTCACAGCCAGTTTTTTCGGCAAGTTCCTTAAGTGAAACTTCCCCAGTTTTTCGAGAGTCATCACTGAAAATCCAAGTTGGATAGCTTTGAATTTTTTGGTCTATGCAAATTTGCAATTGATTTTTTTGGTCTGCAGTTGAACATTCAATGTATGGTAATAATTTTGCAGAATTACCGAACATTTTCTTTTGATTTTGACAATGCGGGCACCAAAAAGCACCATAAAACTTAGCACCTTTTGTTTCAAGGCATGACGCAAATGAATCAAGTTCTCCGGGTTTCGACATAGACCAAAAATAGTATGCAAAAATTAAGACAACTAGCGCAATTAAAACCATAAATATTCGGTCATTTTTCTTTTTTTTCATAATATAATATAAAATTATTTTTTAATTACATAAGCCTAGAAAGTAAATCTTCAGGCGTCTTTACAATTTCATGAATAAGTTTTCGTGAAGATGGCTCTTCGTACAAATCACTGGGATAATTACCCATTAAAGTTTTTTCGTGGAGCGCATATATGTGTTTCCCGAGTGCTGCGGCCGCAAAAAGCTCGCCATTTGTATTGGCACCTAGATACCCATCTTTATTAAAAATAAAACATGTGTCTGCAACCGCAACTTTTCTAAATAAATGATCGTAAACTCTGCCCGCAACTGTATTTCTGTATATTTCGTTTTTAACCCTATCTTTTTCATGCGCAAGGTGAAAATTATCGTTGTTATCTTCAAACTCTGGGTCAAAAATAACAATATGGCCAACCTTGTCTTTGGCTATTTTTTTTAGGTCTGTTATAAAAATATTTAATTCATCTTTAAAGCGTTGGCTTGAACAAAATACAATTGATTTCATATAGATGTATTATCGTATTTAGATGTAGTATTAGTTTCCCACGGAAATATGACCCATGTCAACTTTTTACGGCACCAAAAATCTGGTGGTAAGCTGTCTTTGTGCCAAAAAAGCGTAGCAACTGCTGGTTTTATTTTTATCTCATTGTATAAATTGGCAAGCGTTTTTCCGCTATCTGAAATATCATCAACGACTAAAGTTTTTGGGGTTATTTTTCGATAATCTAATATAATTGGCAAATTAATAAAATGCGAAAGACGAACAGCTACGACTAATCCGCCTCTCGGAATGCCGTATATGTTTTCGATTTTTTTTCTTTTAGCCCAAAGAGCTACTTTTTTACAGTCCGAATCGAATGATTTCCAAGTATATTTTTGCTTTTTTATAGATTCCATTTAGTTTGGTTAAATAATTTTATCTTTGAATTATATCAAAATAAATAATTAATATAAAGAGCAATTTTATTCTAATATAATTTTCTCAAAATAAAAAACCGCTAAATTTTAAGTTTTAGCGGAATTTAATGACCTATTTCTGGTTCTGCATTATCATCGCAAAATATTAGTTGCCCATCTTCAAGGTAGGCACCAAATGCTTCTTCGAAACAACAAAGTTCATCGCCGTCAGTATTTAGATGAATTACCTTGCGACGCAATGAATCAGAAATTCGAACTGCCGCGAAGAGATCATTTACATTTTTAAATAAGTCTCTTAAGTCATAATGTTTGAGTATAAGCCTTCTCTCAACTCTAACCTCGAGTGGCTTAGGTGTATCATTTTCCATAATTCACCCTAACTAAAGTTACTTTTATTTTTATATCACCTTTAGAAATTTTAAACAACCTATTATACATCTTCAAAATTAACCGATTTGCCAATCATGGTTCCAACATTATTCCCCATTGCAAATTTATAAATTGAATCTTCTTCGTCTAGCCCTGCAATTGAAACGCGCATACCAGAGTCAAAACAAGTTAATGCTTCTTTAATTTTTGCAGTAATTCCACCTTGGCCAATTTGCTGATTTACGCTATTTGGTTTTGACAGTTCATTGTCTGCTATTTCTAGCGCGGTTTCCGCATTTATTTCAGAATAGCGTTTCGCCTCGGAATCATCTCTAGGATTTTTTTCATATACACCACCACTTTTTGTGATAAAAAGCACATCATCGGCACTTAATAGCATAGCTATCATTCTTGTTAGACTATCGTTTTCGCTAAGTCCGCTTTCCATTAATTTAATTTCATTGTCTGAAACGACATCATTTTCATTTATAATTGGAATGATGTTTAAGTCGTGATAGTTTAATATCGCAGAATAAATACTTTGAAGTTCTCCATCACTACTTAAATTACTAAAAGTCACCCACAATTGTGCAATTTCTCTATTGTTTCTTTCGAACCCTCTCCCCCACATATTTAAAAGGTGGCGAGCTCCAATTCCTGCTAATTCCTTTTTTCTGGATAATGCATTGCTTAAACGAATAATATTATTTTCTGTTTTTTGAATTCGTTCTCGTCCTGCTTGAATTGCGCCAGAGCTAACAATTGTAATATTAATTCCATTTGTTTGTGCTCTAACAACTTGAGAGGCTATGTCATTAAAAATAGCTTGTTTTAAGCGTTTTTCATTGCGCCATTGTGCTCCCAGAAGAACTTCTGTCCCAAATTTAACAACCAGTTGTTTAGGTTTATTTAACATCTTTCCACCAATTTAGTGAACGAACTCCGCTTATAATACCAACTTATTTTTTATAGTCAATTATTAAAGTATCTCAAAAATAATAAAAGCTAGCTTATTGCTTTACCGATCTGGTACACAATCACTCCCCTCTTAGTTCTTTGAATAATAAATAAACTTATATTAGACAGTTTTACCATTATTTCTTATACTTAATAAATATTGAATCAAAATTTCAATAGAATTTAAAATCAAAATTGTTATTCTGAATTTAAAATTACCAGTTTATGATTAATAAAAAATCCTATGTATCAAATAAAATAGAACTTCGAGAAAGTAATCTTGCCGGAAAAGGATTGTTTGCGAAGCAAAAAATTAGTAAAGATGAGCTGTTGGTAGATTTTTCTAAAGGTCCTGGAAAAATTATAAATGACGCAAAGGCAAACATTCTTTACAGAAAGCATATTGATTATATGCTTCAAATTGATTTCGATAAATATTTTGCTGCAACTAACAAAAAAGAACTTGAAGAAGCAGATTATTTAAATCATTCCTGTGGACCCAATGCGGGAATTAAAGGTTCTCTAAGGTTTGTTGCGATGAGAGATATTAGGAAAAATGAGGAAATTACTTTTGACTATGCAATGTCCGAGTCATCAGATTATAGGTTTGACTGTAAATGTGGAAAAAAAACTTGCCGAAAAATTATTACAGGAGATGATTGGAAATTAAAAAATATACAGAATAAATATAAAGGATATTTTTCTGTCTATCTAAAAAAAGAAATTAATAAAATTAAATAAAAAAATGAAGAGCGATTTTTTAATTTTAGGAGCAGATGGTATGCAGGGTTATATTGTTGCTCGAGATCTGCTTGAAAGTGAATATAGAGTTACCCTTTCTGATATTTATAAAACAAGAATGAAGGGCTTGTTAGGTAAGTTTAAGAAAACTTCGACATTCGCTTATGCGGATTTGCGCGATATTGATCAAGTTAAGACTGTTATACAAAAATCTGGAGCAGATGTCGTAATAAATTGTGCAGAAGGAGATCTTAATTTGAATGTTTATCATGCATGTCTTCAGACTCAAAGTCATGTAGTTGACTTGGGTTCTAGGTTTACTATGACAAAAAGTCAGCTTAGTTTAGATAAAAACTTTAAAAAAATTGGTAAAACAGCTATAACAGGCTGTGGCTCCGTCCCTGGTATTGGAAATATAATGCTTGCTCATGCAGTACAAAAATTTGATTCTATAAAAACAATAAATGCTGGTTTTGCATGGGATTCAAATATTAAAAAATTCTATCCGCCTTTTTCTATTGAAAGTGTTTTGGCGGAATTTACAAGCCCCGCTCCTATCTTAGAAGATGGTAAATTTAAAAAGAAAGATCCGTATCGTAATTCTCATGTAAAATATTTTAAAACTATTGGAAGTCAAAAAATATTTTTAGTCGAACACCCAGAAACTTTTACATTTTATCACTATTATAAAGCTTGGGGTCTAAAAAATATTAGATTCTATGCTGGTTTTCCTGAGCATTCGGTAAGAATGATCTCGACTTTAATTGAACTTGGTTTTCACAAACAAAATCCAGTAAAAATGGATGGTATAAATATATTTCCAGATGAACTTTTATCTCAACTCCTTAAAAAAATGACAATGCCGCATGGTTACAAAGAGTGGGAAAATATTTGGGTTGAAATAATTGGACGCTCAAATCATCAAGAAAAAAAAGTTTTAATGGAATGTATAGTACCTTATTTAAAGGGATGGGATGAGTCTGGCTGTAATATCGATACTGGTTTTCCAGCATCTATTATTGCTCAAATGATAAAATATGGTGATATAAGTAAGCGCGGTAGCTATTCACCGGAGGGCTGTGTTCCTACTAAGTTATTTTTCAAGCAACTTCGTAAGAAAAAATTACGAGTTTATCAAAATGGAGCTGTAATAAGCTAATCAAGCTATTCTAAAGTTCTTAAATTGCCAAGGGTCATTCATATCTATATCTTCTGGGAAAAGCATCTCGCGACCCTTTAGTGGGGTCCAATCAGTATATTCGCCAATCATCGATCCGAGATAAGGTTCAGCAATTTCTAAAACACGCTCAAAATCTATATCTTCTGCTTCCACAACCCCATTTTTTTGGTTTTCCATTGCCCAAATCATACCACCTAAAACTCCGGCTGTTACTTGTAGTCCTGTTGCGTTTTGATAGGGCACAAGCTTGCGGGTTTCTTCTATGGTTAGTTGTGATCCATACCAATAGGCTCCTTTCTTGTGTCCCATAATAAGTATACCCAATTCATCCATACCAGTTTCTAGTTCGTTTAGAAGAATTCTTTGTTCATCTTGAAGCTGTGAATTGTTTCCCATAGTCTCTTCAAGGGAAAGCATTGCTGAGTCACATGGACGATAAGCATAATGAACAGTAGGGCGATATAAAACATCATTATTACTTTTTAATGTGAGAAGATCACAAATTGAAATAGCCTCATTGTGTGTAACTATTCTTCCTATGAAATGTTTTCGTGATGGCGTCCAAGTGCGCGCTAAAGTTCTAAGGCCTGGACTTAGAAGATAAATTCCAGCACCACAACCATAGTCATGTTTTTTAGCATCTTCTGGCCAGTATTTTTCATGAGTCCCCCACCCAAGTTCTGATGGTTGGCATACCCCTTCTGCATGAAATCCATAAACAGACCAAGTATTTTCAAATCTACCAATTTTTTTTGGCACATTAGCTACTTGCGAATCATATTCGGCTATGTGAATTGTTTTGACTTCTAGATCCTTGGCTAGTTTCGCCCATTCTTCTCTGCGTTTTGGTTTTGGAACTTCAAGATTAGTGTCTTTGGCAATTTGTAATAAAGCTCTTTTCAAAAAATGAGAAATAATCCCAGGATTTGCTCCATGAGCTAATACAGCAGTGGGTCCACTAGGAAATTCTTTTTTTAGCTCAAGTGCTGTTTCACGCAAACCATAGTTTGATCTTTGAGTCATTGTAAGAGTTGGGTCCACATAACCACCAGTCCAAGGTTCTATGCAAGCATCAAGATACAGTGCTCCAAGTTCTTGGCAAGTTCTTATTAGTTGCACCGAAGAAACATCAACAGAGAGGTTTAATAAGAAACCTCCTTTTCCAAGAAGAGGCTCAAGTATTTTATGGTAATTTTGAGGATTAAGTGGTTCAATTTTGAATTCTATCCCCTCTTTTTTAGCAATAGTAGCTCCAGTGTCGTCTCCTGTAACTATGGTTATATCTTTTTTATTTATGCCTATGTGTCTAAGAATCAAAGGTAATACTCCTTGGCCTATTGATCCAAAACCTAAAATGACAAGCTTTCCAGTAAAATCAATATGCGTTTTAAATTTTGAGTCAGTTTTAGTTTTTTTCATAATAGATTTAATTGTAGCTCAAATAATTATTTTAATCCACAAAATATTATACACAGTTTATTTAAAAAACAAGACCAATGCCAATTATGCTTTTATTGTTTTTTTAATATTGGCATTAACTTGGAGCCAATGAGAGTAACAGAAGCTAAAATTAAAATATTTAAAACAGCATTAGGAATTTTAAATAAATATTCCAATGTTAATGTTTCATTAATTGGGTTCTAATTCATTATGATCAAAACTTTCTAATATATTTGTTGCAGCTCCCTTCAGTTTTTCTTCCCACTTTGTAATTTCTTGCTCATATTTGTTCAAAAGCTCCTCGCTTTTTGAAGCCGCACTCTTTTGCAAATCAATTTCTTTATTAATTAAATCACGATCGGCATTTGAAGATACCCTCTCTTTAGATGCTAGTAACTCATCGATATTTATTCGGTTAGAATCAATAGATCGCAAAAGAGCATCTCGGAGTATTTTGAGTTTTCTAATTTTCACATCAATTAATTCGTAAGAATTATTTATTCGTTCTTTGTCGAATCTAATTTCTTCCATTGTCTTAATTCGGAGCATTTTCTTCTGGTTCAGGACTCTTAATCCCATAAATTTTTTCATCTTGAATCCGAAGATTTTTCTCCATTATTTTACTTCTCAATGCATCTAATCGCTCTTTTAGTTCTGTGTTATTTGTCTTTTCCGCTGCATCCCTGATGCCGTTGTAATTCCACCATTCAGGGCTTTTTTGATATTCTTCTAATGCTTTATCTGGATTACTCTTGGCTAGTGCTTCCATGCTATCTTTCCAGCTCCAAACCTTGTCAGGATCCCCCTTAATACCCGCTAAGTCATCATGATTATAAATTTTATGCTCGTTTTCCATAAAGTTAGCATAACATACCTAATATAATTTAAAAATTTGCTTATCACCTTTTTTCTGATAATGGTGTTAATTTAGATCCAATTATGGTAATGGATGCAAATATTAATATATTTTTAATTATGTATTGACCCTCCAAGGTTGGAACTAAAAATGATTGCCAAACACTATCGGGGGTAAGTACCAAGGGAAGAACTGTTGTAAAAAGATGAGCAAATATCATCACAATCCCCAATCTTTCAAGTCCTTTAATTAAAAATATTATGCCAATAATTATTTCAAATAGCGAAAATAGTAAATAAAAAAGTGTAAAAGGAATAAAAAAACTCAGAGTTGCATCAAACAATGTTTTTACAAGAGGAGTTGCTGGACTAAAACCCAAAATTTTCAATAAGCCAAACCAAAAATAAACCGTAAAAATGGCTAATCGCGCAATTAATACATTATATTTTTGAAAAAATATAATAGCTCTACTATCAAAATTTTTTATAAATTCCCACACAGTTTAAATCTCAAAACTTAAAAATTCTAATATTTGCGACTTAATGCAAAAAAAGTAATACCAGTCCACACGGAAACAAGCCCAAAGAAAATAACCAAGCTTGCAAATGCATATGTAATTATACCAAGATTTAAAGCCGTCATTAGCGTGGTGGCTGTAATCCATATATCACGAGCCGTATTTGGTATCATCACTGGTGTTCCACTTGCATTTAGAATTTTATTTCCGTTCTGGTCTAATTTTTCAATTTGTCTAGGCATTTCTGAAAATGTCTTTCCGCCTGTCGACTGAAGCGTGTGATGTCTAATAACTTCCGCTTGTGACATTAGGGTGAGTGGTCCGCGAACCGGAGCATTTGGAATTGATGCGTCCGATGGCGTTGTGATATTCTCCCTTACAATATTTGAGTATGTAAATGAAATAGCCCACAAGCCAACAATAATCATGGAAGAACCAGCAAAGATTGCTAGTATCGCTGAAGATAAAAGTAATTTTTTCATAAAATTTTATTTATTGAGTATTTTTACAAGCTCCAACATCATAAGATTTAACTAAAGAATTTTTACATGCCTCACAAGCATTATTAAAAGTTTGTTTTACGGGATAACAAGGTGCTTTTATACATTGAATTTCAACTTGCGCACAAACAGGATTCATTTCCATTGTACAAACATCAGCATTTTTTGATTCTGGCGAACATAATATTTGATTTTGAACAACATCTTTTTTTATTTCGTATAGATTATTATCACGAATTTCGAAATATCGACTAACTCCTACCGATGGTTTTGCAGAAAATGGTTCATCTGGCTTACGGTCCGCATAATTAATTACAATCAGTCCATTTTCAAAACTACTGCTTTGGGGTGAAATGCGATCGCCAATAAATATTGTATTTGTACCTATAAAATCATTTTTACTACTCACAAGCGATGCAAGATAATAAAAAATACCAGTTCCACCACCTTCTTGAGTTAATAGAAATGCCTTGTCTTCAATGTTGTCTTTATTAAAATCACCCTTTGCTTCATTTCCGAAATATCGAGTAATTATTTTAGAACTAGAACCAGGTTCTATCTCTGTCTCGTTGTATCCATTGTTTAGCGCAACTTCAGAATCCTCAATTACATAGCTACCATTTTTAGGATTAGCTTCTTTTTTTTCACCAACTATAATATTTTCGTCCCAGTCCCATACGCTTTCGTTTTTAGAATTGTATATATACATTCCTAAAATAATGAAAACAACTAGGAATATTGCAATTATATAATATTTTTTATGCATGTGATTTGATTAATTTTATTAAAAAAGCTTCTGCCCATTTTTATTCCACTTAGTGTATAAATTATTTGCTGCGAAAAGATAAATTAGTCCAGTGGCAATAAACACACCACGATTACTTGAAAGCGACATACCAATATTATTTCCAGTGAGTCCTACTAAGCCTAAATTTATTCCAGAAGCAATCATTACAGCTAAAGATGCTAAATCTTTTTGATCTTTTCCCTTAAAGACCGTTTGTCCTTTTTGATTCCAGATATAAAGTAGGTAGACCGATACTATGCCAGAAATTATCCAACACACAGTCAATATTGATTGAATTAGGCCACTAACAAAATCGAAAGGTATTAAAGCTTTAAGCGGAGGCACGCCTCCCAAAAACAATGCAACTGCAGCTATGATTAATCTAGCTTCTGACCACAAAAAACTATACTTTTCCAGTGAATCAGGGTCCGTAAACTTAATATTTGCCATGAATTAATGTTAATAATTGTATATCTATATTATAGCAAATTGAGTTAATAAATTTTACTGCACTAAATTTTGTGGTGTCCTTCCTTCTAAAGCATCAATTATATTTTCAGAAGCGAGTTTAGCCATTTTAGCCCTTGTTTCAATTGTTCCAGAAGCAGTGTGTGGTGTTAGTACTACATTCTCTAACTTCTTAAGTTCTTCGTTGATAGCTGGTTCAAATTCAAAAACATCCAGTGCCGCTCCTCGTATCCAGCCTTCTTTTAATGCTTTTGCAAGCGCGGCTTCATCTACAATTGGTCCGCGCGAAGTGTTTATAAGGCAGGCCGAAGTTTTCATTTTGCGCAATCTATCTTCATTTATGTAGTGACGGGTGGAGTCTAGTAGTGGCAAATGAATAGAAATAAAATCGCACTGTGGTAAAAGGTCATCTATATTAGTTACAAAAGTTGCGCTAAATGTTTTTTCAAATTCAGCATTTGGTTTAATATCTGTGTACAAAATTTTCATACCAAATCCATTATAGGCATGACGAGCAACTTCGGATCCAATTCTTCCCAATCCAATAATCCCAAGTGTTTTTTCACATATGTCTAAACCCAGCAACAGTTCTGGTCCCCACCCTTTGTAGTTTCCCATGCGGGCAAACTTATCTGATTCAGGAATTCTTTTAGCAATTGCAAAAAGAAGCGCGAAGGTGTGTTCAGCTACTGCATCGGTTAATACTCCTGGGGTATTTGTAACTAAAATATTTCTTTCTTTAGCCGCCCTTAAATCAATATTATCAAATCCTACTGCATAATTAGCAATAATTTTTAAGGAAGGCAGACCAGCATCCATTATCTCAGCATCAATTTTCTCAGTTAAAACCGAGAGCAATGCGCTGGCGCCTTTTACTCCAGCTAAAATTTCTTCTTTGGTTGCCACTCTATCTTTTGCATCAGCGTTAACTAATACCTCATAACCTTTATCTTGAAGCATTTTTATTCCAATTTCTGGAATTGGTCTTGTTACAAATATTTTCATTAGATTAAAGTAAAATAATAATATAATTTAGTACTATTATGATAATCAAAATCTAAAGAATAAGCTAGTAAGGCAAAATATATAATTGTGACTCCACGTTCTTTTGAGTGTGCTAGTTTAGAATTTTACAAAATCATTACAAAGAAAGAGATTTCACGGTTGACCAGTCATTTTCATTTAGCACAACAATTTTATTTTCACCAATAACATAGAGAAAGTCATCAATGAATAAGGCTCTCTTTGCCGTAATGTCACTAACAGCTTTTTTAAGCGTCAGTTTATTGTTCTCGTAGGAAAAAACATAACCACCGTTACTACCAGGAATGAAAAATATCTTATGTCTTGGATCCTGCAGAAACGCATGATGATTATTAGATACCTCTGTCCAATATTCATTTAAAGAATATTTTGAAATTTCAAGTGGATTAGTAGGATTAGAAACATCAAATAATGAAATTTTAACTTTGGAATTCTCCATCCCAACACCAAGAATTAAATCTTTTGTTATCGGATGCAAATATGAAGAAAAGCCCGGAATTTTTAGTTCACCCACCATTTCTGGCTTCTTTGGGTTTTTAAGATCAAGAACATAAAATGGGTCAGTTTGTTTAAAGGTAACTAAATAGCCTTTGTCTTCTATAAATCTAGCGGAATAAATTCTCTCGTCTTTTCCAAGTCCAGTAATTGATCCCGTAATGTTTAGGTTTAGATCAAGAACATAGACATCATTTTCTTCTTCTCTACCACTAATTCCGAATCCACCAGCAAAGAATTCTCCTACTGTTACTGCCGTGCGCAAGTAGCCATTATATTCATCAAGTGCAAATTGATTTAATAATTTGCCAGGAATTGATTTCATTGCTTCAACATTAAAAGTATTTAGTCCAATTCTAACAATATCAGTTTGAACAAGTTCTCTTTTATGTTTTTTAAAATAGTCACTCGCGCGATTTTCCATCTCGTTATTAAACTTTAACTGCTCGTCACCCTTTAGTGAGCTGGTATAATCATAAATTGCAGTTTGTAATTCATTTAGTTTTGAATTTTCACTAATGTCATATGTTTTAAGTGTTGCAGCTTTGGAAATTAAAGTTGCTGGAAACATATCTTTGTTTTCAGACATTAGGCCATAAAAAAACTTCATCATATCTCCGCTTCTTGAATAAGCAACATACAAATTATCTTTTGACATGTAAATTGTTGAATCATAAGAACCAACAAATGAAACTTTTTTTGAAATTGTTCCGCTTCCTACATCAACGGTGCTTATATGATAAGTCGTGTTGACTGATACTTCCGCCGTAGGGTGATAAATTGAATTGCATGGAGCTATGATACTTTGGTCCGCGTTTTTAAAGAGTGGTATTGGGCAGGGGTCAAAGCGATTCGCGTTAGTATTGGTAATTAAATAAATTTGGTTTTTAAACAATCTTGCTTGCACAAACATATTTTTTTCATCGAAATCAACGCTCCATTTTTCTTTAGGATTTTTTGAGTCAACCACATCGTATGCCGAGATATTCCTATCGCCCAAAACCACAAGAATATTATTCGATAAAAGTAGATTTCCAGATTTGTTTAAAATTGTCCCCTCTTTTGCAATCGAGAGAGCAGGAAATGCATTTACAATTTGAATTTTTGAAAGATATTCTGGTCGGTATGGTAATACCATCTTTTCTCCAATAAGCGAAGGATTACTAGGTTCTGAAATTTCGCTTTCCATAAGTGGCATTGGTCTTATTCCTCCTCCGTAGTAGTAATTTTGTGCTGAAATGTATATTTTTTTACCATCAGTTTTTACGAAATCAGGCTCATCGATTCCGGCAACTTGAACATTCGTCTCTGACACTCGAGATGGATTTGAGGCAACCATTTTAGCGCTATCGGATGAAGCTGATCCATTTTGCGCGATGGTTGGAGCGCTAATTGAATCCATTTCTGATGACACCGCGCGCATATCCCCACCAAAACCAATCCCACGGTAATAATTCATGTCCTGATTTTTTATATAATCTTTGTATTCTTCTTCAGATTTAAATCTAACAAAACCAGCAAGAACTTCATTAGTTTTTGAGTCTTTAGAAATAATCCCATCTTTTGATTTTATAGTTACTACATTTTTACTATCAAGCTGAGTAAGAGAATTATCAATGGGATTATTAGTTGGAATTAAAAGTGCGGATGCGCTAAATGTAAGGATTAGCGCTACTAGAGCACCAACTAGTTTATAATTAAAAATTTGATATAAAGTTATATTGCTGTTTTTTGATTCATTAATTTTTGCTTTAAGTTTGTTTTTAAGACCACTAATAAAATTTTCGTCAATTAGTAAGTCTGGCTTATTTAAAATCATGGAATTAATGATTTTTTTTATTTCACCTTCGTTTGCCTTTAGGCTAGAATCAGCTTTATAAATTTCTTCTAAGATTTTTTCTATGTTCATATATTTATATTTTAAACATTAATAATATTAATAATAATTCTAATGGGAACACGCTTTTTAATTTTGTTATGGATCTTGAGAATATCACTCGACAATTTTGTTCGGTTAATCCCAACGCATCAGAAATTTCTTTATAACTCATATCTTGCCAAACTCTCATGGTTATAATGTCTCGTTGCAGTGGTGTTAATTCTTGTAGAAGCTTTTTTAGCTCATCGTATTTTAGTGTTTTGTCTATATTTTTAAGTAAATCAGAATCACTAGCAATTTCCCATATATCCTCAATATTTACATTTACTTTTTTGGTTCTAAAATAATCTATGAGTGTATTTTTTGCGATTGAATAAAGCCACGCAGAAATACCCATTTCGCTATTCACTCTTTTTATATTTTTTAATGCTTTAAAAAATACTTCGCTTGTTAAATCTTCCGCTAACTCTTTATTCAGTATCTTAATATATATGTACTTATATATTTTTCTAACATAGGCGTCATAAATAAGCGTAAATTGACTCGTATCTCCGTTTTGACAGTCTAGAATAGCCTTTTTTTCGTTAAAAACTGGGGAATCCATATTGTTGCTCGTTTATAAACTTCCTCCACATAATATAATACGACAGTATTTTACTTCTGTTACAGTTCTAATATTTGAGCAATTTTATTAATTTTAAATTCATCATATATAGTTGGTCTTTCTTGTATGAGTTTGAGTAGTAGTTTTTTTTGGATTATAAAAATATTTTCCACAGGATTGAGCCCAAACGCCATTTTAGTTTTAAAGTTTGAAAATACTAATACTGGCTCTACAATGCAATTTTCTTTTAGCTTAGGCTTTAATAAATTTTGTAAAGAATAAACGCTTGTTGCCGTTGACTTTAAAATATTTTTTTCAAATGGAAGCTTCCATCTAGTTAATTCTTTTCCATTATACGCAATTGGTCCGTCTAGGATATTAATTTTAATTGCAAAAATACCCGTTGAACCAATAACTATAAAATCAACGCCCGTTATATTTTTAAGTTTATTTTCTCCGACAATTTTATAGCTTTCAGGTAATTTTTTAAGTTCATTATAAATTGATTTAGTTTCGTTAGCTTTTAAGGTGCTTAATAAATTACTTTTAATAAGAAATTCATATATTTTTACCATGATAAAATATTAACATAAAAATCCGCATTTAAGCGGATTTTTAAATTCTAATTTTTTTAGTCCCCTGTTATGAAAGATGCTTTGAAATTAATTTTGCCATTTCAAACATACTTACTGTCCCCTTTCCTCCAAATACTTTTTTCAAATTATCATCGGCATTAATATTCCTTTTGTTAACCGAATCTTGCAAACTGTGTTTTTTAATATAAATCCAAAGCTTTTGCACTACTTCTGACCTTGGCATTGGACCCTTGCCAACAACTTCTTCTAATTCTTCGCTAAGCTTAAGTGGTTTCATAAAAGCCGCGTTTGGTTTTCTTGGTGTTTTTTTATCCATATTATTTTATTACTTAATTAATTATCGACCTATTTGAATGAAAGCGTTAGTATATATTAATAATTACTTACTGTCACCTATATTATCATTTTTCGAAACATCATCGTTTGGTATTTTATCTTTTGGTGCATCGTCTTTTTTTGTATTATCGTCTTTAACTACAACAATTGTGCAATTAGTTACAATAGCAGCAATAGCCCCTATTGCCGCTAATATCGGGGCAATAATTAAGCTAGCAGCTCCAACGGCCGCACCTACATGAAGCGGTACCTCAATAATCACATGGCCCTTATCATTTTTAATAATTATCCTCCTTGCCTTGCCTTCATTTATTAATTCCTTTACTTTTGAATGCAGTTCATTTCCGCTTACCTTGTATTCCTCTTCGGTGAAATCCTTATTCATAATTTTGAATAATTACTTATTAGATACATAAATTAGTATATCATAACTTTAAAATACAACTAAGTAGTACTAAAATGAAAATTTTTCAAAATGAAGATACTTTGTATCAAATCCCATCTCTTTCAAGTTTAATGCAGTTTTCTGCATCATTACGGGTGGACCGCATAGGAACACCTCACGCTCAAGAAAATCAGGAACTAATCTTATAATTTTCTCTTTATCGATATATCCACTCTCATATCCAGCTATTTGCGTGCTTAATATGTAAGTAATTTTAAATGTTTGACAATGTTCAAGAATTTTATCAAATTCTTTTTTAAATGCAATATCTTTTTCAGTGCGACTACCAAACAAAAGAATCATGTCGTTACTTTGAGTAGTTGAAATTAGTTCTATCATGGCTCTAATTGGAGTAATACCAATCCCACCAGCAATAAAAAGAAATTTATTTTTTTGAGCGCGCTCTCTAATAAAGAGTCCAAGAGGACCGTCAATTACAATCCTTGTTCCTTTCGCAACCCCACTTATTTTATTCGTATAATCACCTAGACCCTTAATTGTAAATCTTATAAATTTTCCATTGTAAGCGGAAGAAAATGAAAAAGGATGCGTGTACCACATTTTCTTAGCAAGAATATTTATATTTGCGTATTGGCCAGCATTGAAATAAAATTTGTCTAGATTTTTTCCAGTAACGTAAAGTGACCATGTGTCCGGTGTCTCTTCTACAACTTTATCAACAACGAAATGATGTTTCTTAAATAAATATAAAGGACGCAAAAATCGATAAAGTAGCAAATTACCAATTGCAAAAATATTTAAGAAATACCAATAATAAAGTCCAACACCAAAAGACACATCCGCTGTTTGTACTTGGTGTTTAAAAACAAGCGCAAGTGATAAGTATGTTAACAAGTGAACAAAATACCATGTTTCATAACGCAGTCGTTTTCGAACAATTGCAATTGAAATACTTATAATTAAAATAAAGGTAATTAATCCAAAAAAAGCATAGAGTACCCCATTCCAGTTAGTGAGAAATTCAGATAGCTGTGTGACATATGAAACCTGATTCGTATTTGCATATCCTATAATTAGAAATAGTGGGTGGTTAAGTAAAAGTATTAATATTGAATAACCAATTAGTCTGTGGAGTTTGTTTAATTTATCAAATCCAAAAACTCCCTCAATCCACTTGGTTCGACTTACAAGCATAATTTGTATGATTAATGTGTAAGCTCCAAGAAGTCCAAAAATTCTCCCAAGTGCGATTAAGCCATTTCCGTTACTTGGGTTTCTGACATAATAACCAGAATTAGCCCACCATAACGAAATTATAATGAATAAATTTAGAACAATTAACGAGAGAAGAGAAAATTTTATTAGTTTATTTTTTGTATGGTAGTCTAATTTCATGGTTTGACTATAGCTTACTTTAATAATATAGTTCTCTGGTATCAATTTACAAGAGATCTAGTCGAATTTCTAAAATAGGATAATAATAACAATATGAAAGGAACTATTAAAAAGATTGTTGATGGTAAGAATTTTGGATTTATTTCTAGAGAAGGAGAAGCAAAAGATTTATTTTTCCACGCAAACGAAGTGAAAGATGGCGCATTTGCCGATCTTAAAGAAGGAGATGTTGTAACCTTTGAAGTAGTGAGTGGTGAAAAAGGACCAAGTGCAACTGGAGTATCTAGAGAATAAATGAGTTAAATAAAATCCACCCGAAAATATTAGGGTGGTTTTTATTTAAAATGGCAAGCTAAATTGAATAGTTATTTACTTTTTTTTCTTTGCTTCCAGCATGAGACGCTTAATTTCTAGGCGTTTTTTTGTTTTGTGAGAATGTGGTTTTTTTTTGCTTGTGAGCCCTGAGGTTCTTTTTGCCATATAGTGTAATTCTAATATTAATAATATTTTTAGAGTAACATACTTTTCCTTTAAATAAAACTAATTTAAAGCCAGTACCAATTACTCATTTTCTAAGTTAATTTTTTCGGTTATATGTATTTTTTCTACAAAGTCTGGCACATGGCTTACTAAAATCATTGCACCCTCATATTTATTTAACGCCTCAGCAATTATTGGTATGTGACGAAAATTAATATGATTAGTTGGTTCGTCTAAGATTAAAAGCCCAGGTCGCTGTAACATTAGCCTTGCGAACATCACAAGTCCTTTTTGACCTTCCGAAAGATTGCCAATGTGACTTTTTAATACTTCGGCACTAAGAAGAAAGCCAGATGCAACTGAGCGAAGTGTTTCTTCTCCGCCACCTTCCATCACCTCCGAAAGTGAACGATAAACAGTTTCTTTTAGATTTAATGTTGAAAAATCTTGTCTATAATAACCGACTTTTATGCCGTCTTGAATTTTTGCGCCTTTGGCGCTTTGGTTTGCAATTGATTCTAGCAGTGTTGTTTTGCCAATTCCATTTGGCCCAGAAAGCAAAAGGTGATCTTTACGCTTCAAAAGAAAATGTACTTTTTTTTGTTTTTGCACACCTTTCGATATAAATTGGACAGATTTTAATTCTAAAATTACGCCAGTAATTTCATTTTGACAGGGAATAATAAATTTTCTTATTGTTTTATCTTCGGAACGAACATCCACTTTTTCTTCTTCAAGCTCTTCAATTTTTTCTCTCATTTTCCTAGCGACATCGCGCATGTGGCCACCCTTTTGAGCAAAAAAATTTGCTTGGTCTTTACGGTGCGAAATATCTTTTTCTAGTTGAATATTTTTTACTTTCTCTCTTTCGATTCTTGCTTGAATTTCGCTTACAACATCGAGATAGTTACCAATGTATTGCTCAACCTTTCGTGTAAAAATGTCGAGATACAATACACCACTTGTAAATGAATTTAAAAATTTGGCATCATGAGAAATTACAATGCAAGTTTTCGAATAACTTTTAAGAAATTCAGAAAGATGAGATAATCCTTCCTTGTCTAAATTATTTGTTGGTTCGTCAAGTAGCAGTAAATCCGGTTTTTGAATTAATGCAGATGCTAAAAGTAATCTGGCTTGTTCACCTCCAGAAAAGTTATTTAATTTTTTTGTAAGAGGTGCTTTTAAATGAACTATTTCGAGTACTTCGGCAATTTTAGGATCTATATCGTAAACTTTTTGTGGGAATACCCGTTCAAAAAATTCCTTTAAGGTTAAATCAAGTTCGTCTCTTGGTATAACTTGGCGTGATAGAGCAATGCTTAAATTATTATTAATTGCAATATTGCCTTCTTCTTTGTTTAATGTGTTAGTGATTAGATTGAATATCGTGCTTTTGCCGGCGCCATTTTGTCCCATTAAGGCAAATTTTGAGCCACGGCGTAATGAAAAATTAGCCTCACTAAGGATGGGTTTATTTACTCCAAAAGAAAAAGATACATTACTAAATCTCAATATTACATCGTCTATCATAAATAAATTCGCCCCAACTGGGGCAATTAAGTAACTTGAATATATAATAATTAACAAAAAAATTCAAGCAATTTACGCTAATTATCTGTATATTTATTTCATTTACTGTTCAAATCCCCTAATACTTCTTTGGCATGTTTTGGGGGTTTAACAATATTGTATATTTTTTCTATTTTGCCTTTCGGATTAATTAAAAATGAAATTCTAAAAATTCCATCGTATTCTCTTCCCATAAATTTTTTCTTTCCCCACGCGCCATATTCTTTCAATACTTTTTTTGATTCATCAGAAAGTATTGGAAACGGCAACGAGTATTTGTCGCTAAATTTTTTATGACTATTTTGCGAATCAGCTGAAATACCAAGCACGACAGTTTTCATTTTGCTAAATGCAGAAAAATTATCTCGAATTTCACACGCTTCTTTGGTACATCCTGGAGTATCATCTTTGGGATAAAAATATAATAAAACATACTTCCCCTTATAGTCAGAAAGTTTATGCTCTACGCCATTTTGGTCGCTAAGTTTAAATTCTGGTGCTTTGTCGCCAACATTAAGTTTCATGCTTAAATTATAGTATTTTCTTTGTGAATGAGCAATGCATTACTTGGTTTTGTGGTAATTTTTTTGTAGTATCAAACTATAAAAGAAAAAATTACCGCACCACTTGATACAAGCATTAAACCTACTGTGAGCCAACCAATTATTTTTGTAAATCTTCCATTCGCATGCCCATGCATTATGTGATTATCGCTACTAATGCTTACAATTAACATTAGAATAAATGGCGATATAATGCCATTTGCAACTGCTGAATAAATAAGCATATCTATAGAGTCAAAATTCATAAAGTTCATTAAAAGACCCATAAACATTGAAATTATGATGACCCCATAAAATGCATATGCTTGATTCAATTTTAAGTTAAATCCCCTATCCCAATCAAAACTCTCTGAAATTGCATAGGATGCTGACCCTGCAAGAATAGGAACTGCAAGCATACCAGCACCAACAATACCAAGTGTAAATAACAAGAAAGCAAACTCGCCCGCTAGTGGTCGTAGCGCCATAGCTGCTTGTTCGGCAGATTCTATGTTTGTAATGCCGTTTGCGTGTAATGTTGCGGCACAAGCCAAAATGATAAAAAACATTACAAGATTTGAAAGAAACATTCCAGACCACACATCTGCGCGCATCCGTTTAATCTCAACTAAATTTGCTCCTCTCCTTGCTTCTATTGTTATTTTGCCTTTTAATATGTCCTCTTCAACTTCTTGAGCTGTTTGCCAAAAAAATAAATAAGGCGAAATTGTTGTTCCAAGAATTGCGCAAATCATAAAAATTTGATCTCTAGAGAATACAACTGAAGGAGTGGCAGCTGATTTAAAAATCTGAGTCCAGTCTAGGTCAAGAACTACTGCTGATAAAACATAAGAAAGTAGTAAAAGCGCAAGATACTTAAGATATTTTGCATATTTAGCGTAGGTTGTAAATATTTGAAGAGCGAGACAAGCAAAAGTAAAAAAAAGTATCAAAATTGTAAAACTTACATTTGGAAAAACTAGTTGGCTTGCCTTTGCCATAGCCCCCAAATCCGCTCCTAAGTTAAATGTATTTGCAAAAAATAGTAAAAGTGTAGAAAAATATAAAATTTTCTTACCATAATGCCGTTTTATGTTTCCAGCTAAACCTTCGCCGGTAACTAAGCCAATTCTAGCGCACATTTCTTGCACCATCGCCATTAAAGGAAATGTAAAAGGCGCAAGCCATAAAAGCTGAAATCCATACTTTGCTCCAGCCTGAGAATAAGTTGCAATTCCAGATGGATCATCGTCTGCAGCGCCAGTCGTGAGTCCTGGTCCCAAAGTATTCCAATAACCCTCAGCAAGTTTAAATGGTTTTCTGCTGATAATTTTTTTGACAATATTTATTGAACCACCAACACTTTTGTCGAGAATAATCGATGGTACAGAAAATAATTTTTCTAAGATATTCTTAGCCATATAAATATATTAAAGCACCAATAATAAAATGTGTCCAACAAAAATTAGCTTTATTTTAAGTAATTAGAAAAATGTTCTTTTAGCTTTTTAATTTTAGGTTCAATAATAAACTTAGAATATGATTCGTTCGGATGCTTTTCGTAGTATTTTTTGTGATATTCCTCTGCGGGATAAAAGTTTATAAGTGGCGTAACTTCTGTCGTTATTGGGCCTTTAAATATTTTTAAATTTTCGATTTTTGATATATAGGATTTAATTGTTTCAAATTGCTCTTTGGTACTATAAAGCAAAATAGAGCGATATTGCGTTCCAATGTCATTTCCTTGCTTGTTTAGCGTGGTTGGATCGTGGCTATCAAAAAAAATATCAAGCAGTTTTTCAAGCTTAATAATTTCAGAATCATATTCGATTAAAATTACTTCAGCATGTCCGGTATTGCCCCCAGAAACCATATCGTAATTTGGATTTGCTAAATTACCACCGGCATAACCAGGTGTAACTGAAATTACACCTTTTATGCTAAGAAATAATACTTCAGTACACCAAAAACACCCACCCCCAAATACAATTTTTTCCATAAAATTATTTATAATTGATATTTTAATTTAGCTTCTTCGTATATTATTTTAATTGGAACACCAGTTTTTTTAGAAATAGCTTTGCAATTTTCAAATTCTGGTGAAATTGTTCTGGTTATTCCTTTGTACCTACCAATTTTTAGTGTAATTACACCGTATTTAGTTTTAACTTTTCTAATTTCCCTCTCAAGTTTTATGCGTGTTAGTTTGTTTAATCTGATTCCAAATGTCGTGGTTTCGTTAAATATTATCTCAATAATTTTATTCTTAATTGTATTTTTACAAATTATAGTAAACAAAGTTCCGATACGATTTTTTTTCATTATTACTGGACTAATAAATGCCTCCTCTGCTCCTTCAGAAATTAGTTTATCAATTATATAACTATAATATTCTGGATTCATATCGTCTATGTTTGTTTCTAAAATTATCAAATTTTCATTATTCATTTTAAATTCGCCCATCTGAACTTCTAATACATTTGGTATCGGTAAATCTCTAAATCCAGCACCGAAACCCCGTTTTTCTGTATCAATTATTATGTCATCAGCAAATTCATTCGCAATTGTTATAATGATTGCTGCACCGGTTGGAGTTGTAAGTTCTTTATTTATATTTAGTACCAAAAGCGGAACATTTTTTAAAAGTTCTTTTACAGCTGGTACTGGTAGCGTAGTAATTCCGTGAGAAAATTTAATCTTTCCACTGCCAACACTTATGCGCGAGGAAAATATTTTATCTGGTTTTAGTTTATTTAGCAAAATTGATGCAGAAACGATGTCAATTATTGAGTCAATGGCACCAACTTCATGGAAATGCACTTTATTCAACGATATTTTATGAACTTTAGCTTCAGCTTTAGCAAGCGAAAGAAAAATATTTTTACTTAATGTTTTAGTATTTGCACTTAGTTTGCTTCTATTTATTATTTCATTAATATTAGAAAGATTTCTTTCTTTGGTCTGGTCAGTAGTTTCAACAATAAATCTTTTGGATTTTATGTTTTTCTTGAGTACATTTTTAATCTTAACTTTAAACCCACTTATATTTAATTTTTTTAGTTCATCAATTAGATATTTTTCATTTTTCCCTAAATCAAGCAAGGCTCCAACAACCATATCTCCGCTAATGCCAGATTTGCAATTAAAATATAAAGCTTTCATTATTTATTTATAATACTCGCAAAATAGCCAGCTCCAAAACCATTATCAATATTCATTACTGCAACACCAGGAGAACATGAATTAAGCATATTCAAAAGAGGTCCAATTCCTTCAAAATTTGCACCGTAACCACAACTTGTCGGAACAGCAATTACAGGTTTATCTACTAAACCGCTAACTACGCTAGCCAAAGCCCCATCCATTCCTGCCACAACAATAATTACGGATGATTTATAAATTTTAGGTAGATTTGCAAAAAGTCTATGAATCCCAGCAACACCAACATCATATATTTTTTCTACTTTATTTCCAAAAAAAGTTGCGGTTACAACTGCCTCTTCTGCAATTGGAATGTCGGTAGTTCCAGCAGTTAAAACAATTATTTTTCCACTTTTAAATTTCACCCTATCTTGTTTAATTGTAATTATTTTGGCCTCCGTGTTAAATACAGCATTTTTATAAATATTTTTAATTTCATTAAAAACATCCAGACTAGTTTTAGTAATCATTACATTGCTGTGTTTTGAAAGCTCCGCTGCGATTTTAATTATTTGATTGCTTGTTTTTCCGAGTCCAAAAATTACTTCTGGCAATCCACGACGCAATTTACGATGATGGTCTATCTTTGCAAAACCCATATCTTTAAATGGCAGAGATTTTAATATTTCAAAAGCTTCGCTTTCTGATGTCGTACCATTTTTCACTTTTTTGAGTAATAATTTAATTTCTTTAGGCGTCATTATTGTGTATTTTTAACAGAATATTTTTATATTAGCATCATTTATAATTTACTATCAAGCTAATATAATTAAAAAAGCTAGGAAAAACCTAGCTTAAAAATTTATAAATTACTTTGTTATGCCTTCGTTTAGGCTACCGCTCCTAAATCCCATTAGGTCTAGCGTCACATACTTAAAACCAAATCCCTTAAGGGTTTCAGAAATCTCTCTTGCGGTATTGCCAATTAGCAATTTAGGAAAATCTTGTGGCAATATTTCAATTCTAGCTACATCGCCATGATGTCTTACTCGCAAATCCCTGAAACCTAAACGCTTAAGATGGGCCTCAGACCTATCAATTAGTGTAAGTTTTTCAGCTGTTACATCCATTCCGTATGGAATTCGAGACGAAAGACATGGCATAGATGGCTTGTCCCAAGTTGGTAGTCCCGCCTCTTTTGAGAGGCTACGAATTTCATCTTTTGTTAACCCCACTTCTTTAAGCGGACTTCTAATACCCTGTTCTGTAGCCGCTTTCATGCCTGGCCGATGATCTCTCATGTCATCAAGATTTGAACCTTCTAAGATCCATTCAATTTCACAGCTATCCGCATATGTTTGTAACTTTTTAAATAGTTCATCTTTGCAAAAGTAACATCTATTTATCGGGTTAGTGGAATAAGAAGGATTTTGCAGTTCGTGAGTATATAGCGTCACATGAGTTGCGCCCAAAGAATCTGCAATTGTTTTGGCCTCAAGTAATTGATTTGTAGCTACGCTTTCAGAAATACCAGTTACACCGATGGCGTTTTTCCCAAGAGTTTTATTTGCTACCCACAAAAGAAAAGTACTATCAACCCCACCAGAAAATGCAACAATTACACTTCCCATCTTTTTTATTAACTGTTCAAGTTTTAATAATTTAGCTTTAGCTGTAGTAGTTGTATCGCTCACAATTGTTCCTTTGTAGGGTAAGTCAAGGAAATGCTAATTCCAAAATTAACACACAATAGTTAGTTGCGTCAATTTAATTTTTAAAAAAATAATGCGCTCATCGCATTATTTTAATTCTAGAATTATCAATTTAATCTAATTTTTGCGCGCAGTGAGAGCATCTTTTTGCATCAATAGGTATCTCGCTTAAACATTCAGCGCATTTTTTGGTTGTTGGATCTGCTGGAGGCTCTTTTCGAGACTTCGAAACTAAAATATTCATTGGCTTTACTACAAAAAAGAATATTGAACTAGAAACCAAAATGAATGAAATTAACGCATTAATAAAATGACCGTACATAAATTTACTTCCATTTAGCGTGAAGCTAAGTCCAGAGAAATCAGGTACTTTAGCAATTGCAGAAATTAATGGTGTAAGAAGGTCCGAAACTAGTGCAGTTACAACTGAGCCAAATGCAGCTCCAATAACGACACCAACTGCCAAGTCAACAACATTTCCGCGAAGTAAAAATTGTTTAAATTCCTTAAACATATACTACAAATTATTAACTATAAATACTTTTTCTATTTGCTAAATATTTTTAAATCTTAAAATGAGATGCAAATTGACCAACAATAGGAAGTTCTTCTTCTTTTCCGTTTACAACATTAATGATGCCAAGCACTGATAAAATTAGTACTCCAAAATTTGCAAAATTTAAAATCATCCAAAACTGCCAAAACATTGAACTAACAAACCAGATTCCAACCTCAATAACAAAAACTACTAAACCTTGTTTTATATGAAATTTAACATGAGGATTATCTTTGGCAGTTGCATAAGAAATAATAACCAGCGGACCTAAGTAAGCAAGAATGCTCATTAATTTAGTATTATCTTCTGTAGAATTTTTTGGTGTTTCCATATATTTATAATTATTTAGATTTATTAATTCCAACAGTAACGCTAACTTGACCTTCACCGCTATCAACAATGTAGGCGCCAAATGTCCATGATTCTTTAGTTGCTGAAATTACAGACGCCCCAGCCATATTTGAAGTTTGATCAATTTTCCATCCATTTGAAGCAAGTTCTTTTTTATAAAAATCCAAAACTGCTTGTACTTTATCTGTTGTAGTAAAAACTAGCGCAGATCCTTCTGCTCCGGTTTGAGGATTTGAAGTTCCTGAGTATTGTATTTTAGCATTTGGGTATTTTGGCGCATCTGATGGCCAATTATCAGGAAGCTTATTGGTTCCAATAGTTATTTCGCTACCATCTTTTTTATAAGTTACAGAACCATCCATATTATTATCTACATCCACTCCGGAAATTTCACTCATCGGATTTTTAAAGTACCATCCCAAAAGTACCAGTACTACAATCGCAATAATAATATATAAAACTTTATTTGATTTCGCGCTCGCTTTATTTTCTTGATCCATAAAATATTTTAAATTAATAATAGACTCATTATATCAGAAATTGATTATTTATTACAATAATACAAGAAATTAATTTTTAAAAGCATTTTCAAGTTTTGAGACACCAATTTTTTGTCATTTTAAGCATTGTTTGCATTACTTCCAATCTTTTATAATTTTTAATTTTAAAGCAGTCATTGATCCAATCGTAATTAGCATTAGGAACATCTGAATAAACCATCCAATAATTGGTATTACAGACACTTGATCGCCGGCTCTAAACTCTAATGCGTTCGATAACGATGGAATTAAAACAATTATAAAACCAAAATATACCTTATTTTATTCTTCATGTTTTCATATGCTTAGCTATTAATTAATAATAACTTCAATATACTTTATATTGCTAAACGTATCAATGTAGCTTTGTATTAATTGGAATATTGATTCAATCAGTTAAATATGTTTTGATTTACAAAGTGCGTTGCATGAAAGCAATTAAATGCATAAAGGTAGTGCAATAAGAGCAGAATTAAATAAATCACTTAGAACTTTTTGCTCGAATTGTAAAAAATCAATCTCAACAGAAACTCTTGATGTTCTGGGTGGCAATAATAATCAGACAAGAGGTTTGGTTGGGATTCAAAATGGGAAAAAACTAATATTTCCCACATGTGGTAATTGCTATGCAATTGGTTGGCGACCAATAGGGTTTGTATTTATTGATAATGAATATAAAAAACCGACATGATGAGTCGGTATTTTATTTATTATACAATAAAATATTGCGCGGATATTATCTAGCGCTTATTTTTTTAATATCTATCTCAATACTTTTTAGTTTGATAGTTTATCGAGCTGAGAAAGAAAAGTCTTGAGTTCGCTAAGTGCCACGTCGCAACTAGCTTTAGCCCCTTCTGCTTCCATGCTTGAACAAGCGCTTTCCACTTTACTCTTATGCTCATCAAGTTGAATCGAAAGGTTTTTAAGCGGGTCAGAATTTCTGCGATCTTTTATCCATAAGCACGTTACTGCAATGAGAGCAACAACTAAGATAGCTATAACAATATTTTTAGTATCTTTGGTCATAGTGTAGTTTATTATTTTTTTTCGACCCTTTAGTTATAAAGAAGAAATTTATTTAAAAACTTAACCTTAATATGATACTATCACATTAGTCTGTATTAAAAAACCTGCCAGAGGTCTTTCGACTTGGCGGGAAATAGTAGGTCTGCTCAGTTTTTAAAAGATTGAATTAGGTCAATGTTTTCTATAGTCCCCTATTTTTTAGGGCTTCTAAAAACAAATTTTCATTGGAGTATTTTTTTCTTTCTATAATAGAGAATGAATCTTCTGGGGTTCCACCTCCTGCGGGGCGAATGACTCTCACCCAACCAAAACGCGTATGCATTTCTTCTTGTTTGTCTGCTGGGTCTTGTCTTGTGTAATGAATAATAGAACAATTTGGAACCTTACCCCACTCCTCTTCAGTTAATAAGTATTCGTTTGTTTTCTGTAGCGACATTCTTTCTAAAATTATTCTAAAAGTTCTCATAACATGGCCATGGCAAACAATTATTACATTTTTTCCGTCACATTCTCTAGCTAGAGTATCAAGAACAATTTTTATTCTTTGGCAAACATCAGCAATACTTTCTCCTTGAGGTGGCCGGAATAAAAATGGCTGAGTGTTATAAAACTTTTGTTGATCAGAGTATTTCGCATCTCTTTTTGATGGAGTCATTACATTAAACAAACCACCATCGCGTTCTCTTAAATTATAGTCAATCATCCAGCTGGCATTTTGAATGTTTAGGTGAGCCGCAGTTTGCATTGCTCGAACATTATTTGAGACAAGCATTCTATCAAAATCAGTAAATTTATTATTTACTAACCACTCGCCCGCTTTTTTTGCTTGTGATACACCCAAATCCGTAAGTGCATATTGTGACTCATGTAATCCTAAAAATTCATCTGTTAAAAATGATTCGTCTCCGCTTTCCTCAAATTTTTTTCTTGCAAGATTTCCTTCGGATTGGCCGTGTCTTACAAGAAATAAGTTTTTAGGCATTGCCATATAATTTCACTATATAATTTAAAATAAATTTAGGCAACTTTTGATAGAATAAAACAATATCGAATTAATAAAAATCTCGTCAAAAATGACGAGTTAAATATTAAATCTTAAAAATTTTTCAACAATATCTACAGCTTCCGTAAACCATGGTCGATTGAATCTATCACCGTAGATTGATTCTGTTGGAAGCGGTTGATAAAGAATTTTATGTGGAGTGCCCAAATCATCTAATATCATGACTGGTCCACCTAAAGTTGCTACAGGATAAACATCAATAATATGAGAATGTGGACTAATAACCCAAGAATGTTCCCAGTGAAAACAAAAATACCCATCCTTAAATTTTAAGGAAAAAACTCTTGAAAGTTGGCAAATATTCTTAGCTGAAGCCAGGAAAA
>CAYHMC010000013.1:0-26316 GCA_964357615.1 uncultured Candidatus Saccharibacteria bacterium
CTGGCAAGTAGCATATGACAGCGGTCTCACAGGTTGGTCACAAGAAGGAGACAGTCTTGCTCCGTATCTCTCTAAAATCGCAGTCTTCACACCAGCACCAGTTTGTTGTATGTAACCGAGTTAACATTAATCGCTTAAATAAAAGTGGTTTTACTTGGTGGCTAATTTCTTATGACAATGGTATAAATGGATATTCTATTGAAAGCGAAAGTGGCTACGATTATCTTATAAAAATTCAATTAATATAAGAGATATATTAGAAATTTCGGCAGTCGTGAGTTTTTATTTGCTTATTTTCTAAGTTTTTGTTAAGCTCTACTTTATTATATATAGTAAAAATTATGGAATTAAATGTTCAAAAAAGAGAAAAGTTTGGAACAATTGCTACAATTAAACTTCGCGGAGAGGGTTTAATTCCTGCCGAGTTATACGGGCATGGCGTTCCAAACATGCACCTAGCAGTTTCTGTTAAAGAATTTAACAAAATTTATAAAGAAGCCGGAGAGAGCACTCTAGTTACTTTAGTAATAGGAGGAGAAAAAAGACCAGTTTTGATTTCGGATGTTGAGCTCGATCCAGTTAGGGGCTCAATAACACATGCTGATTTTTATCAGGTTAGATTAGATGAAAAAACTAAAGCGCATGTTCCGATATTGCTTACCGGAGTATCAATCGGAGTAAAAGAAAAAGGAGGAATTTTAATTCACTCTATGAGAGAAATTGAAATTGAGGCTCTACCTGCCGATTTACCTCACGATATCAAGGTTGATATTTCAGGCTTAGATGATGTTGGAAAAAGTTTATATGTTAAAGATTTAGCTAAGGTTCATGGTGTCCATTTTATGGCTGACTTAGAAACAGTTATTGTTAGTATTTCGGCTCATGTTGAAGAAAAGATTGAAGTTACTCCAGTTAGCGTGGATGATGTTAAGGTTGAGGGTGAAGAGAAGAGAAAAGAGAAAGAATTGAGTCAAGCAGAAGAGGCGAGTTCTACTAATACGGCCGAGAAGAAATAGAGTAATTCCTGAATTTTTTATAACAACTTAAGAATTAACCAAAAGTAATAATTGAAGAGCTTAAAACTCTTCACTTTATTTTTAGCTAGTCAGTGCTTAGAATAGTAATATGGGAAACTCTAATACAACTGATCAAATAAAAGAAAAGCTCGATATCGTAGATTTTCTGAAAGACTACATTACTTTAATTCCATCTGGTAAAAATTTTAAAGCAGTTTGCCCATTCCACAAAGAAAAGACACCGTCTTTTATGGTTTCGCCCGAGAGACAATCTTGGCATTGTTTTGGAGCATGTAATACTGGTGGTGATATTTTTGCTTTTTTAATGCGGTATGAAAATATCGAGTTTTTCGAGGCACTAAAAATGCTTGCTGAAAAAACTAATATAGAACTTAGGCGTATTGACCCAGGAGTTGCTCGTCAATTTGGAGTTCTTTATGAAATACATCAAAGTGCTAAAAATTATTATGTACGAGAGTTTGAACAAAATAAGTCAGCTAGAAATTATGCACTTGGCAGAGGTCTCACAGAAAAAACAATTGCAGAATTTGAAATTGGACTTTCGGGAACATCAAAAGATGCTCTTACAGTATTTTTAATAAATCAGAAATATCAGGTGGATGATATATTAAAATCTGGTCTTTCTATTCGATCGGATAGAGGAGGATATTATGATAGATTTCGTGGTAGATTGATGTTCCCTTTGTATGACCACTTTGGGAAAGTTGTAGGGTTTACTGGAAGAATATTGCCAGAGTTTGATAATGGCGAGTCTGCGAAGTATTTAAATAGTCCAGAAACTCCAATTTTTAAGAAATCTAAACTATTTTATGGTTTCGACAAAGCAAAATCAGCTATCCGTGAAACAAAAACAGCCTTTTTGGTAGAAGGACAAATGGATTGTTTGTTGTCTAGGCAAGATGGCGTTAATAATGTTTTAGCTACATCGGGAACAGCACTTACTGAAGACCACTTAACTTTTTTACGCAGACAAGCTGATAAACTTATTTTTTGTTTCGACGCGGATGAGGCTGGAGGGAATGCCATTGAGCGAGCAATAGATTTGGCCGGTGCCCATGAGTTTGAGGTTAGAGTTGTAAGTCTTCCAAGTGGAATAAAAGATCCTGCTGATTGTGTTACAGAAAAACCCGGAGAATTACTTAATTTAATTACAAATTCTATCTCTGCAATGGAGTTTTATTTTAGAAGATATATTAAAGACGATAATTCAAAAAAGAATATTCAGATATTGCTTAACAAAATCAGTTTTCTTAAAAGCGCGATTGATAAATCGCGCGAGCTTAAGGCGCTTAGTGAGCGTGCAGGCGTGTCGGAAGTTGATTTAAGAGAAGAATTTGAAAGATTAAAAACTCAAAATATTAGTGAAGAAAAAAATTATAATAACACTTCAGATTCAAGTAGTAATCATCCAGATTCTGTCATCAAAGACAGAAGGTCGTTGCTTGCTGAAAGTTTAATTAGAGTCGCAATAATTAAAAGTGATATAAAAATTGCAGAGGATGCTAAAAGTTATTTGACTCCATATTATCAGGAAATGGTAGAAGCAATATTAACCGGAAAAGCATCAAAAGAAGTTCAGAGCGCAATTGACTTAATAGCCATGAGACCTGATATTGAGCTAGCGCATAATCAAGATGATCTTTTAAGAGAGTTAAAGCTCGATTTTTTGCTATCTGAAAAAACAAAACTAACGATAGCTATTAAAAAATATGAACAAATTGGGCCACAAGATGAGCTTTTGGATGCCATGAAAAAACTTGATTTATTAAGCAAACAAATCCATAATTTAAAGAACTAGAAAATGGTATCAAAGTACCCATTTTAATTACGAAATAATGGTTTTTATGCATGGCGTATTTTTTTAAATAATAAAAATAATATGAAAACTAAAAAAAGAAGGAAAAGTCTAATTAAACTAAAAAAAGGATTTAAGAAAGTTGAAAAAGCAAAGAAGCCTGTTTTTGATGAAGCAATTCTTAGAGAGCTCATCGAATCCTCAAGGAGTCGTGGTTTTGTGACCGATACAGAAATATTGTCTTATTTTCCAGCAATTGAAAAAGATATAACTTTTTTAGAAGAACTTTACGAGAAGCTTGAAACAGCAAATATTAAAGTTGTTGAAACCACCCAATTAATTGATGTTCATAGTAGCGACCGTATTAGCGATAAAGAAATTGAAATAGCCGCCGAGGCAGTTCCCACTGAAATGCCAGATTCAGTGCAGATATATTTGAAGGAAATCGGTAAAACTCCATTGCTCACCAAAGACGAGGAAAAAGAATTAGCTAAGCGCGCAGAGGCAAACGACGAAGAAGCTCGTCAAAAATTAATTCGCGCAAACCTTCGTTTGGTTGTTTCAATCGCGAAGCGTTATGTTAATAGAAGTCCAAACCTAAGCATTCTAGATCTTATACAAGAAGGCAATATTGGACTTTCTAAGGCAGTTGAAAAATTTGATTATCGAAAAGGATTTAAATTTTCGACATATGCAACTTGGTGGATTAGACAAGCAATTACAAGGGCTCTTGCCGATCAATCAAGAACAATTAGAATCCCAGTGCATATGGTGGAGACAATTTCTAGGTTTACTCAAGCAAAGAGAAGATTACAGCAAGAATTAGGACGCGATCCATTAGCAGAAGAAATTGCAGTTGAAATGGGAATTGAAGTTGATAAAATTAGACATATTCAAAAAATCTCACAAGATGTAATGTCTTTAGAATCTCCAATAGGTGATGATGATGAAGATTCAACTCTTGCAGAATTTGTTCCAGATGAAAAAAATCCATCTCCATCCCAAGCGGCTTCCAATGCACTTCTTCGCGATAAAATAGACAGCATTGTTACTACGCTTTCTGATCGTGAACAAAAAATATTATCAATGAGATTCGGATTAGACGACGGAGTATTGCACACATTAGAAGAAGTTGGTAAAGTGTTTGGAGTGACAAGAGAGCGTATTAGGCAAATTGAAGCAAAGGCTCTAGAGAAAATAAAAACTCACGAGCATGCTAAAGCGCTTGAAGGTCATTAATTTATTTATTAATTGAGTAAATTATTTAAGCTTATAAAGTGCCACTCTAAGTTTAGCGTGGAGAAAATATCGATTAAATAATTTGTTTCAATATTCGTAGAATGTCTAAAAAAAATATTATTCTGTTAGTGGTAGTGGTCGGTGCGGTTTTGGGTTTTATGTATTATAAAAATTCAAGTGCACCAGTAGAGAATACAATGGTAACGCCATCTCCAGTCGAATCAATTGCTCCAGTAGAATCAAGTGCCCCAGAAGTAATGATTAAAGAACATAAGATTGAATTTAAGGCTGATGCATTTAGTCCCAAGGAACTAACAATTAAAAAGGGAGAAAAGGTTACCTTTGTTAATAACGGAGATAGAAAAATATGGCCGGCATCGGCAATGCACCCAGACCACAATAAATATCCAGGTTCTGGTATAGCGAAATGTAAAACTGCAGAAGCAACTATGATTTTTGATGCATGCGCTGGTGTTGAGATGGGAAGTTCGTGGAGCTTTACTTTTAACGAAGTTGGCACATGGGGTTATCATGATCATTTAAGGTCATCTGTTTTTGGAAAAATAATTGTAACTGAATAATAATTATAGTTTTAAACAAAAATAACTCGCATAGTATGCGGGTTATTTTTTTCCACTTTACATCAAATTAGTGCTAGTTCATTATTATTGTGTATGGATCCCGTTAGAGATAATTTAACTAGATCTATATTTGATACAATATAAAATATTATCAAAATGTCGAGTAAGAATAATATTAATGATTTACGGTCATTATCAATGACCTATCTCCAACGGGATGGACAATAAGAAATCTAATACTAAAGTATTAATAATAGCCGTTACGGTTATTATTATTTTGATTGGTTGGGTGACATACCTAAAATTAAGCCAATCCCTTTTGACGCAACAATTTTTCGGTTGTTTATTTATGTTTCCTGCGAAAACTGAAGAATGTAGAAAGGGATACTAGTATCAATTACAAATACACGCATTTGCTCTCGGGCTATTTTTTTTGACCCCCTTCGTTTATATGTTATAAAAATAGTACGCTGGATGGAGAATTAGTCTCTAATTCCAAGAGCGTGTTCCTTTAACTTTTCCAACCCTAATCTCGCAAAAGCGAGACGGGCGAGCCAGAACTGCAGGTCAAAAACCGAGCAGTATGGAGGAAAAAATGAAAGAAGGTTTTACGATTTCAATTTCTGAGAGATTTAAATTGGATAAAGAAGCTGGACTTTTTATTGAAAAATGTAAAATTATTGCAGATAAGTTGGTTGATATAGCCCACAATAGCATAAGCCTAATGTTTAATGATGGACCTACTTGTGAATTTAGATGGCGCGGCAAGACAATAGCAAGGATATATATAAATGGTTATTTGCCGCATCACAAAGCTAAAAAGGGAATAGTCTTTTTTAATCGCGCCGTTCCTGGGGGCATTTTAAATGAAGGAGCTATTAGATGGGGTGATATTTTGGATAAGGTTATTTCTGGGTTGTCAGCTCTTATTGAAGAAGAAATGATTTCTAATATGGTAATGTATAGAAAAATTAAAGATAAAGAAGAAGCCAGATCTTTTGTAACACGATTAATATTTTAAATAAATAATGCGGGCATATGGCCCGCCTTTTTTTATCCGCCTTCGCAGCGAGTCATGCGCATATGAGTTTGATACATTGTTTCTAAATTTTAAGAGTACCTAGTTTTTTGACAAGATTGCTTCGGCGGACTCCATGTGATAAATAAAAAATAATAGTAGCTTCGTATAAATTTTTATGTTAAATTGGTTGAATGAACCCAATGACATCTGTAGAAATTAGAGAAAAATTTCTTAAATTTTTTGAAGAGCGTGGACATAAAATAGTTCCATCAAGCTCTCTCATGCCGGATGATCCGTCTGTTTTACTTACAACCGCCGGGATGCAACAGTTTAAGCCATATTTTGTTGGGAAGGCAGATTCAAAAAAAGATTTTGGAATGCTAAATACGACATCAGCTCAGAAATGTTTTAGAACATCGGACATTGATGAAGTGGGGGATGATTCGCACTTAACTTTTTTTGAAATGTTGGGCAATTTTAGTTTCGGTGGATATTTCAAAAAAGAAACAATTAATTATGCGCATGAATTCATTTCAAGAGTCTGCGGATTAAAAATTGATTATGTGACAATTTTTGAAGGCGATTCAAATGTACCAGAAGACAAAGAATCGGCAGAAATTTGGAAATCAATTGACAATAATATTGAAATTAAAAAATGTGGCCGAGCTGATAATTTTTGGGGGCCGACTGGTTCTGAGGGTCCTTGTGGTCCTACAACTGAAATCTATGTAAAGAATAAAAAAGGGGAAAGCATAGAAATATGGAATCTTGTTTTTAACGAATATTATCAAAACGCAGATAAAACTTTAAAAAAACTAGAAACTCCTGGGGTTGATACTGGAATGGGTCTTGAGCGCTTAGTTATGGTTATTCAAAACAAAAATAGTATTTTTGAGACTGATTTGTTCGAGCCATTTATTAATTCATTGCAAGAAAATTCTCCAGATTATATTGGTAAAATTGGTTCCAACATAGGGAAAATGCCAATTTCTGAAACTATTAAAAGAGTAATCGTGGATCATGCTCGTAGCATTATATTTTTGATTAATGATGGAGTTTTGCCTTCGAATAAGGATGCTGGTTATATTTTGCGTCGCTTGATGCGTCGATATATATTTCGCATGTATTCGTTTGGTGGTTCCTTAGACCCACTAAAGCAAATCGTATCTTTTTATAAAGAATTCTATCCAGAGCTAGATTACGAAAAAATTGAACCTATTTTTTTGGCAGAAGAGTCCAAATTTTTAAAAACACTAACGGGTGGTCTTGGCGAAGTTTATAAAATGGAAAGCATTGATGCTATTTCTGCTTTTAATTTATATCAAAGTTATGGTCTACCTTATGAAGTTATTAAGGATTACGCTGGAGAAAAAGCAAAAAATCTTAAGCGTGAAGATTTTGATGAAGAATTAAGAAAACATCAAGAAAAATCTCGCGCTGGAGCAGAGAAGAAATTTGGCGGACATGGTTTAATTTTAAATACCGGAGAACTAAAAGCTGGTAATGAAGAGGAACTAAAAAAAGTTACACGACTTCACACAGCTACGCATATATTACAACAGGCACTTAGAAATGTTTTGGGGGGCGAAGTACATCAAGCCGGTTCGGATATTACAGCTGAACGAACTAGATTTGATTTTACTTTTTCACGCAAATTAACTATTGAGGAAATTAGCAGAGCCGAAGAAGAAGTAAATGAAGTAATAAAAAAAGATTTGCCAATGCAAAAAGTGGTTTTGCCTAAAGGCGAAGCAGAAAAAACAGGAGCATTGTTTTTCTTCAAAGAAAAATATCCAGACCCTGTAAATGTATATTTTGTTGGGAAAACAATTGAAGATGCTTATAGTAAAGAATTTTGTGGTGGCCCCCATGTAACACACACCGGAGAAATTGGTGCGTTTAAGATAACAAAAGAGGAGGCGGTTGGGGCTGGGGTACGCCGTATTCGTGGCTCAGTAGAATAGAGAAACAACAACCAAATAAAAAATTCATATTTCAATAAATACCACTCGATAAGGGTGGTATTTATTTTTTAATACTGGCATCCTAAACAATTATTAATTATTTGCTATACTAAAATTAATGAAATGGATAAATAATAAAAGACGCGAAAAAATATATATCGTAGATACTACGAGCATACCAATTGGTGTAGTCTGCGCGACAACAAAAGACGATAAACTTTTCGTCCATAGTTTTAAAGAAAGTAATTTCGATAATTTTTCTGGGACAAATTTTGACTCGGCTTTACTTGCAAGTTTTTTAAATCAATTAAAAATAGGGAATAATTCAAAAGTAATTTTTTTGTGGAATGGATTGAGTGCCGCAACTTTTACGGCTGATGTTAGTTTAAAAAAACAACATAGCGAAATTCCATTAAATGAGGTTGATGTCCATCGAATTTTTGAAACCGCTACTTTTCAATTTTTTACACAATTTAGAGAAGAAGCAAAAAAACGATTTAAAGTAGATGACTTGGGTGTAATTTTGGCCAACAATCGTATTTTAGATTTTAAGCTTGATGGAGAAACTTATATCAACATGGAAAGTGTTAAAGCAAAACGAGCTGATGTTTCGATTGAGCAAACTTTTTTGAGGCGTGAGTTGCACGAAGCAATAAGTGACGAAGTTAATTCAAGTTGCAATGTACTTCATGTAGAGATTGGCACCGCGCTTAGTGCTTTAGCAAAAATTAGTGGAATTGCCACTGAAGATTCTTTGATTATCCATGTTGGTCATAGTAAATCTCACTTATATTTGGTAAATAGTAAAAATTCGCATTTATCGCAAAAGCTTAATTCATCACTGCAGTATAGTGGTGAAGTTGATTTAGGAGTTAAAAATATATATGAATCTTTATTTAATAAGATTGGAATTGGAACGCCTGGCATAGAAATTTTCATTGATAAAATTTTAAAAGAAAGTGCGTCTACGAAATTAGTTTTTGGAGTTAAGAAAGCAATACTCGGGTCTTGTTTAAAACTAGTAAATGAATCTAAGAGTAAAGTAGTTGGAGTAAATAAGATTGTTCTTTTTATGCCAGAGCCACTTGCTACTTTTATGGAGCAAAATGATTTTGCTAAAAATTTGTCCTGTATTATATTTTCATCATTAAATAAATCTGATATTTTGCACCAAGAAATAAGTATCTCTAGAAAATTATCTCCAAAAGCATTATCCCCAGCTTATTTTGCTGGTTTAATTGCATATTGGTCTAGATTGGGTGATAATAATGAAGGAGTAAGAAGGCGTGGGAATGTTGGATGGTTAATTTCCCATAATTCGATATAATAAAAATATTATTACTAATTTTTAAAATAGCTAAATGAAGCACAACAAAGAGAAAGAGGATAGAGAAAAAATAGCCCAAAAGTTTTTTAGTCAAAACAAGAGATCTTTATATGATATTATGCCTCGCGGGAAAGATGCAGATACACAAGATGATGATGACGAAAAAGAAACACCAGAAATCCTTCAAGGTGATATAAGAAAGTTAGACCTCAAGGAAGATTCTTCAGATTCGTTTGAACCAACTATTAATGCAAAATTTTCAAATCGAGTTCGACCAAATTCTAATAAATATAGAAACATTTCTTTAGTGTCTCTGGTTATTGTAGTTTTGCTCGGTTATTATTTGTTTTTTATACTTCCAGAAGCCACTGTTGAAGTTACTCTAAAACAAAAACCTTGGGCTTTTAATGAAATTCTTTCTGCTTCTGTTACTAGCAAGGAACTCCCATTTCAAATTTTATCAAAAAAACACAATGCTTTTTATGATTTTCCGGCAACTGGCAGTAAAAATGTTTCACGAAAAGCCCATGGAATAATTAAAGTGTGTAATGCATTCAATTCAGATGCCCAAGCTTTAGTTGCAACTACAAGATTTCAAAATTCAAGCAATGTTATATTTAGACTTGATAAGGGAATAGTTGTGCCAGGTGCAACTATTGCAGATGGCAAGATTCAGGCAAAATGTATTGAGGCAGCAGTTTCATCAGATGCACCAGGCGCACAAGCAAATGTTTCACCAGAAAATAAGTGGGTAATTCCTGGTTTTAAGGGGTCGGCCAAGTTCGATAGTTTCTATGGAGTATCAGAAAAAGCAATGTCGGGAGGTTTAATCGGAAATGCAAAAGTTCCTACGGCTTCAGATATTTCTAAAGCCAAGCTATCTGCCAGAGAAAAAATTAGAACATATATTGAGGGAGCATTTGTAGCGGGAGTCCCAGCAGATATTATTATTGTTCAAGATAGTGGCGGGGCTAGCACTTCTCTTAAAATTATAAAAGAAACAGTAAATGAAGAAACGGATGCTAATGGCAATTTCCAGTATTTTATTGATGCTGAAATTGAGCGCATTGGTTTAAGTAAAGCAAATGTAACAGCAATAGCCGTAGCCAAAGCTCAGGCTGAGCTCGGAGCTGATTTTGAACTTAAGGATTCTTATCTAGACTTAAAGCTAGTAAGTAGGACTCGAGATGCGAAAGGCACAGTAGAAAGCGCGACAGTTAGCGTTGATTTTAAGGGCGGGTTTATAAAACAAGTCAAAGAAGACGAGGTAAAGAAATTATCAGCTGGCAAAACAAGAGAAGAGTTAACTGATTTTATTCCAACTGACCATAATTATAAAGCACATATCACTTTATGGCCTTTTTGGGTTTCTAGGGTACCTTCCAATCAGAAAAAAATAACTGCGATCATAAATATAGAGAAAGTTGATTTTAAGACTTCAGGTGCTTCTGTTACTAATTCATCTAGCACGATTTCTACTGAATAATTTAGCCAAAATACGGCATAACTGGCTTGCACGCAGAATGTCTATTTGTTTCACTTTGGGGGTTGACTAAAGTGAGTTTCTTATGATAATATCTAACTCTGTTGCTCTTTATCCACTATTATTTTTTTAGTCGCATTACATTTACTGGGTGGTGTGTTAAAATTATCTAAATTGGTTATTATAAATACAATTAAAAGTAACAGGGAAATAATAATTTTTTTAAATTGTTGTAATGTATGGCTATAAATAAGTTGGTTGGTATAGTTACCGAAGCATTGCCCTCGGCAACATTTCGTGTGCGCCTAGAGAATGAAAAAGAAATTTTAGGATATCTTTCTGGAAAGATGAGAATGTATCACATTCGTATTTTGCCAGGTGATAAAGTTGCAGTAGAAATGACAGAGTATGACGAAAGAAGGGGGCGTATTGTTAGGAGGCTATAATGAATTAATAAATAAAGCGAATTAATTATAATAAATAATTAATGTGCACATATAAATGCAAGTACGGTCATCTGTAAAAAAACGTTGTAAAAATTGTCAGGTAATTCTTCGAAGGGGAAGAGTTTTTATAATTTGTAAAATTAAGAAACACAAGCAAAGACAAGGATAAAGAGTCAGTAGCTTGTAGATAAAACACTACAAACTATAAACAATAATCTATAAACTATAATCATGCGTATATCAGGAGTTAACATACCAGACAATAAAAAAATAGAAATCTCATTGACCTACCTTTATGGTGTTGGTCCATCTTTAGCGCTTAAAATTTTATCTGAAACAAAAATAATTAATAAATCAACAAAAGATCTTACAACTGACGAGGTTGGGAAAATTCAATCATACATAGAAAAGAATTTAAAAACCGAAGGACAGCTTAGGCAGGATGTTAAGCAGAATATCGAAAGATTAAAAGAAATTAAAAGCTATATCGGAATGCGCCACATTAGAAGATTGCCAGTTCACGGGCAGAGAACCAAAACTAATTCACGAACAATAAGGGGAAATGTTAGAAAAACAGCAGGAAGCGGTAAGAGAAAAGTTGACTTGAAATAATCACTAGTATTTTATAGATAGAATAATATAAATATAAAACAATGGGAAAGAAAAAAGTAATAACTAAATCAGGTGGTGAATCTGGAAAAGTAGAAGGGGGAGTAGTAACTGCAGGTAAGCCAGTGGTTACTTCTAGTAAAAAAATCGAAAACGGTAAAGTTTATATTATAGCTTCATTTAACAATATGATTGCTACAATTACTGATTCAAATGGTAATGTTATTGCTTGGAGTTCAGCTGGTGCGATGGGATTTGCTGGTCCTAAAAAAGCGACACCATTTGCTGCTTCAAAAGTTATGGCAGTGCTCGCAGAAAAAGTTAAGAAAAATGGACCACAAAATGTAGACATAATTGTGCGAGGTGTTGGTGGCGGTAGAGATGCAGCAATTCGTTCAATCATTAATCAAGGATTTAATGTTTTATCAATTAGAGATGTAACACCAATTCCACATAACGGTCCAAAACCAAAAAAACCAAGAAGAGTATAAATAAAAAAAACATGATAATTCACGCAAAAGAAAAAAAAGAAAGAGCACTCGGTGAGAAATTGTTTTTAAAAGCTCATCGTTGCAGTTCGCCAAAATGTTCAATGATCAGGCGTCCTTATAGACCAGGAGTTCATGGAAAAAATAGGCGAAAAATATCTGATTATGGAACACAGTTAATGGCAAAACAAAAACTTAAGATTTCTTATGGAGTAAGTGAACACCGTCTTAAAAATATTTTTAAAGAAGCATCTAGAAATCCTGCCGCAACTGGAGAAAAAATGATTGAACTTTTAGAGCGCAGACTTGATAATGTTGTTTTTCGTGCTGGTTTTGGTGACTCAAGACCTATGGCCCACAATCTTGTTTCTCAGGGTCATATCACGGTAAATGGTAGAAAAACCAGAATACCTTCTTATGTAATTAGGTTGGGTGATAAAGTAGCGATTAGAACAGAATCTCAAGAAAGAGGTTTTGCTAAGGGACTAAAAGATAAAACTAAAAAAGTTACATTACCAGTATGGTTGTCTTCAGACCCCGATAAGTTTTTAGTGGAGATAAAGTCGTATCCAAAAGATTCCGATATAGAATTCGATGTAAATAGGGTAATAGAATTTTTTGCAAAATAATTTATAAATTATTAATTAATAATCAAAGAAGAAGCGGATAATGCTCTTCTTAATACTCATGAAGTATCAATATCTAAGTGAGCCAGTAACAATTAAAAAAGTAAGCGAAGATACCCGTAAAGGTGTCTTTGAAATAGAAGGACTCTACACTGGTTATGGTCTTACAATTGGCAATTCGCTCCGAAGAGCACTTTTGTCGTCACTGCCTGGAACTGCAATAACACAAGTAAAAATCAAAAATGCTAATCACGAATTTGGAACTTTGCCTGGAATGTCAGAAAGCATTCTCGATCTAATCCTAAATTTAAAGAGAGTTAGATTGCATTCTTACTCGGACGACCCACAGGTTTTAGTTTTAAAATCAAAAGGATCAGGAAAAGTTACTGCAAGCGCAATTGAAACTACTTCAGAAGTATCAGTTGTTACACCAGATGTGCATTTAGCAACTCTTTCAGAAAAAAATTCTGAACTTGAAATAGAGCTAACAATCGAAAAAGGGCTTGGTTATTCCCCAATCGAATCTAGGAAAATTGAGAAATTAGGAGTAGGTGCAATTGCACTTGATGCGCTTTTTTCCCCAGTTTTAAAAGTTGATTATAAAGTAACCGAAATGCGCGTTGGAGAAAGAACAGATTATAACAAAATCATAATGGAAATTGAAACTGATGGAACAATTACTCCTTCATCGGCGCTCCACAAGGCGGCAAATATTCTTAAGGATAACTTTGAGAAATTGGCTTCAGTTGAAGTTATGGAATTTAGCGAAGAGGCATTAGGATTAGAAAAAAAAGAAGATAAAGTAAAGAAAACTGCTAAAAAGAAAAAGGAATAAATACTTAAACAATAAACCAAAAAAATGAGACATCATGTTAAGGGACGAAAATTTAATAGAAGAAAAGGTGAGCGCAATGCTTTTATAAAAGGCTTGGTTTCTAATTTTGTAATGAAAGAAAAAATACAAACTACCGAGGCTCGCGCTAAAGAATTAAGAGGCAAGGCTGAAAAAATGGTAACACTCGCTAAAAAGCAAAATTTGCACGCGCTTCGACTTTTAATAGAGAGAATCCCAAACAAAAGTGCAGCTATGAAATTATATTACGAAATCGCACCTCGTTATGTTGATAGAAAAGGGGGATATACGAGAATTGTAAAAACAGCAAAATTTAGAAAGAGAGATGGAGTAAAGGTTGCAACTATAGAATTTGTATAGTATATATAATCAGATTAGTTAATCATTATGGATTTTATTATAGATGTAAAAAATAGACCATTAGGAAGAGTAGCAACAGAGATTGCTATTATTTTGCAAGGCAAGCACACAGCAAAATATCAACCAAATCGACCAGGGTCAGACAAAGTAATAGTAAAAAATATTAAAAATATAAAAGTTACTGGTAAAAAATACGATCAGAAAATTTATTATAAACACACAGGATACATGGGGCATTTAAGAGAAAAAACATACAAGCAGGTATTTGAAAAAACTCCAGAAAGAGTTTTAGAACACGCTGTTCGCGGTATGTTGCCAAAAAATTTTTTAACTGATAAAAGAATGAGGCGCTTGGTAATAGAAAAATAAAATATCAAAAGTGGAATCCCGTACGAAGTAGTGATCGACTTGTGCGGAATCTAAATAATCAATATTAAAATAAATAATAAATATAGTAGATTGCTAACAACATCTACTTCGCACGGGATGGAAGAAAACATTACACCAAAAACAAAAAAAGTAACCGTAAAGAAAGTAGAAAAAGAATTAAAAGATTCTGACGGTAAACCCAAGAAATATTTTGAAGCTGTGGGTAGAAGAAAAACTGCAATTGCAAGAACCAGGCTTTTTAAAGGCGATGGCGAAATAATAGTAAATGGTAAATTACTTAAAGATTACTTTAATTCAAGCCGATATGAAAAAACTGTAAAGTCACCACTTGTCATATTAAATATTGCAGATGGTTTTTCTGCTACAGTTAAAGTTCATGGTGGGGGAATTACAGCTCAAGCAGAAGCCATTCGTCATGGGTTTTCTCGTGCTCTTTTAAAGCTTAACCCAAATTATCGTAAGCGTCTTCGTAAAAATGAATTTCTAACTCGTGACTCTAGAATGGTAGAAAGAAAGAAATACGGTCTTAGAAAAGCAAGACGCGCTCCTCAATGGGCGAAGCGTTAAAGAAAAATCCCCCAACTGGGGGATTTTTAGCATTGAAAAAAGCCGTAATCTTTGTTATAATCCCCCCTAGTTATTTAGGCTGTGTTAAGAAGGAGAAGATAAGATGAAAAGCTCAAAACTAATCGAATTCTATATTGGCCAAGGACCCGATGCTTCAGGGAGAATGATTGATGACATATTGAGTTGGGGTGACGATCAGCTTGAAGATGTGCATGATTATATACAATGGCTTTTCCCACTTAAGGAAGAAAGTGCATTCAATTTTTATGCCCCAGTGGTAACTATTACAGATATCGATATCTTTCGTAGCAATTCAAAAGTGAGAGAAAAATTATTGCTTTCATTTACAAAGCTTTTGGATTTTTATGGTTTTGAGTTGTTTGTAGAAAATGAAGTTCCAATTATTATTAAATCTAATAGATTTGGACAAAAGTCTAAAAATTGGCTCACCCGACATAACCATAACTTCCTCCGCATTACTCGGATATTGAAATCGCTTGTTCTGCTAGGGTGTAGCAACCATGCCGTTGCATTTCTGGTAGCCCTTGAAGATGTTTATAAGAGCAATTCTATAGTCATAGGTGAAACATCAGTGGGCTATTGGAGGAGTGCGATTAGTTAACATTAAGCATTCTTTTGTCGCTTGGCTTGTCCAGCGACTTTTTATTATCTTGACAAAATCATATATTTAGATTATAATATTCAACAGCATTAGTATCTGTTAAACGCAGAAAAAGAAGAGGAGAAAAAGAGCATGGGCAAGTTCAAGGTAATCGTCGGCCTTGCGGATGTGGGCATTTACGACACCTTCGTCGAGGCCTACAAGATCCTGCACGGAAAAATCAAAGAGCTTCTGGCGTCCGGCACAAGTTGGCAGATGCTCGATACCACGAACTTCATCGAGTTCACCACTGGCGATGGCAAGAAGTTCCCGATGGATTTCTATCAGGCGCGCGACTTCGCCTACAGAATCGGACTTCTTGCAGGCGAGGGCGAGCTCCAAGACAATGCGACGGAGCCGAGTGATGATGCCGTCGAAGTTGCTTTCAGGAGCGCCGTTCACGAGAGCAGTGGTGCTCTGCGGGCTGTTCTGGAGATTCAGGAGTCGGCTCAGATTGCCGACGACATGTTGCATGGCCCTGCTTCTCGAGCCGTTCAAGTGAGAGATGGCGTTTACTCGGCTCGTCGGAGTGACATCGTGGCACTTCTCATGGCTCTCGGTCATCTGGAGCCTCACGTCACTAACGTGGAGGATTTCGGGTTCGACGATGCCGACATCGTTCTCGAAGAGAGCCCCGAGCTTGCCACAACTGAGCGTCAGAGTGGCGGTAGCTTCGGCGCCGCCTTCATCTCGATGGGTCCGGATGGTCTCGAGGTCGCCATCGTCGAAGTTCTCGAGGTTTTTCCCAGAACTCGCTTCTAGATCTATATCTGGGTTTTGAACCTCCGTAACCCCCCCCCTTGTGGCGCCTTTGGCCACAGGGGATTATTTTTATCTAAAATTTGACTATACACCAATAAAGTGATATATTATCGCCAGCAGTTTTAGAGAAGTTGACCAAAAACGCAGTCCAACCAAAAGGAGCAACTAGAGATGAAGAAAATCATCGGAGTAGTGCTGTTTCTCTCAATCGTTTTTACTGGTATTGCAACCGTTTTATTTTTTTCAACCAACGGTCCTTATCGATACAATATGTTGATTAGTCTGGATCAAATCGTAAAAGAAAAAGGAGCTCAAGTTCAGAATGTTTATCAGCGTCGTCAAGACCTCATTCCTAATTTGATGAATACGACCAGGGGTTATGCCAAGCACGAAGAGAAGACTTTCACCGCAATTGCCGATGCGCGAGCGCGTATTGGGCAGGTGAATGTGAATCCTTCGGATATGACGCCCGAGCAGATGCAAGCATTCGAATCAGCGCAAGGCCAGCTCGGCGGTGCGCTTTCTCGGCTTATGGCAATTCAGGAGAATTATCCACAGCTTAAGGCTGATACGCTCTTTCTCGGTATGATGACCGAGCTCGAGGGTACTGAAAATCGTATCTCAACTGAACGACGAGAATACAATCTGGCATCGTTTAATTTCAACACAGAGCGCAATCAATTTCCGATGAATCTCTTCGCTCTCGTTTTTAGATTCAAAGAGAAGCCTTATTTCACTGCACAGGCTGGCGCAGATCATGCTCCAGTTGTGGACTTCAACTAAGTAGAGGCGACGAGCAAAGAAAGGAAAGAGGGGAGAACACGATGAAAAAAGCAATCTGGATTTTCGGCTTGATTCTTGTTTTGACTTTTGCCAAGTCAGCTTTAGCAATCGATAATTTGCCTCGCGCGACTGGATTCGTTAATGATTTCGCGGGTCTCTTAAATCCATCGGCCAAGACGGCCATGGAAAGTCAGTTGAAGACACTCGCCGAAGGCGAAGGTCCAGAGATTGCAGTTGCTACACTAAAATCACTCGATGGCAATACGCCTCAGAGTTATGCTGTTGCACTCTTTAAATATTGGGGTGTGGGCAAGCAGGATAAGAATAATGGCGTCTTGCTTCTCATTGCACCCAAAGAGCGCAAAGTTTGGATAGAAACTGGATATGGCGTTGAGTCTGTAATTCCAGACCTCGAAGCAAGTCGTATCATTAGTCAGGTTATTACGCCAAAATATAGAGCTGGCGATAAGTCGGGTGCGATTGTCGATGGCGTAAACGCTATTTCTGCGCGTCTCGCTACCGCTACTACGCATGAGACGGTTCCACTTACGGTACCTAATCAACCTGTGGCACGGCCAGTAGTTGCGCGTGAAGCCGTACCGGTGGGGCAAGATGGTATTGGTGTTATGGGCTTTATTGTCTTCGTTATTTTTCTTGGTGTAGTTTTCTATATTGCCTATCGAGTTTTGCGAGCTCTATTTAGCGGAAGTGAAACTGAGCGTAGACATTCTAGTTCTAGTCGTTCAGTTCCTCGTCCAACTTCTTCTTATGCGCCTACGCCCCGGACTCCAAGTCCTAGGTCAAGTTCGCGTCGAAGTAGTCGTCGCTCTCGTAATGATGACGATGATTCATCTTTTGCTACTGGTGTAGTGGTTGGCAGTGTTCTGGGTAGCGGAAGTTCTGATTCCGATCGTGCGAGCAGTAAGTCTTCCTCATATGAGCCAGCCCCTTCCCGAAGTCGTAGCGATGATGGTGGCGGAGGAATCTTCGGCGGTGGTGATACCGGTGGCTTTGGTGGCTTTGGTGGCAGTGACACCGGTGGTGGTGGTTCCGGAGGCGATTTCGGCGGCGGTGGCGGAGATTCTGGTGGTGGTGCTGGTGGCGATTTGTAATTTCTTTAATATCTTTTTGGTCGTGGTGCATAATATGCCACGGCCTTTTTTAATTAAATTGACAAATTTAGATTTTTGGTTTATAATCCCGAACAGTATCTGGGTCTATATTTGCCCAGAAAAAGTCGGCAAAACGCAGTACTAACCGAAGAGGAGAGAAACGCATGGCGAAGTTCAAGCTCGTTTTCGTCGGAGAAGAAGTCGCAACTCTCGCTACCTTCGTAGATGCCTTCAAGGCTCTACATGGCAAGGTGCAAGATTCTAAACCGCGAACCCACGCGGAGATGGACAATATCATCGACATCGAGATGACCTGCATTTCGATGTCCTCTGATGATGGGTTCTCGGGCAAGATGGACGCTCTTCAGGCGGCTAATTTTGCTGACAAGATCGGTCTCTTGAACGACCCTCATCTCGTCGATGGTGTCGAGGAACCAGATGAGGCTATTGTCAGAACGGCCTTCGAGGAAGCAGTGGCTCAGACTGCTCGGTTCGACGCTGGAGAGTGTCGAGGTTGCGGTGGCCATCACGACAAGGCACCGCAGTCTACTGGAGATCCGCTTCTAGATCTCCTCGCGGCTGTCGGCATCTCTACCGGTGACATCAGGGCCTCTGGTGGTCCTGGCTTCACCGTTCTCGAGCTTGGTCGTTCTCCTCGCGACGACTCCCGACGCTTCTAATCACGAAAAAATTTCCCATTCTTATATGCCTTTGCGGTGCCCTCGACCGCAAAGGTTTTTTTATTTAGTAAAATTTTAGTATTTGACAAAAAATGACTTATATTACATAATCTCGCACAGAACTAGGTATCATCCGCAGTGATTGGTCAAACGCAGTCATAACCACAGGAGAGGCAACATGGAATTTCGAATCACCATTTTGGGAGTTCAGGTGGCTGACATTTATACCACCTTTGTTTCTGCTTTCACGGCTCTCTACCATAAGATGGACGAGGAGCTTCCCAAGGCGCCTCGGACGACCCTAGCGGAGATGATAGATAGCACATTCATCACCCTCAGCTACGATGACCTCGAGCTGAAGATGGATGCGAAGCAAGCTCACATCTTTGCCGCACAAATCGGTCTTCTGAGCGATGATGGCGGTTTCGCGAGCGGTGACATCACCGATCCAGGCGAGTTGGTCGTGAAGGGGGCTTTTCATGTGGCCTCTATTGGAGTCTGTCTCGACTGTGGTCGCAACCACACCGAGGAAACGGCGAGCGGAAAAACTGGCGACCCGATGCTCGACGCCATTATCACATCCTTCGGTGGTTCAGTTCGCGTTTCTGGTGGTCCCGGGTTCACCATGCTCGAGATCGGTGGTCGCGGTGATTCTGACTTGCGTGATGTTGATGACTTCGATCTCGACGTCGGCCTCAATCTCGGCGCCGCGCTTCGTCGTCTCGATCGTTGATTTCAATCTTCCATCAACCCTTTGCGGTGCCCTCGACCGCAAAGGTTTTTTTATTGCTTAAATAGCATAAATTGTGCTATTTTATTTTTAGTTCACTTTAGATAAATTAAGGAATAAAAATGCCAGTTGAAAATCCTATTCTTTTTTATGAGGGGGAATATTATTTTCTTAAAATTTATTGCTTATATGAATTTTAGATATATAAACTTAAACAGTCTTTATTTTATGGCTTTTTACGCTAGTATTGATTTTTTTGGTGAAATATGGTATAATCAGCCACAGTACACAGACTTGCAAGGTGACTTATTCGAGGGTCATTAGCAGGTCCAAAACACCGCTCTCTATGAGCGAAAAACGGGGGAGTCCATGAATCACCGAACGGTTGGTTTGTACCTCGTCTGTACGGCGCTGTTCCTCTTTGCCCTGAACATTGCGTTTAGGCTCATCAGCTCCCAAAGTGATCTCGGCGTTATCGCGGGTCTTGCTGTCATGATCGGTCTGATTGTGGCGTGCATCAACCCGGCGAAGAAAGCCATCGTGGCGATCTCGAGTGCTATGAACGGCGGTCACAAAGCCGCCCTCATCATGACGCTTGGCGTTGCCATTGCAATGGGATCTGGCTGTGCTCGCATCGAGCCGGGCAGGGTCGGCATCAAGGTCCATCTTTACGGTGGAAGCAAGGGAGTGGATGTGGAACCTCTGGGGGTGGGGATGACAGTGTATAACCCCATCACTACGAGCGTCTACGAATTCCAGACATCCGTTCAGACTACGGCATGGCAGAACGAAGAGGCAATTACTTTTGCCTCCGAAGGTATGGCGATTACGGCTCCGATTTCTCTGAGCTACTATCTCCAGGCCGACAAGGTGCCGGCATTCTTTTCGAAGTTCCGAACCGATGATCTGAACGGCTTCACTCACGGCTTTCTTCACAACGTCGCTCGCGACGCTTTCAACGAAGAGGCCTCTACCTACACCGTTGAGGAGATCTACGCGGTGAAGAAAGAAGCTTTCATCGCCAAGGTGAAAGCAAGGATCAACGCCACTACGGTTGATTACGGGGTTGTCATCGAGCAATTCGGTGTAGTTGGGAACTTCATTCTCCCACCTCAAGTCATGGAGGCCTTGAACAACAAGATCAAGGCTACCCAAGATGCCATTCGTGTCGAGAACGAACTTCGACAGCAAGAAGCAGAGGCCAAGAAGGTCGTTGCGAAGGCAGATGGCGATGCTAAGGCCAGAACAATTCAGGCTAAAGCAGAAGCCGATGCCAATAGAATCGTGGCGGCGAGTATTACGCCCGAGCTCATCCAGTATGAGATCGCTCGCAAGTGGGATGGTCACCGACCCATGGTCGAAGGCCAGTCCAGCGGCGGTCTGCTTCTCAACATTCCATTGTCTCCGGCTAAGTAACGCCGGAGCACCAACTGGCCCGGGTCGCATCTACCAAGATGTGCCCCGGGCTTTTTTATTGACAAAATAGGTCAAAAATGTCAAAATCTCGCACAGTACTTTCGATTTAACCAGGAGCAAATATTGTGAATCTCAATGAATTTATTGATCGTGTTATTGAAGATAGAATTACTGCGATAAAAGATGATTTTTTGCATCTAGAACAAAAAGAAAATTTTGTAGGATCTATTTCAGGATTTGAAAAATGTAGAGGAAAGAATTCCACAGAGCTTCTTGTTCTTCTTGGTGAAGCGCAAAGGGCTACTAGAAAAGCGGAATTGGAACATGCGGAAAATTATTGGTTTGCTAGGCGCGAAGAAGGGGATATTGAATGGGTTTGCAACTGTGTAAGTGTTGCACTTTTAAGTAAGGGACATTATCCAATTATTACCCCAACAATTCTTGGTGCATTAAAAGCCATGGAAATTATTGGCGTATCATCTGATTCAGTAAATGGAAGAAATCATATTCCAATAAATCTTGATGAGCAAAATTTTTTGACACAGCTTCGAGCTATTGAAGAAAGAGATATTTCTGCCGGAGGTAATTCAGGGAATTGGAATTATGTCAAAGAAAAAATAAAAATTTATTTTAAAGAGCAAGAGTCAAAAGAACGAGGTATGTGGGGAATATTTTATTCTGCTTGGGGATATGACCGTGGCGATGGAGAGCGACGGAAAGATTATAATAAAGAAGCTTGGATGTATGTTCAGCATAAGTTGGAGGTATATGAAAGTTCAGCCATTACATGAAAAATATTTGTAAGTGTTGTGGAGTAAGGTGGATTGATAAAGTACAAAAATGTAAGTGTTACGGAATATTATGTAGAAAATGCAAACACTGCAAATTGTGTTGTAAGTGCAATAAGGCACCAGAGGAATCCTCTGGTGATTTTTTATTGCATAAATTATAAAAACCAATCATAATGGAACCATAATTTATCAATATGTCTAAATTCATTGTTTTTGGAGGAAAAAAACTAAATGGTACTTATCCAGTTTCGGGCGCAAAAAACGCAGCACCCAAATTACTTATTACTTCGATGCTCTCTGGTGAATCTTGCACATATCATAATATTTCAAGATTTTCAGATACATTTAGAAGCATAGATGCAATTACTGCCATGGGTGGTTCAGTGCGTTTTAGCGATTTTAATACAGTAGAGATAAATTGCAAAAATATTATCAATTCAGAAATTCCACTTGAGGCAATGTCGGCTAGGCAAAATGTTTTGTTTATTGGCGCAACGCTTGCAAGAATGGGGCGCGTAAAAATATATTCACCAAAAGGCGATGCAATTGGGAAGCGACCACTTAATCGTCACTTAGATGGCATAAAAGCATTGGGTGGCATAATTACCGAAAAAAATAATCGTATTGAAATTGAAATGCATGGGAGGCCGAAGTCTACCACTTATACATTTGAAAAAAATACTCATATGGGAACCGAGAATCTTATTGTCGCCTCAGTTTTTAATACTGGAAAAATTATATTAAAAAATTCAGCTGAAGAACCAGAAGTTGATAACTTAATAGAATGTCTAAATAAGATGGGGGCAAGAATTAAAAGAGTGGAACCCCGAACAATAGAAATTATTGGGGTAGAGCCACTGCTTCATGGTGTTGAATTCGCATCAATGCCTGATAGATTGGAATCTGCCACCGCGCTTACATTATCTTTATTAACTGGGGGTGGTATAAAAATTACAAATAGTCCAAGAAAAATGTTAGAGCCGTTTGTGACTGTTCTAGAAAATATTGGTATAGAACTAAATTGGGAGGGGGATACAGTTTCTGTTTCTAAAATAAATTTGCCATTAAAACCAACTGCGATTACTACAAATTGGCATCCAGGTTTTGTTACAGATTGGCAACCACTAATGACGCTCTTGCTTGCCACTGCATCAAGTGGACAATCAATAATTCATGAACGTATTTTTGAAAACAGATGGAATTTTCTTTCTGAACTTTCCAAGATGGGCGTTAAATATGAATTGTTTCAACCAGAAGGATTTTTAGCTACACACTATAATTTTAATGATGCTGAATATGATGTGAGAGCTAGCTATGGAGCAAAAGTTAACGGGCCAACAGTGCTTCAGCCAGCAGAAGTTATATCTCATGATGTTCGTGCTGGAATTGATATGTTGCTTGCAAGTTTAGCAACAAATGGCAAGAGCATAATTCATGATCCCCATAATCATATAGATAGAGGTTATGAAAATATTGTAGAAAAACTTACTAATTTAGGGGCTGATATTAAAAGGGTTTAAGAGCTTGACCCCCGCTACCTTAGAAGACCGTGAAGTTTGAAATATGGTTGCTGAAAGTTGGCTGACTAATATTCTAAGAAATAATCCATTTAGGCGATTTTCATGAAAAATTGTCTTCTAAGGTAGCGGGGTTGAATTTTACTCGCATTAACATTAAAGTATAGACATGTTTACTTCCAAAATTGGCATAGATTTAGGAACTGCAAATACAATCGTTTTTGTACCCGGAAAAGGATTCATAATAAACGAACCAACAATCGTTGCTCTTAGTGTACCTGACAACTCTGTCTTAGCCGTGGGTCGCGAAGCAAAAGATATGATAGGAAGAACGCCAGATGATATTATTGCCTACAAACCACTTAAAGACGGAGTTATAGCCGACTACTATATTACAAAAGCATTACTTCGTTATTTTATTTCTCGCGCTGTTGGTAATTTTAATATTATAAAACCAGAAGTAGTTATATCTGTTCCGGCAGGAATTACACAAACAGAAAGAAGAGCAGTAGTTAACGCTGCAAGAGAAGCAGGAGCTAGAGAAGCTTTCATTGTTAAAGAGCCAATTTTAGCCGCGCTTGGTGCTGGAATTCCAATCAACGCACATTCGGGCAATATGATTATCAATATGGGCGGAGGCACCTCTGAAGTTGCAATCGTTTCACTTGGCGGAATAGTATCTTGGGCATCAGTTAGAATTGCTGGCAATAAATTTGACCAAGCAATCATGGATTATATTAAAAAGAAATATGCTATTGCGATAGGTGAGCAAACTGCAGAAACTGTAAAGATAGAAATTGGTTCAGCTCTTCCAATGAAAACAAAAATGGAATTTCAATTGCGCGGTAGAGATTTGGTTTCTGGTCTTCCAAAAGATTTAGTTATTAACTCAAGCGAAATTGCTGAAGCATTAAATCCATATCTTGTTGATATCGCAAGAGCTGTTCAAAATGTGTTTAATTCAACTCCTCCAGAGCTTGTTGCTGATGTTATGGAAAAAGGCATTTTGCTTTCGGGTGGCGCATCACAACTTCATCACCTGGTTGAGTTTTTTGAGAGAATGTTGGGTGTGCCAACTTATTCTGCCGAAGACCCATTATTTTGTGTTGCAAAGGGAACTGGGCTTATTTTAAATCATATCGATATTTATAAGAGAACTTTATTAAATAAACGGTGATTAAAAAATCTACCAATAATTTATTTAATTTGCAAAACTTAGACGAACTTTCACACGCCTATCTTTTTTATGGTGAAGCTAAAGATGAAATGAGGCGGGAAGCACAAGGCATTGCAATGGCGCTTGAAGTTGGCAATCTCAAAGAAGTTTCTCCAAACTATACTTTGATTGATGCAATGATAATTGATGCAGAAAATGCCAGCTCAATAGGAATAGATATAGTTCGTGAAATAAAAAACTTCCTTTCCCAGAAGCCATTTAAATCAAAAAAAAGAACAGTTGTTGTTTTGGGTGCCGAAGAACTTACAACTGAAGCGCAAAATGCTATATTAAAAATTCTTGAAGATGCACCAAAGTCTGCCCTTATTATTTTGATTGCTAAAACTCCAGAAAGATTACTTCCCACAGTCATTTCTCGTTTACAGAAAATTTATATTCCATCAAAACAAGACTTAGAGCCAGCAAATGAAAATATTCAAAATGCTAGAGCAAAAGAACTGGCGTTAAAATTTTTAAAAGCCCCTGCTTCAGAAAGACGAGATATTATTAAGGAAATTATAGAAGAAGAAAAAGACGAAAGCACAAATTTAACTATATTATTCGTTGACGCATTAATTTTATTGTTAGGTGAAAAACCAGAAAAAAATACCGCCTTCTTGAAAGAATTACTTTATCGTAGGCGTCAACTTGGGGACTATTCTTTAAACAAAAGACTACAACTTGCATTTTTGAGCAGTTTATGGTATAATTAGGTCTTGAAATTAAGACATAAGCTAAAAGAGCCAATAATCAACACCATTGTGTTAATTATGGCTGTTTTTGAGGCTTTTTAATCTTTTATGGGAAATTCTGGGAAAGTTATATTTTCAATAGTCTTTATAGGTATAGTTTTGGTTTTTTTACCCAAAATATTTGGAATAATTGGAGGCGCAACCGGCGGCCCATCGCTCACAGGAAGTGTTACTAAAACATTGGCCAAATCAACCGAGGGCAGAAAAGGTATAATAGCAATTTCATATAATGGAGGCGATGATTTTGAGGAATCACAAGTGCACACGGGAACCCAGCCACAGATATTAGTTTTGGATACTTATCAGAGATTTTATATTGCTGGTACAAATAATGGTTTGCTTGTAAGTCGTGATGGAGGGCTTAATTGGCATCAACTTTCAGATCTTGAAAAAAATATTGATACTGGAACTGTAATTTATGATTTCGCAAAAGGTCCAGGTGGCGCCCTTTATATGGCTGCATTTAAAAGCAATCACGGAGTTTTATATGTAACAAACGATAATTTTTTCACAGTCACAAATATTTGGGAAGAATTAAAAATTCCAGTTGTCTCTCTAATCTCTGACAATGCTTATTTGTATATGGGCTTAGACGATGGCAGATTGCTTAGATATAGTTTTTCTGATGAGACATATGAGAAAATGAATACCTTTCCTAGTGGAATTCAAGAAATATCTTTTATTCATGGCAGTTTGTTTGTTACTTTAAAAAATGGTGGTTTGTATGAAGACAATGGTACTCGTAATAAATTTACAAAAGTAAGTACACCCGGAAGTGGGTTCTTTGGCTCACAAAGCACACAGCGCTTAACTAGCGACATATACAATCAGAGTTCGCTTTATATAACATCACAAAATGGAGTATATCGTTCTGATAGTAATGGTTCAGCTTGGAGTGCAATCAATTCAATACTTTCTTCAAAGGCACAAGTTTCATCGCTTTCAGTTTCTGGTGGATTAATATATCTAACATCCGAAGCTAAGTTTTATAAAAGCGAAGATAGCGGTAAAACTTGGACTGTAAGTGAGCCAATGGCTACAAACTTAAAATATGGAACAATATTTACAGAAAATGCTGGTAGAACTGTGATAGTAGGAACAAGAAAATAA
>CAYHMC010000014.1:0-25350 GCA_964357615.1 uncultured Candidatus Saccharibacteria bacterium
TGGTAAACTATTAACTTGGGCGATTATTATGCAAAAGTTCCCCCAATACGATTAAAAAAACAATCACGACTTGCTCAAGAAGCTCACGAAGCAATAAGGCCAACTCGACCCGATTTTGTTCCAAAAAATTTTGCAGGTGATGCTGGCTTTGAATCAAAAGAAGAAGATAAATTGTATGAACTTATTTGGAGGCGATTTATTGCATCTCAGCTTCCTCGAGCACTTTTTATTGGAACAAGAGCAGAATTTAGTATAAAGGGAAAAGATGGAACTGACTATATTTTTTCTGCAAACGGGAACGTACTTAAGTTCGATGGTTTTTTAAAAGTATGGCCGACAACTTTTGCAGATCACGAACTCCCAAGACTAAAAGAAGGAGCAGAATATAAAATTACCGAGGCTAAGTCAGAAATGCATCAAACTGAACCACCTCCACGCTACAGCGAAGCAACGCTTATTAAAACTCTAGAAAAAAATGGCATTGGCAGACCTTCAACTTATGCTCCAACGATTTCCACTATTGTTATGAGAAATTATGTAGAAAAACTACAAGGGCGAATTCATCCAACAGAAACTGGTGTATTAGTAGATAAAATGATTGCGGAGCATTTTCCTCAGATCGTTGATTTTGAGTTTACTGCCAACATGGAAGATGACCTAGATGGAATCGCAGAAGGAGCATTGAACTGGGTAGAAGTAATAAGAAAGTTTTATGTTCCGTTCGCAGATATACTTGCCAAAAAATATGAAGAAGTTGTTAAAGAAGAAATAATCGAAACTACTAATGAGATATGCGATAAGTGTGGTAAACCGATGATTATTAAGCGTGGGCGATTTGGGAAATTTCTTGCTTGTAGCGCATATCCTGAATGCAAAAACACAAAAGCTATAAAAGACCCACCAAAGACAATTGGAATGAAGTGCCCCAAATGTACTAATGGTGATATTATCGAACGAAAAGTAGTCCGAGGAAGAGCTCGCGGAAAAATATTTTGGGGGTGCTCGGGCTATCCAACATGCGATTATGCAAGTTGGACTAATCCGAAAGGAGAAGAGGCGACAACTGAAACTTCAGAACCAGAAGAGCCAAAAGACTTTACTGAAAAATAAAGCGCACACATCTAAGCTCAAGCGAAGTATTTTTTAGATTGATTCATTATTATGATATAATGAATCTATACATTTGTTTTTCGATAAATTAAATAAATGCTTCTTAAGCATTGATGTTTTAAGTTATTAAATACCACAATGACTTTTTTTAGAAAAAATTTAATAATAAATGCGGGAACTATTTCACTGCTATTATTAGTTGTAATTCTAAGTATATATTTTATTATTTCTAAAATTGAAATAATAAATTCGGAAATTGTTGCGCTTTATTCTCAAAATAGTTTAAATTTAAAACAAAGAGATGAATTTTCTGGACTTAAAAAAGACAGCGAAACGGCTAATTCGTATAGTAAAGTAATGAGAAGCGCAATTCCACTTAGGGATGATCTTTTTAATTTTAGAACGCAACTTGAACAATTGGCTCGTAAACGCAATCTACGTTTCGGCTTTACATTTGGAGCGGATGATGCCGGTGATGAGAAAAAATTAGGTAATGCTGATTTTGTTGTAAGTGTTGAGGGAAATTTTTTAGGTATACTTTCGTTTGCTAAAGAATTGGAAAATTTTGGGTATCTTCTTGAATTAAGCAGAGTTTATGTAACGGGTTCTGGTGAAAACTCCAATGGTCGAATTGATGGGAAAATATTTTTCAAAAATGAGGTAAAAGTTGAAAAAATAGATTAATGTTTAAAGGTATAATAAAACAAAAAAGAGAGTTAGCATTTGCAATTATTACATTAGTAATTTCAATTATATTGATTTCGGTTGCAATTTGGAGCCTTCGTTTTCTAATATTAAGATTAAACGCATCTTTGATTGAGCCCTCCGTTAATACCAGTGAAGTTACAAAATTTGAATTAGATAAATTTAAACAGATTAAGCTAGGTAAGGATATTTAAAATTATGTAATTTATGGTTTGCATAAGTTTTTATAACTAACTAATTTATTGCTTTATATTACATTTAATTTGTTAATAGCTTTAATTATCTAGACAAATTTAGAAATATCCTATACGATATTTCTAAATAAGGATTAAATAGTGCTTTTTTGAAGCCAAGAATTAAATAGCGTGTGTAGTTCAGTGGTAGAACGCTGTCCTGATAAGACAGAGGTCGAAGGTTCGATTCCTTCCACACGCACAGATTACAGTTTTGCGCGCATAGCTCAGTGGTAGAGCGTCACATTGACATTGTGAAGGTCCAAGGTTCAATCCCTTGTGCGCGCACTATAGTTTATGTTAGAACCTAAAATAATTTTTGAAGACGAAGATTTTATTGCTATAAATAAACCCGTGGGAATGATGGTTCATGGAGTAAAAATTTCAAGTAGCAAAAAATTAAAAAATTTAAACCAATCAACGCTAGTTGATTGGTTAATCAAAAGACATCCAGAATTAAAAAAAGTTGGAGATGATACCGATAATCGTCCTGGTATTGTTCATCGTTTAGACAAAGATACTTCAGGTATTATTTTAATTCCAAAGACACAGAAATATTTTCTGTATCTAAAAAGTCTTTTTCAGAATCATAAAATAAAAAAAACTTATCTCGCCATAGTTTTCGGCATTCCAAAATTAAAAGAGGGGACAATTGATAAACCAATTGGCATTAAAGACGGCACAATAAAGCGTTCAGTCTATTCAACTAAACATTTAAAAGAGGCAATAACCAAATACAAAATTTTAAAATCGATAAATATCTCGAGCTTGGAAAAAAAAATCACTTTGAATTCAGAATTAGATTCGCTAAGCTTACTTGAGGTTACTCCACAAACAGGCAGGACCCACCAAATTAGAGTGCATCTTTCTTCTATCGGTAATCCAATTTTAGGTGACGCACTTTATAGTAACAAGAACTCAGAGATTCTAAGTAATAGACTAAAAATAAATCACCAAATGTTGCATGCTTTATCACTAGAATTTGATTCGAAGCTTAATAACAAAATTGTAATTGAAACAAAACCACCTATAAATTTTTTAAAATATTTTGAATAATCTTAGTAATCGCATATAAAATCTATAATTCTTATGCCGATCGCGTTGATTGAATTTATTCACAGCACTAATTTAATATTTAGTATATAATAAATGCATTGGTCTTCTCCTGACATTTATAAAAATTTTAAGTTTTTTGTAAAAATGATGTTTAATAAAATTAGAAATATAGCTTTTAATCAGCAAGCTAGAGGTTTTACATTACTCGAGCTTCTTATAGTTATTGGTATATTAGGGATTTTGGCAACTGCCGCTGTTTTAGTTTTAAATCCAGCAGAGCTTTTGCGTCAAGCAAGAGATTCAACTCGTGCCGCCGATATGGCAAGTTTAAATAAAACATTAGGAATTTATTTGGGAACAGTAACTTTGCCAAGCATGGATAGTAACGCAGGTCACTGTCTTGGTGGTGCTCATGCCACCAAGCAAGTTTATAGTTACCTACATGGAGCGACAACAAGTGTAGCAACTTTTCCTTATGCTTCTTCCACCGATTATCCCAATCAAGTATCTTCCACTCCGTCGAATGCAGTTAATGGTAGTGGTTGGTTGCCGTTGAACTTAAAATTAATTTCAGCAGGATCCCCACTCAGTAAATTACCAGTAGATCCAACAAACGCTACTACAACAGCTTCAAGCACAACTTTTGTTTATGTTTATGGCTGTAATGAAACAACAGACGCTTGGGTTATTACGGCAAGGTTTGAAAGTATTAAATATATTGACACTCTTGGTTTGCCGAGTAGAGATGGTGGTCCCGATAATGGATATTATGAAATTGGTAATGCCGTTGGCTTAAGGATTTAATTTTTAATTTTGAATATAAATCTCGACCATATTTTATTGATTAGATTTATATTCAAAATTGATGCAGTGGATTAAATTTGATTTATTCCGTTAGAAATAGATCGCATACTAAAAATGGATTGAGCATATTCTCTATGTGTAAATAGTGAATATTATATGCAGGAGTTTCGATTTTAATTAAGCGTTCGTAAATTCTAACGGTATTTATCCACAGGTTTTTTTGAATATAGTGTATAATGATATATATGCTCATTTGTTGAGTATATTGCTCGAAAAATTTTACAGATTGTGATAATTCGAGTTTTATGTTGGTAAATTAAGAAATTAAAAAGGTCGACGTCTTTTAAATAGTGAAATTCACTTAAGAAAGCGAATAAAAAAGAGTTTAATTAATTGCGCAATTAATTACGAATATTTCTTCGTTGTTCCGCGTAAGTCAGCGTTTTAAAGTCCGCGTTACTCCGCCTCCTACTAGAGCGGGAAGCGGTAAGGCGCTTATGGCTTAAACGCAGATAAACGCGGGGGTATAATTATTAAAAAAATATGCAAAAAAAAGGTTTTACATTGCTAGAACTTCTTATCGTTATCGGAATTTTAGCAATATTAGCAACAGCAGCAGTTTTGGTTTTAAATCCAGCAGAGCTTTTGCGTCAAGCAAGAGATTCTACTAGGGCATCAGATTTAGCAAGCATCAACAGCACTCTTGGACTATATCTCAGCACGGTGGCAACACCACTTATGGATAATAGAACTACTACACAGTGTGTTGGCGGTACTAATCCAAGAACATATAGTGCTATGACCGGAGCTACTTCAAGTGCTTCGACTTTCACATATGCAACTGGTTCATTTTTTGGTTCAACAACTAGGGGTGTGAATGGAACTGGATGGTTACCAATTAATTTGGCAGCTATGACTGGTGGTTCACCGCTTTCAAATATGCCAGTTGACCCATCAAATACATCATCCTCTGGTCAAATGTTAACTTATGTTTATGGTTGCGATGATACCAATAAGACATATGTTATAACTTCAAGATTTGAGAGTCAGAAATATGTAACAGATCTTGGTCTTCCAAGCAAGGATGGTGGTCCAGATGCCAATCTTTACGAAGTTGGCACAGCGCCAGGTTTAGATTTATAGTTTAACTTCGCAATGCTTTTATTGATTTTAAAGTTGATAATTGCAGGAATTCTCTTAGGGTCGTCCTTTTCTACAAAAGGGCGATCCTTTTTGTTTCGGTATAGAAAATCAATATTTAGAATATCGGTGTTATTAATTTTTATATTGCTCATTTATTTATCATTTGAACACTATAAGCTGTGGAATTCTGAAGAATTTACAAAATTATTAAATTCAGATGAATCATTTACGGCAGAGCTTGATGATCTGGGTATAAAATTTATTTCCATTTATCTTGAGCCAATTTTTTATGGAATCAATTCTTTTATTAAGGCTCTAATTCCCTCGTACGACGGAGGAACATATTTATTATTTTATCTTTTAACCAGGCTTTGGGGAGAGTATATTATATCTTTTATTTTTGCTGAACTTTTTTTATGGGCGATGTTAATACTAAATAAAAAATATGATAGTCGGTTTTTTTATGATGAAGAACCATATTTTGGAGCGGTTGCAATTTTTTTAGCCGGTTGGCCGGGGTGGTTATATTATTTAATAATACTACTATCTATATTTTTAGTTTTTAATCTTTTCGCAACCATTATTATAAATAAAAGAGATAAAGCTTATATTATTGAGAATAAATTAGAAAATAATACAAATAATACTTTAGAATCCTCTGCAAATAGTGATAAATCAGAATCCAGTAATCGGTTTACAACATATTATTTCTGGTTGCCCATTGTAATTGCAATAATACTACTTATGTATTTTGTAGAGAAAGATTTGCCATTTTATAACCTACTTAAAATTTAATAACATAACTTATATTTATCCTTGATTATAGACGCCAAGAATAAATTATGTCGTTATGTTTATTGTGTTATAATTTAAATAAAGGCATCGGCGCTAAGTGAGTTTAAATATTTTACGAAAAAATAATTTCTAGAACACAGATGATTCATATTCCTACGCAAAAATTAAGGGAACAACTTTTGAAAGATAAACTCATTACAGAGGAGGATTTTGATGCTGTTGAAAAAGAAGCAACTAGGATGGGCCAAGATTTAGCAGATATTCTTATTTCGAGGAATATAATGCGCAGAAGTTATTACTATAATTTGCTATCAACATACTTTGGAACGGAGATGGCTAGTTTAACTAATAAAAATATCAATCAAGATATTCTTAAGTTGATTCCAGAAGAAATTGCAAGGGCAAGGCGCGTAATTACATTCGATGAAGTCTCTGATGTTGTCTCGGTTGCCATGGAAGACCCAACCGATATAAGCACCTTAGAGTTTTTAAAGAAAAGACTGAAAAAAACTATAAAACCATTTCTTGCGCTACCAGAAGATATTGATAAAGGTTTTGTTTTGTATGGCGCAGCACTTTCAGTAGATTTTAAAAAACTTATTGAGGAAAATATTGCTGAATCACTTCGAAGTCGCGCCAGAGGTGATAAGGAAAAAGCCGCAGAATTGCCAATCGTGTCAATTGCCGACAATATTGTTGCTTACGCATATGCGCTTCGCGCTTCCGATGTCCACTTAGAAATGCTTGAAGACGAAGTGTTGCTTAGATATAGAATAGACGGAGTGCTTCGAGAAATTACTCGAATGCCAAAACTTATAAGTTCTGCGCTTGTAGCTCGTTTTAAACTTTTAGCGGGATTAAAATTAGACGAGCACTTTACCCCACAAGATGGTAGGTTTAGACAAAAATCTGGTTCTGATTTGGTAGACCTTCGTGTTTCTATTGTGCCAACTTCAAATGGAGAGAAGGTAGTAATGAGGTTGCTCGCTTCGACACAAAGACCATTATCTTTAGAAGATCTTGGAATGTCTACAAAAATGATAGGTATTGTCAAAAAGAATATCGAAAAATCATACGGAATGTTACTTGTAACTGGGCCAACGGGTTCTGGAAAAACAACCACCCTCTATTCAATTTTGAATATGTTAAATCGTCCTGAAGTGAACATTGTTACTATAGAAGATCCTATTGAATATAACATTAGGTACATAAATCAGACTCAAATTAATACGCAGGCTGGAATTACATTCGCTTCTGGGCTTCGTGCTTTCTTGCGACAAGATCCCGACATTATCTTGGTTGGTGAAATTAGAGACGAAGAAACAGCAGATATTTCTGTAAATGCCGCACTTACCGGTCATTTGGTTTTAAGTACACTACACACAAACGATGCGCCAACCGCAATTCCCAGACTTTTTGATTTAAAAGTCGCTCCGTTTTTATCAACAGCAGTGTTAAACGCTATAATGGCACAGAGATTAGTGCGTCAAGTTTGCACAGAATGTATTTATTCTTATGCGCCAGACGCCAGTCTCGCCGAAACAATTAAAATTCAAACTAATATTCTTGGATTAAGAGAGGATTTTAAAATGCCAAAACGCCTATATCGAGGCAAGGGATGTTCTGTGTGTGGAGATTCTGGTTATCGTGGTAGGTTAGGCATTTACGAAATACTTGATGTAACCGAAGAAGTTAGAAAGGCAATAGTAAGTGCAAATTTCACATTAGATTCACTGCGTACTGTCGCACGAAAAGAAGGAATGATTTCAATGTTTGAGGATGGTCTAAATAAGGTTGAGAGGGGAGTTACCACTATTGAAGAAGTTTTACGAGTTATTAGGGAATAGAAGTTTCTAGGGGTATAATAGATTTATCCCCATAGTAGTTCTTCTTGTAGGCAAGCAGGATGTGAGTGCTTTAAAAAATATGAAAAGTATAAATTATTTATCAATTATATTTAATAAAATAGTGCGCACAATGCTTTTGGCGTCCGCGTCCTATTTCTAATGAGATGAAATTTCAATATACAGCAATTCAATCTGATGGAAAAATTGTAGAGGGCGAAACAGAGGCGTCAGCTGGTGGTGAAGTTTTAGAACAACTTGGAGCAAAAGGATTGCGCCCAATATCTATAAAACCAATAAATACTTTGTTTAGAGCAAGGAAGGGTTTTTTTGGTAGTTCAATAAATGCCCAAGATCAAATATTTATTACTCGTTATCTGGCTTTAATGCTTAAGGTAGGCACTGATCTTTTTCGCGCAATTGATATTTTAATAGAAGACTTTGATAAAGTAGAGGTTAAAGCATTGCTTATTGAGATGCGTGGTAATCTAGAAAAAGGAGTTCCGTTTTATGTAACATTTGCGAATCATCCAAAAGCATTTTCTCCGGTTTTTGTTAATATGATAAAATCAGGCGAACAATCTGGTAGTTTAGATACTGTTCTTACGAATCTAAGCGCTTCGCTTGAAAAAAACGAACAATTAAAATCTAAAATAAAAGGAGCATTAATTTATCCAGTCATTTTATTATCCGCATCATTTTTGATTTTGATATTGTTGGTTACCTTTGCTCTTCCAAAGTTGTCCGAGGTATTTAGTGGTGGTGAATTTGACCCACCAGCATTTTCAAGAGTTGTTTTTGCTGTAGGTAATTTTATGGGAAAGTATGCCGTAATCGTTCTTAGTTCAATGGCGTTTTTTATTATCTCACTAATAGTATCTTTTTATAGTAGTTTATCATTCAGAAAACTTGTTACCAGATTCGTTAGGAAACTTCCTGTAGTTAAGAAGGTTGCGCATCGCATAGGTATTCAGAGATTTGCAAGTGTGCTTGCTCAGCTAATGAAAGCAGGAATTCCAATAGTTGAGGCATTAGAATTAACAGCAGAATCAGTAGGTGATGATGATATAAAGATGGCTCTACAGAGAATCTCAAGAGAAGGGATTACTAAGGGAGTATCAATCGGCGAGTCGTTTAAACACGAAACAGCTTTTCCGCGAGTGGTTACAAATTTGATTGCAATTTCAGAGAAATCTGGACATATTGATGATGTTTTAGAAACCATTTCTCGTTTTTATGAAGGTGAAATTGACGAATCCCTAAAAGCGTTAGTTTCATTTATTGAGCCCACACTACTTATTGGTATTGGATTTATTGTAGCTTCAATTGCTCTTTCTATCATTGTTCCTATATATCAATTAGTAGGACAAATTTAATCGTATATAAGACTTGTACCTTTTTAATATCAAATGGAAATAGAAAAAAATAAAGTTTCGAATTCAAGAGTTGGATTTACATTGATAGAGGTACTTATAGTGATAGGCATAATGGCAATACTCTCAATTGCTGGGTCTAGAAATTTTGTAGGTTATAGAAATAAAAATCGCTTAAAGCTTGCTGGAGATGAAATTAATTCAATGCTTAGAACTGTAAGAGATAGGGCAATTTCACAAGAAGAAAATAGTTTTTGGGGTGTTTATTTCAGAAATGTCGGTGGCACATCAAATTATATGGTTGTTTATTATGGTAAGCCTTATGGATCGGGGCATACAACTTCATCTATAAAGTATCTCGATAATTCCATAACTTTTTTAAAACCTGCAAGCAATAATACTACAACAACACAATTTAGCGCATTATCAGGAAAGTTAAATAATAGTAGTCCAGTTGATATTGAAATTGCATTAAAAGCTGACAATAAATCAAGTTCAACGATAATTGTTTATCCAAATGGAAGGGTTGAATATTGAGTTTTAGTTATTTATTTAAATTATATAATAAGAAAAAGCAACATTCGATAATATAAAAAATATTTAAAAATGAAGATTCCCGAACATAAAAAAGGACAGACAATGCTTGAGATTCTAATAGCAGTTACTTTGGGTGGAATTTTGCTTGGTGGAGCAGTTACGCTTATCGTCGGTTTTATGAATTCAAACAAGAGATCTCAGGAAGCTCAATCTGCAATTTCATTAAGCAATGATCTTATAGAGAAGGCGCGTTCGGTCGCAACCGAGAATTGGAGCAGTTTTATTTCTCTAAACAAGGGGGCATCTAACCACTACAATGTTTCATCTACTCCGCCGTTTCCAATTTTATCTGGAGATGCATCTTCTACGGTTAAGGGTATTAATTTTAAGCAATATTTTTATATTGAAAATGTATATCGTAACACAGTGGGAAATATTGTGGCTTCAACCACGGCAGGGAGCGTTTTGGATCCATCAACAATATTTGTGGTAGTTCGAATTACTTGGAATAATACGCCACAAGGTGGAATAAATCTTTCAGAATTTCTTACTCGGACTAGAAATGAGGCTTTTCAACAATCTGACTGGTCCGGTGGTCCTGGGCAAGAATTTTTTCCAAGTGAAGGAGTTAATCATAAGTATTTTTCATCTACAAACATTAGTGCTACAAGCACGCAGGGGAGTCTTAGGGTGGCTTCCATTAGCTTAGGAGAGCTAACTTCTTCCGTATTTGATTCTGGATCAAACGGTACAGTTTTAAATTCAATACTTTGGCAGGGCACTTTGGGTTTGGTTAAATTTCAAATAGCTACCTCTACTAATTCCGCTGGTCCTTGGAATTATTTTGGATGTACTAGCGCAAATGATCAATCTACGTGTAGCTTAGGTAATTGGTTTTTTCCGGCGGGACCAAATATTTCTCATGGTATACCATCTGGATTGTTTAATAATATTCGCTATTTCAGATATAAGACGTCTCTTGATATTTCAGGCTCCATGGGTACTGACGGAGATGGCGTTATTACAGGCGATACTTTAAGTAACGCTGCAACTTCTATAGTAAAAGATTCTACGTATATGTATGTTGGTGGTTACGACACAAATGTAGATTGGCGCTTTGAAAAAAGGTTATTAACAACTGGGGCATTAGATGTTGGCTTTGGAACTGGCGGAATAATAACTGATGTAGCAGCTTCCGCAAATCTTAAAGAAATCAAAATAGATTCTACTTATATGTATGCGGTTGGCTATGATACGAGCACAAACTGGCGTATCGAAAAACGCTTACTTACAACAGGTGCACTTGATGGTGCGTTCGGCACTGCAGGGGTTCTGACAGTCACAGGTGGTGATGTTGATGTAAAGATTGATATTGATTCTACTCATATGTATTTAGCCGGTAAAGACGATTCTGCTAATTGGCGCATGGAAAAAAGACTACTTTCAACAGGAGCGCTTGATGCCGGTTTTGGCACTGGAGGTGTAATAAGTGGAGTTGCGGCCAGTTGGTCTTCTAAGGAAATAACAATTGACTCAACTTATATGTATGTGGTCGGTTATGATGACACTTCAAATTGGCGTATAGAAAAACGCTTACTTACAACAGGAGCGCTTGATGTCGGTTTTGCAGTTGGTGGTGTGTATACTTCTGCGGTATCCAGTAATCAAGCATTAAGTGTTGAAAAAAATGCTACTTATATGTATGTGGTCGGCTATGATGATACTTTAGTTTGGCGCATAGAAAAATTATTACTTACAACAGGAGCGCTTGATGCCGGTTTTGGTACTGGGGGGGTAATTACAGGTGTAGCTTCTACTGATATAGCTACTGATATAGCCATTGACTCAACTTATATGTATGTGGTTGGTTATGACTCAAGCCCAAATTGGCGCATAGAAAAGCGCTTACTTACAACAGGAGCGCTTGATGTCGGTTTTGGTACTGGGGGGGTAATTACAGGGGTATCAATAACTAATGCCGCATCCGCCATTATAATTGATCCAACTTATTTGTATGTTGCGGGAAGAGATGATAATGATTGGCGTTTTGAAAAACGTTTTCTTTCAAACGGATCTTTAGAAACGACGTTTGGAAATGATAGTGCTGGATTATCATCGCCTATAGTAGATGATGTCATAATAAATTACAGCCCATAGGAGTATCTTTATATAAAATAAATGATATTTAATTATAAAATAAAAAATTCACAAAATGGCCAGTCTTTAATCGAGCTTTTAACTGGAGTAGCTGTAGTTTCAATTTTTTTGCTTGGTGCCGTATTAGTTATTGTTAGCATCTTAAGAATTGGAAGAACAAATCTTGATAATCAAACCGCGCAAGATATTTCTGCAGAAATTTTAGATAATGTGAGAGCAATTAGTACATCAAATTGGCAAAATATTTATGGTTTGGGAAAAGGCAGTAGTTCTAAATATTATGTAACATCAACTATAAATGGATTAACTATTGCATCGGGAACTGAATTGCTCACTATAGATAATATTGCGTACACCAGATATTTTTTTGTTGAAAATATATGTAGAAGTGATAGTGGCTCGGGTGGCGTGGGAGATATTTTAGACGCAAGTATATCATCCACATGTGTCTCTGGAACAGAAGATCCATCAACTCAGCGAGTTACAGCTAAAGTAAATTGGCTATCGTCTGGAGACAATGAATCTATCGGAGATAAAACATTAGCAGAAATTATGACGCATTTTAATAATCAATCCTCGGAGCAAAATTTATGGACTGGCGGACCGGTTGGAGAATCCATTTCATCGAATGCCACTACAACTTTTGCGAGCTCTTCTAATATTGACTACTCATCAAGTACAGGTGCAATTAAACTCCTTAATCCATAGTTTGTAGTCTTAAATAGTTTTTATAAGCCACATATGATGAATGGTGTTATAATAAATTATAGTTCAACGATACGATTATTTGTGAGTTCTATATTATTTTTTTTCGTTGAAATTTATTTTAAATAAAAGTGATAAATTATAAATTAAAAAATTCAAAGGGATTTACCCTAACAGAAATATTAATTTATCTTGGGATTTTTGCATTGGTCGGAGGTTTTTTAGTTGATGTCTTAGTTAACGCCCTAGAAGTAAATACTGAAAGTCAATCAGTTAGAACAGTAACAGAAGAGGGGAGATTTATAGTCGAAACAGTTAAGCGTGTAGTTCGAGACTCAAGCTTGATTGATATTGGTACGACTACCCCACAGGGCACTTTAATTTTAAGAATGAATGACTATGCTAATAACCGCGATTTTATTCATATTTATGCATCAGGCACCAGAGCATATATGGCCGAAGGAGTAATTGATAATACTACAGGAGCTTCTTCTACCTGTCCCTCATCTTTACCACCCGTATGTGTATTAAATGCATTAACTGATGAAAGGGTTAATGTTGATTCGCTTTCATTTAAAAGATTTTCGAATGCGCCAGGCCATGATTCACTCCAAATTGATTTTACTCTTTCGTATGCATCGACTAAAGCTCAGTCGCAATTTAGTAAAGCATTTCGCACTTCTGTAGCTCGCGTATCGGCCGCCGTGTTCGACTCCTCTTTAATTCCTAATGGTTCCAATTTAAGTGTCGGTGTTTCTGGTCAAAAATGGCAAGATGGTTATTTTTCGGGACTTTTAGATATTACTGGAAATCTTACTGTTGGTTCAAATATATTAAGGGTAAATACCTCAAATAGCAGGGTGGGAATAGGAACTGTTACGCCAGCTAAAAAACTTCATGTTAGCGGTGGAGATATTTATATTGATGGCAACGGAAGACTTTTTTTCTATGCAACAAGCACATGCTATACATTATCTTTTAATCAGAACGGAACTTTTGCCACATCGAGCGTAGCGTGTCCGTAGCTTACGAAATTGTACTTAGTGATGATTTTAAATTGAATTAGTGTGATATAATATAATTATATTTTTTAAAATACAATTATATTATAAAAATAAATTATGCTTTCAAATTTAAAAATTCTTAGAGTTTTAGTAGTTTTATTTTTTGGCATTTCAATTTTTTTCGCCTATTTAAATTTTGATATTGGATTTTCGTCAGTCTTTAATTCTAGTTATTATGCTGTTTACTTAGAATCTGGTGAAATATATTTAGGAAAGCTTCGTCGTTTTCCATCGCTGACCCTTTCTGATGTTTATTTGTTAGTGAGAATTAAAGATAATAATGAAGTGGGTTCATATGCGTTGCATAGATTTCAAGACGAAGAGTGGGGACCAAGCGATTTAATTAAGTTAAATAATAAAAAAATTTTATGGATGACTAAACTTAAAGAGGATGGTCAAGCTATGAAAGCAATTCGCGGTGGAACTGATGATTCGACAAATGTTTCAGAAGTAAAATAATTAAAATCCGTAAGTTTATTTAAAAATTGACTGCCATTACACAAAATATGTTTTCAAGGTATTTTGATATTCGAGGAGTGGCTGTGTTGCCAGTAATGATTTTGATTGGTGCAATTATTATCGAAATTGCAATAGTTGGTGGTGTCTTGGCGTTTTATAATTCAACATCAAACTTATCTGTTCGCGCCAGCCAAGAAGCACTATTCACTGCAAGGTCTGGCGCGCAAGATGCCATATTAAAATTGATTAGGGATAAAGATTTGGTTCCAGTTACTTATTCGTTGCCAAATCCCTCAGGCGTTTCAACTTCTACGGCTCAAATTAATATTTCGGCTGTATCAGGTGGCATAAGAATAATAGTAGCAACATCTACTGTTTCGAGAAGAACAAAAACTGTAAAGGTGGTCGTTAATATCGATGGTTCTAATGGCAAAATAGATATTGTATCATTTAGTGAAGAAATAAATTGAGGAGTATTAATCTACAAGCCAATCAGTTATGAAATTTAATATAAGAAAAATTATTAGTTTTTTAAATCCTAAGCCACCTATAGCGGGAGTCGAAATATCCGATTTTTATTTACGCTTTGTATATTTAAAAAATACCAAGCTCATGAATCTGGATATAAGACTCACCCCTGGTGTAATTAAAGACGGAAAAGTAATTCAAAAAGATAAATTAAAAGACGCCTTTTTTAAGTTAAAACAGAAGCTTGGAAAAGAAGCAAAAAAGCTTCCCCACATTATTATCGCTATACCTTCTTCTAGTATTTTTATACAGACTTTTAATTTGCCTTTTTTGGCTCCAGAAAAAGTACCCGAAGCGGCGAAGTTAAATATGCAAATGATTTCACCCCTTCCAATCGAAGAGGCGTATGCTGATTGGGATATGTTAGGGGAGAATCTAAGAAGCAGTCAGATTACATTTTTGAGTGTTTTTACTGAAAAGAATAATATAGATATTATTGTATCTTCGGCTAGAGAAGTTGGTTTTGTGGTGGTTGCAATCGAACCTTCAGTTTTTGCGCTTGAACGAGCCGTAGGCGATTCTGATACGGAATATAATAAAAGCGATTTTCATATTCTTTTAAATGTTACAAACGATGGAATGGATTTTGCTGGCATCTTAAATAAAAAAGTCCATTTCGATTATTTTATATCTTGGTTGTCAATGTATGAGGGTGCCACCGAAATATCACCACAAGTTTTTGAAAATACTGTTTCTCGTTATACGCAACAAGTTTTAAATTTCGCTATGAGCAATAATGGAACATCACCAAAGGAATTAATTTTGGTAGCTAGTGAATTTCATGATGAAATCAAAACTATTATTGAGAAAAATTTTCGTATTAAAGTAATTCCACAAGATTTGTTTGCAACTGGGAAACTTTATGCGTCATGGGGAGTTTCATACGGCGCTTATTTAAGAGGTCTTATTCCAAGAGGTGAAGATGAGCTTATTAGTTTAACTAGTTTGGGTACTAATGAAGAGTTTAGACAATCACAATTAATTCATTTTCTTAAAATATGTAGAAATATATTTGCCGCTTATGGAGCTACGCTTGTTATAATTTTCTTCCTATCTTTAATTTTTCTCCAAAGCCAGCTTGGTAGAAATAAGTTAACTCCGGTGCAGGCATTGGCGCAGGCCGATCTCGTAGAACTCTCAAATCTAAAATTGCAGGCGAAGGACTTCAATGATTCAGTTAGTATGATTTTATCCGCGCAAGGCACACAGGTAAAGATATATCCCTATATTAACGATATGATAGGAGCTTTAACGCCAGAAATTTTATTATCCCAGATTGATTTCCAATCTATTTCTAGTCCGTTTGTCATAAGCGGAACTGCATCCAATGACAATGCAATAAAAAATTTCAAACAAGCACTTGAAAATATCCCTAGTTTTACTAAGGTTGATTTTCCACTAAACTCAAGAATCTTATCGAGTGGTGGGCGAATTACTTTCTCGTTTAATATATCACTTAAGAATAAGTAATTTTATTTGTTGCTTATAAATATTGGTTCCAATTCTTTAGTAATCTTAGTAAAAAAAATTGACAGTTCGTTCGTGTGCTTAGTTTTCAATTTATTTAGAACAAAATCACTTGCTTTTATTTGTTTCTGGGGCAAGTCACCATTTAGTGATTTATGATTGATAATATCTTCTCTAATGCCTAATCTTAGTCTCCAAAAGCCCTTAGTTCCAACTTCTTTAATAACTGACTGAACGCCGTTGTGACCAGCAGATCCCTTGTTGAAATCAATTTTATATTCATTCCAGTAAATATCACTATCATCATGAATTATTAATAATTCTGAAGGTTTGTTTTTAAAATATTTCAGTGCTTCAGTGACAGCTATTCCATTTTCATTCATAAATAGCATTGGTTTTATAAAAATAATATTGTTTTTTATCGTGTAGATAAAGTGTTTGCCTCTTATTTTCTTCCACTCGTTACTTGCTATTGTATTGATAAAAGTCAGACCAATATTATGGTATGTGTTTTCGTATTCATTGCTTGGATTTCCAAGTCCTGCCACTATTTTTATATTAGCCAGCTTAGAGGTTTCTTTAGTATTCATCAAACTAATTATTCGAGCATTAATTTCTTGCTTTGTCACTCATTATACATTATACTGTAACTTATGGATACTTTTAAGCGTACTTTTGCAGCCTTTGTTGAGATATTTGAAGTAGCTGCGATAGCAGTTATAACTGTACTTTTGGTTCGTAGTTATTTGGTTCAACCATTTCTGGTGAACGGCGCAAGTATGGAGCCTAATTTTTCGAATAATAATTATTTGCTTGTTGATGAGCTAACTTATAGACTTCGAGAGCCGAAAAGGGGAGAAGTTATTGTTTTTAAATATCCTGGAGATGAGTCAACATTTTATATTAAACGAGTAATTGGTCTCCCAGGTGAGCGTATTGAGGTAAAAGATGGGATAATTAAGGTGTATGATGAAGTTAATCTAAACGGTTTGACTATTAAGGAAAATTATCTTCCTTCGGGCCTTTCGACAAGAGGAGATAGTAGTGTCACATTAAAAGATGATGAATATTATGTTATGGGAGATAATAGGGCGTATAGCTTTGATTCTAGAAGCTGGGGGCCACTTAATAAAAAAGAATTAATAGGATTGGTAAGGTTAAGGTTGTGGCCTATTACAAAAGTATCTGCTTTCGAAGCACCAGAATACAGTAATTAATTTTAAAAATATATATCAATTATATAAATAACATTCTTAAAGAATCTTAGATTACTATGCCAAAGCTTATGAATAATAAAAACACTGATTCAAAACCATTAAATAAGAAAAAATCCAAGTTTATTTTTAAATCTCCAAAAGGAATGCATGATATATTACCAGACGATCAATATCTTTGGGATCGATTTTTAAAAAACGGAAAAGAAACAGCTGAATTTTATGGATATCAAAAAATCGAAACTCCTATATTAGAAGAGATGGATGTTTTTTTAAAAACATTAGGCGAAGAATCGGATGTGGTTGAAAAAGAAATGTTTTTTGTAAAAGGCGGTGGCGCTGATAAATATGTACTTCGTCCAGAGGGAACAGCCGCAGTTTGCAGGGCTTTTATCGAGCACGGAATGAGTCATCGTCCACAACCAGTAAAGCTTTGGTATGTTGGCCCAATGTTTAGAAGGGAACAACCTCAAGCAGGTAGGTATAGGCAGTTTCATCAAATTGGATTCGAAATAATTGGCGGAAGCATAGACCCAATTTATGATGCGCAAGTTATACTCGCGTCTTTTCGCATTTTAGAACAAGCAAAAATTAAAAATTTAACTGTTAATATCAACTCAATAGGTTGTAGGATTTGCAGACCACACTACAGAAAGCGTCTTGTGGAATATTATAAAAAACATGAGAAAACTCTTTGTGCTGATTGCAAAAGAAGATTAAAATCCAATCCAATGCGCTTATTGGATTGTAAAAATTCTTCTTGCGCCCCACTCAAAGCCAAGGCTCCTAGTTTGATGGATAATATTTGTGTATCGTGCAGTAGTCACTTAAAACTCGTTCTTGAGTATTTAGACGAGCTATCCTTGCCATATGTGCTAAACCCACACTTAGTTCGAGGACTAGATTATTATTCTAAAACAGTATTTGAAATATTTGCTGACCAAAATCCATTAGCACTTGCTTCAGGTGGTAGGTATGACTATCTTTTAGAGGAAATGGGTAGTCGTCCAACTCCAGGAACTGGAAGTGCGATAGGCATCGATAGGGTGATTGAACAGATGAAAGCCCAACAGGTTACTCCACCAAAATCATCCAAGGAGAAAATATTTTTTGTGTATCTGGGGGATATAGCTAAAAAGAAGGTTTTAAAAATAATTGAAGAGTTTAGAAAAACAAATATCTTAACACAGGAATCATTTGGTAAAGACTTAATAAAACGACAGATGGCACTTGCTGATAAAAGCGAGGCACAACTTGCGCTTATTTTAGGTCAAAGAGAGGTTTTTGAAGAAACCATAATTATTCGAGACTTGAAATCAGGTCTTCAGGAAACCGTTCCTGTTACAAAAGTTGTAGATGAGGTAAAAAAGAGATTAAAATAATCCCATACGAAATAGCGGACGCAAATAAAAATTTATGATAAATAAAAAAGGTCTATTAAAAATATTTAATTATAATAGTTTGTAGAATGCTCTAAGCGTTCGCGTCCTATTTCGTACGGGATGATCAATTGTATTTTTTGTGGAATTGTAGAGAAAAAACAGTCAACAGATTTTTTATTTGAAAATAGTGAGATTGTCGCGATGAAAGATATTAAGCCAGCAGCACCGGTGCATATTCTTATTCTACCCAAAGAGCATGTAGAGTCTATTATGAAAGCCGAAGAAAAACATCGAGATATGGTTTCTCGTCTGATATTTACAGCAAAAGATTTGGCAAAAAAAATGGAGTTAACAGGTTATAAGCTAATATTTAATGTTGGAAAGGATGGTGGTCAAGTAATTTCTCATTTACACCTTCATCTTTTGGGTGGTTGGAATTCAAAAGAGTCGATGAATTCTATTCCGCATCTTGCTTGATAAATAATATATTTAGTGATACAGTAAAGCGATTGAAATTAGTGTTTAATTTATATTTATGCCAGTAAAAGTTGTTAAAAAAGAAGGAGAATCTGCATCTGCAATGATGTATCGGTTTTCAAAAAAAATCCAACAAGGAGGTGTTTTAAAAGAAGCCAAAAAAAGACGCTTTAGCGAAAGAGTAAAAAACAAAAATAAAAGACGCGTATTGGCATTGAAGAGAGAAACAAAAAAATCTGAGATTCAATATAAGAAGAAATGGGGATTACTTTAGGTTAGTATTATGAGTTGAGTTAATAAATTTCAACAATTATTTTCTTAATTCACATTAACGCGCATTACATTGTTATACGAAAAACTTCATACTGATCTTATATCAGCCCTTAAAGGAAAACGAGAATTCGAGCTTAGTGTTTTAAGAATGCTCACCGCGTCTTTAAAAAATAGAGAGATTGAAAAAAAATCATCTGGACAAGCACCAACTTTAACAGACGAGGATGTTCTAGATATTTTTTTGCGCGAAGCTAAAAAACGCCGAGAAGCAGCAATAATTTTTTTAAACGGAGGACGCAAAGATTTAGAGGAAAAAGAATTGAAGGAAGTAGAAATTATACAGAGATATCTTCCAGCACAAATTAGCGCCGAAGAAATTGAAAAAGTTGTAAAAAAAGTCATTGATTCTGGAATAAAAGATTTTGGTTCTGCAATGCGAGAGGCGATGAAGGAGTTAAAAGGAAAGGCAGATGGCAAAGCAGTTGGAGAATCCGTTAAAAAGTTGCTTGGTTAAGAGCAATCTCTTATAATTTTCCTAGTTATAACGGAGGGGTCGCATAGCGGCCTAGTGCACCACCTTGGAAAGGTGGCATACCTTAATCGGTATCGTGGGTTCAAATCCCACCCCCTCCGCCAGGTCCACAAAATATATCGTTAGATATATTTTGTGGAATCTAGTGTTGGGTGTGATTTGAACAGGAAGGGGGTCGGGGAAACATATGTTTCCCCGTGTAGGAAGCTCACGAAACCGAGGGTTTCGTGGGAGCGAAGCGACGTGAAAATCCCACCCCCTCCGCCAATTAATTCGGATTGATTTTATATGATTTATTTTTATTACCAAAGTTAGATATAGGATTTTTTTGCAATTGAGTAATATTATGGAAAAATTTAACAGATCTAATGTGTCTGAAGATAATCCTGAAACACAAGCCAAAGAAAAGGCACAGGAACTTCCAATAAGCGAACTTTTAGATAATAATCCTGAATTGGCAAAGATTTATAATGATCGTTCGGTGACGCAAAAAATAATTTTAAATGAATCTGGACAAATATTAAGTGATGGCCAAACATATGAAGATACTCCCCAAATGCGTGCTTTGGTTGAACTAGCAGATGCAATAAGAAAAAGCCTCCCGGATGTTCAAGTTGGACATGTTAGATTGTGGCGCGGCAACAGGCCAGACGAAGTTAGCTATAACCCTTCATATACAAACTCGTTAGAAGGTATAGCTCTACCATTTTTGGGTGGATATAAAGGAGTACTTTCTTATATAGATGTACCAGTAGAGGAAGTAAGGAAGTATCTGATAAGTGGAGCTAAGGATGCTGAGTTTATGTTACCTTCAGAGTTGGTTAAAAATACAGAAATTGTAGGATTGTCTATTGAGGAAGCAGAAGAAATTAAAAGAAAAGCTGAACTATTTCAAGAGATTAAGGATAAGAATATTCAGGGTAGTGGGTGGACGAATATATAAAAATAAGTAACTATTTTTGTTGCGTTATATAAATATGGAAACAGAATCTACTAAACTAGAAAATGATTCAGAAAAAAACAAAAGAAGGATTTTAGTTATTGGTTATAAAGATGAAATTGACACCGCGATTTTTATGGAAGTGGTTCGTCGATTAGAAGCTGAAGGTAATATAGTTATAATAGAAGAAACTACCGAAAAAGTTCCAAGTCTTGAAGATTTAAAGATTAGTATTCCTAATGATATAAAATTTGATGATGTAGTTTTAAGTAATCGACTAAAATCTCATGTATCACAAAAAGATTATGAAGAAAGTTTTCCCAGTGTCAATAAACCAAAGCAAAGACCAATTGAGCATAATAGAATTTTTAGAAAACAAAATCGGTAAAATCAAATCCTGGTGAATATTCTTAGTTTCAATGATACAATAAAGTTTATATGCTTTTCTCAATAGCTTTCGTCGCATTACAAGCCCTTTTCGGGCTCTCTATTTTCCGGTTGTTTGATCCAGAGAAAAAATTTTCATTTGTAGAATTTTTTCTATCAGCCGTAGCTACTGGCATAATCATTGGCTCTTTTTTAATTTTACTACTTGCACTTGTGGTTAATTCATTAAGTACTGCCTTATTTTTATTTAGTGCTATAGCCATTATAATTGCACTGTATCAAATTGCAGAATTAAAAAAAATATCATTCCAATTAAGGGTTGAAGTAAAAAAGTTTAAGGATTTTAAATTTATATTTAAACCATGGTTTTTTATCTTAATAGTCATTATTTGGACTTACTTTTCCATGGTTTCATCAGTTCTTTTTCACGATCAAAACGGTAATTTGAAATCAGCTTTGGTTGGTTGGGGTGACACAGCACTTCACATATCTTTAATTCAAAGATTTGCAGTTTCAGATCCATTTCTACTAGAACATCCACTAATGGGTGGAGCAAATTTAACTTATCCATTTTTAATTGATTTTATATCTGGCATTCTTTTGAAATTAGAAGCTAATCAAGTATTAGCATTTTCATTACCGCTATACATCTTAGGTTTTATTTGGATTGTTTTGTTATTTTCCATTTCTTCAAAAATTTTAAATTCTAAGCTTTTTGCGTCGGTTGTGATCGTTCTGATTTTATTGGGAAGTGGTTTTGGATTTACAGTAATGTATAAAGATTTGAAACAAGCCTATAGTTTAACGGGATTAGAAGGCATTCAAGATGTTGTAAAAAATCTTCCGCATGAATACACTCATTTGAACGACCGTACTGGTGGAGTTCCCGACGAAAAGACTACCAAAGATAATATTACCTGGATTGTTCCACTAATTTCATTTTTTGCACATCAAAGAAGTTTTACATTAGGTCTCGCAATTTTCACAATATTTTTTCTTGGGCTTTTTTATTATGGTTTCGATAAAAATTTTTGGAGATACAGTGTTTTTGTGGGAATACTACCTTTTTCTCATGGCCATACATTTTTAGCTATTTTTTTAATGATGGCGGTTCTTTTTTGGTATCACATAAAAAATTGGAAAAGTTGGATTTATTTTGGTTCTATCTCATCTTTTCTGGCAATTCCACAGATGGATTATTTTAGAAGAAGTAGCGCGTTAGTGGGAGTAGATTCGTTTAAGCCGTACTTTGGGTGGATGACCTGCGAACATAAAGCCTCATGGTTTTATTGCGAGGTTGCTTCGAATACGGATACAAACGCATTGATGTTTTGGTCAAAAAATTTTGGTGTCATATTTTTACTTTGGGTGTTGGTTGTAGTTATAACTAATCTTTTATATTTAAAATCTCCTCGCGAATCATTGTTAAAGGAGAAATTTAATTTCAAATATATTTATGCATCTATTTTTATTTTTGCAGTTTCTAACTTAATTCTTTTTCAGCCTTGGTCGTTTGATAATAATAAAGTTCTGTTTTATTGGTGGCTTTTGGCAATAATATTCGCAGTTGTGCCATTTTTAAAAACTATTTGGCAGGCTAAATATATTGGAAAAATATTGGTTTCAATAGCAATTTTACTTGCGACTATTGCCGGAGGCGTCGATGTTTACGCTAGATTGCTAGGTTCTAGGGAAATTGGTTTTCATGGCTACAGCGATGGTTCAGAGGTAAATCGCAAAATTGGTGAATGGATAAAAACCAACACAAATCCAAATGATCTTTTTATTACATATCCAGGTGTAGATTCTGTTCCGGTTTTTTTGGCAGGCCGTCCCGTTTACCTTGCCTTTGAGGGTTGGCTTTGGTCCGAGGGGTTAGATCACTCTAGAAATCGTGGTAATATTCAAAAAATACTCACAGGCAATTTGAATCTTGCTTGTGATGAGAAAATAAAATATATTTTGTATGATCAAGCAATAAAAAATGAATTTCCTGGATATAACGAAAAAGAACTTTTTTCAAAAACAGAATTAGTTTATAATTCTAAATCAGAATTTAATAATGTATTAATTTTAAAAATAAAGTGTCAATAAAAATGTTATAAAATATGAAAATCTTTTTCAATAAAAACTGGCTTCTAATTCTCTTAATAACACTAGCAATATTTACAAGGTTTTGGCATCTTAAACAACCCGCAGAAGTTGTGTTCGACGAAGTTCATTTTGGTAAATTTGTTTCAGCTTATTTTAATAATGAGTATTATTTTGATATTCATCCTCCGCTTGGAAAAATGATGATTGCTCTTTCTGGCAAAATACTTGGTTTTAATCCAGGGTCTGACTTTAAAGAAATTGGAGAGGCATTAAACGAAAAAGATCTTTTTGCATTACGATTTCTGCCCGCACTTTTTGGAGTATTTTTTGTAGTAATCATATACTATCTTTTGCTGGCTTTAAATATTTCAAAACTTGGGTCATTTGCAGGAGCTTTTATGGTTCTTTTTGAAAATACGATTTTAGTAGAGTCAAAATTTATTTTAGTTGATATGTTTTTGCTTTGCTTTGGCTTCGCAGCTCTTTTATTTTTTATAAAATTTCAGAAATCAACTGGAAAATGGCAAACAATTTATTTTATTTGTACAAGCGTACTTTTAGGTTTAGCATATGGTATTAAATTTACTGGCTTATCTTTTTTGGGAATTGTGCTTTTGTTTAACTTCGTTAGATTTTTTAAAGACCTTGAATTTAAGAAGTTTGTTTTTTCGTCATTTGGTTTTGTTTTGATTTCAGGATTAACTTATTTAATATTTTTCCCCATTCATTTTTCTATTCTTTATAAATCTGGTCCAGGTGATGCTTATATGACGGCAAGTTTTCAGAAAACACTCGAAGGCAACAAAATTAATGTTGATAATTCAGATGAGAAATTAAATACTTGGGGAAAAATATTTGAATTAAACAAAGCAATGTTTGGTTACAGCTATGGTCTTACAGCAACGCATCCAGATGGAAGTAAATGGTATGAATGGCCACAAATGAAGAAGCCAGTATACTATTGGGTTAAAAGCGCAGAGGGTGGTGTACGCAATATTTATCTTATTGGTAATCCGCTTTTATGGTTAGCTTCTAGTTTGTCCGTAATGATTGCGCTAGTTTTACTTTTTATTAAAAAAATTCGTAAAAAACTACAACCAGAAATTTGGATTTTAATTGTTGGTTATTGCGCTAATTTATTTCCATTTATAAAAATTACGCGAGTTGCATTTCTTTATCATTATCTTATAGCTTTGGTTTTTTCCATTCTCATTTTAGTTTTATTAATCGATAGATTATTAATAAGCGAAATGCCTGACGGCAAGAATAAAAAACATGTCCTAATGGATGGTAAATTTAAAAGAAAATACTTGATATTTTATATCTTAGGATTGGGTTTAATTTTCGCCTCATTTATAATAATTTCACCCCTAACCTATGGTTTGTTCACTGCAAGTGAGCTTTCTTCAAATTATAGTAAATTTATAAATATACTCCATTAAGTATAGTTAGGTTTCCCGGGTCTTATTTAGCTATTGACTAATGGCTTTTTTTGTTGTAATATATCAAATCATAAAGATATATGAAGGATAAAATCAACAAAGAAATCAAAAAAGGAGAAAATATCTCTATTATAGATTTAGTCGCATATATTATAGAATACGCAAGAACAATTGGAGCATCTGATATTCATATTGACCCAACTGAGAAAGCAATGAGAGTGCGCATGAGAATTGATGGTGTCCTGCAGGATGGATTTATTTTCCCTAAACAAATTTCCTCTGAAATCATTTCTAGAATAAAAGTTTTATCAGGACTTAGAACTGATGAGCACCAAACTGCACAGGATGGTCGTTTTAGAGCGCAATTTCAAAATTCAGACTCCGTAGATATTCGAGTTTCAATTGCTCCAGCATATCATGGAGAAAATGCAGTACTTAGGTTACTTACTGATAGAGCAGATCAGCTTGATCTTGCTGGTTTGGGCTTTAGTGATGGTGATCAAGACAAAATAAATAAAGCCATAAAAAAGCCGTATGGAATGATTTTAGCTACTGGTCCAACTGGGTCAGGAAAAACAACTACACTTTATACACTAATTAATACTTTAAACAGAAGCGAAGCATCTATA
>CAYHMC010000015.1:0-21650 GCA_964357615.1 uncultured Candidatus Saccharibacteria bacterium
CACTAATTAAATCTTTAAACAGTAGCGAAACATCTATAATCACCATTGAAGATCCCGTAGAATATGCAATTGATGATGTTAGACAGATTCAAGTAAATCCTAGGACTGGATTAACTTTCGCAAATGGGTTGCGGTCAATATTAAGACAAGATCCAAATGTAATTATGGTTGGAGAAATTCGGGATATTGAAACTGCCAATATCGCAGTTAACACGGCACTTACTGGGCATTTGCTTTTGTCTACAATACACACAAGTGATGCCGCAACAACACTTCCTAGGCTATTAGATATGAAAATTGAACCATACTTAATTGCATCAACTGTTAATTTAGCTATAGGACAAAGGCTAATTAGAAAAATATGTGAAAAATGTAAAACTGAAAAAAAAGTTTCTGAAATGGAGAAAAAAAGCATGACAGAGGCGTTGAATCTTTTAGCGAGCAATGATTGCAAAACTATATTTTATGGAAGTGGTTGTGATGACTGTGGTGGGAGTGGCTATAAGGGTAGGGTTGTTATTGCCGAAGTGATATATGTAGACAATGATATTCGCGATGCTATTTTAAGAAAAGCATCAGCGAGCGAAATTAAGAAGATTGCAATTAAAAATGGAATGACAACAATTGGGGAGGAGGGACTAAAAAAAGTAAAAAGAGGAGAAACATCCATCGAAGAGATATTGCGTGTTGTTCATGAATAATGTTAAAACAACCTAATAGATTTTTAAATCCATAATCAATAAAAAAATGAATAAACTTCTATCAATATTTAAAAAATCTGGATTTTCTATTAAAGAACAAGCGCATTTTGCTAAACGGCTTAGTTTTTTGGTAAAAGCTGGTGTTCCAATTGTAGAGAGTTTGAGAATATTAAAAAGACAATCTAAATCAACATCCAGGTCAAAAATATTCGATATGGTTATCTCTGATGTTTCAAATGGTCAATATCTTGCAACTAGTCTCAAGAAACTACCCCATATCTTTGGTGATTTCGCTATTAATATTATTAAAGTAGGCGAGTCTAGTGGAACGCTTGATATAAATTTAAATTACCTTTCTGAAGAGTTAAAGAAAAAACAAGCTTTGAAACAAAAAATAGTCGGAGCACTTATTTATCCGTTATTTATAACGACAGCGACAGTCGCCCTTACAATTTTGCTTACGGTTTTTATCTTTCCAAAAATTCAACCCATTTTCGATAGTCTTCATGTAGTTTTGCCAATCACAACCAGAATATTAATTTTCATAAGTAATTTTTTGCGTAATTTTGGAATTTATCTTTTCGGAGCGCTCATTTTATTTATTGTCGCATTTTTTTCTGCACTCAAAAGATTTGAAGCATTTCATTATGTAGTCGATAAATTAATATTAAAATTGCCTTTTTTTGGAAGCATAACAAAAAGTTATAATATGACTAATTTTTGTCGTACTCTAGGTTTGCTTCTAAAGAGTGGAGTTAGAGTTACTGATGCGCTTAGTATCACCGGAGATACAACTCACAACTTAGTATATAGAAGAGAGTGTCATTTAGCAGCAAAAGGAGTTTTGCGAGGAGAAAAAATCTCTAAACATTTAGAAAAGCGCTCAGAGCTTTTTCCTGATATAACATCACAAATGATAGCTATAGGTGAATCTACTGGTAATTTATCAGAAACACTTGTTTATCTTTCAGAGCTTTACGAATCTGAAGTTGATGATTTGACTAAGGGATTATCTAGCTCAATTGAACCGGTATTAATGATTTTTATGGGAGGAATGGTTGGGTTTATTGCGGTTTCCGTTATAACGCCAATATATGAAATTACGCAAAACTTACAAAAATAATTCAGGATTTACTCTTATAGAAATTCTTATTGTTACTGCCATACTTACATTAATTATGGGTATGGGTTTGTTTTTGAGCTTCGATTTTTATAGAGGATATCTGCTTGGTACAGAAAGAGATTTGGTAGTTGGTGTTTTGGAAAAAGCTAGAAGTCGTGCCCTTGCTAATATGTTTGAAACTTCTCATGGCGTATATATAGATAGTGACAAATTTATTCTTTTTAGAGGAAATAATTATACTGCTGGGGCTTCAACAAACGAAGATATTCCAGGCAATAGCATTATTCAAAAAAGTGGTTTAAGTGAGATTGTATTTGTGGGCCTTACTGGCTTGCCAGTGGTAGCAGGCGACATCACACTCGAAGATGGAGCTAAATCAAAAGTAATATCAATAAACAATGAAGGAAGAATTGAGTGGTAATTTAAAAAGGGGGAGTAGCACTCTAGAATTACTTATCGCGTTTAGCGTGCTTACTTTGAGTGTGACCGCGGGCATAGTTGTTATATTTGGAAATCAATCAGTTTATTTAGATACTCAAACTAATAGCGAAGCGTTAGGAATTGCTGAAGCTATGATTGAAAAAGCACGAGCTGATTCAAGAAATGATTATAGTTCTATAAGTTCAGCTAATTCTACAGAAGTTAGTGGACCGATTACATATACTAAGTCGCTTGTAGTTACTGAATCTGGTGACTCAAAGCTTGTAACTGGTACTGTTTCTTGGTTGATCAGTAATAAAAATTTAGCAATAACTTTCAAAACCTTTCTTACTAACTTTCAGAATTTAAGTAACGCATGCAATTCAACGCTTAGTGGTGATTGGACAGAACCAGAAATGAGTACATTTGAATTTGGAAAAGATTTATTAGTTCCATCTGATCCATCAAGTGGGTTTCCTATTACAGATGTTTATACGCAGAGCAACAAGCTTTATGTAACTGTAAATAATACGCACGGAAATAATAATGGAACTTTATTTGGTTTTGATATTTCAAATGCCAGTCAAAAGCCACAGTTTTTATTTGGAGTTGATAATTCCACTTCTGTAGGACAGGGGTTAAATGCGGTAACAGTTTCCGGTCACTATGCATATGTCGCAAATGCATACAATGGTTCATCAGAAACTTGTCTAACAAATACGAATTGTGCTCAGCTTCAAGTTATTGATTTAAACAATTTAACCAATCCACCTATAAATTTAAAAATTCCAGCAGTAGCAAGTGGTAATAAATTAGCTTATGGCACAAGCATTTTTTATAGCAATGGGTATATTTATCTTGGTCTTGCTAAGGCAAGCATAAGCGGATCAGAATTTTATGTAATTGATGTTGGCGGTGGAGGTCTGCCAGCAAGTCCCACAAATCCATTAATTAAGGGTGATTATCAAGTTGGAAATGGAGTGAATGCTATTTTTGTAAAAAATAACTATGCTTATATTGCATCTCCTAATGCCGAAAATTTAACAGTTCTAGATATAAGTAACCCAGTTTTGCCAATTAGGGTTGGTGGTTACACGCCAGCAGGCTCTAATAACGGTGAAAGCGTATATGTTAAAGATAATAATGTTTATCTTGGAAGAACATTTGGAACAAATGAATTTTATTTACTGAATTCTCCAAGCGGAAGTTTTATAAAGTCTAAAGATATTGGAGGTGGAAGTGGAACTAGTATTAATGGATTGCTCGTAAGAGAAAATTTAATGTTTCTGATTACTAATGATGAGTTTCAAATTTGGAATACAAACGGAACTATAACGCCATACGCACCAGATTTAGATTTACCAGGCGGTAGCGGAACTGCAATTGGTTGTAGGGGAAATTATATTTATGTTGGTTCGCTTCCATCAAACGATAAAGGATTTATTTCAATTGTTGGGCCAAAAAGTGTTTATAGTTTAGCAAACTCGGGTGACATCAGCGTTATTCAAGGTCAGTCAGCTAGTAATTCAATTACTTCTACATTAGTAAACGGATTTTCGAATAATACTTCATTTAGCGTATCCGGCTTGCCATCTGGAGCTAGTGCCAGTTTTATAAATAACCCGTGCCTTTCTACGTGCACAAGTAGTCTTACAATAACTACAACTTTTCCAACCACTCCAGTTGGTAGTTATCAAATTATAGTCTCAGATAATCATGGTTTAACTTCATCATTTAATCTTGTGGTGAGTCCATTACTTTTTGACTATAACCTCACTGCGTCTAAATCCAGTTTAACAATTAATAGGGGAGACAGCGGAACAAATACAATTACTGTAAATATGATTGCAGGTACTGTTCCTCAATCAGTATCTATTTCGTTTTCTGGTTTGCAAAATAATGTAACCGTAAGTCCCTCGCCGGGGTCGTGTACTCCAAGTCCAGTTACTTGCAGTGTTACATTTACAATTAATGCCGCTTCAAATGCTCAAAGAAGAACAAATACAATAACAGTAACTGGTGTTATACCTACGCGAACTACAACTTTTAACCTAACTATTCCATAGTTATGAAAAAAATTTTTAAATTTAATCTTAATAATAAAAATGGTTTTACGCTTATCGAAACCATAATATACACAGGTCTTTTAGGCTTAATAATAGGAGCTATGCTACCGACTGTTTTTGAGTTGCTTCAAGGAGGAGCAAAATTAAATGCTAAAACCGTCATTCAAAGTGAGGCAAATTTTGTATTACGTAAAATTAACTTAGCATTTTCTGGCGCGTCAAATGTCGTTATTATAAACTCCAATTTTTTAAGAATTTCTAGGTATGATGGTGTTCAAGTTGATTTTTGTTTAGATAGCTCCAATCCTTTAAAAAAGGCGATAAAAATAAGGAGAGGAGTTTTTGGGGCATCATTATGTAGCGATTCTTCTTTTTTGCCAATAACAACCCAAAATGTATTCGTCAATGATTTATTGTTTGTTCAGGTTGGAGTTGACCCAATTGGTATAAAGTCATCTATCGATATTAGTGGACATGATTTTGAAATAACAAAATATGTTCGAAAGTAAAAAGTATAATATGGGTAAAAATCAATTAAAATTTAAAATTTCTAGTGTAAACTTTATTTTTAATAAAGTTAATCAGAATTCTAGAGATGGCTTTATAGCTCTTATTTCTGCCGTAATCATATCGGCAATAATATTAATTTTTACTGTTACTCTGAGTTATTCATCTTTTTTTGTCCGTTATAGTCTACTTGATAGTGAATACAAGGATAGAAGTATGGCTTTAGCAGATGGGTGTATTGATTATTCGCTTCTAAAATATGCGAATGATTCTAGTTATTTAGGAAATGAAAATTTAGCCATCGGAAGTGATTCTTGTTTTATACGACCAATTCAAGTATCCGGAAATAACTTCATTATTCAAGCTCAGGCAGTATTTCAGAATTCCCATACTAATTTACAAGTAACTTTTGATAAATCGAGTTTAGTCCTAATTAGCTGGACCGAAATTCCAAATTTTTAATTTAAGCTCTTGCGGTTGTTAGTATGATAACTTTTCTGGCCCCAGCTTTTATTAATGTATTTGATGCTTCAATTGCCGTTGCGCCCGAAGTAATAACATCATCAATTAAAAGAATATATTTTCCTTTAATTAAAGATACATTTATAACTTGAAATGCATTTAGTAAGTTATTTTTCCGTGACTCATAAGATTGTATTTTTGCCTGTGACAATGTATCGCGAGTTCGTTTTAAAACATCCTTTTGATATACGAGTGTTTGGTCGGTAATTTGTTTTAAAAATTCGAATGTTATTAGTTCTGCCTGATTGTATCCGCGTTCCTTCTCTCTAGTCTTAGATAATGGAACGGGAATAATAATAAAATTTGCAATTTTTAATTTTGATTCTTTTATAAAACTACAAAGTAGATTCCCAAGGGGTTTTGCCGCCTTTATTGTGCCCTTATATTTAAGTGCGGTAATAAGATGATTTAATCCCGAAGTTGAATAGTGATTCGGTGCGCCAACAATGAATTTATATCCACATTTACACGCTCTTATTTTGCCAGATATTGTTGGGGTTCTTTTTTTGCAACCATAACATTTGAAAGCGGATTCAATTGGTATGTTTGAATAGCAAGCATTGCAAATAACCTCGGCATGATTTCCAAGGTATTTACTACATGAAACGCATAGATTTGGGAACAATATCTTTGATACAAAGCTAAATAATTCAATTAAGCTTTTCATTTGTGGTATAATATCACTATAAGTAATTTAAATACAATTGAATCTTTTTATGTTTTATAAAAAATTCAGATAATTATTTAAAGATTTTATCTAGTCGTGTTTATTTATAATAAATAAAAAATGTCATTTTTAAGTAGGGTTTTTACATCGTCGTATTTGGGAGTTGATATTGGAACTTCTTCAATAAAAATGGCAGAGGTTAGTTTTGCAACTAATCATTTTAAATTGAATAATTACGCATTGCTTGAATCTTATGGTCATTTAGAACGATTAAACGATGCTATTCAAACTAGTTCATTAAAATTATTCGAAGCAGAAACAGTTGAACTCCTTAAAACTTTATTAAAAAAAATGAAACCTAGTTCTAATAAGGCCATTGCGTCTATTCCAGCATTTTCATCTTTTGTTACTCTTCTCGATCTCCCTATGATGTCTAACGAAGAAACTTCTCAAGCTGTCCCATTTCAGGCGCGTCAATACATACCACTTCCTGTTTCTGAGGTTGCTGTTGATTGGATTAAAGTCGGAGAGTTTGATGATGAAGAAGGTGGTAGAAAACAACAAGTGTTATTAATTGCAGTTCCGCAGGAGAGAATTCAAAAATATCAAAAAATATTTAGCAGTGCGGGTCTTGATTTGATTTATCTGGAAATAGAAGGATTGGCGTTAACGCGCGTGTTAATTGGTTCAGATCCAACACCTACTATTATTTTGGATATTGGTTCTCGTTCTACTAATATACTTATCGCAGACCAAGGTTCGCTTAGAATGAACTCCCAAACTGATTTTGCTGGCGGAACTCTTACCCAAGCAATTTCAAATGGTTTAAATATAGATGTCAGACGAGCAGAAAAACTCAAAAAACAAAGAGGATTGCAGGGTGAGGGCGGTGAAAGAGAGTTATCCACACTAATGTATCCATATATAGATGCTATAATTGAAGAGGCTGGTAAAATGCGGGAAAAGTATGAAAAAAGCTACAATATAAAACTCGAAAGGTTAATTATAAGTGGCGGTACTTCGCTTTTGCCTGGTATTGAAAGTTATATAAAAAAGCAAATATCGTTACCAGTAATTCGAGCTAATCCATTTAGCAAGATTGAATATTCTAAAGATTTAGAGCCTATAATTCGTGATATTGGTCCAGTTCTTAGTGTGGCTACTGGCTTGGGGGTTAGAGGTCTGCTTTAAATGCTTTGTAGTCAAATAAATAATTATCAATATTAAAATATCCGTTGAAATTTAGAAAATTTAATAAATTAAAAAATGACGGATAATGCAATTTTTATACTAAGATAATGGCACAATTTACAAGAAGCGCGGCAGAACAATTTCGACCAGAAGAAACTAGTGTTGGCTGGCTATGGAATATTTTTGTTTTTTCCATAGTTATTTTTGGTTCGATTGCTCTACTTTACGCTGGCATGGAATTTGGATACAAGTCTTTTTTGGGATCTCAATTAGAAACTTTACAGAACCAAGTCGAAGAAAAAAAGAATCAAATAAATTCTGAAAATCAGAACAGATTAGGTGAATTTTATTCTCAAATATATAATTTGAATAAAATATTGTTGAACCACCCATTAACTTCCATAGTGTTTAAAATTCTTGAGGAGAATACAAACGTTAAAATATCTTATACAACATTTACTTATAATTCGAGCTTGAGTAGCACTGATATCCAGTTAGGTGGAAGCGCTCCTTCTCTTGAAATCATTGCAAGGCAACTACTAGCATACAAGAGATTGCCACAGGTTAAGTCAGTTACTTTAAGTAGCACTCAGTTAGAGAAAGAATTTTATAAATTTAACTTAAAGATTGTTTTAGAGCAAGATTATTTTAATAAATAATTTTAATATGAAACCAGCATCACAACGCGCATTAAGTTTTCTAATTTCATTTGGTTTTCTTGTAGCGGCAGCTATTTTATATGGAATGTTTATAGTTCCAACAAATGAATCGATTCAAGAGCTTAGGGGAGCTATTGTTTTGAAGAGTAAAGAACTTAAAAAACAAGAATCGGTTTTAAATGACATAAATGAACTTTTAAAAAATTATAACGATTTAGCAAGTACCCAAGAATATATAACTCTTAGTTTTCCAAATGAGCCTAACATATCTCAAGTTTTGAATACTTTAAATGGCCTAGGAAAAATCAATAACATTTTAATTAAAAGCCTTTCATTTCAGATTAATATTATTAAGAAGGATAATAAGCAACCAGCATATGTGCAGAATTTAGGTGCTTTGGGGATTAGTATGGCGGTTACTGGCTCCTATGATAATTTAAAAAATTTTGTTAGACAGGTAGAACAAAATGTTCGTATTATGGATGTTGTTCAGTTTGGATTGTCAGAAGAAAAATCCCAAGCAAATCTTGTTGGTATTTCTTCTTCGACCAATGTATATAACTTCCCATTAAATATAAAAGCATATTTTCAGGACCCATCTACTTCGGCGTCGGCTATTCCCAAAAATAATAAGTAATAAATTTTTAAAAATATTATGGCAATTTCTGTAGTTAGAAAATCAAAAAATATAAACTGGTTTGCAATCGCAATCGGTTCTTTCGTTTTGTTGTTTGTTGGAGGTGTGGTGTATTTTCTATTTATTTCAACTCCGCCAGGAATTGATAAAATAATTCCACCCCCGCCAGAAGAGGAAATTGTTAAGGGAGTTAATGAAATTATTAGTGGCATAGATATACAGTCTGTCATTACAAAAATTCGGTCGCTTGAAGATCCAATTGCACCAATTACGATAGGTGACCCAGGTGAATTTGGTCGCAATAATCCATTTTTGCCAATATAAATAATTTCTTACTAACTAGCGAGACTTAATCAGATTTGGTTTTACTGATAAAGTTTCTTGGTTTAAATATAAACTTGGATTCAAAACAATTAATAAAAGAACTTATAGATAGAAATCTCATAAATGATGCCACTGGTAGTCAATTGTTGAGCGACGCTACCGTTTCAAAAAAAAATATCGAGGATTTAATTTACGAGAGAAAACTAGTTGACGATATTGAAATTGCTAAAGTAAAAGGCATTATCTTAAGTGTTCCCTATAAAAAAGTTAATTTCGAAACCATTTCCCCAGATATTTTAAAAACTATTCCTGAGGATAATGTTATTAATTACAAAATTGTCCCACTCTCAAGAACTAATGACATTATGGTTGTTGGGATGTTATATCCAGACAACGAAAAGGCCCAAGAGGTTTTGAGGTTTATTGCAAAACAAAACAAAATAGATTTAGGCGTTTTTCTTATTTCTCGATCAGACTACGATATGGTTTTGAGGAAATATAACCCGTATTCAAATGAAATAAGTGCGGCACTTAGATTTATAAAACCTGAAAAAAATAAAGACTCTGCAGTTAGAAAAGTTATTAGTCTCGACGAGAGTATGTCTGGAGGAGAAGAAGCTCCTATTATAAAAATTGTCGCGTCTACTTTTCGAGAAGCAATCATACAAAAAGCATCAGATATTCATATTGAACCACAGAGGTCAAGATTGCGTATTAGATTTAGAGTTGACGGAGAGCTGCGAGAGTTACTTTCGCTTCCACTTGAACTTCAGCAACCAATCGTTTCTAGGATTAAAGTAATGGCAGATCTTCAAATAGATGAAATGCGTATGCCTCAAGACGGAAGATTTAGAACTATTATTATGGGGCGAGATATAGATTTTCGAGTTGCAACCTTTCCAACGCCAGTTGGTGAAAAAGTTGCTCTTAGAGTTTTAGACCCAACTGTTGGTTTAAAGGGATTGGATGAGTTGGGTGTAGTGGGGAATAATAGATTGATACTCGAAGGTGCTATGAAAAAGCCATATGGAATGATACTTCTCACTGGACCCACTGGGTCAGGGAAAACCACATCACTCTATGCTTTGATGCAAATTTTAAATACACAAAAAGTGAATATCGTTAGTTTAGAAGACCCAGTGGAATATTTTATGGACGGCTTAAATCAATCTCAAGTGAGGCCAGATATAGGGTATGATTTTGCTTCTGGTCTCAGGCAAATTTTAAGACAAGATCCAGATGTAATAATGATTGGGGAAATAAGAGATACAGAGACTGCTAAACTTGCGATACATGCTGCATTAACTGGTCATATTGTTTTAAGCACACTTCATACAAATAATGCTATTAGCGTAATTCCGAGACTGCTTGATATGGGAGTTGATAAATTTTTACTTCCGACAGCTTTAAATTTGATGGCAGCCCAAAGACTTATCAGAAGGCTTTGCGAGGTTTGCAAAAAAGCAGACGAACCACCTGCGGATGTATTAAAAATTATTGAGGCTGAATTAAGCATTATGCCAGATAAGGCTAAGGCGGAAATTAAATCACCATATAAAATTTACCATGCCCCGGGGTGCGATCAGTGTCACCAGAAGGGTTATTCTGGCAGAGTAGCAATTTTTGAGGTTTTTGAAATGACTCGCAAACTTGCCGAGGCAGTGAATGTTAGTATAAATGAAAAAATTATACTTGAAGAGGCAAAAAGCCAAGGGATGCTTAACTTGCGACAAGATGGTATAATTAAAGCGCTTAAAGGAATGGTGTCCATTGAAGATGTTCTGGGAGAAACAGTTGCTACCGTAGAAAAATAAATATCATTATCTTAAAGAATTAAGTTAAGAGTTGAACTAAAATTTAGCATCTTAATAAAATTTTTTTTCACAATATGATTGATTACAAAAAAAAATTAGATGATTTACTTCTTACAACCGCTCGTCAAAATGCGTCAGACTTGCACTTAGCAGTTGGTAGAAAACCAACCCTTCGTATTGATGGCGTCTTGATTCCACTTCAACAAGAAGCAACTTTAACGCCTGAAACTGCAGAGGGTTTAATTATGTCATTGCTAGGCGAAGAACAGCAAGCTGAGTTAAGAAAGCGTAGAGAAATAGATTTTTCATATGCGTACGAAGATAAAGCTAGGTTTAGATGTAATGCATTTTATCAAAGAGGGTATTTAGCAGCAGCACTTCGTCTTATTCCTTCTAAGATTCGTACGATTGAAGAACTTGGGTTGCCCCCAATACTCCATGATTTTGCAAGATTATCACAGGGGTTTGTCTTGATGGTTGGACCAGCGGGTCATGGAAAATCTACAACACTTGCCGCTTTGGTTGATGAGATAAATCACAGTAGAACAGAGCATATAATCACAGTAGAAGATCCAATGGAATATTTATTTTTTCAAGATAAGTCCATTGTATCTCAGAGAGAGGTTAGAAGTGATACAGCAACTTTTCATAGCGCACTTAAAACTATCCTTAGACAAGACCCAGATGTAATTATGATAGGTGAAATGCGAGACCCAATTTCAATTTCTACTGCTATGACAGCAGCAGAAACCGGTCACTTGGTTTTTTCGACATTGCACACTAATTCTGCATCTCAGACAATCGACCGTATCATTGATTCCTTTCCAGCTTCGCAACAAGGTCAAGTTGTTAGTCAACTTGCAGCAACGCTAGTCGCTATTGTTTCGGAAAGATTAGTTCCGCGTATAAATGGTGGTCGTGTCCCTGCCACAGAGCTTATGATAGTGAATTCAGCAATAAAAAATTTAATTCGAGAAAGAAAAACTTATCAAATAGATTTAGTGATTGAAACAAGCAATCAAGAGGGAATGATGACTTTAAATCGTTCACTTGCTCATCTTGTTAAAAATAAGGTTATATCGTTAGAAAACGCTGAAACTCACTCGCTAAACCCTGGCGAACTTCGTTTGCTTCTCGAGCGAACATAGGTTCAAAAATAAATTTGATTAAAATAAATATAATTGACAAATGATGAATTTATTGGAGTGAGAGCATGTAAATTTCTTAGAGATACTTCATTTCGAAAGATGGAATTGAGTATTTAAAAAAATATGAAAAGCACAACTGATTTGTCATTTATATATAATAAAAATTGCACACATAACGCTTTTTTGCGTTAGTGTTCTATTTCTAACGAAATGAATCCCGTTAGAAGCTGTGATCGCTAATAGTTATATGAATATCAAAAATAAATATGCATTTTGTTATAAAATTAAATTGTGGATTGCGACTTATAATCGTGATCTGCTTCTAACGGGATGAAATTTAGATATACGGCTCGCACAAAAGCTGGTGAGTTGCAAACTGGTAATATAAACGCTAGTAGCAGAGAAAGGGCATTGGGTACTTTAACTCAACACGAACTTTTTGTAGTTGAATTAACGCAATCTCTAGAAATAGGGTGGTATGTAAAACTAGTATCTCATTTTAATAGAGTAAAAATAAAAGACTTAATGGTTTTTACTCGTCAATTTGCTACTTTGCTTGAAGCTAGAGTTCCTATCGGCGACGCGCTTCGAACCCTATATAAACAAACCTCAAGTAGCCATTTAAAAGAAGTGGTTTTTAGTATGGCTTCAGATATCGACTCTGGATTATCTTTGTCTCAAGCTTTGGATAGGTATTCAGATGTTTTCGGAGAATTTTATGTAAGTATGGTTCAGTCCGCTGAGGTTACCGGTAGAATGGATGAAGTTTTAGTTTTTTTAGCTGATTATATAGAAAAAGAACATGGTTTAATTTCAAGAGTGAGAAGTGCGCTTATCTATCCGGCGGTGGTTATCTCGCTTTTCGCAGTTGTTGGTGGTATTGTCGTATTGGTAATTGTGCCTGCGCTCGCACCACTTTTTGAAGAATCAAAAATTGAATTGCCACTTTTTACAAGAATCTTGCTTGGAACTGCAGGTTTTATTAAATCTTGGTGGTGGCTTTTACTTATTGTGGTGTCTGGTTTTGGAATATTTGGTTTCGACTATGTGCGCACGCCAGAAGGTAAGGCGGTTGTTGATGAATTAAAACTTAAAATACCAGTATTAGGAAATCTTCTTAAAAAACTTTATGTTGCCAGAGTGGGAGAATCAGTTGGTGTTTTGCTCAAAGGTGGAATAGCTACTACCCAGTCAATTGAGATAGCAAGTCATACTGTTGGAAATTATGTTTATTCTGATTTACTGCACGAAATAGCAGAGAGAATTAATGGTGGTGAGCTTATGTCACAAGCATTTTCTCATTATCCTGAATACTTTCCGCCGTTAATTTCGCAAATGGTAGCAGTTGGAGAAAACACTGGTCGTTTGGATGATATGCTTCACAGGGTAGCTAAGTTTTATACTTCTGAAGTGGATAATGTTGTGGCAAATTTAGTTGAGTTAATTCAACCACTTTTAATTGTTGTTATTGGTATACTCACAGGATTGCTTTTTGCTTCAATGTTGCTTCCAATCTATGATCTAGCAAATACTATGCGATAGATGATTTGTGAAAACAGCATGTTTTTGCAGGCTTTTAAAGTTATTCACAGCACCAGTTTTTAACTTATGATATAATTAAAGCATAGGGTCAATAGACTCTTCCTGAAAAATTCTGGAAACTATATTATTTATTATTATAGAATTTTAAGGGGATAAAAGGTCGGTTTAATAGGGAATTTAATTAGGCCTAATTAAATTAATAATTTATAAAAAAATGAAAACAAATAAAAAGGGTTTTACTCTTATAGAGTTATTGGTTGTCGTAGCAGTTATTGGAATTTTAGCTTCAGTAGTTTTGTTGGGATTAGGACAAGTTAGAGGCAGAGGGCGAGATGCAAGAAGGATTGCAGATTTAAATCAGCTCCAAAACAGTTTAGAGTTGTACTTTAATACTTGCAGTAGGTATCCAAGCGCTCTCACAGGATTAACAGCAAATTCCGCAGATTGCGTCAATGGTGTTCTAAACGGAACTCCAGTGATTGTAAATCAAATGCCACGAGATCCATCTGGTATTCCAGCTCTAATGTATCCATATTGTACTAATGCAACTAGTAATAGGTATGTTTTAGGTGCTTTACTTGAGGACCCAAGCAATCCCGTATTAGCTCAGCAAGCAGGAGCAGGTTTCGTATGTGATCCAGTTCCAAATGGTGCCTCTGCTGGAGGAACAGCAATTGAGTGCGCTGGTGGTGGAGCAGCATCTGGTCTATATTGTGTAACAATATAGTATTGGGTAGAGATTTTTTAAAACAGCCTTGTTTGATAGACTCAAATCTATTAAACGGGCTGTTTTTATATGATATAATTACACACAATAGCATGTGAGATTAATTCTTACATTGCCCGTCCTCATTCTCTAATAATAGGTTTTATTATTTGAATGAGTGAGAAAATTAATTATATAGATTGAAATTGAATTATTATATTTTATTTATTTTGGGATTAGGAATAGGCAGTTTTATAAATGTTGTTACGCTTCGTTATCGCGAAGAAGGATTTGTTTTTGGCAAACACATTGTTTACGGAAGGTCGCATTGCTCAAGTTGCAAAAGGGTATTGTCATGGTATGAGTTAGTCCCTCTACTTAGTTTCATTATTCTTCTTGGTAAATGTCGAACTTGTAAATCAAAATTGTCATTTCAATATCCAATCGTTGAATTAATTTGTGGTGCATTTATTTCAACCATCCCGTATTATTTTTTTAAGTATCATAATGATTATTTTATAAATACGAGTTCTGAATGGCTGATATTGTTTTCAGTGTTGTGGATATTAGTTTTTCTGGGCTTAATTATTATTGGAGTAATTGATTATCGAAAATATATTGTTCCGGATGAATTAGTTTTATCCACAGCTTTGCTTGGAATTATTTGGATAATTTTTTTAGCGGTTACCAATAATTTTGGATTTCTTAAAGGTTCATTTTTAGGAGAATATGCAAGCATTTTTGGACTAAGGGCTGGCTCTGTTACTTCTGATTTGGCAGGATACAACTTAGTGTTTGGCTTAATAGTAAATCATTTAGTTGGATTTGTTTTGGGGTTGGTTTTGGTCGGTATAATATTTTTTAGTACAAAGGGTGCTGCAATTGGTTTTGGAGATGTAAAACTTTTTGGTGCACTGGGAATTCTTTTTGGCTATCCAGATGTAATTTTAATTTTTTTCTTGTCATTTATTTCTGGGGCGATATTTAGTTTGCCACTACTTGTGAGAAAGCTTAAGGGCATGAAAGATTATGTTCCATTTGCTCCTTTTATTATTTTTGCATCCACTTTAGTTTTTTATTTTGGGAATGATATAATAAGGATATACTTTCATTTTTTTGACAACCTCTTGATACGATTTTAAAATTTAAATGAAAAATTTTATTAAAAATATTTTAATGATTAGATTTAATTTCGGGGCTTTGTTAACTAGGACGCATGCCATATTTGTAGGTATTAAACTGCGCGCAGGTTTTAGTGTATTAGAGATATTGGTAACATGCGGTGTTACTATACTTTTGACATCAATGCTAATTTTATATAGTCGCACTGGTCAATTGCAGATTTTATTAATTTCGGAAAGAGCTAAAATTCTAGGTTTGATAACCCAAGCTAAATCACTTTCAGTTCAAACACTTGCTGAGGCCAATCCACCTTGTGGTTACGGGGTATTTATCGACGCTCCTCAAAATCGTTATCTACTTTTTAAAAATACTTCACCGATAGGCCAAGGATCTGTTTGTACTGATATAAAGGATGGTTCAGTAGGTGCTTACTATAACCCCACTCCAGCTGGAAGTCCACAAGATGTGGTTATTTCGTCTTCCACATTATCAAGCGGAATCAAATTTCCTTCTGCCACTTTAGCATATACAATTTTATTTATTCCACCCGATCCAACCGTGTTGTTTACCGATTCAATTGGTGATATTGCTAGTAATTTGACAATAACTATTGAAACCGATTCTCCAACACCCGAGCAAACATCGGTATCTATAAATCGCTTTGGTCAAATAACTTATTAATAGAAATAAATGAAAATTAGTTTTAATTTTAAAAATAGCAATAGGGGACAGTCAATAGTAGAGGCGCTGATTGCCATTTCAATAATTATTGTTGGTGTTGTTGGTATCGCAAGAGCACTCTCAAATTCACTGAGTCTTAATAAAGTGGTCTCGAATCAGTATATCGCGGTATATTTAGCTTCTGAAGGAATTGAAATCATGCGCAACATGATGGATGATAATTTTAAAGATAAAGCACCAGCACTTTGGGATGATTCACTAGATAAATGCGTTATTACCGATCCGTTTAGTGCTTGTGGAGTATCAAATGCGAATAAAGGATGCGCGGTTAATTATAATGATGTAGAAATTTCTTCCCCAGACGCTAATTCAGCAGGAGGAAAAAATAATCCCGTAAATAGAAACCCATTGGTTTTTATTAATCCAAATTATGTGGTTAATACTGGCGCGCCTGGCATGGCAGGGCGAGCATCATTTTCTAGAGTTATTTGTGTTAGGAGAATTACGGGAGATTTAAATATTTTAGAAGTAGAATCATTAGTTCGCTGGACAGATCGTGGGGATCAGAATTACAAATATTCTTTGGTTGATCGTTTCTATAATGTTCCAACTAAGTTGCCATAATGTATGAAATTAATTAAAAAAGTAAAAATTAAAAATTGCAATTCTGGTGGATTTACAATGGTTGAATTATTGATTGCCTTTTCATTGTTTATAGTATCGCTTAGTATTCTTACAACTATTTTTTTAATTTCTAATAGAACTCAAAGAAATATTTCAGAACTTGTTTTGGTAAACGATAATACCTATCTTGCTCTCGAGCAGATGGCAAGAGATATACGCGATGGAAGGGATTTTGATTTAACTTGCGGAAGTGATTGTTTTCAGTTTAAAAATAGAAATGGACAGGATATTCTTTATCAATACTCATCTGTGGATAGTAGCATTAAAATAACAAATATTTCTTCAGGTTTTAGTTCAGAGAGTTTAACTGCCTCAAATGTAAATGTAGTTTCATTCCTTGTAACTCCCAATAATTGCATAGTAGATCCTGGCAATGAAGCTGCAACTGCTCCTGTGCGTTTAACATTAAGTTTAGAAATAAGACCAAAAAATGCACCAAATAGTGAGGGGTTTGTGAACTATATTCAAACAACAGTAGCAAATAGAAATTTAGCAACCTGCGTGATTTAATTTTCTTAAAATATTTGCATGAAATAAAATGAATAATTCAAAGTATATAATTCAAAAGTTTGTGAAATGCCAATATAAGACTGACTCAAAAGGTCAGGTTATGTTGCTCACTATACTTATATTTGGCGGGGCCATGCTATCGGCCACTATAATTGCAAGTTTTTTAACTACCAGAAGTATAAGGCAAAGCACGCTTGCTGCAGAATCAGCTAAAGCAGTGTTTGCTGCAGATGCTGGTATTGATTTTCTATGGTATTGGTGTAGAGAACTGGACTCATGCGTTGATCCAAGTGGAACATTTAATACATGTGACCCAGGTTTCGGAAATCTTTTCTACGGACCGTTTGCAAACGGAAGTTGTTATATTGCGACATATACAAGAAGTTCGGATTTATCAGTATTTGAATCAATGAGTGCTCTAGGGTATTCAAATGATATTTCTAAATTAGTTGCTCGTGCGCTTTATGTTGTATTTTAATTAAATTTTATTTTATGGAAATTCTATGGAGAATAAATCAAAAGCAAAAGATAGGATTGAAAAATTAAAAAAAGAAATTAATCACCATAGATATCTTTATCATGTATTAGATTCTCCTGAGATTTCTGATTCTGCGCTAGACTCACTAAAAAAAGAACTTTTTGATTTAGAATCAGAATATCCAAGTCTAAGAACTATGGACTCACCAACTCAAAGAGTTGGTGGTTTGCCATTAAAAAAGTTTGCAAAAGTAAATCACAGCACCCCAATGCTTTCTTTTAACGACGCCTTTTCTGTTTCAGATATGGAATCGTGGCTAGAGAGATTGCAGAATTATTTAGGTGAAAAAGTAAATGAAGAATTTTATTGCGAATTGAAAATAGATGGATTAGCAATGGAGCTTATTTATGAAAATGGAATTTTCAAGGAAGCGTCCACTAGGGGAGATGGTAATATAGGTGAAGATGTAACTCAAAATTTAAAAACTGTAGAAGCGATACCACTTTCTTTGTCCTCCTCTTTAAATTCCTTGCCCGATAATTTAATTGTTCGTGGTGAAGTTTTTTTATCGAAAAAAGAATTTGAAAGAATAAATAAGGAACTTAGTCATGCTGGTCAGAAGGTCTATGCAAATCCACGCAATTTGGCAGCTGGCACTATTCGTCAATTAGATCCAAAGATACCAGCAAATCGCAAACTGGACTCTTTTCAATATTCGTTAGTAACAGATTTGGGTCAAAAAAAACATAGCGACGAACACGATATACTAAAAAAACTTGGATTTAAAATAAATACTCATAATAAAATTTGCAATGGATTAAAAGAAGTAATCGAGTTTAGGAATTATTGGGAGGAGCATAGGGGCGGTCTTCCTTATGAAGTTGATGGCGTTGTTGTTATTTTAAATAATATTCAAAAATTAAATAGAGCAGGGGTTGTGGGGAAAGCTCCGCGGGGAGCTATTGCTTATAAGTTTAGTCCCAAAGAAGCTACAACAATAGTTTTGGATATTAAAATTCAAGTTGGAAGAACTGGTGTCTTGACACCAGTCGCAGTAATGAAGCCAGTAAGTGTTGGTGGCGTCACTATAGCCCATGCATCGCTACATAATATAGATGAAATTAGGAGATTAGATGTGAAAATTGGAGATACTGTGATTGTAAGTCGCGCGGGTGATGTTATTCCACAAATTACTGGAGTATTAATAAAACTTCGAAACGGGAAAGAAAAAGTATTTAATATGCCTACGAATTGCCCAGTAGATAATCATAAAGTTATAAAAGACAAAGGTGGGGTTGCTTATAGATGCTCTAATAAAAATTGTGGCGCAAGAAATAGAGAGGGTTTATATCATTTTGTATCTCGAGCAGCTTTTAATATTGAGGGGCTTGGTCCAAAAATTATTGATAGATTTTTAGACGAAGGATTAATTACGAATTCCGCTGATATATTTTCTTTAGAAGAGGGTGATATCGCCGTGCTTGAAAGATTTGGTGATAAATCTGCAAAAAATATTATTAATGAAATAGAAAGTAAGAAAAAAATTACCTTACCTAGATTTTTGTATGCCTTGGGAATTTTTCATGTCGGCGAAGAAACTGCACTTACTTTAGCTTTAGAATTAAGTAAAAAAGCATCAATTAAAAACCCGAGTGATATATTAAAAGAAATTGATAAATTTACTATTGAAAATTTACAAGAGATTTCAGATGTTGGACCAAAAGTCGCGGAAAGCATCCATTCTTGGTTTAAGGAGAAGTCAAACATAAGGCTTTTAAATAATCTTGATGAAATTGGAATAAAAGTTGAGTTACTTAAATCAAAAACAGAAAATCTAAAATTAAATGGTAAATCGTTTGTAATTACGGGTTCGCTTGTTAGTATGTCTAGAAACGAAGCCAAAGATAAAATAAGGTCACTGGGTGGTGATGTTAATGAGTCTGTTTCAAAAAATACATCTTATGTCATTGTCGGAACAGAGCCTGGCAGTAAAGCAGAAAAAGCAAATAAGCTAGGCATAAAGACTTTAAACGAAAATGACTTTTTGAAACTGATAAACTAAATTATTGCTTAAATCCACCAAGTATAATGAAAATTCTAAATGTAAAAATTGATAAATTTGGATTTACTCTTCTCGAGCTCCTAATCGTAATAGGCATCCTTTCAATTTTATCTTTGGCAGTTATCTTGGTTTTAAGTCCGGTTGAGTTTTTTAGGCAGTCTAGAGATTCTACGCGTATCAAAGATCTTATGGCAGTTCGCGGTGCGCTCGATTTTAATGAGTATGAGGGTAGATATCTGGGCTCAAGTAGCGTTGTTTATGTCTCGATTCCGGATACTTCACCTAGTTGCGCAAACATTGGTTTGCCTGCTCTCCCAATTGGTTGGGCATACAACTGTGTTACCGAAGCTAATCTTAGAAAAATAAATGGTAGTGGTTGGATTCCAGTTAATTTCCTAAATATTACAATTGGCTCACCGCTTTCAAAATTACCAATAGATCCAGTAAACACAACTTCTTCCGGATTGTATTATGCGTATGTAACTGGGTCTTCCTATAAATTAACTTCACTTTTGGAATCAGAAAAACTTGCTCCATATATGAATAAAGACGGTGGACCTGATGCAGCCCTTTATGAAACAGGTTCAAATCCAAGTCTTACGCTTGCTACTTTTCAAAGGGGATTGGTTGCGTTATGGAGTTTTGATGAGGGCGTAAGCGATTTGTCTGGTTATAATAATAATGGCACAGTAAATAATGGAGTTTCTTTTGGTTCTGGAAAAGTTGGACGTTCAGCAAATTTTGATGGAGTTAATGGCTCAATTAGCATTTCAGATAATCCAAATGCCAGTTTAGATTATAAAGCAAACATGACTGTTTCGGTGTGGGTTAAACTAAATAGATTAAGTAATAATGCAACAGATTGGTTAAAAATATTTTTTAAAACTCAAATAAGCGCTGGTTGGTCGTGGGAGATGGCAGAGGTTGGTGGATTGGATCAAACACTTTATTTTCAGCTTTATGATAATCTTGGTAATTTCGCAAGCACTGGTTTTAAAGATCTTCAAATTGGAAAATGGTATCAAATTGTCGCCGTAAAGAATGGAAATAATCTTAAAATGTATGCAAACTTAGCGTCAGAAGCATATTCATTAAATTATTCTGGAAATCCTATTTATGACACAAATGGACCACTGTATATTGGTTCAGCAGGAGGAGTTCAGAATTATCTAGATGGTTCACTAGATGATGCCCGAATTTATAATCGTGCTCTTAGCGATCAAGAAATTAAGACAATGTATAATGCTACTAAATAAAATAATTTAAGAACAAGATTTTAATTTCAGGTCTTTTTATAAATATATAAATAACATATAATCAATTTATGGAAAATATAACCAAAAAAGAATTGGATCATCTCGCAGAGCTGTCGCGCCTTGAAATTAGAGACAAAGATAGTCAAAAATTAGAGCATAAATTAAGTGAAATATTGGCTTATTTTAATGAATTAAAAGAAGTGAATACTGATGAAGTTTTGCCACTTACTAGCGGTGTTAATTTAGTAAATTCAACAAGAGAGGATATTGAGGAAAGAAGCAAAGACACTGGTAATGGCAAAGAACAATTTCCTAAGAGTGATAATGGATATTTAAGCGTCCCATCGGTTTTTTAGGATTTATTTAATTAAAAATAACTTATAAAATGCTTACTTTGCATGGCCTTACAATAAAATCATTTTCTGATAACTTGAGAGCTAAAAAATTCTCGACCTTAGAAATAATAAAGGATTTTTTTGAATATATTGATAAAGAAGATAAAAAAATCGGAGCTTATTTATCACTACATAAAGATGAGGCATTAAATAGTGCAAATAGGGTTGACCTAGCGCTTGCAAGTGGCGAAGAATTAAATGTTTTAGCTGGTATGCCTCTCGCTATTAAGGATAATATTCTTATTGAGGGTTTTAGGGCGACCTCAGCATCTAAGATATTAAAAGATTATAGTGCTTCATATGACGCAACAGTGATAAAGAAATTAAAAGAAGCAAAAGCCATTTTTCTTGGAAAAGTTAATATGGATGAATTTGCCTGTGGTTCTTCAACTGAGAATTCTGGATTTCAGTTAACCAAAAATCCACACGATTTAG
>CAYHMC010000016.1:0-20722 GCA_964357615.1 uncultured Candidatus Saccharibacteria bacterium
AAAAAAAAAATTATTTTTATACTTAATATATAGATTGGGGTCAGAAAATGATGGAAAGTGGATGGGACTTATTGCTTTGTTATACGGCTCTGTTTCTCCCGCTCAAGTCGATTCATCACTGAGCGTTTGGAATCCTACTATTATACCAATATTAGTTATTGTTAATCTCTTAATATTAATTAGTTTTTTTAAAAACAATAATTTTGTTAAAGTATTTTTCCTTGGATTTGTTGCTGGTCTATCTTGGACAATTCATTTCCAAAGTATTCTTACATTTACAGTTCTTCTAGTTTCTTTTTTTGCTCTAAAAAGAAAAGTGTTAATTTATTTAAAGCACTTGATATTTATTATATTAGGTTTAATTTTTTCTATTTCTCCAATGATATTTTTTGATTTTCGACATTATTGGCATAATTTTCAAAGTATTTTAATTTATTTGATGATTGATCAGTACGCCATTTGGTTTCCAAACAGTTGGAAGCTATATGTATTTAAATATTGGCCAAACGCATGGGCACAAATAATAGGTGGAAATTTATTTGTTGTGTGGTTACTGATTACACTTGTATTTATTTTCTCTTTATTAAATGTACGAAAATACAAAATTAATAAAATGTTCTATGTTATTTTTATAACATTTATACTTGAATATATTTTATTTAGATATTTTAGGGTTGAAAGATATCAATATTACTTTTTATTTGCCCACCCGAGCGTTTTAGTAATTTCGGCTTGGGCTTCATATCAATTAATTAAAATAAATGTATACTTAGGAACAGTTGTTATATTTTTAGTTATATTTTTCTCAATCAAGCAGGATATATCTGATATCAATTCTCCTCATCCTTTTAGTGTATCAAAACTAAGAGAAGTGAATACTATTATTTACAATAACTATCCTGGTGAGACTTTTGATATTTACGGTTGTAGTTCAAATGCTGCTTTTGTTAGTCATCCTCTTGCTTTATTGATGTATTACGATGGTAAAAACACACTTTACGGTAGAAAGATTGGAGTATGTGAATATAGTGGAAAAATTAATTGGATTGTATTATCAAATAGGGATATTACTGTTGAAAAAAAGGAGTGGTATGGGAGAAGTACAGATACTGTTTATATGGAAACAGCTGAATGGTGGAAAACAAATCCTATTACAAAAGGTGAGGGTGATTATTGGAAATTTATATTGTCGAATTTACTTAAACGATATAGACATTAAGTATTTTAGGATTATATTATAAAAAAGTTAATATTTTTACTATAAATTGTTAGTTGGTTGCCCAATTTTTATTATTCCTTTACCTAGTGGATCGTAAATTGTTTCTATTGTTTTGAATTTATTTGGAAACATTGTTTGTGTATAAATATATAAGTTTTTGGGATTTGGGTCGGTGTTGTCATTAAAATAAAATTTATCGAAATGTTCTTTTGTTCCTGATAATTGATAGAGTTTTGGATCATATTTGCTGTTGAAGAGCCAAAATATATAAGCTTGTTCCAAGGAAGGGTCAATAATCACTTTATCGTAATTATTTTTAAGTTTTATTGAAACAAGAGCTGCTTCTTTGTAGCCATATTGCCAAACAGTCGAATGATCAATTGGATAATGCTTATAATAATTATGAAGATATGTAAGTGTTGTGATAGAAATAATTAGAAATGTGACCATATAAAAGATTAGTTTTTGTTTGGTTCTTTCTTGAAGATGGACAAGTGCTAAGGCACACATTGCTTGTAGGGTAATTACCATTGAAAGGCTTCTGACGGCATGCGGAACAGCATTGGTTGGAACTGCGGGAAGTGGGGAGATTAGCAGCCAAGAAACTAGCAATAATGTTTCTTTTGATCTTTTTTGGATAATTAAATATATCGATAGTAATAATAAGGGAAGCTGATAAAGAAAGAGCATGCCCATACCTTCAGTGTGATGTCTAAGGTTGTCATCACCAGAGGTAAAGAGAAAATTGAGATCAAAATGAGTCAAATAATTTGCAAGATACGATCGAGCAATTAAAATTCTTCTATTATGAATTATATTAGATAGGTTTTGACCAGCCTCTTTGTCTTCACTTATTAATTTCACTGACTCGTCTACATTTTTTACAGTTGTCTATAGAGATGTGCTTTCAAGTCTGTTGAGAATGGCTTTTGTGGGAGCAAGAATGAAATATGACATTACTATTATAGCAATGAGAATGAAAAAAGTGATTATTATCTTTTTCGGAAAGCGTAAAAGTTCTTTTCTGAATATTAAGGAAAAAACAATAAATAAGGCTGGAATAAAAATTCTGACCGAGTGATAAGTATAAAAACTTAGTCCAAAAAACACTGCTGATATTAGTAGTAATAAATAATTTCGCTTATTTGGTATATTGTTTTGAAAATTAAGAGAATAAAGTATTAATGTAAATGATGTTATAGCAAAAAATAAACCAACATTGGCCTCAAAACCAACTCTTGAAAACTGAAGATGCCAAGGGGAAGTTGCTATTAAAAACATTGACCACAAGGCTACGGATTCATTTTGAAAAATTCTTTTTGTAAAGTAATACATAGCAATAACTGTCAAAACACCTAAAAATGCTGATGGTAATCTAGTTGCAAATGGAGTGAGGCCAAAAATTGCGATAGTTGGAACATTGAGATACATATAAATTGGAGGTTTATAGTCGTCAAAAGAGCGATTGTAAAGTGGAAGAAAATTACCATATTCGTCTCTGGCCGTTTTTAAAATTGAAAATGCGTTATAGGCATTGCTATTTTCGTCCCAATTTAGACCGGCAGGAATTTGTCCTAATTTGTAAAATCTAAGGAAAATTGCAATGAGAACGATAATTAAAAAGATTCTATTTGTTTTTATCAAAGTATATTATATGGGTTTTTTAGATCATCTACCTTGTATATATCAAATTCTTTTTCACCGTCAGGATAGTTTATTTGATATATTGGCTTTACGTTTGTATTAATTTCACCATAATTTACAACTATTAAGGTATTTGATGATAAATTTTCAAGTCCAGGCGCAGATGAGACATAGTTATATTTTCCAATTCTGGTAACTACTACCCAACCCTTATTATCAAAATACCTGTCTACATATGTAGGATTTAAGAAATCCGAGGGATTCACTTGTTGAAAAAAGAGTTGAAGAATATATTGATGCGACTCGTCTATTTTATTTGAAATCACGATTTTGTCATAATTTTGTTCTTGAGATTTTAAATACGTAAAGAGTTTTTTATAACCATATCTAAAATTTTTACCAGAATTTTGGGGATAAATTATAAAATAATCGATGCTAAATTTTCCAAATTGATATATTAAAATTAAAGAAAATATTGCAATGAGAGCAGATTTAAGAAAAGTTAATTTTAATTTAGTTATATAATTGTAAAAGATAAAAAAACCGACTGCTGCTAATATTTGCCAAATAGGCATTGAGATTGCTTGGCGGCCGGGAGTTTCAAAACCTGCACTGGCTGAGGCTAAAGGATATATCAAAAGCCAGGGTAGTAAAATTTTGGATTCTAACTTTTTATAATTTTTTCCCAAAACCAACAAAGCAATAATAATGAATGGAAGCTCAATGAAATATAGGAATCCCCTTCCAGTCATCATTTGCTCTCCATTGAAAGAACCTGAAATAAAAAGCAATTGAGGTGAATAATGACTTACGTAATTAGAAATATATTTCGTGCTAACTGCAAAATATTTATTATAGATAGACTTACAAAGCATTTGGGGCAGCCTTTCTTGGCAAATGCCTCTTTGATAATTAATATCGTTGACAAGACCAATCATGTTAAATTCAGATGTTATTCCAATCTGCCTTAATCTTGAAGTTCCGCTTTGGGAAATTGAAGTTATTGCAATTGGAGACACAAATACTACGAATAATCCTATTGCTATTATGGAATATTTTAAATTCTTTGTAATTTCATGTTTAAAAAATATGAATAATGCAGCCAAATATATCGGCACAAAAATCCAAGTCGATCTGTAAATGTAGAGGCTGAAAACAAAAAGGAACAGAGATAAATAAATCATCTGTTTATCTTTAAAAGATTTTATGAAAAAGATTGTTCCAGTAATAATAAAAAATATAGGAACGGCAGATTCTAAGGCATGTCTTGATACAAAAATATGAAAAGGTGAAATTGCTAAAAGTAATGCTGCAAGCAGGCCTGTCTTTTCGTCAAATAATTTTTTAACCAAAAAATATGTTGCCACAACTGAAAGTACTCCAAATATAGCTGTGGGGAATCTGACTGCAAATTCATTGAGTCCAAATACCCAAACAGGTACTGCAGTTAAGTAAAAATATAAGGGTAGTTTATAATCTCCAAAACTCTTGAATGTTGTAATCGGTAAATATTTTCCCCATTCGTCGTTCCCTGTTTTTATAATGGAAAACGCATTATAGCCAAATGCTGCTTCGTCATCGCTGAAACCATTTGGAATTGTATTTAAGTTTATAAATCTTAAAAAAAACGATAAAATGATAATAATTGTTATAAAAATGAAATTCTTATTGAAGATAATATTCATGGCATAACTTCGTAAAGTCTCATGTAACTATTTCCATTGCCCTTTTGGAATTTCGCAACGAGTTTTGCGTGTTTGTCTGTAATGGGTTTTTGAGAAAAATTAAAAATAAAGTATGTTTTATGATTTTTTGAAAAATCGATTATTTGTTGTGGCAGATTTTCTACATTTACGGGCCAATAGCTATATATATGTACCCTTTCGTTACCATAAAAGTAAATATTTAGCGCAAATGGATACAATCCGAATGTACCTTCTGTACCTATATATACATCTTGTGATTGAGACTCTTTTGAAATAATATTTTTTACTTCTTCTACTCCATAGCCTGCAGGCCAGTCATCACGATATTGAAAAGTTTCTGCATCCGGTAATTTTGCCTTAAGAGGATTTGTGATTAACCAAAAAGAATTATATGCAGGAACTAGTAAGATAATTACAAATAGTGCAATTAGATAATATTTATATTTTGGAAATTTGTCTAAGGCGATAGCAACAGCATAAGCAATGATTATAATGATGTATGGAAAGTAAAAAAGTACAAATCTTGGATATAAAACTTTATTAAAAACGTTTTCGGCCATAAATGGGCCTAATATAAGAATTATTAAATAAAGTATTTTGAGGTTTCTTTTGAAGAGACCATATATTGCACCAAGCAAAAATAATAGGAAAAGTGGAATGCTAATATAAATTACTAGCCAATTTATGATTGAATAAAAGTTTGATTGAAAATACTCAAAAGGATTTTTGATTACTGCGGATATGGGCCTAATAAATTCAAGGTTTTTTTGAGCTATTATATAAAAAAGCGGTGAAAGCCTTAGAGAATTGTAAATTAAAAAAGATAATATAAATGTGACTCCGGAAAGTAGAAACCATTTTAAAATCCTAATCTTTTGATTGCCACCTTTTAAGGAAAAAAGTAACAGCGAGAAAGGTAATAAGTATAGAAAACAGTTTGCAGAAGATTTGGTAATTTGCCCAAGACCTATTGTGATCCCATTGAGAAGAGCAATATCCAAACTCGGATTTTTGGCCATTTTAACGGATAATAAAACAACATAAATTCCTATCATTGTTAAAAGAGAATCGAAAAGTGCGAGGCGATCATAAAATAGGGTAAAAGGAATTGTGATATATAAAATTGCTGAAATTATGGCTGTTTTTTTATTAAAAAGTTCAAATGCCAAAATATATATGCCAATTAAGGCGCCAAAACCAGCAAAAACTGAAACCAATCGTGTAGCTATAAGAGGATCCTTAATAAAATGTTGTGAAATTGCTGCAAACCAGATAAAAAGCGGTTGTTTGCCATCTACTAAGGAAATATACCTGTTTTCTGGATCATGAAGTGCAACTTGTGCCCAAAAACTATAAATAGCCTCATCGGTAAAAATAGGCAATATTTTTATATTTATTAGTCTAGTAATAAAAAATGCTGATATTAATAGAAACGATACAAATAGATCTTTTATGAGGGTTGACGTTTTTAGTATTGTTTTCACTTTAAAAATGAACTTATCTCTAATACTGGGCTGTTTGCTAAATCTTTTATAATTTTTATGCTTCCTGCTTGTTTTGGCCGATTATTTGGTGCCAAAAGAAATAGGGTTTTTGTTGATGTTTGTAAATCTGATTCGGACATAGGAAAGTTAAACTTGTCGAACTCTTCTACATTATAGAAGAAAAACTGATCCCTTATCACCTTTGAGTTTTTTTGATACGTTGCCGGATCATATTTTAGATAAAAAAGGAAATATATGTAGGGTCGGCCAAGAGATGAAGTGACAATAACTTTATCGTAATTATTATAAATTGGTTTGATTGTTTGTATAGCCTCTTTGTAGCCATATTGCCACTGGCCTGAAAATTCTTTTGGGAAGTGGAAATAGTACATGTGAAGATAATAGAAGAGGGAAATTGCCAGTATTGGAACAGAGCCAATTATCAGTATTTTTTTTGATTTTAGTAATATAAAAAGCTGATAAAATCCAAAGCTTGCGATTAGCTGAAAAACCGGAAGAATGTGTGCCATACGCAGGGCGTGAGGCGTTTCTCTGGCAGTAGAAGGCCCTAGGGGTGAAACTAACAACCACCCAATTATTAAAAAAGTATATTTATGTTTTTTTGAAAATAAACAATATGCTCCCAAAAACAATAATATTAGATCAAAATAATAAAGCTCGCCAACGGTCTGAATTGACAATCTTGGATTACCGTCTCCTTTTGAAAAAAGAAAGGATGGATTAAATGCATCAAAATAGTTAATTAGATAATCTCGGGTAAAAAAGAAACGCCGATTGTGAATAACATTTGCAACTTTAGAAAAATTATCGATTTGGCGATAATCAATGGATTTATTGATAGGCTCTAAATTTTTAAAAATTGTGACTTCATTAAAACGCAACTTTCCTTCTATCGTGAATGTCACAAATTGAAAAAGCGGCCAAAATAATATAATTGAAACTAAAGCTGATAATAATGCAATCTTATAATTTTTTATTAGTTGTTTTCTAAAATTAATAACCAAAACAATGACAATAAAGGGCACAAAAAGTCTTTGGCCTGTGAAAGTGTACATAGCTACGATAAAACTAACACCTGATAAAAGAAGATAATTTGGATTATTTTTTGCAAATTTTATGAATAAATATATTCCCAATACTGAAAAGAAAATAGCCATGTTTGATTCAAATGCGGCTCTGGAAAACTGCAGGTGCCATGGAGAAATTGCCAGAAAAAGGCTGGCTATTTGCGCAACTGCTTCGTTTTCAAAAATCTTCTTTGCTAAAAAATAGGTCAGGATCACGGTAAAAACCCCAAACAATGCAGATGGGAAGCGGACTGCAAATTCGTTGAGACCAAATATATAGATACTCGGAACTGTTGCGTAAATATATCCTGGAGGTTTGTAATCACCAAAGGCACCAAAATTCGTAAGCGGCATAAAAACACCGTGCTCGTCGTGGGCAGTTTTTAGGATTGAATAGGCATTGTAACCAAGCGATACCTCGTCCCAATATAGAGATGGTGGATTTGCTCCTAATTTATAAAAACGCAGAACTATGGCAAGGAGAATAATAAGTAATAGAATAAATTTTTTCATAGATTTCTCTTAGAGAATGTCACGATTAGTAAGAATTAATATTAATTATTGTCCCATATATATATTGCAGGCTCATTGTTTAAATAGTTAATCTTTTTTAATATTTTTCTACCCTGTTCATAATCTTGTGGGTTTCCAACAAAAAGTGTTTTTGCTTGTTTTGATTGTTCTTGATAATTGATGGGCTTAAAAAGATACTTGTCGAATTTATTTTTGTCTTCCTGGAACCCGCCAGAAACAGTTCCACCTTCCTTTAGGTATTTTTTTGGATCATATTTTGAATAAAAAAGCCAAAATTCATGGGGTTGTTCAAGACTTGTAGATACAATTATCCTATCATAATATTGTTTTAGAGATTCAGTGTAAAGTACTGCTTCTTTACGGCCAAATAGCCAAGATTCTGAATACTCTTGCGGCATATGAATGTAATATTGATGCAGATAAAAAGTAAGACTTGTTAAGAATAAGACTGTGTAGATAGATAAGAATAAAATACGCTTGGGGCTTTTGTATAACAAGTAATATAAACCTATTGCAATAAATATTTGAAATGTTGGAAGATAAATTTCTGTTCTTAAAGAATGCGGGACACCCTTTGTGACTGAAGCTGCAACAGGTGCAAGTAAAAACCAACTCAGGACAATTATTTTGGATTTTGTGATAAAATCTTTTTTTATTAATAAATAAATTCCTGCCAAGATAAACGGTAAATCCAAAAGATAAAGAAGGCCGATTAGGGGTGCATGATGTCTGTCCATATCTGCATTGAAGAATAAAAAAATTGGATTTGAATGTGATAAATAGTTTTGAATTAATATTGGTATATAAACAAAACGTCTATTATGGATAATTTTTGCCAAAAAGTATTGATTTGAGTCTGCATCTTCTTGCAATACCGTAGAGTTTTTATATATAGGGAAAACATCAGAAAATATTGCAGTTCCTTTGAATCGAAGTTGTCCGGAAATTGAAGTAATTATTGGAATTAATATTATAGAAAAAATAAGAGCTATCAGAGCTGGTATCACTAAAAGTTTCCACCATTTAATAAGAAATTTTCTAAATAAGATTAATAAAATAACAGAATAAAAAGGTACGAACACCCGAGCATTATGATAAACAAAAAGGTTTAAACCAAAAGCTATTGAGGCTAATATTGTCCACGCAGTAATTATAATGCCTTTAGATTTTATTGCTTTTAGAAATGCCCACGTGCCTAACACCGACCAAAAAATTGCGCTGTTAGTTTCAAAAGCAACTCTTGAAAATTGCAGATGCCATGGTGAAACGGCTAAAAAAAAGGAGGCAAGAAGTGCTATTTCTTTTTTTCTAAATAGTTCGTATACCATTAGATATGTAAAAACTACAGCAAATGAGCCTAATAATGCTGAAGGGAATCTAACAGCAAAGTCTGTTAAGCCAAACATCATAATGGATGGAACTACTAAATACGTATATAAAGGCGGTTTGTAATCATCAAATGATCTAAAAAATAGTGGCAATTTATAACCATATTCATCACGGCCGGTTTTAAGAATGGAATAAGCATTAAAGCCATGAGCTGTTTCGTCCCAATCTAATCCTGGCGGATTACTACCTAAATGATAAAACCTTAGTATAAAAGCAAGAATAAAGATTAGAAAGACAGTTTTAAATTTCATCGCCTGTTTTTTGTAAAAACAATTATAAGTGCAAGACATAAGGCAAACAAGCTTAAGGTGTTTGCAACTTTTCGAATATATGTGTCATCATATTTCATTTCTAAATAATGATTTCCTTTATTGAGTGTGACGTAAATAAAACCGTTGGTGTCTTTTGTAGAATCTAATCTAATACTTTTTTCTGAATGACTTCGAAAATCTTTACCTTCTAATAATTTTTGATTATCTTGTAAGATTATTATCTTTGGGAAAAAAAACTTATTTATTCTTATCTGTGCTTCATCTGAAATGACATCTGCCTTAAAGGTGATTTTTCTCGAATTTGAATTTATATTTGTATATACAACCCAACCTGAAGCTGTATTTACCGCAAATTCTTTATTTATAAAATATGGAATTGAAGTAGAATTTCGGCTTGTTGGTGAAAACTCCGAAAACTGAGTTGCTGTACCTGTATAGGTTAAAAAATGCTCATCGGTAAAATATACAGATTTATTAATCCTTATATGGTTTCTGTTTGCAAAAATTAAAGCGAAAATCAAGAATATAAAAATTAATCCGAATTTAGTTTGTTTCATAAAAAATGCAGCTATTATTGCAACAAAAATTGGCATTACTCCTAGTAATCTCCAAGGAATATCTATGAGATGTAGCAATGTTATATTTTTCCAAACAAATTTCGTAATATTTGTTTCGATAGTTAAAAAAATAGCGACTGATAAAGCAAATAAAACGAGAATTATTACAAGATTATTTTTAGAAAATTCCTCACTATATAAAAATATTTTCCACCCTTTTTTTATGAATAAATATATTAATAATATAATTGTTAAAGAAAGAATTAATAGGTGTGCTAGTCCCATCTGAAAAGACATCATGTCATTTACGGTACCCGGTAAATCAAATCCATACCCCCATGGAGACCTAATAATTTGCATTAAAGTTATAAAATGAGAATTATAAACAAGGTTAAAAGCTTCATCGAATCTAATTAAATTTCTTTCAAAAATAGCGGGTATGTAAGTAAATGCAGAAATAACTAAACCCCAGGTTATTGAAATCAGTGTTAAAAAAGTTGGTTTAATACTTTTTTTATTAAGACTAAATAATATAGAATAGAAAATAATTACTGGTATAGAAAGTAGCGCAACAAGATTTTGTGAAAGGAGGATAAGTGCTATAAATAATGAAGCACTTGTAAGCCTTTTTAGAGAGTAGTGGTTTATTAAACGTGTTATTGAAAAGAGAGCTAAAGGTAGGAAAGTGTATGCTAAATGTTCAGAAATTGAACCTCTGACATATATTAATTGGAGCCTATATGGTGACCATTCGTAAAATAATGCGCCTACTAAAGCTGCTTTTTGATCTTTATACAATTCTTTCAGCCATAAATATGAAAAAACTCCAGAAAATATAAACCCTAAAGCCATAATCATTTTAAAAGAATTAACAAACGAAAATCCTGAAAAATGTAATACTGAACCTAGAATATAAGGTAGAGGATAAATGTAAACGAATATTGGGCTACCTAATCCGTTATAAAAACTTCCAGCAAATCTTGGAGGGATTTGACCGTCCTGTAGGGCCACATAGTATTGTGCAATCCTGGCAGTGTGAGTTTCACCGTCATGGCTTGTATAAAAGCCCGGTTTCAATAGGTCTTTTAGCGCAAAAAGAGAAAGGGTTATTATAATTAATAGCGCTAAGAAAGTAGAATTGTAAAAGATTTTCACATCGATTTAAATTCTAGCATAAGATTACCTAGGGGCTTGTATCAAATATCATTCTTTTGTAAACATTTCTGGTAAGCTCGACATCACGTTTGCAATACTCGTATATTTCATCGAATTTTTTGTTGAGATAAAAATCATAAACCTGAGAACCGTCTATTCCACCTTCTTTTGAAGATTGCAGCCCTAGCGCTTTTGCTAAAGTATCCAGTTTAATAAAACTGTTACTCCATTTTTCCCATTCTCTCATAGTGTCGTAAATTGGAAAATTTTTATATCTGGCAAAAGAAAGATTCAAGTGTTTGGCATTAGGTTTAATGTTGTTTACTATAGATCTTTTAAAAATAAACCGTAAGTCAAAATCCATAATATTGTGACCAATAAATATGTCTGCCTTTTCGGCTACCTGCCACCAGGTGGTTAGTATTTTAATTTCCTCTCCTTTGATAATCTCTATTTTTTGGTCATTGAGAGCATAACCAATGCAAAATATACTGCCAAAATCCCCAGAAATGGCAGTTTGTCGATATAGTTGATCAAGGTATCTTTTTGTTTTCTTGGCTCTTACACCTTTCGCTTTTTCTTTTTGGAAAGCAAGTTCAATAGAAATATCTTTGAATTTTTCATCAGCGGGAAGAGTTTCTATGTCAAATATTAGTTTTTCTTTTGGTTTTTGGTAGTAATCCATTATTTGTTTTTGTTAAAAATTTTACTTTCATATATCCTTGTTTGTTGAAGCAAATAAAGTAAAACACAAAAAAGAGTTAATATTCCATATTTTGCAGACCTTATAAAATTAATTGACGAGGCTTCCGGAAAATATTTACAAGGTACAGGTATTTCTGAAATATTATATTTGTATGATAGTGCAGATATTAATATTTGCTGATCAAAAACAAAATCGTCTGAAAACTTTTCGAAAGGAATTGTTTTAAGTACGTTCGCACTATAAGCACGAAAACCTGTATGATATTCAGATAAATTTAAACCCATCGCAAGATTTTCTATTAAAGTTAAAAAACGATTAGCGAAGTATTTCCAAATCGGCATACCACCTAAAAGCACTTGGTGGCGGGTTTGTATTCTAGACCCTAGCATAATATCTGCCCTACCGTTGATGATTGCCTCACATAAAACACCAACCAACCTTGCATCATATTGATAGTCTGGATGAACCATAACTATCACGTCTGGATTTCTCTTTAATGCTTCCATATAACAAGTTTTTTGGTTTCCACCGTATCCTTTGTTTTTATTGTGTTTGTAAACAGTGATTCCGAGTTTTTTTGCTTTTTCAACTGTGCTATCGCTAGATGCATCATCTACCAAAATTATTTCTTCGATTAAGTCTTTTGGCAGGTCATTGAAGGTTTTTGTGACTGTTTTCTCTGCATTGTACGCAGGCATCACAACTACTATTTTAGGGTTTTTTTTAGGATCCCATAGAATATTATTGTTTTTCATACTTTTTTAAAATGTTTTTTTCTGTGATTAAATATTTTTGCTTTTGCAAAAAACTAGATATAATAAGATTTGGTATTTTTACACATGCCCAAAAAAAACCACCCACAAAAGCTAAATCAAATTTTGCTAATGCAATTAAAATATTAATTGGTAACCAAACGATATGTAATATTATCATGTAAGTGTCTGAAATATTTTTCCAAAAGAAAAGAAACTGATTTTTATATGCCACAGTTTTAATAAATAATTCTGATTTTTGCTTTTTTATTGCACCTAGATCGTGATAATGATCTACTATACTTAACGGTTCAAAAATACAATTGTAACCCAATCTTGAAGCACGAAAACAAAGATCTATATCTTCCCAATAAAATGGGGCAAATATTTTATCAAACCCTCCTAATTCCAGTATCTTTTTTTTATCAAAAAGACCGGATCCACCTGATACCCAAAAAGTTTCTCCTCTTTCTATTTTTGCTGCTGAATGGAGAATAAATCCTCTTTTAAAATATGCTTGTCCCCTACCTTTTAAAATGATTTTTTGATTTTCATGACTATAATCCAAAAAACCAACAGCAAATAATTGTTTACTTTTATCTCTTTTAAAATGATTAAGTGCAATTTTTAAATAATTTTCCCTGGGAGAAACATCTGAGTTCAAAAGAACAACGAAACCATGTCTTGCGCTATTTATACCAATATTAACAGCTCTTGAAAAACCGACATTATTCTTAAGTCTTATTACTTTAACTTTTTTGAATTTTTTGTGAAGAATTTTTACTGAGTTATCAGTCGAAGCATCGTCAACTACGATAATTTCATTATCGGTTGAATATTTTATTACATTTGGGAGATTCTTAACAAGTAATTCTTGCCCATTGTAATTGGGTATAACTATTGATACTTTTTGTGCCATATATATAAAGATACTATAATCGTTATAAACAATCCTAAGGCTGAAAGATAAAGACCATTGTAAAATGAGGATGGTTGATATTTTAATTCAAGAAAGTGAATACCGTCTGGAACATTTACAGATTGGAATATATAATTAATCTTTTTAATATCTGCTTCTTTTTTGTCTATAAAAGCCTTCCAACCAGGATAATTTATATTAGAAATAACAATTGTTGCAGACTGATTTGTACTAGTTTTGATCTGTAAACTCTGGTCTGAATAACTTAAGATTTGAGCAGATGCAATAAGATTATTATTTTTCGATTCTAAATGCAGAGAGTATGCCGTTTTGTTAAAATCAGCATCTTTTCTAGTTAAATTTTCCAACAATATTTTCTCATTTTCAACCTTTAATATTTCCTGCGGAAAAAATACTCTGGGTATAACTTTTTTATTTATATATAGTTTCGTTATGCCCTCTTCGAATATTTTTTGGTAATTTTCATTTTGAATTTCGTCAAAAGTTAAGATGTATTTCACATTTAATAAGTCTGTTAGCGGATTTTGAAACGTTTCTGGTGTGACAATACGATTAAAAGAAGACGGATTTTCTGCTTTATTATTTTGCCAGCTGTTTATAAAAGTCGCATAATTTTTTAAATAAAGTGGATCATATCCGGAAACAGATTCGATATTGTAAGCAGTTAAGCTATTAGGGCTGGCAATTCGCCTATCTGTCGTTGCCACTCTAAATGGTTTGGGTTGAGTCTGCAGGTAATTTGTTATTTTTGTTGGCGGGTATATTAATGAGGCATTAATAAAAGGTGTGAATTTATATGAAAATCTAAAAAGTTCGATCAGTGTTAATGAGAATACAATAATAATGATTTTTTTTTGTGAAATACCGACTTTTTTTAAAATAACTATCAAAAATATTAGGATGGAGTAGATAAAAGGTATAAATAAATTTCTTAATGCAGTTTGCATTGCATTAAAAGATTGGTCTTGTATAAAATATTTGCTTCCAAATATAGACATTGATATCAACAAGAGTATTGTAAAAATTAGTGATATCGCAATGATTATATGTTCTTTATTTACCTTTTGCTTAATAAAATAATCTAATCCATAGGCTGACAAAGCCGATAGTGAAAAAACAAAAAGAAATATTATTCTAGAAGGTTGCAAGGAAGAAATGATTGGAACCAAGTAATTATATGGAAGTTTTGATATGGGATTTTCTAGCGCTAATATTAATGAAACTATTGCTAATGCTAAAAAAAAGATTGTATTTTTATTAGTTTTTATTATTGCAATGGAAGCAAAATACAAAGGTATCAGACCGATAAAACTTACAAATTCTGCGTAATTCCAAACACCCCAATAATTGTTGGTTGTTGGATTTCCAAAAAAATCTGGTGCTATTAGTTGGATCAAATGTTTTATGGGTAAAAACCAGTCTTGCCTGCCAGACCAATAGCTTTGATCTAACTGTCTATTTGATAGAGATGAAAATTCTATAGATGGCAGTATTTGAGGAGCGGCTAAAAAAATAGCGAGTATTATGCTTGAGAAGGTAAAAACAGCCAGTTTTGTATTTTTATTTTTTATAATTAAAAATATTAAGTATATGATTGTTGTGAATAATACATAAATTGCAGTTTGGGTGTGTCCAGAAACAAAAGTTTGAAAAAGAACAAAAGTTAAAATTAAATAATAAAAAGGGGTAATTTTTTTTGAAAGTTTGTCAATTGTAAAAAGTAATAGTGGTAGCCACATTGCGGTTGTTATCACTGTACCCCATGTTAACCAGGCAGTAAAAAAACCTGAAAAAGGCAAAACAATTGCTCCAAATGTCGACGCAATGTACGATAATCCCTTGTTTTTTAGAAAAATATACATAAAAACACTGGTTAATATGGGAGGGAGAATTATTTGAATAGCCCAAGCTGTCTTATAATTAATAAATAAATAAAATATATTGATAATTTGAAAAGGAGTAGACTGGATATTTCCAAGCAAGGGTTGTCCTGAAAAACTATATGGATTCCAAAGTGGTAAATTTAGATTTTTTAAGTTTTTGATGGTTATCATTTTCCAAGGCAGTGTTTGAAGCACAGGATCTGTTATTAATGGATTTTTTACTGGAAATTTATTCGGATTATAGTTTTGATAAGAATTATCCCGCCACGGGTGATATAGTCCCAATAGCGAATCTGCTGGAATTGGTATTTTTGACATTAATATATTTGGAAGAAAAAAGACTAAAACTATAAAGGGAGCGATTAGGAATTTTGCTTGATATTTAGTAAATAATTTTTTCATATTCTTTAAAGAAATTTTCCTTGCTAAATTTTTTACTACTATTAACTGCATTTTGGGAAAGTTTCTTCCTTCTCTCGGCATTTACAATTATTTCCAGAGTTTTATCTAATAGTTCTGTTTTTGTACTAAACAACAAACCGTTTTTGTTATCTTCTATAATTTCCTTTTGTCCACCCTTATTGATAACTATAGGGACGGCTCCTGCTGCCATAGCTTCAACAGTTGAGATACCAAAGTGTTCCATTTTTTCTGGATTTTTGTTTTCGTCTTCCCCGAAACCGGTTGCATGCCAATAAATTGCTGCTTTTGAATAAAGATTTCTCAAATTATCTATCGGTAAATTATCGATAATTTTGATTGCGTGTCCCCTGGCTATTATTCTAAGGTGTCTTATATATTTTTGGTCTTCTTTTTTGGCTTGGCCTACCAAATATAGTTTCCAAGAGGATGCTTTTTTATAAAGTTCTTTAAACACCTCTATTAAGATTTCCTGTTTTTTTGGATGAAGCTGGTTAGGGCTAAATCTTCCGACAGATAATATAATGTTCTCTTTTTGCCCTATATTAATTGATCTGGTATCAACAGGCGGATAAATGACTTTTGAATCAACGTTAAAACTTTCGTCTATAAATTTCTTTGTAAAATATGAGTTTGCGACAATATGTTGATAACATTTAAGTTTACTTTTTGTACTAATTGTTGGTTTTGGGAAATGAAACGGTACTTGAAAGTGCAAGATGTTCCTTTTTGCCAGACTAAATGGAACACTACCGTCTGAAAGAATAAATATTAGATCATAACCTCTAGTTGTTAAAGCTTTCTTTATAGAGTCTTGTTGAAAAATGTTCTTTTTAAATGTAGTACTGCCTAAATCTATTTTTAAAAATCTTGACAATGATGCTTTTATAGAAGGATCGTCCCAAAATATTTCGACATTGTGTTTTTTTGATAAGTATGATGCTAAAGTTAAAATGTATCTTTCTCCACCTCCAAATGTATCTAAATATGGACTAAAGAAGCCGATTTTCATATATTTTTGGTAATTTCAACATATACCCTATTTATGTTTTGCGAAAATTGCCGGTTGATAAGAAGTAGGTAAAAAATGTTGTTGGTAAGGATATTAAAAAATAGTTTTAGAAAATATATTGTTTTCCTAAGAATTTTTATTTTTGGATCAAACATAAATACTTTGAAAAGCATTTCATTAATTTTGATGTTACCAGAAAAACTGATTATAGTGTTATAATTGTTAGTTAACTTTTTAATCTCCTCAATTTCTGGAAGACCATAGAGAATATGTTCTTTAAGGTACGTAACATTTTCACCTTTTTTATTCAACCATTTTTCGATATTTTTTTCATAAATGTTGTGTTTTGGAGTACCAATTGGAAATGATAATAATACCTTTTTTTTAGCAATATCGATTAGTTTATTTATGAAATCTTGTCTTTTGTTTTTAGGTACATGTTCTAAAACATCTATTGAACAGACAATATCGAAGGAATTATTTTTAAAAGGAAGTTTATTCTTAGATATTAAAACATCTCCAGTATTGAGATTAGCTACAATAATTTTTTGTGGTTTACAAAATTGTGAAAGGTGGTTTAGCTCTCCGCCGATATCAGCAACTGTGTCGTGAGATTTAATATAGCTTGCAATTTTATTATGTCTTTCAAAAATATCATATGGAAGTAGATATTTATTCATTTTTTGTTTTGAAATTCCCATAAATATGTCAAGATTGCAGCCTTATGTAAGGATTGAAAAATAGCCTCAATTAATCCTATCGTACCGTCTAAAATACCTAATTTAACAAAATATCGTTTTGAAAATTCTAATATAACTGCTTTTACTATTTTTATAATATTAACGTTTGGTTGATTTGCTTCATAAGAAAGTTGCGCTTCGATTTTAGCCCATTTAATGGTTTTTTCCAGCATAGATCCTATACTTCTGGCCGTGTAATGAGTTAATGGTTCTTTCATATAGCCGTATTTTCCTTCAACAATAGGACTTTCGTGGACTTTGCCTTGCCATTTTATTAGTTTTTTCTTTAAAAAGAGTTTGGGGACATAATCAGGCCACCAGCCACCATGTTTTAACCATTTTCCTAAAATTATATTTTTGCGAGGAAAATAATAGGCACTGTAAGTAATATTTGATAAAACTGTTTTTATTTCATCTATATTATCTTTGCTTAATCTTTCATCACAATCTATATAAAGAATCCATTTGCTTTTTGCACGACTTAGTAAAAGATTGCGATTTTTGGAAAAGTTTTCTTCACTTGAGTTTAAAATCTCGACATTGTATTTATTGGCTATTTCTATGGTCTTGTCTCTAGAATTTTGATCAAGAATGATTATTTCTTTTACAAAATCAAGTTGTTTTATACAATCCCCTATCATATTTTCTTCGTTTTTTGCCAAAATTAATGCTGATATATCCATAAATTAGGTATTCCCACAATAAAATTTCTTTGTTAAAAAATCCAAAAGCGCTTGACGTTTAGTTGTATTTTTTATTTGTAAAATCGCTTGTTTTAGAACCGCAAGTTTTGTTTTAAGTTTGGCAAACTTAAATGCAAAAAGTAAACGATTGCGAGTTATATAATAATCTTGAAGATTTGATCCAGAACCTCCGGCACTTTGAGCATTTTTATGCCATATAACTGCCTTGGGTTCAAACAGTATTTTAAATCCAGCTTTTTTGGCACGATAACAAAAATCCATATCTTCTAAATATAGAAAATATTTTTCATCTAGCAGGCCAATTTTTTCAAATACTTTTCTTGATATAAACATGCAAGCTCCAGTTGCAAAATCAATCTCTCTCTTTTTGCTAAATTGACCAGTATCTACTTCGTCAACGCCAATGTGGATACCCATTATATTGTTCCAATCTATTTTCCCTCCTGCAAACCATATAACTTTTCCTAAATCTTCTTTCATATATCTATCTTTGTGAAATTCGTTACCAGGTGCAAAATATATTTTTGGAGCAATAATAGCTGAGTCTTTTGAAGATTTTAGTAAATCAACTAGTAAATTTTGATCGACTAGCGTGTCATTGTTTATAATTAATATATATTGACACTCCTTTTTCAGAGCAAGTTTTATTCCGAGATTGTTACCGCCAGCATAACCTAAGTTATTATTGCTTTTAATAAATATTATTCCTTTTATTTTTTGGAGTATTTCTTTTGAATTATCGCGGGAATTATTATCTATAACAATTATTTCTAGTTTACAATTAGTCATTTTTAGTTTGTTAACCGAATTAATACATTCAATGGTGTTTTTGAGACCATTGTAGTTTAGAATAATAATTGCAATTTTATTCATCTCTTGTTAGTTTATAGACTTTAAAACCGTTTTGTAATTTGGCAAGTTTTAAAATACTAAACGGTTTAAGGCTGGACACCTCCTAAACAGTATAGCTTTTTATGATTTCTTCTTCATCTAGTGAAATAGTATATAAAATGTTTGACTGTGAATAATGTTCTACATCAAGAGGAATTTTTCCATAAGTTTCTCGAAGATATCGATAAGTCCTTACTCTTGTATCACCGCTTAATGTAGAAACTACAATTAATTTAATATTTGAATCTATGTTTGTGTCAAGTATTTTTAGGTGTCATTTTTGATTTCAAACATATTCCATCCATCGGACACTGTATATCCATGATTACTCTGAAGATACCAATATAGATTATTAATTTAGGTTCTTGTATGCAAATTATTATTTTGCTAGAATTTTTTGATGTTAATAGTGCCAAGAAAATATTCTGATAAAAAATTAAGAAAGATTTGGAGTCAAGTTCCTGTTGATTACTACGATAAAGGTATACATGGAAATTTCCTACAAAAACTTTGGCACGAGAAAAAGATTATTATTGTTAAAAGTCTATTACCTAAACAAAATTCTAGTAAGACATTTAGGATTTTAGATGTTGGATGTTCAAGTGGTTTACTTGCAAATGAAGTGGCACAATATTTTCCAAAAAGTAATGTTTATGGTATTGATAGTTATAGTGAGGTTATAGGTTTTGCAAAGAGTAAATATACAAATATTAAATTTTTTTCTTGTGATGCTCATGATTTACCTTTTAAAAATAATTTCTTTGATATAGTTATTTGTACGGAAACACTGGAACATGTAATAGACCCAAAAAAAGTTTTATTAGAAATAAAACGAGTTTTGAAAAAAGACGGTAGATCGATTATTTCTATGGACACAGGAAGCCAATTATTTAGATTTGTTTGGTACTGTTGGATTAAAACAAAAGGTAAAGTTTGGAAGAATGCACATTTGCACGAATTTAATACGCATATTTTAGAAAATATAATAAAAGAAGCTGGGTTTAAAATAATATTAAAAAAAATAAGTCATTTTGGCATGTCTGTTACTTTTTTGGCTAAAATAGCATAGTATTATATGAAAAATTTATTTTGGGCAATTGGTGCACTAATAGTTATTATTTTGGCTGTATTTATTTTTTCTTCCAAGCAAAAAAACAGTACCAATACAGTCATTCCCTCACCAGTGAGTGTTGCATCTTCTACCCCTGATCTATTAAACTTAAATCCTAAGGAATCAACAGTGCAGGGTCAAAAAATGCAACTAGCTTTTCCGCTTCTAGAAAAAAATCAAATTGAGGGTAAAAAGGTAAAGATTACGACCAATAAGGGCGAAATAGTTTTTGAGCTTTTAGCTGACGCTTCAATTGCTTCATCTAATTTTATATATCTTGCAAATAAAAAGTTCTATGATGGGGTTATTTTTCATAGAGTTATAAAAGGATTTATGATTCAAGGTGGTGACCCGAATGGTACAGGCGCTGGGGGCCCAGGCTATAATTTTGAGGACGAACTTAATCCTGAGACAGCATCGTTTAAAAGTGGATATATTCGTGGCGCTGTAGCTATGGCAAATGCCGGCCCAAACACAAATGGCAGCCAGTTTTTTATTATGCACCAAGATTATCA
>CAYHMC010000017.1:0-20175 GCA_964357615.1 uncultured Candidatus Saccharibacteria bacterium
TCATTTAGGCGGAGATGGAGTTCCGAAAGGGGAGTTAGTAAAGATGATTGAAAAAGATTTTGGGTCGCTTGATTCATGGAAAGAAGACATGATTGCGACAGGGTTATGTGCTAGGGGTTGGGCAATATTAGCATATGATTATCGCGATAATAAATTACATAATTATGGCTCTGACGCACATAATATAGGTGCTGTGTGGGGAGCGATACCACTTATAGTTTTAGATGTTTATGAACATGCCTACTTTATTGATTACGGAGTGAACAGAAAAGATTATATAAATTCTTTTTTTAAGAACTTGGATTGGGATTTTGCAAATAAAATAGTGGAAGATTATAGTTTAAGCTATAAAATGTAAATTATTTTTGATTGTGCCACAATTCTTTTATGGATATAGCTTTAGAAAATAATTTAATAAGAAAGCGCTTTCGTACTTTTAATTTTGCAGAAACATTGCGAATACGATTTCATTTAGCAAAAGTAGAGATAAAACTTAGAAATAAAGATGTTTGCAAACTTTCTTTGGAACTTAAAGAAAGACGCATAGAAAATCTAGATAGACTCCATAGTTATTGGGTAAGGGGGAAATTTCCAAAAAATCCTGATTTTTCGCATAGGATACCATATTTTAAAGATGCATCTGGTGTGCCCTGTGCTGTCGCATATTTAATTGAAAAGTCTGGTAAGTCAGCATTGGTTAATGAAGTTGCAAGAACCAATAATCATGTATATGTAAACGATATTCAAGATGGTCCGGTACTCGATTGGATTAATAATTCTGGACTTACGCAAGATGAAGCTGCTTTAATTCAGCCTAGTTATGGTCCGTGCTGGCCTGATATTTGTCCCCCCTTTTATAATTTTGTACAAAATTATTTTCCAATAGTAGTGTTACTGGCTTCTGTTGGAATTACATTATTAACAAAGCAATTTGCAAAGTGGCGCCTTCCTGAATCTTCGCGAATTAAAAAATCCGTTGCTCTTATATATTTTATTATAGTAGGATTTAATGTTACTTCGGCTCTTAGTCAAAATATTTTTTTTCAAGTACTGCCAGCAATTCCATTACTTTCAGTATTAGGTATTTTATTTCTTGGATCTATTTGGTTGTCTGATAAATTTGCTAAGTGGTTATTTTTTGAATCCAATAGAAATAAGATAGTTACAGCTCTTCTATATTATTTTGGGACAAGTTTAATTTTAGCCTATTTTCTAATTCCTATTATATTGATGTTACTTATCTATAACTTTAATAGCACTTTTTATTGAAAATAATCTCTTGATATTTTGTGAAACAAGTTGAACTCAATAAAAAACCGCTTATATTGCGGTTTTAGAGTTTTCTCATAATCTTATTTTCAATTTGAGTAGCTACATTAACTACTATTGAAGATATGCTAATAATTGCACACAGCATAGAGAGTCCATTAGATATTCTGCCCCAAATGGTAAAAGACGCAAACATAGCAAAAATCATTGCAAATATCATACCAAAAAACCAAGTATACGAGGTGAAACTAACTATGGTTTCGTTATCAATAAATTGATTTTTACCAAATAAATCAAGACGAGGTTTTACTGGTGCCATTTTCGTTCCTTTCAAAAACTGATGCTAGGGTAGTCTAAAAATTTTATTTAGTCAAATTTATTCTATCTGCTTTTGGTTTCTTACCTTCTAGTTGAGTTTTTGTAATTACCCAACCGTCGACAGATTTTTTAACCTCAAGAAGCTTTAGTCTTTTTCCTGACTGTGCCATGCCTGCGAATGCAGGAGGTGAGTTATTTTGAATCGTGTATACGCCCGGTTCAGGATTTAGAGCTCTAATTTTCCTTGCAATTATTTCAGAATTATCTTTTTTTAAATCCACTAATCCATCTTCAGTTTTAAATTTTTTGGTAAGCGTTGCTTTGATGTGATTTTGTTCTTCAGCCCCTAGTTTATCTGTATTAGGGTTTTGAAGTAAACTCAAAAGCAATTCTCCAGATATTCTTGCCAACTTATCTTCTAATAATTTGTAAGTGTCGTTACTTGATGTTTGATATTTTGTGTTAGAGATTATTTTTCCGTGGTCAACTTTTTCGTCAACAAAAAACAGCGTAACTCCAGTTTCAGCATCTCCGTCTAAGATAGTTTGCTGAATGGGAGAGGCACCACGATGTTTTGGAAGAAGCGAAGGATGAACGCCAATAAATTTACCATTCAAGGTGTCAAGAATATCTTTCGAAATTATTTTGCTATATGCAGCAATGATAGCAACATCTACATCACCAATTTCTTTGAGTTTTGAATTCCAACTATTAAGATCTAGTTTTTGAGGTTGCCAAACCTTTATATCGTTATTTTCTGCAATACTCTTTATTGGTGGGGGAGTAATAATTTTATTCCGACCAACTGGCTTATCGGGATTGCAAACTAAAAGCACTGGCGGGAAGCCAGAATTTATTAATTTCTCGAGAATAATTGTTGCAAATGTTGGAGTTCCTAAAAAAATGTATTTCATCCCGTTCGAAACAGCGCGCGGACGCGAAAGGCGTTATGCGTGCTATTTCTTTAATTGTATTTGTGGTGTAGTTTCTATCGGTTATAATTTTTAGATGCGTCCGCTATTTCTAACGGGATTCACAGATTTTATTAGATCTATTTAGTTTCTATGTCTTTGTTCATTAGTGCGTCGTATGTTTTCTTTGCTTTGTCGATAAAAACAATTCCATTTAAGTGGTCAACTTCATGTTGGAATATGTGAGCTAGTAGCCCCCAAGCCTTAATTTTTATTGGCTTTCCTAATTTATCAAACCCCGAAAGCATTATTTTGGGAGCTCTTTCTACATCACCAATTAAGCCAGGAACACTTAAACATCCTTCAGTTAATATAAGAGTTTCTTTTGAGGTTTTAGTAATTATTGGATTAAAAATTGAATAAAATTTCATTTTCCCGTCATTATCTGGTGCGCGAGCAACAAACATTTGGAGATTAAGTCCAATTTGGTTGGCGGCAAGTCCTATGCCGTTTGCCTCAATCATTATCTTACGCATCTTATTTATGAGTTCTTGAATTTCCTTTCTAGTATGGTCTTTAAAAATGAGAGGCACGGTTTTTTGCCTAAGCTTCGCTTCTTCTTTTTTGTTTGATATAGTCAAAATTGACATATTTACTACTATACACGATTTTTTATGTGAGGTACAATTTATAAATGAAAGCCAATGAATTTGTTGGTGGTAGTTTTTCTGATTATAATAGTAAGCTAATCAAGCGTAAAGCTGATAGCCGGATATATACCAAACATCAATCGCTTGGATTATTAATCGCAGAATTATTAGATGACTTTCAGCATAAATCACTTTATATTAAGCTTGCAAAAGATAGGGATCCCGATGAATTACTTGAGATTGCAAAAAATATATCTAAAATGCAAAATTTAAGAAATAAAGGTAGCTATTTTATGAGCGTTGTATATAAAAATAAAAAATCAAAAGATAAAACTATTAAATAAAAACCCAAATTTTTGACCGATAGTTACCAAATAAAAACTGAAACATACGCAGGTCCAATTGAAAAACTTCTTGAACTTATAGAGTCTCGCAAGCTTGATATAACCAGAGTTAGCTTAAGCGAAGTAACCGCAGATTTTTTAGTCTATGTAAAATCACTTACCCAAATTGATCCTAGGACACTTTCAGATTTTTTGGTTGTTGCGGCAAGATTAGTTCTTATAAAATCTAAAGCTTTGCTCCCAACCTTGCCGTTGTCTGAAGAAGAAGAAGAAGATATTCATGACCTTGAAAGACGCCTTGAGATTTATAAACATTTTAAAAATGCCTCAAAGCAAGTAGTTTCGCTTTGGACAAATTCGCGCGTATCTTATGGAAGAGAATTGCTAGATTTTAGCGATGTTCATGTTTTTTATCCGTCAGAAAATATAAATCAGAATGCGTTATATGAAGCTTTGCATAAACTTTTAAATAACCTTAATAAATTTACTGAAGTTAATAGGGTTGCAATCAAAAACACAATTATTTCACTCGAGAGTAAAATGGAGGAATTAATTAGAATATTTAATAATACAACTGGTCAATCAAAATTTTCGGACTTTGCAAAAAACAAAGCAGAAGCGATTGTAATATTTTTAGCAATTTTGCACTTAATAAAAGACAGGTTTCTTCAGGTTGAGCAAGAGTCGCAATTTTCTGATATAATTATGAAACCTCGTTTAGAATCTAACGATTAAATTTTAATAATTTCTTAAATGACACACGAAGAAAAAACTAAAAATGTAAGAGCACTTGAGGCAGCACTTTTTATATACGGTGAGCCAATGTCAAAGAAAAAGATTAAAGAACTGCTTAATGTTGAGGCCGAGGAAGTAGAAGAACTAATCACTGAACTAAAAACGATATTAAGTGGTAGGGGATTAGAATTAGTGCAAAATGATTCTTCTTTGCAACTTGTCACGCATCCTGACTTTGGAGGTCTTCTTGATAAAATTATTAAAGATGAAATTACAAAAGATATAACTCCAGCCTCTCTCGAAACCCTTTCTATCGTTGCCTACGCTGGGCCTATTTCTAGGTCGCGCATAGATTATATAAGAGGTGTTAATTCATCTTATATAGTGCGCAATCTCTTAATCAGAGGCTTAATAGAAAGAAAGCCAGATGCACAGCGATCTAATGTTTATTTATACAATGTAAGTTTTGATTTAATTAGGCATCTTGGAATAGATAGCATAAAGAGTCTTCCAGATTTTGAAAATTATAATGGTTTATTGTTAAAGGCAGAAAAAAATCTAGAAACATTACTTACTCCAAATCAAGGTGATGTTATAACGCCAAATGAAGTAATCACGGAAGATACAGAGAGTCAAGAAATATTTGAAGAATCCGCTAAAAATCCTAATGAAAATTTAGAAGAAGCAGAAGAATAATAAATTAATTCAATGAGCGAAAGATCACTTAAAATTATATTTGCTCTGGTTGTATTTGTTTTCGTACTACTGGGGAAAAATTATACACCATTAAATGAAAAATCTGTTCGGGTTGATGTTTTTGTTAATAATTTAGAAAATAAAACCGCGTCTCTAGTTGCCACAAATGAACTTCCACAAGAACCAAAAGTACAGGTTAAAGAATCTGCTGCCGCGATTAACAAAACTGAAATAATACCTATAGCAACAACATCAACGAAGTTGGTGCCAATTAAAAATTTAAAATCTGGCCCAAGTATTAGTGCCTCAATGTTTTTAATAGGGGATTTAGAAGAATCGGTAAATATTGCTCAACTTTCGATTAATAATAGGTGGCCAATCGCTTCACTTACAAAATTAATGACTGCTGTTGTTGTTCTTGAGCAATTGCCAAAAAACACAAGCATCACGATTGGACCAAATATTTCTAGCATTGAGGGATCGTCTGGTTTTATTGTTTCTCCTAGAGAATTTCTAGTAGAAGACTTAATTAAGGCAATGATGGTTAGCTCAAATAATCATGCTGCTTATGCAATTCAAGAATATTTTGGTAAAGAAAAATTTGTTAAACTAATGAATGATAGCGCAAGTAGACTTGGAATGAATGATACATATTTTGATGAAGCTACTGGACTTTCTGTTTTAAATCAATCCACCGCAGATGACCTTAAAATTTTAGTTAAGTTTATTTGGCAATCACAAAGACAAATATTTGAATATTCAAAAATGCCAGAAGTAACTATTACGGATTTAAAAACCAATAAAGTAGCAATTATAAAAAATATAAATATTTTTGCAGGCGATGCCGATTTTTTGGGTGGCAAAACTGGCTTTATAACAGATTCTGGAGGCAATTTGATTTCGATTTTTAAACGAGCAGATAGAAAAATTATAACTATCATTTTAGGGGCTGAAGATCGTTTTCTTGAGACAAGTAAATTGGTTAGTTGGTTTGATAAAGATTTTAATAGATAATGTAAGTATAATAATATGTATTCAATTCCACTTCTTGAGGCGCTTAGAATTCTCACACTTTCAATAGTGTCTTTTATTTTTGCGCTTTTGTTCACTCCATTTCTCGTAAAAATGTTGGATAAATATGCACTTTTAAAACAAGTAAGAGATGCAAAATCTGCACCAGTATTTCATAAATTTCACGAAAAAAAAGCTGGAACCCCAACTATGGGTGGAATCATAATTTGGGGCACAACCATAATTATTGCTGTATTTTTTTGGGTGTTACATATTTTCTTAAGCGGGTTTTGGTCGGATTTAAATTTTATTGATAGGCAGCAAACTTATTTACCAATTGCTGCGTTGCTTGGTGCGGGACTGCTTGGATTCTTGGACGATTTGCTTGGAATTTTAAAAATTGGCCCCAAGGGTGGAGGATTGTCTCTTTATCATAAAATTTTTCTTTATGCGCTCATTGCCGCAATTGGTACTTGGTGGTTTTATTACAAGTTAGATTTTAACTGGATATCCATTCCGTTTATCGACAGTAGATATTTTATGGGTTGGTGGTTTATTCCATTTTCAATTTTTGTAATTATTGCAAGCGCTTTTTCAGCTAATGAAACGGATGGTTTAGACGGTTTGTTGGGTGGCGTTTCTCTTTTTGCTTTTAGTTCATTTGCTGTTGTAGCTTTCGCACTGGGTAGATATGACTTAGCAGCTTTTTTAGCCGTAGTAATTGGTTCTTTGCTTGCGTTTTTATGGTTTAACATATATCCGGCTAGATTTTTTATGGGGGATACAGGATCAATGTCCATAGGAATAACCCTTGGTGTTGTATCAATTTTAACTCATACAGAATTATTACTTCCACTTTTTGGAATAATTTTGGTTATAGAATCAGTATCCGTTTTGGTACAAATGTTCAGCAAAAAAGTATTTGGTAAAAAATTATTTCACTCTACTCCTATACATCACCATTTTGAAGCTCTAGGCTGGCATGAAAGTAAAATTACTATGAGATTTTGGATTATATCTGCTGTTTTTAGTGGTCTTGGAGTGGTTCTTTTCTTTTTGTCACGACTAACGCTTGGAATAGGTTAATTAAGCTTTGATTTTCCTTCATTTTGTTATTTAAACACAATTAATTATCTTAATTTGTGGTATACTTATGTTGTATGACCACATTAATTAAGAATGGCATAATAGTTGATGGTAGTCTTAGGGCGCCATTTAAGGGCGATATTTACATTAGAAATGGGGTAATATCTGCCATTGGTAATTTAGGAAGACAGTCTGCCGAAACTCAGATAAATGCGGCAGGAAGTTATGTGAGTCCTGGTTTTATTGATGTAAATTCATCATCTGACCATTATTTAACACTTATTACGAATTCAAAACAGCAGGATTTTTTATTTCAAGGAGTTACAACAACATTCGGTGGATTATGTGGGTCGTCACTTGCTCCACTTTTATATTGCGAGCTGTTATCAATAAGAAAATGGGCTAATGATTTATCAAAAATAAATGTTGACTGGAAAACAGTCGATGATTTTTTAAGGACTTTAAAAAAAAGGGGATTGGGAGTTAATTTCGGTACTCTTTTGGGTCATAGCACTGTGAGAAGAGCATTGGTTGGAGAAAGTCTTAGAGAACTTACAAATAACGAACTTGCTGTTTTTGAAAAGATACTTTTAAAATCATTGGATGAGTGTGCGTTTGGTTTTTCAACTGGACTTAGTTATGTTCATGCGCACAACACATCCCATCATGAATTGGTGCGACTTATTTCTATTGTTGCAAGAAAGGGCGGGCTTTATGCTACTCACTTAAGAAGTGAAACAACTGGTCTTATAAGTTCGATTCAAGAAACAGTTGAAATTGGCAAAGAAACAAAAGTAAAAACCTTAATTAATCACTTGCGACCAATAAAAGGATTTGAAGCTGAATATAGCAAAGCACTTTTAATGTTAAGTCAGAGCGCGGCCGACTTGCAGATATATTTCGACCTCTATCCGTTTGAAATGAGCCATGTGCCCATTTATTCTTTGTTACCTAAGTGGGTTCAAAATGGTGGAATCGAGATTATGTTAAAAAATATTAAAGAAAAATCTAAACGTCTAAAAATTTTAAAAGATTTTCACTTAGAAGGAGATGGCGATGACATAATAATTGCATCAGCACCAAGATTAGAATATTTAGTTGGAAAAACTTTAAAAGAATTTTCAAAGAAAAGAAACATAGATATAAAAGAAGGTTTATTGCAATTAATGGATATTACACAACTCCAGTGTACTGTTTTTTGTAGAAATGTTGATATTGAACTTACTAAAAAAAGTCTTGCGCACGAAAGAGCGCTTATCAGTTCAAATGCCGAAAGTTCAGAGCCTGGGTCATTTAAAAACGATAGATCAACTTCTACATTTACAAAATTTTTAGATATTGTTTTACGAGAAAATTTATTAAGCATAGAGGCTGCCGTTCAGAAAATATCAGCTACACCCGCAATTCTTTTTGGACTTAAAAATAGGGGATTATTAAAAGAAGGAATGAAAGCAGATATAACTATTTTTAATCATGATATGTCGAACGGTACTAAAATTGACTATGTGCTTATGAATGGTGAGGTTGTTGTAGAAAATAATATTTTAAAAAAAGAGAGATCCGGTGAGATTTTAAAAAGGACAAATTACTAAGGAAGTATCATTAAATTAATGTTTACATATAATAGATTATTGATTTGTTACTGATTAAATCGTTAAATGAAATTATTACTTACAAATAAACACAGTCATCGACCCGACTACTTTATGATGGCTGGTTTTTTCTCACTTATAATATTTGGTCTACTTGCTCTTGCATCGGCATCGTCTGATATTGGAAAAATTCAATTTAACAATGCTTATTTTTTTGTCGAGAGACAGATTGCAATGGGCCTGGGTCTTGGTACCTTAGGATTTATAATTGGCTATTTTTTATATTATAAAAATTACAAAAGAGTTGCGCTTGTTTTACTTTTTATAAATATTTTGGCGCTTATACTCGTTCTAGTGGGTCCTTTAGGAGTTAAAGAAGGAGGTTCTAAAAGATGGTTAGATATTGGTCCGATAATTTTTCAGCCATCTGAATTCTTAAAAGTAATAATAGTTATTTATTTGGCCGCATGGCTTAGTAATCCAAAAAAAGATAGTCGTGTAAAAAAATTTAGTAGTGGTTTTTTGCCCTTTTTATTAATAATGGGAGTTGTGGCTGGGTTGCTTCTTGCAGAGCCCGCAATAAGTACAGTTGTAATTGTATTATTTTCTGGACTTACTATGTACTTTATGAGTGGAGCAAGATACGCATATATTGTTTTATCGTTTTTTTTAGCTATAATTGCAATTACTATATTGGTAATTTTTATACCAAATAGACGCGACAGATTTAGTTCATTTTTAACGCCAGACGCGGATCCATTGGGTAAAAGTTATCACTTAAACCAATCTTTAATTTCACTTGGAGCTGGTGGCTTAACTGGTGTTGGATTTGGTAAGTCCACGAATAAATATTTATATTTGCCAGAATCAATAGGAGATTCTATATTTGTAATTATTGCAGAAGAACTTGGTTTTATTGGAGCAACCATTTTGGTAGTATTTTATTTTGCTATAGTATTAAGAGGATTAATTATTGCAAAAAATGCACGAGATGAATTTGGGAAATTACTCTTAATTGGTTTTTCTACAATAATTGGCTTTCAAACATTTATCAACATAGCCGCATTATCTGGAATAATTCCACTAACGGGAGTAACTTTACCATTTATTAGTTATGGCTCAAGTTCTTTGGTTACTTTTATGGTTATGGCAGGAATTATGACTAATGTTTCACGATATACTTAATTTATGATTAAAATATTATTAACCGGAGGTGGAAGTGGGGGACATATTTATCCTCTTCTTGCGGTTGCCAATTCACTTAAGGAAATTGCAGTTATTGAAAATAAAAGCATAGAACTAATATATTTTGGTAGTTTTGGTGAATTTAAAAAAGAAATTGAAAAAGAAAAAATAAAAATATTTAAAATTGCTGGGGGTAAATATAGAAACTATTCATCAATTCTAAATGCACTAGACGGATTTAAAGTATTCTATTCTTTTTTTCAGGCTTTTGTGAAGCTTTACTTCATAATGCCGGATATTATTTTTTCAGCCGGAGGACCTGGGGCATTACCCATAGTGATGGTTGGGAAATTTTACAGAATTCCAATTGTTTTACTTGAGCCAAATTCTGTTCCAGGGCGTACGAATACTATTTCTGGAAGACTGGCCGTTCGAATTGCAATAGCTTTTCAAGGAGCATCCAAATATTTTAATGGCAAGAATATTGCGCTTGTGGGTAGTCCAATAAGAAAAGAATTAATTGAAAATATTCCAGATAAAAAAATTGCAAAAGATAAACTAGGGTTTAGCTTAGGTATCCCTCTTATAATGGTTCTTGGTGGCTCGCAGGGGTCTACTAGAATTAATGATTTTATTTTTGCCAATCTCGATTTTTTAATCTCCCAATTTCAAATTTTACATCAAGTCGGTCAAGCAAATTTTAGTGAAGCGCAAGAAAAATCAAATTTCTTACTTAAAAATTTTACCGAAGAGGAGAGGTCTAGATATAAAATTATCCCATATTTTGAAGACCCTGATTTGATGAAAAAGGCTTATGCCGCATCTGATTTAATAATTTCTAGGGCAGGCGCAGGAACAATATTTGAAATTGCGGCGTTTCAAAAACCAGCAATATTAATACCACTCCCGGAGGGGAAAGATCAAAAGGCTAATGCTTATGAGTATGCTGAAACTGGTGCAGCAATTGTAATGGAGCAGGAAAATCTTCTCACAACTTTATTTAGAAATCAGGTTATTAAAATATTAAACGATAAACCTACACAATTAAAAATGATTGAAGCTGCAGGTATTTTCTCTAGGGTTGACGCGGCAAGCATCATTGCACATGAGATTTTTAAAATCGTAGAAAACTAACCACTTAATTTAATGAATGCTAAAAATCTAAACAAACAAGTTAGAGTTCGTATAGCGCCCTCTCCAACTGGATTATTTCATCTCGGAACAGCACGAACAGCGCTTTTTAACTGGTTATTTGCCAAACACAAGAATGGTATTTTTGTGCTTAGAATTGAAGATACAGATATTGAAAGATCAGATCCCAAGTTTGAAATTGATATTTTAGATGGAATGCGTTGGCTTGGCATTAATTGGGATGAAGGTCCGGTCGCATATGACGACAAATCAACTAAAACGATAACGAAGGAATACGGTCCATATCGACAGAGCGAAAGAATGTCAATTTATGAAAAATATGTAAATCAGCTTATAGAAGAGAAAAAGGCATATTTTTGTTATTGCACAAAAGAAGAATTAGAACTTGAGAGACAATCTTCGCTAAAAAATAATCAATCGCCAAAATATTCTGGAAAATGCAAACTTTCTAATTATTCACCAAAAGAAAAAGTGCCGTTACTTGTCAGATTTAATGTTTTAGAAAAAAAAGTTGAGTTCCACGATATGATTCGTGGAAAAATTTCATTTGATATGTCGCTCGTGGGCGATATCGCAATTGCCAAAATAATTGATGATGGCAAATTAAAGTTTAGCCCACTTTATAATTTTGCTGTGACCATAGATGATGCCACAATGGATATCACACATGTTATTCGTGGCGAAGATCACATTTCAAATACACCTAAACAAATTTTAATACAGGAAGCTTTGGGATTTGAAACTCCAGTATATGCTCATCTTCCACTTATATTATCTGCAGATAGAAGTAAGCTTTCTAAGCGATATGTCGAAACATCACTACTTATGTATAGAGAGCAGGGTTTTTTACCCGAAGCCATGGTCAATTTCATTGCTTTTTTGGGTTGGCATCCGAAAGATGACAAAGAAATAATGTCACCGAACGAGCTTGCAAGTGAATTTGAAATCGAAAGAGTACAAAAAGCGGGAGCGATATTTAATGAAGAAAAATTATCGTGGATTAATTCTAAATACATCAAAAATTTAAGTGATTCAGATTTAGCCAAAATTATTTTTCCAATATTGGTTGGGCGGGACGTAAATATTGAGTTATCAAAACTTGAAAAAATAGTTCACATTCTAAAGGACAGAATGAAGACTATGTTAGATTTTCATGATTTAGCACATTTCTTTTTTGAGTTGCCAGAATATGAATCTGAATTATTAATTTGGAAAGATATTCCTAAAGATAAAATAAAACTAAATTTGGAATCAATCGTGGGTCAATTTAAAAATGTTAAGCAGTCTGAATTTGCTAATGATTATTTAGAAAAGGCATTATCTGACCTTATTGCAGAGCAAGGCAAGGGAGCAATATTATGGCCACTTAGGGCGGCTTTATCTGGAAAAAGAGAATCTCCTGGACCCTACGAAATAGCAGAAATATTAGGCTTTAAAGAAACCAATAAGCGTCTTGAAATTGCGATTGAAAAACTAGTATAATTAGGAATTATGCAATTAAGAATGCGGTTTTTTAGTCAGTTTAATAAATATGCGCTTATCGTTTTGTTAGCATATTTTATTGCCTTTGCTTACGATGCATTGGCTATTTCAGTTACACCCATTCCAAATAATTCTACATCATCGGATGTGATTGGGTTAAAAAATGCTATTCAAAACAAAGGTGAAGAATTGCAGAAATTAAACGACGAAATAAACAAAACCAAAGCAAGTTTAACGGTTACCAAGGGCCAAGGTAAGGTACTTCAAAAAGAAGTCAATGTATTAAATTCAAATATTAAAGAGCTTTCACTAAGAGTGAAAGCCGGAGAAATAACGGTGGAGAAATTAGGACTGGAACTAAAGGAAATAAACTATAATATAGAAGAAACTCAAGATAATATAACAGTTAAGAAAGACAATGTTGCATCATTACTTAGGACTATTCAGCAAAGAGATAATGAAACACTTATAATTGTATTGCTTAAAAATAATTCATTGGCAGATTCGGTATTTGAGGCTCAAAATTTGTCAGATATAAATGATGGCTTAAGATCTGAAATTGTAAATCTTAAGGAAATCGATGCAATATTAACTGAAAAACTTTCCGCTGCTTCAAAAAAGAAATCTACGATAGAGGTTGAAACCAGTAATAATAAAAATCGTCAAATAATTGTTAATAGTGAGAAATCAGAGAGAGAAAGATTATTGAAACTTACGACTGCTCAGCAAAAAGAATACGAAGAACAATTGGCGGCACTTACAAAAAAGCAAACTGAATTTGCTACTGAAATTGAAAAATTAGAAAGTGAACTAAGAGCAAAAGTTGATCCAAATACTATTCCAATAGCTAGACCAGGATTTCTTGAATTTCCAGTTCCAGGTGGAAAGGTTACGCAAGGATATGGCGCCACAGATTTTGCACTTCAAACATATTCTGGAAAATGGCACAATGCAATTGATATTGGCAAATTTTTGGGTGCTGAAGTTGTCTCTGCTGAAGATGGAGTTGTAATTGCGCTTGATAATCAAGATAAGTATTGTCCAAGGGTTGCGTATGGCAAATACATAGTTGTTAAACACAACAATGGACTTACTTCACTTTACGCTCACCTTTCTAGTCAGGCGGTGAAGCTAAATGAGACAGTAACTAGGGGACAGGTGATTGGTTATCTTGGAAAATCTGGATGGGCAACTGGCCCACACTTACATTTTTCAGTTTTTCTTTCCGCATCATTTACCATGAAACAAAGTAGATTTTGTGGATTAATGCCAGTTGGAGCAGATATCGATCCAAGGAAATATATATAATATGCAAAAATCAGTCCCATCGTTTTTACAATCTGAGTCATGGCAAAATCTTCAAAAATTTATTGGCAAAGAAGCCTTTATGGTCAAAATTGAACAATTTTCTATTTTGGCAATAAAAAATAAACTTCCATTAGGTCTTAATTATCTATATATTCCACACGGTCCCGAAGTGGATATTTTAAGCAATCCAAAATTATTTGATGAGTTTAAGAATCAGATTATATTATTGGCGAAAAAAGAAAAATCGGTGTTTGTGAAAATTGATCCTTGTGTATCAAGTACGGATAAAATATTAAGCACCTTAAAGCTAGCAAATTTTAATAGAGCACCAGAAATGCAACCGGAACGCACAATTTATATTAAACTAACTGAAGAACTGGAGAAAATTCAAAATGATATGGAGGCAGAGACAAGGTATGCGGTTCGCACAGCAATAAAACGAGGCGTGAAAGTTAAAATTGCAAAAACAATTTCAGAAAAAAAAGAATATTTTGAGTTATTCTGGAATATGTTTGTTCATACACTAGAAAGGAGAGATCTTATATCATATCCAAAATCATATTTTGAGAAATTAATTTTGTTTGCTGACGAAATACACACAGATTTATATTTAGCAGAAATTGATAATCATAAACCAATAAGTGGCGCAATATTTTTGAAATATAAAGAAGATTATGTTTATTTATTCGCGGCATCTGAAAACGGGTATGGTCGCTTTAATGCCCCAAGTTTAATATTATGGAGAGCTATCGAAGAAGCAAAAAATGAAAAGTGTAAAATTCTTGATTTATGGGGGATTAGTTATTCAAAAAAGAAATGGTTGGGACTAACGAAATTTAAAAAAAGTTTTGGTGGTAAGGTAATTAGATATATTGGAGCATGGGAATTTTCAATTAGACCAATATTTTACCTAGTTTATAAATTAGGAAAAAAAATTAGAAGTTAATTTTTGTGCTATGAATGGGGTTAAAAAAATATTAAAAATAGTAACACCAAGTTTTATTCTGGGTATTTATCATTGCACAAAAGCATATATGTCAGCTTTGCTATACAATTTTCCTTCTAAGAAATTGATTGTGATTGGCATAACTGGCACAAAAGGAAAATCATCAACCGCCAATTTTATGTGGTCTGGATTAACATCAGCTGGTCTTAAAGTTGGGCTACTTAGCACTGCAAATATACGAATTGGTAATACAGAGTATTTAAATAAATATCACATGACTATGCCAAGTCCGCTTATTATTCAAAAAAAGCTTTATCAAATGTTAGAGCAAAAATGCAATGTGGCAATCATAGAAGTAACATCCGAAGGAATTAAACAATATCGACACATAGGAATTAATTTTGATATTTTGATTTTTACAAATTTAACGCCCGAGCATATTAGTTCGCACGGTAGTTTTGAAAATTACAAATTAACTAAACTTAAAATCTTTAAAAATTTGAGTAAATCTTATAGAAAAATTATTAATGATATAAAAATACCTAAAGTTATAATTGCGAATGCTGACTCGCCAGAATCTGGCTCATTTTTAGAACAAATTTCAGATGTGAAAATTAAATATTCCATTTATGATACAAGCGCAGATATTAAATCCGCAGATTATAATCTAAAGCTACAAATTCCTGGTCAATTTAATATCTATAATGCATTACCAGCGCTTGCAGTTTCCAAGGTTTTAAAATTAAACACAAATAAAGTTGTTGATGGATTAAACAACTTGTCAAAAATTCCAGGTAGAATGGAAATTCTACAGGATAAACCCTTTAAAGTAATTATTGATTATGCTCATGAAAAAGTTAGCTTAACAGAATTACTTGTTTATGCGAAAAATGAAAAAAAACAAGGGAAAATTATTTTACTTATTGGTGCTGAAGGTGGCGGTAGAGATAAATCAAAGCGGAAAATTATGGGTGAAATTGGAGCACGAGAAGCTGATTTTTTGATTATTTCAAATGTAGATCCTTATGACGAAGATCCAAAGAATATCATCAGCGACATCGCAAATGCTGCTGAAAATGCAGGAATGAAAGTTGATAAAAATCTTTTTTTAATAGAAAATAGAGAAGATGGAATTCTAAAAGCAATAAAACTCGCCCAGTCAAATGATATTGTTCTTATAACTGGGAAAGGTGCCGAACAATCAATGATTATTGGTAATTCTAAAATTCCTTGGGATGATCGTGAGGTTGCAAAAAAAATAATGCATATTAAATAAATTATATGGGAAAAAACAAAACATTAATGTGTCCACCAATGTATTTTGCTTTGGAATATGAAATAAATCCATGGATGGATAAAAAAAATGAAGTTAACAGAGAAAAATCAATAAAACAATGGGATGAATTAGTTGGAGTTTATTTAAAAAATAAATCTAATGTAAAAATTTTAAATCCAGTTATCGGATTGCCAGATATGGTTTTTACTGCAAATGGTGCTTTTGTCATTAAAAACAAAGCCTTAATTTCAAACTTTAAATTCAAAGAACGAAAAAATGAGAGTAAAATTTTTGAAAAATGGTTTAAAGTAAATGGCTATGAAGTGATTAGAATACCTAATGAAATAATCTTCGAAGGACAAGGAGATGCTTTTAATTTTAATGACAAAATATTTGCTGGCTTTGGATTTAGATCGATTCTTAAAAGTCACTTATACTTAAAAAATTTATTTCACAAAGAAGTTGTTTCTTTAAGATTAATTAATCCCAAATTTTATCACCTCGATACTTGTTTTTGTATACTTAAAAACGGCGAAGCAGTTTATTATCCAGGTGCTTTTAATAAAGATAGTGTGCTAAAAATAAAAAAGAACTTTAAAATTACTATTGAAATTAATGAATATGATGCGTTAAAATTTTTCTGCAATTCAGTTTCTATTGATAATTTGTTAGTTACCAGCACAAAGGGCTACACCAGCAAGTCTTTAAGCGCTATTAAAAAATTGGGTTATATTATTAAATCTGTTGATTTATCAGAATTTAAAAAATCTGGTGGGGGAGCGCGTTGTTTAACTCTTTCGATTTAATATAAAAAATCTTTTATTTATTATATGAATATTAGTAAATTTTCATTTTATGTTTTGTTTACCTCGCTGATTTTTTTTATTGTTATTTTTGCTGTGTTAGGTTTTGAAAATCGAAAATTAGCCACTGATTTAGTTTATTGGAAATTATTATTTGAAAAACAGCTTGTTAGCTCAAAAAACGGCCCATTCGTTGATGGGAAATATGAAATACCACCAAATGATATGTTTGCGAATCAGATTAGTAAATATATTGCGGAAAAGATTAGTTTTATAACAATTGATTTGCGAGTTATGGAGCTTGTGGTTTATGAAAATGGAGTTAAATCTAAAACTATGCCCGTGGCATCAAAAGGCAAGGAAGGAAGTTTTCGTGAAACACCGTCTGGAAATTATTTTGTGATTCAAAAATTTGGCACTAAGTTCTCATCGGTTAGCAAGGTCTGGATGCCATGGAGTGTGCAAATTTACGGAAACTATTTCATTCATGGGATGCCTTATTTTTCGAGTGGAAGATTGGTTACATCACCATTTTCATGGGGTTGCATAAGATTAGCCGATGTAGACGCCAAGGAAATTTATAATTTTGTTAAAAAAGGCACACCAATTTTAATCTCAGACGATATTGATCCGTTGTTTACTAAAAAACCAAACGAGATAATAGAAATAATTGAAGTTCCGGATATTAGTGCAAAGTCTTTTGCAATTTTCGATTTTAGTAGTAACGAACAAATTCTTGCAAAGGATGAAGATGATGTACTGCCAATTGGATATCTTACAAAATTATTAACTTCACTAGTTGCAAGTGATATTGCCAATTTAGATAAGAATGTGACATTTAATGGGGAAAAAATATTAGCATTGGATTTGCTCCCAATAATGTTTAGTGAATCAACCAAATCTGATAATGCAACTAAAACTGTTATAGCAATGCTCGGAGAAAAAGAATTTATGACTAATATACAATCTAAACTAAATTCACATTTTTTAAATAATACTAAAATTTTGGAACCGATTGGTGATTCAGATCAAAATATTTCCAATGTAGTCGATTTAACTAAATTTTTAAGGTTTTTGCTAGAAAAACGAAAACTCATTACAGAACTTAGCAAAGAAAGCATTGATCAAGTATACAAAAATAATAAAGGTTTTTTGGGCGGTATACTTACTAATCAAAAACGACATGCTTTAACTGCGTGGAAATTTAAAAATAAAGATGGTGAGGAATATATTTTCGGAATCACAATTTTAAATTCAACAGACTCAAAAGTTGATACGAATAATTTATTGGATTGGCTTAAAAAAACATATGCATTAGAATAGTGTAAAGATATATAAGTTGATAATTATTTATTAACTTAGGCTTAAGGGTTAAAGCAATATATAGATATGACGCAAAAGGTATATTGTGCGACAATTAGTATAAATTAAAGTACAGACTTTCCCTGCCCCCCCCAAGTAATTGGATGTCAGTTAATCGCAGTAACTCTAATTAAGGATTTATAGTAAGTAATTTCCCAAAACAAATGCACACAAAACAAATATGAATCAGTATAAAAATGTATTCTTAATTGGTATTGGCGGAATTGGCATATCTGCCCTTGCAAGGCATTTTTTAGCCACAGGATTAGCTGTTAGTGGTTCTGATTTGTTGGACAGTAAAATACTAAAAGAACTTAAATCAGAAGGTGTAAGGGTTAAAATTGGGCATAAAAAGGCCAATATAAGCAAAAAAATTGATTTGGTCGTATATAATAGAGCAATTCCAGAGAATAACCCTGAACTTAAAGAATCACAAAGATTAGGCATTAAAACGATTGCGTACCCTGAAGCTGTTAATGAGATTGCCGATAATTATAAAACTATCGCTATCTCAGGCTCCCATGGAAAAAGCACAACTACTGCTATAGTATCTTCTATTCTCATAAATGCCGGATATGATCCAACTGTCATAGTGGGCACTAGAATGCGTGAGCTATCGCCACTTAGTAATAAAAATTATTCCAATTATAGATTTGGAAAAAGTAAGTGGCTTGTTTTAGAGGCAGATGAATTTGGCAAAGCATTTCATAATTATTTTCCATACGCAGCCATTATAACTAATATTGATAAAGAACATTTAGAAACATATAAAAATTTAAATGGGGTGAAGAAATCTTTTTTAAAATTTATTTCAAATATTCAAGAAAATGGAATACTAATTCTAAATTCAAATGATAAAAATCTGAAAAAGCTAGAATCTGAAATAAAAAAAATAACTAAAAAGAAAAATATTTTAATTCATTGGTATGATACTAATATTCATATAAAAAGCCTATCTAATTTAGGATTGCTCCCCTCTTTAATTGGAGAACACAACATTTCAAATGCGACCGGAAGTTTTGTTCTTGCAAAAGCAATAGGAATATCCGATCAGATAATATACAACTCAATAAAAAAATTCTCTGGAACATGGAGGAGAATGGAATATCGAGGTAAATGTATTATTTCAAATAACGAATTCAATATTTATGATGACTATGCTCACCACCCCACGGAAATAAAAGCTACACTTGAGGCAGTTAGTACATTATCAAAATTAAAATCATCTGCAGTATCAAGTAGCGAATTTAAATCAGAGAGTGTGCAGAATCCGATTATTTGTGTGTTTCAACCGCATCAGGTTAAAAGAGTTAGTTCTTTGTTTGAAGAATTTGTATCTGCTTTTAAAAATGTAGATATTTTAATACTGTTGCCGATTTATAGAGTGCCAGGGCGAGATAGCGATGTCACAGCATCTGAAACTAGAATAATGAGTAAAAAATTATTTACATCAATTAAAATTAGAAATCCAAACATAAAGATTTCTTATCTAGCAAATCCAAAAAAGCTTATCAAAAGTTTAGAAAGGTTAAAACTTGAATCACATCAGTCCCCTATTCTTTTAATGATGGGTGCCGGAGATATTGTGAAATTTACGGATAATTTTTTTAATCTTTCAAAATAAAAACTATTCTTCATTCTTTGTTTCGCTAAATTTTATAATGGTAAGCATTAAAAGGAATGAAGTTAACGACATTATTGGTATTGTGATGTAGCCAAAATTAATAAAAGGTATCTTTGAGCATTCTGATGCGCCATCGATTGTCGCAGAGCATGGCGCAATTGAAGTTACTCCCATTTGCAATGCAAAATGATAAATTGCTATTAATGAGCCAACTAAGCAAAGTACTTTGATATAAGGCCCAATGAAAGCATCCTTTTTATATATTGCTAAGCCTAAAATAAAAACAATGGGAAACATAAACGCTCTTTGATACCAACAAAGAGAGCATGGTTCAAAATTTGCAAATTCGGAGTAATATAAACTTGCAACTGTGGATCCAAATGAGATTAAGAACAATAAATAAAGCCAGTATTTTTTAATAATTT
>CAYHMC010000018.1:0-17611 GCA_964357615.1 uncultured Candidatus Saccharibacteria bacterium
TACGGCACGCCCACTCCTTGGTTGGTTCTCAACCGCTAAGTTCCATTCTGGTGCCTCAGGATGGAGTTGAACCATCTTCTAGGGTTTATGAGTCCCTCGTTCTACCGTTGAACTACAGAGGCAAATGATTTTTATCTAATAATAAGTTTCATATATACTCTGCGAGGTTGAATCCCGAAGCCATCAATTAAATTTATTAATTGGAGAGTCGGGACCCCGACTTCTTGCATAAGCAAGAACGTCGGGGCTACAGAGGCATATATAATCTACTTGTTCATCATAGTATCATATGAAAAAATGATTTTCCAGTAAAATTATTCTAACGAAAATTAAAAATCCGAATGAATTTACCATTCGGAATAATCTGTTACATCAACTTCACTGCCACAACCACATTCGATTTTTGCTACTATGCCTAAGCTAGTAGGGGTGTATTTATAAGTAAACCTTCCGCCTATTGCTCCTTGGTTTAGTCTTAATTTAAAAGGACAAGTTTTATCATGTTCCAATAACCAATCTTCAAATGTTTTATTTACTTTCTCGGAAAGAGGTAGCATTGCCTATATCCTATTGGAAATAAAGCGAAACACGAAGACCTTCAATTGCACCAAGAAGTTCATCATCAGACTGAGCGGAATTAATCTTACGAAAATCATCTTCGTAGTATTCGAGAATTGGAGAATTTGCAAAATTTTTTCTATAAAATCTTGCCATATGATCAATAGCTCTCATAATGCTGTCTCTGCGATGCTTTAGATGCTCGTGAGTAATTTTTGGATAATCACCCTCCATCACAACACCACCACCAGCAATACCATCCAAAATATCCATCATATCAATTTTGGTCATTTAGCCTCCAAAATCAAGCAACTAAACATAGTTTAATCAATTCTATTAAAAAATCAAATGCTTTTTATTTTTGTTTAAAAAACCAAAGCCCCATAAATCCTGTCACACTAAGCTGAACAAGTGGACTAAAACCCAATCCAAGAATCAAAGGCATGCTTGCGAGATATGACCACTCTTTTAAAATATAAACTCCTTTAATTTCAATCCAAACTGCAACCCCAACTGAAGCAATAATAAAATAAATAAACTCCCTAGAAATTTTCATATTAAATAATTTTTTAAACCAAAATAAATCTTTCCAAATTAAAAAACCAATTAGTAAAATCACTGTTAAAATTCCTGCATCCACAAAAGAAACTCTGCTTATTAATTTTAAATATTCTGGCATAGAATAATCAACAAAATTTTTTCCTGCATAACCTAAGTAAAGATAATATGCATGCCAAGATTCCCAGAAATAATTTAACAGATATACCGTAATAAAATATTTAATTACAAAAAAGAAGTGGTTCATGAAAATAAATTTGAAAGCGCTTCGATTGGGTCTTTCGCGCTAGTAATTGGCCTACCAATTACTAAATAATCAGCACCGAAATTTATCGCCTCTTTTGGAGTTACTTTCCTTTTCTGATCATCGTTTGTTTTGTGCCAAATAGGTCTAACACCCGGCACAATTTTAATCAAAGATTTTGAGCCAGAAATTTTATCTATATGTTTTAAATCACCTCCAGAACACACAATTCCATCTACACCTGCCTTTATTGCGTCTCCGGTTAGCTCTAAAACCATATTTGTATTACCAGGCAAAGAAGTGAGAAGCGTTACAGCAATTACCTTGCATTTACCAGCGCTTTTCTTCGCAACTTTCATCATCTCTACTCCACCAGAAGAATGAACTGTAATAATATCAGACCCTTCGGCACTTAATTTTTTAACACTATTTGAAACAGTATTCGGAATATCATAAAGCTTGGCATCAGCAAATACATTTCCAAATTTTTTAAGTTTACTAATTATTTTTGAATCTGAAAAAAGTAAATCATTAACTTTAAAACCCCAAACTCTCCCTTTTAACTTTTTAGCCAACCTTAAGGCTTCTGCGGAACTTATTCCATCGAGTGCAACTATTATCTTAGAATTTTGATTCATACAAAATCTATTCTTTTAAGACTCATCTAGGATAATTTTATTTTTAAAAGCTCCCCTTTCATCCCTTTTTTCTTTCTGCACATTAACCACCTGTTCAATTGTCCACTTTTTTGTTTCTAGGATTGCGGTTATTACTTCAAAAACATCCGCCATCTCTTCGATAGACTCAGCTTCTTTAAATTCCAAAGATTCTTCTTCAAGTTTTTCTTTAAGTTTTTCTAAATACTCCTTATCATCTGCAATATGAATAATTGGCGTACCACCTTTTTTTGAAATAATTTCAGGAATTTTATCTCTAACAAGCTTATTATATTTCATAATCTCAAGTTAAGTTTAAATATTTCTATGCTGACATTTCAGCGTAAATCGCAAGTGTGTGCAGTGCATTTGGTTCAATGGGCAATTCTTCTAAAGCTTTTTTAACAGGAATCCAAATATAATCCTCAGCTTCATCATTTAATATAACATTTTTACTTAAAACTCTTACAACTTTATCAACAAAAATATGTTGAATTCCGAATTTATAATATCCAGAGTTTTTAATCTGATCAAAAGTACAGATATGATTTCCAATTTTAGAGTCAAGACCAGACTCTTCTTTAATCTCTCTTTTTAACGCATCTTCTAATCTTTCATTTCTTCTAACCTTACCACCAATCATTGAATACTTATTTCCCCATTTATGAGTTTTAACAAGTAAAATTTCTTTTTCTTTTTTGGCATCTAATCCCGCATATTCTATTATTCCACCGACAGCGACAACAGAACCCGGAACCATTAAATCCTCCCATAGCTTATGAATGGCATATTCATTCTGGTGTATTTGAGGCGAAGGCAACTCGCCCTTCTCTAGAATATATTCTGCCAAAAGCTCTGGCTTCCAAACTGAATTCTGATGAAGATAAGCAGGGTGGTCAAAAATTTTATTCAAGAAAAAACATTTTGTATTTGAAATTTGTGCTATGCCAAGTTCATAAGAAGCACTTTTTCCAATATAGCCTTCTGGATTTACAAAATAACTAAAACCATTTTCTCCTAACCTCTTTAAATTATGCAAATATAAAAGTTCAATCATTCTTGGATCAGATTCTTTATCAGTAGAAAGAATTGCAAAACCATCATTAATCTCTTTTACATCAGAAACTGATGGCGCCAAAACTTCAATTCCTGCATCAGTAAAAATTTTATAAATCTTTTGTATTTCAGAAAAATGCTTTTGAAAACTTCCATGCAATACACAACGAAATTTTTGTTTGATATTATTTTCCATAATTATAACGTTTCTCTCCCCCACTTAACTTTATTCCAAAATCTTTCGTGAAAATAATAGAGTGCACTATTTACAATGGTTGAAGCAGTTACTAAACCAAAAGCCACATCGTAACGACCCGTAACTAAAACGACTAAAACAAAATCCGAAACTATTATTACAATACGGTATGTAACTGCTTTCAGAAATGACCTTTTCGAGTATTCATGAGTATTCATGTTTGTTCTTTTATTAAAGTATACTTTGACTTGACTTAACTGCAAAATTATTTTATTTTCCCTATAGAACCTCCTCGATAAGGAAAAGCCAATGGGCTTACCAAAAGCAAAGATAGATTTTCATCATGATGACCCACCCTGCAAAGAGAGACTAATAAATAAAAGCTTTTGTCCGAAATGTAGAATTCATCCAGATATGCAAAGTTTGGCTATATATTTCTATTGCCCACAATGCGATTTGTCACTTATAGAAATGAAATGCACATCGTGCGGAAAAAGTTACGAGCGCCCCGGATAATCGGGGATTTTTTATTTCATCGATTATTTAAAAATTAACCTCAAGAACTTCCCATGGTTTAGCATTCAAATTTGAATATCTAATCCATCTTGGAATTACTTTAAAATATCTAATTTCTAGTTTATTTTCCCATTTCTTAGCGATTGGTCTTTTTGTAAAATAAATTTCTTTATATTTTTCTTTTTCTTCAACTTTTAGCTCATGGGCCTCCCCTTCATATTGAACTGTAATATTTTCGTCCCAGCCAATTACAAATGCAATTTTATTATTTGACTTTATGTTTTTGTATTTTCTATATGTTGAAAAAGTTTCAAATATTAATTCGAGATTGTCTGTTTCAGCAAATCCAATTACTGCCGCTTCGGGATTTCCGTTTTCTGTTACGGTAGAAATAACGCCAATTTGATGATCTTTAAGAAAATTTCTAATTAAGTTTTTTATTTCTAATTTTTGCATTGAAAAATCTTATCTAGGATTTTTGTGTCTTTCTTCTGCGCATAATATTCCACGGTGTTTCAGCAGCGAGGCCATCATCGCCGACATCAAAAATTTCTTTTTCAAGAAATGCGACAAGATCTGGACGATCTCTAAATTTATCTGATTCATTCCAGCAGAATATCTTTGCCTGTTCTTTTCCTCCTACTTTTATGGCCCTTATTAAATTTGCATAAAGACGCAAATCTTTTTCTTCGCCTAATAATTCTTCCATTCGCCGTGCTATATCCACATCAGCATTTTCTTCAAAAGGTTCCTGTTCTTTACTCATAATTCAATGATACCAATTTTTAAGCACCATGACACTTTTTATGATATTACAAGATTTTCATTTTAACATTAAAAATATATTTTTAGAATATTCCGATACCTCTGGGAGATTATAAACATTAAACCATCTTGCTTCAGAAATTTCTTTGGAATCTATTTTAAACTCTCTGTTTTTTGTCTCACAAACAAAAACAGTTACTGTGTCTCGCTTGTATTCTTTTTGAGAATTATATTCCCCAATTTTTCTAAAGTTAATTCCAGTAATACTAACTTCCTCCTTAATTTCTCTTTTAACAGCATCTTCTGTTGTCTCTCCTTTGCCTATGCCGCCACCAGGTAACATCCAGTTATTCCAAGGCCCATAAGAATTTTTTATCATTAAAATTTCATCGCCATATTTTATAACACATTTCACGCCATATGTTTTTGGTCTGAACACAAACCAGTAAACTTTTGCTAAGAAATATTTAACTCTTTCCATTTTGATCTTTTAGAAAATTCTTAAATTCCTCTGGTGTAGCAATTCCATTCTCCAATACTGCTTTATAAATTAATTTTCCATCTACGCCTTCTATATATTTCTTTCCTTTTCTCATTGCTTCTTTAATTTCTAAAATCGCTATGCGTTTGGATTCGTCTAAGTTATCTAAAAGCTCTTTGTAGTGATCCGTATATTCAGAGGATTTATCATATTCTTTGGTAATCAATGTAATATCTATTTTCCACAATTCTCTGCCAACTGGTACCCATGGCTGAAAATAATAACAAGGAATAAAATCTTCGTCATCACTATCAAAATCTATCCAGTTTAAAAAATCAAACTCTCTAAAATATTTTGTTTCCATTATTTTTCTCTGAATATCTAAAATCTTACTCCAATCATGTTTTTCTGCTATTACAAATAAATCAATATCTGGACGAAGCATAACATCTAACGCATAACTACCACCAATTTTTACTTCTCCATAATCTTTGAGAACTTTAATAATTCCAGATTCCTTTAAAATCTTATCAGCAATTGATTTTACTCTTTTTGATTCTTCTGAAAGTTTATGCATTAAAAAATATATTAACTAACTATTTTAAAAACTATCTTTCGACGTCATATCCAACCCTAATATTACCACGCTCGTCTCTAATTTTTCTTATAATCATATTGCCGACTTCTCTAAGGTTATTTACATGTGTTCCTCCGCATGGCACACCGAAATCACCGTACATAACTACACGAGCGGGCTTTCCTTCTGGAATATAATCTGGAACAAAATGGCAAACTGAACTCATTTCTTCTTTGGGTATGAAACGCAATTCAGTTTTCCTATCCTCTTCAACAAATTTATTACAAAACTTCTCGATATCTGTTTTCAATTTTTCTTTATCTAATCCTTCTAAGCTACCAATATATTCAACATATGGACCATCAGGAAAATGATAGCCTTTGCCAGGATTCCATTTTAATCCTAAAGAGTTTACTGCCATATCAACAATATGCCCACCGGAATGAAGTCTGCTATTTAGCTTTCGCCTTATTTGATCAACTTCACATTTTACAATTTCTCCGCTAGAAAATTTACCACTTTCAAAATTACCAATATGTTTTACAATTCCATCTATAAATCTAACCTCTATAACTAAAAATTTTCCAGAAGAAGACTCAATAATTCCTTGGTCATAAGGCTGACCCCCTCCTTGCGGATAAAAAACTGTTTCCTCGAGAATTATGATATCGCGACCATCTTCATTATTAACCTCCATAACTTTTGTTTCTAATTCTAATAAATTGAAATCTTCAAGATATTTTAGTTTTGTTGTATTCATAAAATTTTTAATTTATAACTCCTTTTTTCTGTATTTCTTTTTGATTCGCCAGTATTCACTCTCGGTTCCAGGCTCTCTCGTCTTATTTGATTTCATTATTTTGGCAGGATATTTCTTGGCAACCAACTTAAGCTTATCGCGAATTATTCTCTTTGTATCAAGCTTCAATAATACAGACATCTCAATTGCATAAATTAAAACATCTGCAAGCTCTTTTTCTATTTCCTTGATTTTATTTTTATCTTTTCTTATATCTTTAAGAGATAGATTTTCCCACTGAAAAATCTCCAGAAGCTCCGCCCCTTCAATCATTATAGATTTTGCGATATCTGAAGGCCGAAGATCATCCCATCCTCTTTCTTTAAGGTGCTTTAAAACATTTTTTTCAATGGATTTCATATTTTATTTTCCATGACACTTCTTGTCCATTCGACTCGCCGAGAATTGCGAAATGTCACTTACCGTGACATTTCTTATATTTTTTGCCAGATCCACAAGGACATGGGTCGTTTCTGCCAACATCTTTAAATTCACTAGACCTCTCCGGTACTTGCACTCTTACAGCTTGGTGTGTATGGCCTTGGCTTTGCTCGCGAAAAAGATTTGTTAAAACCCACATTCCAAATTGAGAGAAAAAATCTTTATAAAGATTAAAGCTTTCACGACGAAATTCTACAAGCGGATCGTGTTGTGCATAAGCACGAAGCCTAACCGACTCTTGCAGCGCTTCCATATTTTCTAAGTGCGTCATCCAAAGCATATCCATCACAGAAAGAAGTTTAGTTATTACTCCAGTATCACTTGCAACAACCTCACCAATTCTTAACTCAACTTCTTCATGAATAAAATCTTTTAAAACATCTGGAACTTCATCAGAATACCCACCATCATTTTCTTTTACAATTTCTTGAAACTTAGTTTGATTTTTTAAAATACCAGCTTCTGTAAAAAATTGAGTAATTTTTTGACTGGTAGAAGGAGGATTATTATCACTTTGTTCGTTTTCTATTTGCTCCGGCGCAGAAAGAGAAACCAAAACTCTATCCACAGCCTCACTTACAAATCCACCTATATAAGTTTTTAATTCTTCTTTTTCGATGCTATCTAAAAGCTTTGTGCGCTTATTATAAAAATCAGTTCTTTGTTTGTTTAGTACATCGTCATATTCAAGCATGTGCTTTCTAGAGTCAAAATTAAAACCTTCGACTTTGGCTTGTGATTGCGAAACAAGCCGTGAAAGCATAGACGACTCAAGTGGCATATCATCTGGAGTTTTTAAAGTTTCCATTAAATTCTGAATTCTCTCTCCCCCAAAAATACGAAGCAAATCGTCTTCCATAGAAAGAAAAAATAAACTTTCACCAGCGTCACCCTGTCTACCAGTGCGACCACGAAGTTGATTATCTATGCGTCTTGCATCATGCCTTTCTGTTCCTATTACCATTAAACCACCAGCGTTCCTAACCTTATTTGCATCTTCTAAATTTGATGGGTTACCACCTAAAATTATATCCACACCGCGACCAGCCATATTAGTTGCAACTGTTACAGATTGAGCGCGCCCCGCCTGCGCTATGATTGCACCTTCTCGTTCATGATTTTTTGCATTTAAAACTTCGTGTTTAATTCCAGCTTTTCCTAAAAATGTAGATATTATTTCATTATTTTCGATTGAAGCCGTACCAATAAGTACTGGTTGTCCTTTTGCTACGCATTCTTTAACCTTCACTGCAACGGCTTCATACTTTGCTTTGCGTGATTTATAAATAGCATCAGAGTGATCAATTCTTACAACTGGCCGATTTGAAGGAATACTAACAACATCTAGATTATAAACTTTGTGAAATTCTTCTGCAGAGGTTTGAGCCGTTCCAGTCATGCCTGCAACTTTTTCATATAATCGAAAATAATTCTGTATAGAAATTTTTGCATAAGTACGAGACTCTTCTTTTATTAAAACTCCCTCTTTTGCTTCTAATGCTTGATGGAGTCCCCCTGAATAACGCCTACCTAACATCATACGTCCAGTAAATTGGTCAACGATAATAATTTCATTATCTTTTACAACATAATCTTTATCACGCTTAAATATAGCACTTGCTTTTAAACTTTCTTCTAAATAATGAACTAGACGAATATTTTCTGGCGCATAAAAATCTTTAATACCTAGAATTTTTTCTACTTTATCAATTCCGGCATCTTTTATACTTACAGCTCTTAGTTTTTCATCGACTTCAAAATCATCTCCATTTTGAAGTTTTTGGGAAACACGCGCAAATATTTTATAAAATTCACTCGACTCTACATCTGGAGCAGAAATAATAAGCGGAGTGCGTGCCTCATCAATCAAAACGCTATCTACTTCATCTATCACGGCATAGTATAAATTTCTTTGAACTCTATCCTCTATTTTATAGGTCAAATTATCACGTAAATAATCAAAACCAAATTCATGATTTGTTCCAAATGTAATATCTGACTCATATGCCTCGCGTCGCTTTATTGGACGCAAGTATTCTGTTTGAACTAAAAAACTTCCAGTAGTATCTCTTTCTTTATCTAGCATCTCTGATTCCAAAACTTCTGTTTTAAAACTTGGATCATAGATTGATGCTCCTTCATGAATCAAACAACTAACTGTTAAACCAAGCGCATTATAAATTTGACCCATCCAAACAGCATCTCTTTTCGCCAAATATTCATTAACCGTAACAACATGCACACCCTTGCCTGTTAGCGCATTTAAATAAACAGCTGTTGTGGCAGATAATGTTTTTCCTTCTCCTGTCATCATTTCTGCTATATTGCCACGATGAAGAGCAATTCCACCCATAAGCTGAACATCGAAATGCCTTTGTTTTAAAGTTCGTCTTGCGGTCTCGCGGACCAAAGCAAATGCTTCAGGCAAAATATCATCTAGACTTTCTCCATTTTTTATTCGCTCTTTAAATTCATCGCTTTTTACTTTAAATTCATCAGAACCGAGCTTTTCCATTGCAGGCTCAAGCGCATTAATTTTTTCAATTATTGGGGTAAAATCTGGCCCGCCCCCAATTATTTTTTTGAATAAAGATAGCATGTTTATCGTCTTATAGTATTCTAAATAATCTTAATTTTCAATAAAAAGGTTGCGCTAGGCGCGCAACCACAAAAACTCAATAATTTAAAATATTATCTTACTTTTTGTCTTTTTGGTTGAAGTTTTTCTTTAAACTTAATAACTTCTCTTTCAAGCTCGCGACAAACTTCATTTATCGCAATATGAATATCTGAACTTTCAGATTCAGCACGAATAACATTTTTTCCAATATCTAAATTTGCTTCGGCGCGATATATATCACCCTTTTTGTGGTGCTTAGTTGTGCGTGCTACTTCTACATTAATTAGAAATTCTTGGCTTTGTTCCATTCTTTTAAGTAACTTTTCCAATTTTCCAAGTTTGGTTTCTATGTATTCGTTTAGCGATTGCGAGGCATCAAGATTGGTAGATTTTAAATTGAATCTCATCCCGTTAGAAATAGGACGCGTACGCAAAATGCGATTTACGTGCTATTTTATTAATTATAATTAACAAATTCTAAATATTTTTTATAAACATTCCATGCGTCCGCTATTTCTAACGGGACTCATATTTTATATTTAAAATTAATTGATATTTAATATTATAATCTTCGATTTACTACTTTGCAATCCATAGGTAATATTTTATATCAAATAAAAAAGCCCCGCTCAAACGGAGACTTTCTGTGGAATGGATAGAAAATAAGATTTAAGCTTGTGGCCTACTTTCGGAAGTAGGACTGCTACTACCTTCTACAAGGCTAAGCAATGCCTTTTTTGCTAACCTAGTGGGGCTATTATGACCATTTTCCCAACGATTCACCGTGGCAACTGTCATACCAAGCCTATGAGCAAACTCCTCTTGAGTCAATCCGAGCTTAACTCGCAATCCCTTAATGCTGATGCTATTTAGAACTTCCATTTCCAATTGTTTCCTTTCTTGAAGCACGCTAAAAAATCTAAGGAGATTGTAGCATACAAAATAAAATTATCAAGTCCATTATTTATAAGTTCTGATATGATATACTTACATTACAATTATTATTAATATTTTTAAATTATGAATGGGTCACTAAATCCTTTTGGTATAGATCACATTATTAGAAAAGATATTTGTTCTGTTTGCAGAGGTCCTGCCAAAGATTGGAAATGTATGCAATGTGGAGAAGTAACCGAAAAGCATAACCCACTTCATAAATGCGGTGGACACAAGTTACAACCAAAATGCACTGGCTGTGATAAAGCAGAAAATAATTGCACTTGCAAATAAACTATTAAATATATTTAAGAAATAAGTAAACTAAAATTTATATGAGTAATTCACCTATTGTAAAAACAGTGCAAAAAACCATACCTGGGGTAATTTCAATTATTATCGCCAAGAATGCCAAAGAAGTTGAGAAAGATTTAAAAAATAGCATGCCAGCAAATTTAAATTTGCCTGAAGAACAAACAAAAATACCCAAAGAAGCAATAGACAGTCGTGGTATGGTTAAAATTGGTGGTGGCTCAGGATTTGTGGTGGATAACACAGGAATAATACTTACCAACAAACATGTAATTGCAGATTCAAAAGCAGAATACACAATATACGATTCCGCGGGCGAAAAACATGAAGCCGAAATTCTAGCCAGAGACCCAATTAATGATGTTGCAATTATAAAAATTAAACCAAAAAAACCCTTGCCATTTCTAAGGCTGGGAGATTCAACAAAAATACAACTTGGAGAAGAAGTTCTTGCGTTTGGTAACGCGCTTGGAATTTTTAGAAATACTGTTTCGCGTGGCATTGTCTCTGGTCTATCTAGGTCCATTGCCGCCCAAGCAGACCCAACTGCACCACCACAAGAAATGCGCGGGCTCATTCAAACGGATGCGGCTATAAACCCAGGTAACTCTGGTGGTCCACTCGTAAATTCTGAAACTGGTGAAGTGATTGGAATAAACGCTGCGCTTTTATTTGGCGCACAAAACATTGGATTTGCAATTCCGATAAATCACGCTAAGCGCGATTTAGAAGACCTTGCTAAGTTCAATCACATTAAAAGGCCACTACTCGGAATTAGTTATATAACTGTTGATGAAAACTTAAAATCAAGAATGAATTTACCCGTAGATTATGGTGCATTGGTTACAGGAGAAATGCACAACCATCAAGGCGTTCTTGAACACGACCCAGTGCATCGAGCATGCGCAAAAAGTGGTGTCATAAAAAATAGTCCAGCATATTTGGCTGGTGTAAGAGAAAAAGACATAATTCTAGAGTGCGAAGGAGAAAAAATTGGCACAGAAAAAACAATTCAAGATTTTCTTGAAGATATGAAAGTTGGTGATACAATAAAATTTAAAGTGCTTCGTGGCAAAAAAGAATTTGTAGCAAAAGTTGTACTTGCGGAAAGGAAATAAATTCATTTTTTAAAAGTAATTTATGAATGCATTGTATTTTCAATACTCAGCAAAATTTACTAATTTCTTTGTTGATAGCCATTTTTTGTATATTTTTCCTTTATTAGTTTTTTTGTTAGCAGTAAAACTATATTCAAAAAGAGGCACCAAAACAAAGTTTCTCGCAATTCAATTAATTAGTATTTCTACTGTGCTTATTTTTTTTACTGTTTTATATGCTTGGGAAAACCTTAAATACTTGGGTTGTGATGGTGAGCAGTGTCTTGGTGTATACCTTTATCCAGCTGTTGGCTTAATCGCTTTCACCTTTTTTGGAATATTATCAATTGGATGTGCATATTTAATTAATAGAAACATTGGTAATAACTATGAATTCATCAGATTTATTCCAAAATCTATACTTATAACTATAATTATATTAGCAACTGGACTATTTTGTATTCTGGGAATTGCTAATAAAATCGATGCGATGTCATGTCATATTAAAAGTGGTAATCTTTTGTACTCAGATGATCGATGCATTGCCAGTCAAGCTTTGCGCTTAAACGATATAGGTCTTTGTAAGAAAGCACATTTCCCTATGGCGTGCGAATTATCATTTTCATTAAATCCGATAAATACTGAAACCTGCACTAATATGAAAGAAGGGATTGATCGTGACATTTGCTATATTGAGCTTGTCAAAAAGAATAAAGATCCTAATTTGTGTGAATACGTTAGCAAAACAGGAGGCAATCAGGCTGGATGTTTTTATAAAGCACTAGGCAAAAATATAGATACAATTTCTGAAAAAGATTGCAACACGCTAGGGACATATTCTATTTATTCTTTCATGGAAGCATGTCTTTCCGATGCTGCTAAAAATGATAACAATATAAATTTATGTCAAAAAGTGAACGATCAAGGGAGTAGAGATATGTGTTATTTTAACGCTATACTTAAAAATAAAAATGTTGATGATTGCAATAAAATAATTAGACAATCGCTACAGGAAATATGTATGAAAAATAATAAACCGGCAGTGCTAATCGGTACCCCATATCAAAGAAAATAAACTAAGAAAAGCGTCCAGTTGGACGCTTTTTAAATTTATGACAATTACTTACCATCATTAAAAAGTCTCTTAAGATTTTGGGCTTTAAGCCTCATAGATTGAAGTCTTTCTCGAATATCTCCAAAGCGAGACCGAATAAGCGTAGCCTGACTGCCTTGTATACTATTTTCAGCCACAGAAAGATCTTGATAGCAACCTGTGATTGCTCCATCAATAGCATTAACCAATCCAAGAGCTTTCTGCTCATTAAATTCGCTTTTCTTAATACGACTCATTTAAATCCTCCATTTGAAAAGCAACTTTGAGTAACATATCATTTAATTATATGACAGTCAAAGAGCTAATAAAACAAAATCCTGGTGGGCTAGTTGATAGAGCTTATCAATTCTCTGAAAAAGTTCATCGTGGGCAAAAAAGAAAAAGTGGTGACCCGTATTTTAATCATGTTCTTGCCGCTGCAGAAAACATTGCGGAATGGAATCTTGATGAACAAACGATAGCTGCAGCAATTTTACATGACACAGTAGAAGACACATCAGCCACCTTGGATGACATCAAAAAAAACTTTGGAGAAGAAGTGGCTTTTTTAGTTGATGGAGTTACAAAAATTAGCAAAATAAAATATCGCGGAACGCTTTCTCAAGTTGAAAATCTTAGAAAAATGCTTCTGGCGCTATCAGAAGACATTCGAGTAATTTTGATAAAACTTGCTGATAGGCTTCACAATATGCAAACACTAAATCATGTATCCCCTCCAAAACAAAAGCGAATTGCACTTGAAACAATGGAAATATATTCCCCTATTGCTTATAGGCTAGGAATGCAACAACTTGCAGGCGAACTTGAAGATTTAGCATTTCCTTTTATATATCCAAAAGAATTCGAATGGTTAAAAAAAGAAATTAAAGATGAATATACAAAAAGAACTGACTATCTAGAGCGCGTACATAAAAACCTATTGAAAGAATTAGCTTTGAGTAATTTAAAGCCAATCTTTATAGACTTCAGAGCAAAAAGATATGCGAGTTTATATAAGAAACTTTTGCGATATGATATGGACGTATCTAAAATTTATGACCTTGTTGCACTTCGCGTTGTAATGAAAGATATTTCAGAGTGCTATTCAGCACTCGGCATTGTTCATAAACTTTGGCCTCCGCTCCCTGGAAGAATAAAAGATTATATTGCGATGCCAAAACCTAACGGATATAGAAGCTTACATACAACAGTCATTTGTCTTGATGGAATAGTAACTGAAATACAAATTAGAACCAAAGAAATGCATGAGGAATCTGAAAATGGTATAGCGGCACATTGGAATTATGAACAAACCAAAGGAAGTAAAAGCTATGCGGAAGGAAAATCTTCTTTTGCGAATAAAAAAGAATTACAATGGGTGGAACAGTTACGAAATTGGCAAAAAGAGTTTTCAAACTCTGATGATTTTATTGATTCATTTAAAATCGATTTTCTTAGAGATCGCATATTTATTATTTCCCCAAAAGGAGGGGTGTTTGATTTGCCAGTAGGAGCTACGCCAGTAGACTTTGCATATCAAATTCACTCTGATATTGGCAATGCATGTTCTGGAGCGCGCGTAAATGGAAAAATTGTTGCACTAGACTATCAACTTCAATCTGGAAATGTTGTTGAGATAATTATTCAAAAAAATAAAAAGCCATCTCCTTCTTGGCTCAATTTTGTTAAAACTGCAAGCGCAAAATCAAAAATTAAAGTAGCCCTAAAAGGCAGTACATCTCTTATTCACTCTACACCGAAAGAGACACAATTCCGAATTGTTGCGACCGCTAGAGGTGGCCTTATGAAAGATATAACAACTACAATTTCACGAGCTCATATAAATATAAATTCAATTAACTCTAAACCCAACACCCCGAATTCACAATTTCATGTAATCAAAATAACATACGAGCACCTAAACAAAGATAGAGCTGAAAAGTTAGCTCTAAAATTGAAACGATTAGAGGGGGTCAAGGAGATTAGTTATAAGTTTGTGTAATTTTTTTATTGTTGCAAGTAAATAAAAGACGCTCCTCATTTGGAGCGCGCTAGAATAATGAAAAATTAATCTCAAGATTTTAATTCTTCAAGAGCAGTAATCTTTAAAATTTTTCTCAATGTAAAATCATGAGATCTAGCAACCTCTAAAGCTTTTTCACGAGCATCAAAATCATCATTTGCCACAAAAAGCTGTGTTTCTTTACCGGAAGTTTCAGCCAAGCCATGATACCAAGTACCTTTTGCTATATAGTAACCCATTATTCTAACCTTGTTGGAACAATTGAAATAACCCTAGCAACTTTTTTATAAAGCTTACTTTCCTCTTCTGAAAGCCTAAAAGCAAGACCTCTCATATTATCTTCTAGGCCTTTGATATAAATTGATTCCTCGGCTCTCACTATGGCACAGCGAACTATAATATGCTCAGGAACGCTTGAGACAAGTACATTATCAAAAATCCCAATTGTAAATGTAACCAGGAATTTCATTCTCAACGCCTCTGTTTAAATTCTGTTTACATTTATACAACAAATTATGTTTTATTACAAGTGCGGTTTTTTAAGTACCTACACAGAGAACTCATCACCATAATCATCTCCTAAATCACTGTCGCTAGATTTTGCGAGTTTTAAGGCAATACCACGAAGCTCTTCTGGGGAAAAGAAATCTATTACGATTTTACCACTAGCCCCTGATACACCCTGTTTTTTAATTGTAACCGGAGCACCAAAAAATGTTTCAAGTTGTTCTTTTAAATCAACTACCTCTGGATCTTCATACTCATCTAATAACTCAACTTCATCTTCTTTCGGTTCAAATGATTGTGGTTTTTCTGAACTTTTAATTTTCTTACGCAATTCTCTAACAGTTAATTTGTTATTTAAAAGATCAGTGAAGATTCTTTCTTGCTCTCCAGGATGACTAACCATTAAAAGCATGCGTCCTTGGCTCTCATTTAATTTTCCATTTTCAATTGCTGATTGAATTGATGATGGCAAACTAAGTAGTCGCAATGTGTTTGCAATACTTTCTCGACTCTTTCCTAATCTAGTTGATATTTCTCTTTGTGTTAAATTAAATTCATCTTGAAGCCGTGCGAAAGCGCGAGCTGCTTCAATTGAATTCAAATCCTCTCGTTGAAGATTTTCGATAATTGCTAATTCTAATTGATCTTTTCTATTTTGAGGACCCATTACAATAACAGGAACTTGGCTCATACCAGCAAGCTCTGAAGCACGAAGCCTCCTCTCGCCTGCAATAAGCTGATATTCTACTTCACTGCCCTGGTCTGTTACTCGTTCAATTTTTGAAACTAAAAGTGGCTGTATAACTCCATACTCTCTGATTGAATTTGCTAACTCTTGTAATGCTGTCTCATCGAAATGATGTCGTGGTTGAAGTGGATTAGGAATAATTTTTCCAATTTCGATTTGAAAAACTGGTCCAGACGCTCCAGAATTTTTGGCAGGAGCACTTGCTTGTCTTGCGATTTGTTTTTTAGGAAAAACTTTTTCAGTATTTATTCTGGAAACTTCTGAAGGAATCGAGGTGCTTAGATTTTCTATTCTAGATTCATTTACATTATTGTAATAATTTTGAGTTCCTATTACTTCAGAATCTGAATTTTCTGGCAAATTAAAAGAACTAGTCTCTTCACCCGAGCCTTGATTTGGCGGTATTAATGATTCAAGTCCTCTACCTAACATAGTTATATATTAAAATTTCCGAAACTTGGTTTTAATTGATTATGATTTTCTTGCGCAATTATTTCAGAAGCTAATCGCTTATATGCCAATGCTCCTCCTGAATTTGGGTCATGCAAAAGTACTGGCCTAGCAAAACTTGGTGCCTCTGCAAGCGATACAGACCTTGGAATTTCTACTGAATATACATGATGTGGAAAATGTGCCCTAAGATTTCTACCAACCTCTCGCGACAGTCGTTCGCGTCTATCATACATAGTTATAACAGCTCCTGCAACCCCCAATGAATGACGCAGGTTTTTCCGTACTAAATTTATTGTTTGCAATAACTGTCCCAAACCCTCTAAACTATAATACTCAGCCTGCACAGGAATCAATACCTCGTCAGAGGCAACTAATCCATTTACAGTTAAAAGTGAAAGTGATGGCGGAAGATCAATTAAAATATAATCGTAATGATGCCTAATTTCATTTAATAATTTTCGCAATCTATATTCGCGCTCTGTTATATTTACTAATTCCACCAAAGCCCCAGAAAGTTCTGGTCCAGCTGGAATATATGAAAGACCATTTACTCCAGAGTTTCTTATTAATTTATTTGGTAAATGCTCTCCTAATATTGCATGGTAGATAGTCGGCTCATCACTTAATACATTATGACCCAAAGCAGAACTTGCATTAGCTTGAGGATCAAAATCAATAAGTAAAGTTTTTCTTCCGTGGGATGCGAGATAAGCGCCGACATTTACTGCGGATGTAGTTTTTCCCACTCCTCCTTTTTGGTTGCAAATTGCTATTACCCGTGCCATGTTTGAATAAGATTTTCTATAATCTTCTTCACTTTATCGTATTTTCATAGTAATATCAATAAGAAATGTAATATATGCCCGGGTGGCGGAATGGCAGACGCACACGACTCAAAATCGTGCGGGGCAACCCATGAGAGTTCGACTCTCTCCCCGGGCACCAAAAGTAACTTATTCAAATGGAACCATATCT
>CAYHMC010000019.1:0-14309 GCA_964357615.1 uncultured Candidatus Saccharibacteria bacterium
AACATATGACGAGATTCTTTATGAGTATAGATGAGTCTGTTGATTTGATTTTTTTGGCCACAGAAAAAATGCGAGGGCAAGAAATTTTTGTCCTCAAGATGTTAGAAAAGAATATATTTAATCTTGCAAAGGAAACTATCAGTAAATACGCAAATGAGAAACAGATCAAAATAAAGTTAATTGGAGCTAGAGAAAGAGAAAAGACAAGGGAGAGACTATTCACAGATGAGGAAAAAGAATCGATGATTGAAGAAAAACTCTTTTATGTAATTTTACCAAATAAAGGCCTCTATAAAGATCTTACTATCGACAAGCGTTTCCGATATAAATCATAACGAGAATTCAAAAAAATATGATTAACCTGAAAGTTATTTCTTTTGTTTTTTCAGAAAAAGACGTACTAAAACTAAAAAAGTTATATGGTAATAATTTAAGTTTGATCCGTAATTTTGCAATTACAGATGAGGCATATAATTGCTTCAGATCTGTTGGTATTAAACCCCTAAACTATGAATCGTATTTTCCTAAAAAAAGGTCGGACGAGTTGAATGATACGGCTGGTAAGTGGGCAAAGAACTGGTATAAGGAATTCGGCATTAACTTTGATTACAAAGGTATAAATGTCGTATCCTTGCTTGAATTATCTCTACATAATTTTTTTGCAAAAAAATTGTATCAGTACATTGCCATTTCTGAATTAATAAAAATAGAAAAACCGGATGTTATTATGATTGGAGATGAGCAACCTGGTTTAAAAAACATTCTTGTTTCTAATTTCGAAGTTTTTACACCAATTATTAAATGTTTAGCAAAACATAATAATTTAGAAATTAGATTTTTAAACAAAATAAAAGACTTCAGTTCAAACCTGCTCAAACTGGTAATTCAATTATTGTTAGTGCCAAAAATCAGTTTGCCATTTACACATCACAAGAAGGCAGATTTCCTTTTTGTTGGACATCACTATCATTTACAAAATATTTTTGAACTTCTCCGTATCCTAAATAAAAAAAAGGGTGATTTATTGGTCGTTGGCAGACTTGGTAACACAAAAAAATTATTAAAGCAAGAGAACATTAACAGTCTAGATATTAGGGAAAATAGAAGTATAAACATCTTTGACAACTTGCCTGTAAAAATGCGTTCTTTAGTTATATTAAATCAAGTTAAAAGACAGGATTTAACAAAATATTTTGAAATCGATGGAGAATCTATATATGATATTTTAAAACCAAAAATATTTTCTATCCTGATTCATGACTGCGCAAAGCTCATAAATATAATAAGGGCAGCAAATGATTTGATTAACAAAATTGAACCAGAGATTTTAATTTGTATTTCTGCTGATTCATCGATTCAAAGCTTTGTGAAAGTAGCACAATCGATGAAACTACCAACTTTGGAAATTCAACATGGTTTTACTGTAGGCTCTGATAGTAAATATATACTTGCAGACAAATTGGCAGTATGGGGAAATATTCCTAGAGGTATTTATGCAAAAGATATTGCTTCAAAAAGATTATTTGTAACAGGGTGGCCGGCTTTTGAAATATATAAAAGGAGGAAATCACTTATTAGAAAATTCCCGTCCAGACCGACTGTAACATTTCTAGCCCAAGACCCGGAAGGCATGTCCTTGCTATTCAGTAAAAACACACCGAGAGAAAATTTAAAAATATTTTTTGAAAGTACATCCAAGCTTGAGAATCCGGTTAATATTATAGTTCGGCTGCATCCCCGCGCTAATAAATCATTTGTTGAAGATATGGCAAAAATATATGGTTTACATTTTAAATATTCAAGCAATAAAGAAGCACTAATTGACCTGCTTGGTAAGACAGATATTGTTGTGGGACAAGACACTTCCGCAATCTTTGACGCTATAATTGTCCATAAACCGGTTATATATCTTCCTTCGATGCGATGGCCAGCAAAGTTTGTAGGAGAATCTGGTGCTGTTTTTGAAGTAAATGATTCGGTAAATTTGAGTAAAGTAATTAACACTATAATTGATAATGGAATTACTAAAAAGATGATATTCGCTCAAGAAAAATTTATTGAGGAATATTGCAATTTTTCTCAAAATTCTGTGAATAATGTCAGTAGCTTAATTTATGAAATGGAGAAAAATACTATATGAATATTTTTAAAAAGAATAACTTGTTTTTATTGTTTGTTATAGTCCTTGGGTTAATGTTAAGGCTTTACAAGATAAATATTCCACTTTTAGAGTTTTATCCATCGAGGCAAATTCAAACCGCAGATATTGCCAGAAACTTTTTTAAGACTGATTTAAACATTCTTCACCCAGCTGTGTCTTATTTTGGTGCCAGAAATACTTCATTTCTAATTGAGTTTCCGGGATACAATTATTTAGTCTCTTTGCTTTATTTTGTTTTCGAAGTTCACGAAGTTATCGGTAGACTAATTTCTGTTTTAGCCTGGCTTGTATCTATAATTTTTATTTATAAAATTGTGCTTAAATTAGGTACAAAAACCATTGCAAATATATCCTGTTTGTTTTATTCACTCTCCCCTCTTTCTATTTTAATTAGCCGCAGTTTTCAACCAGATCAATTAATGATAGCTTTTTCCCTTGCTGGAATTTATTATTTTCTAAAATGGAACAAAGAAAATGACATTGTTTCTTTGTTGTTGAGTGTTGGGTTTGTTTCGATATCGGTTCTTTTAAAACTGCCTTCAGTGATATTTACCTTTTTGCCAATATTTTTATTTATTTTAATAAACAAGAGAAATAGGGTTAAGCCGCTTTTAATCTACATTACGTGCATTATTGTGCCAACTTTTTTGTGGTACGGATATGCATATATTCAAAGGCAATCAAGCGCCATAACTGTCGGTGGATTTTCACTTTCAACGTGGTTTGGTTTTGATGTATTTTTAAATCCTAATTATTATTTATATATTTTTGGCTTTGAATACAACTTAGTGCTTTTACCAATAGGTATTATTCTTTTTGTTATAGGAATTTTTCAAAAATTAAAACCAAGCCAAAGGTTTCTTTATTTTTGGCTTGGAGGCGTTTTCGTATATTTTCTTGTTTTTAATAAACATAATATGACTCATGAATATTACCACTTGCCAATACTACCAATTGCAGTTTTGTTTGTTGGGATTGCCGGTGAAAAAGTCTGGACGGCTATTTATACGAAGTTTGTTTCAAAAGGCATATTGATCTTTATTCTAGTTTTCACTATATGTTTATTAATGATAATTCCCACCCTTCAGAGGGCATATAAACCAATTGACAGGTTTAGTTACGTTATTACTACTGCCGCTAAAATTAAAAGTGTTACGAAGCCAAGTGACCCGATTATCGGTTCAATGGATTCTGGACCCTCTTTAGTCTACTATTCCAACAGAAATGGCTGGCAGTTTGCAGTCAACAGAGAAGACACAGAAACTAAATTTAATTTTTATGGTGTAAAAAACCTTAAGACTATTGACTCGATAGATGAGCTTAATAACTTAAGACAACAAGGTGCGGTTATTTTTGCATCAGCCAATAAAAGCCAGTTTGTTGCGAGTGGTGCTTTTGCTAATTACATGTATAGCAATTATCCTGTAATAGAAGACGATGGTAATTCGATAATATTTTCACTTATTAACGTAAAATAATTAAATTGTCTGTTCTCTCATAAAAAGATCTATCATTATTTTACTAGCTAAGTATATGTTAAAAAAGAAAAAGACAAAGAATCCAGTATTGCTAATAATTGAATAAGGAAATAATTGATTTATTTGACTATTTAAAGTTGGTATTAATGCGAAATTATTATTTAGTGGAGAAAGTAATCCTATTTGTAGATGATTTGCTAATAGCTTATATGAAGCAAGACTTAGTGATTGAATAATTATAATCCATACGTACTGTTTTGGTGTTTTAACCCACAACAATAATAGCGGCAACTCCCACATTAGGTAATGAAAAGAAATGCGCGGTGCAAACGCATAAACTAATAATAGGGAAATTAACGAAACTTCTAATAATAAATTCCACTTATTTTTAAGCCTTATATAATAACTTACGAAGAACAAACAAATTAAAGAAAGAACCAAAACAAAATATCTGATGTACGTTGAATAAAGACTCCATCCTTCAAGGGGTTTTCGATATTTTAAATATACTTTTGGAAAAAAAGAAAAAAGCGTCATACTTGGATTTGCGATTAAGGTTGGAAGAAGAACTACTAAATACGGAATTACAGACACAAAAACAAGTTTTATTCTTTGTTTCCAACTCTCACCGTATATCAAAACTGCTATTAAGATGAATATGAAAGCGTAGTTTTTATAGGCAGCTGCGATTCCTAATACAAAAAATCCCAAAAATAATCTTTTTCTCAAAAATAACAATCCTAATAATACAAAAAAGGCTGGTATTACCTCAAACTGTCCCATTAAATAAGTTGAGTATAGATGTACGGGGTTAAACAACCAAAGTAGAGTTAATATTTTAAATTTAGTACGATTTTTTATTAAAGTGAATAGGGTTATGACGATCAAAACGTCAAATATTAAATAAGGAACTTTTGCTAGTAACAAATCTTTGTATATATTGGCATTTGGGCTAATTCTTATAAAATCGGCGGCTTGTCCTTGAAAATTGCTAGTTTCAAGTTGGTAAAGGCTGAACATCCAGCTAGAAAAAGTGGGAGATAAAAATGCGTAAATATATTGAAATAAGCCGAATGTTAAGTACACTAGCGGCGGATAATATGTATAGTTTAGATTAGGTAAATTTATTGCGAAATAGGAAAATATATCAAAAACATTTTTTTTTATCATCAAGGCTGGAAATGTATTTATAAAAAAAAGATCTGAGTGAGCAGAAATAGGCATTAGGACAATTCTTAATAATAAAGCTAGTGCTATGAAAATACTAAACATTGCCTATTCCTTGATAAATAAAACCCTTTTTTTCAAGACTTTTTCTAGCAAAAGCATTTCTGCCGTCAATGATAATTTTTGTAGACATAATTTTGGCGATTTTATTAAAATCAAGTTTTTTATATTGCCTATGCCCAACCATTAAAAGCATACAATCCGAACTTTTTAGAATTTCATATATGTTATTTTTATATTTTTCTATATATGGATCATTAACTCTATATTTTATTTTGTACTTGTCGAGTATTCTTAATAATGATTGTGATGGGGAGTTCCTATAATCGTCTGAGTTTTCAACAAACGAGTAGCCAAGTATAGTAACATTTGCTTCTTCGATATTTTTACCAAGTTTTTTCAATGCATTCCTTGCAAGTATGAACATATGGAGAGGCATACTATTGTTAATGTTCCTTGAGCTTTTGATCAAATTCATTTTTGAGTTTTTGACTGATCTTGCCAGTAATAAAGAATCTTTTGGGATACAGTGTCCCCCAACTCCTGCGCCAGGGGCGTGCATATCTCTTAATGGAGCTTTATTTATTAATTCCCTAACATCCCAAACATTAACTTTAAGTTCTTCGCATGCGACTGCAATTTCATTTGAAAAAGCTATATTTACATCTCTATATGCATTTTCTGTTGTTTTAACAACTTCAGCAGTCACGATATCAACTATATCTACTTCACCTTTTGTAATTTGTGAATATATGTTCAAAATTTTTGATTTAATTTTTTTACTGGATATGCCTATAACTCTTGGCAAGGTTGTTAGTTGCTTGAATATGTATTTTGGTCTAATTCTTTCCGGTGCATGTACTATGAAAAATTCTTTGTTTACGTGTAAATTTGAGTATTTTATTATTAATGGTTTAATTATACTATCGCAGGTTTTTGGAGCTATGGTTGACTCAATTATAACTATTGTATTTTTTTTAATATTTGGAGATATGCTTCTCAGGGCGCTTTTTAAAGATGAATAGTTTAGATTTATACTAGAAATCGGTGTATCAACATTTATGAAAATTAAATCTTGCGTTGAGATTTCTTGAAAACTCGTTGTAAATAATAATTTCCCTCGTTTATATTCTGTCTTGAAATATTTTTCTAGATTCGGCTCATCTTTCGCAAACGGTAATTTACCACTTTTAAGTTTGCTAATTTTCCGTGTATTTATATCTATACCTAGTACGTCAAAATTTAATTGACTTAGCCTAATCGCCAGGGGTAGTCCGGCATAACCCAAACCTACAACTGCAGCTTTCATTTCAGCAGGATGTGTTTGCGAGCAGACTCGTAAAATTTTTGTGTCATTTTTAATGCAGCAAAACCATCTTGCTCTGTTATGGGCATTTTTGATTTATTATTTAATGCATTAATAAATTCTTTCAGTTCAATTTGCAGGGGTTCTTTGGACTCAAATGCTATCTTAATCACATCTGCCCAATTTTGATTAAGTATAATATCAGAAGGTTTTGCTACCTTTTTTTCTTTTCCTTTATAAAAAAAGAGTTCTTGGGTTAGGTAATTGGCTTCATACATACCGTTTTCGCCAACGACAGTTATGCTTCTTGTTTTATTAGGATGCAGCCAACTAACCTCAATTACACCAATAATTCCATTTCTATACCTTAAAATTGAAATCATCAAGTCTTCTTTATCGTGTTGGTTTTTTTGCGCCTCTGAATATATTCGTATTGGTTCATCTTCTATTAGATATCTAATTATGTCCACATCATGTGTAGCCAAGTCAGTTATTGCTGATACATCATGATTTCTTCCTGGGGGCGGAGAAAACCTTTGGGTATGAATCTTAATTATTTTACCCAATTCGCCGTATTTAATTCTTTGTTTTATCTCGTTGACTACTGGATTGAACCTTTCAATATGCCCTACCATTACTGGTGTTTTATGGATTTTGATTAGTTTTACTAATTTGCTAGCTTCATTTATGTTTGAACAAATGGGTTTTTCTATAAACAAGGGGATATTATTTTTAACGGCAATACTTGCAGCTTGAAAGTGAAGCGAGGTCGGTAAACATATGAATATTGCGTTGAGAGTTTCACTATTTATTAATTTAAGATAACTTTTATATGGTTTTATCTTGTATTGTTTCGATATACTAGCGATTTTAATTGGGTCTTTATCGCAAATTGCAGCCACATTTACGTTCGCTATGGAAGAAAGCACTCTTACGTGATTTTGTCCCATATAACCTAGCCCTAGAACCGCAACGTTAATCATTATTTAAAATTGGCTTTGCAGGTACACCTATAACTGTTATTCCTTTACCAACGTCTCTGGTAACAACTGAACCAGCACCTATGATTGCTAATTTGCCGATTTTAACGGCAGGTAATATGGTTACGTTGGCACCTATTTTTGCACCACTTTCTATAATTGGCCCTATTAGCTGGATGTTTTTAATTTTCCCCATGTACTTGTCGTTGGTCATAGTTACGTGCGGTCCAATAAAAACGTTTTTTTTGATTATTGCATTACCGGTGATATGGGCACCTGTTTCAATTTTACATAAATCACCTATTTTTGTATTATTCTCAACCGTACTGGCCCGTCCAATAATTGTGTTGCGTCCAATTGAACAATTTTCTCTTATTGAAGCTTGATCTGCAATCATGGCTCCGCTTTTAATATTACAACCCGCATAAATAATAACGTTGGATCCGATTATTACGTTTGGGCCAATTACCGTTCTTCCTGGGGATTTTAATAACGTTCTTACACTTTTAATACTTTTGGGCGGTTGGCCTATTATTGAATTATCGCTAATGTAAACGTTTTTCCCTATAAAAACTTTCTGGTATACAGTAATATTTCTAGCAAAATGTATCCCTGGACTAATTTTAGAGTCTGGATGGATAAAAACATTTTTTTTATCTATATCACTTTTGGAAATCATCTTAGTATAAGCCGCCATTTATATCAATAACAGCCCCTGTGATGTATGTATTATCATCGCTTGCTAAATAATCGATAAGACTAGCTACTGCTCTAGGGTCACCAAACCTATTTAAGGGAATTTTTGAAATAATATTGTTTACTTCGTTTGCTTTAATTTTCTTTGTCATATCTGTCTCAATAAAGCCTGGGGCAACCGAGTTCACTAAAATATTATATTTGGCGAGTTCTTTGGCTAGAGTTTTTGTTAATCCGTTTATTGCAGATTTAGATGCCGAATAGTTAGACTGTCCAATATTTCCTATTTGTCCTATAACCGATGACATATTAATTACCTTACCCGCATTACTTTTCTTTAACAAAGTTATTGATTCTTTTGTGCATAAAAATACACTTTTGAGATTATTGTCGATCACTAAATCCCAATCTTCAATTGACATATTTTCAAATAACACGTCATTGGTAATACCTGCGTTGTTTACTAATACATCAAGCCTCTTGTATTTTTTTGCAATCATCTGAAACATATTTTTTACTTCTTTTTCCTTCGATACATCCGCTTTGATATATGAAGAGTAAGGACTAATATTTTTTAGCGCCTTTAAAACTTTTTTTGTTTCTATGTCATTGTTTCTAGAGTTGATAACAATTATGAACCCACTACTTGCAAGTTTTATGGCAATCTCTTTTCCTATTCCTTTTGTACCACCCGTAATAAGTGCAATTTTGTGTACTTTTTTATTACTTAACCTTGTGCTAAATATGTTTTCTTTTCTTCCGGCAACTTCTTTAGTTTCCAGATAACCAATAGTTCCTATTCTTGGATTTTCACCAATACCTGTTTCAATTTTTGCAATTTTATAACTTTTTTGTGACTTGATGATCCCCACGTTATAATTATTCCCCAAGTGTGCTAGAGATTTATGGATTTTTGTAAATGAGATAAGACGTGCTTTCATGGGTTTGCAAGTATTGTAACGAGAGCAGTAGAACCTATCCCGCCTATGTTACAAGTTAATCCGTATTTTACATTTTTTAATTGCCTTTTTTTGGCTTTCCCCTCAAATTGTCTTACAACTTCCACAATTTGGGAAACCCCAGTTGCCCCAATTGGATGACCCTTGGCCTTTAAACCTCCGCTCGCATTTATAGGAATTTTGCCTGATATTTCGATAGATCCATTACTTATTAATTTTTTCCCTTCGCCCGCTCTTGAAAAACCCAACTCTTCTATTTGAATAAGTTCAGCAATTGTAAAACAGTCATGAACTTCAGCAAAACTAATGTCACGGGGTAAAATTCCAGCGCCTTCGTAGGCTTTTTTTGCCGCTAGTGCAACAGCCGGCATTTTATATAATTCAGTCCGCTTTGTTAATTCAATACCCTCTGTCACATGTCCAAATGACAATATTTTAGATTTCAATCTGCTCTTATCTTTACGGGATGTCAATACAATTGCAGCTGCTCCGTCTGATATGGGTGATGAGTCAAGTAATTTTATTGGTGGTGCTATCGGTTTTGAATTGAGGACATCGTCAACACTTATATTTTTATGGAAATGGGCCAGCTCGTTGTTAAAAGCATTCTTATGGTTTTTAACAGCGATTTTTGCCAGGTCACGTTCAGATGATTTATATTTTTCGAAATGCGCGCGTGCCATCAATGCAAATAATGATGGGAACGTTAACCCTAAGTCGTATTCCTCTTTTGAGGCAGCTTGCATCAATATTCCGGATGCCTCATCGGTCGTTACCGTTGACATTTTTTCAAACCCTACAACCAATACAGTTTTATACAAACCAGATTTGATGTAAATTATTGCTTCTTTAACAGCCAAAGCTCCAGAGGCGCAGGCACTTTCTACCCTGGTAATTTCGGACTTTGAAAATAAAGAGGCAACTCTTGCAGGGGTGTGCGATTGCTTTAAAAACTGTGATGAGAAATTAGCAACGATTACAGCATCACAATCTACAAATTCAATATTTGCGTTGTCCAACGCTTCTTTTGCAGCGTAATATATCAGATCATCCGATGAATCCTTTAAAACTCCAAATTTTGTGTGACCAGTTCCTATTGCAAAGATGTCCATTTTTGGTACGATTTAATAGTTTTAACAATATTCTGCACTGCTTTGCCATCTCCAAATTCTCCAAAATCCCGTTTTGTGGTCGGTTTAAATTTAACAAGGTCTTTGATTGCATCATAGTTTGTAAACGTGAGCTGATTCCATTTACCAATTCGAGTCTTGACCCATCCTGTGGTGTTTGCAAGTGTAATGCAAGGTATTCCCAGCCAGTAAGCTTCCTTCTGTATTCCTCCAGAGTCAGTAATTACTCTTGTAGCGTTTTTTAATAAATAAATCATCTCAGTATAAGTAACGGGCTCAAGTGAAATCATATTGTCTGGAATTTTAATATTGAACTTATTAATAATCTTTTTTGTTCTTGGGTGAATCGGCCACACAAACGACTGATTTATATTATTTATAGCTTTTAGGATTTTTGCTATTTCCCCCTTATTATTAGTATTTTCGAACCTGTGTAAAGTAAAAAGAATATATTGTTTGGGTAAATTAACCTTTGGTTTCTTTAACTTATTTACTTGAGATTTCAGTAGGTCATACATAAGATCTCCTGTAAATACAATTGTCTTTGAAAGGCCTTCTTTAGCTAAATTTTTCATTGCATTTTTAGTGGAGCAACAATTGATGGTTGAGACATGGTCACAAATTACTCTATTTGTCTCCTCAGGAGAATTTTTTCGGTAAGTTCTTTCACCAGCTTCAATATGAATAATTGGAATATATAATTTTGCCGCTACCAGGGCCCCCGCTAAGGTTGAATTGGTGTCCCCATAAATTAAAATTAAATCTGGTTTTATCCTAGCTAAGCTTTTTTCAAGTCCTACTAGCATTTTGCCAACCTGAACTAATTGACTTTCTTCTTGAATATTTAAATTGACATCAGGCTCTCGTAATTTGAGGTTAAGAAAAATATTTCGCGATAAACTACTGTCATAATGTTGGCCAGTATGAATTAATATTTCCTTAATTTTCTCTTTACTTAATGCACTGCTAACTAACGCTGCCTTTATAAAATTTGGCCTGGCTCCTATTATTGATGCAACTTTTATCATTTGTATTTACCTTGAAAATAATTTACATACAAAATTATGTGATTTAAAACAGTCCTAAATATTTTCATCTTGCTCTTCCCTTTCCTTTTTTCCCAATTAAGCGTTGCTGGTATTTCACAAATTTTTGCTCCACAAGCAGATAATTTTAATAATAATTCTACTACCCCTGAAAAACCTGCATCAGTTATAAGTGATGACTTATATCTTTCATACCCCTTGATCAGCAATGACCCTTTGTATACCCTGTAAAATGAAGAGTACGTTTTAACTGTTTTTATGCGAAAAATAAGGGAATCTAGAATATTAGAGATATTAGATAAAATTTTTCTCTCTAAACTTAAACCTTTAAAATTTCCGCCTTTTGCATATGGTGACGATAAAATTAAATCGTAAGTTTCATCCACAGAGCCTATCATTTTGTTCAATATAGAGATATCACACGAATTATCGGCTTCTATGGTGACTATTATGTCTTCAGGTTTTATACTTTTAATCAAATAGTTAAAGCCAAATTTGAAAGCAAAACCTGGTCCCTGGTTTGTGGTATATCCAATCAAAACTACATTATAAAATGATTTAAGTTTTTGAATGACCCACTTGATATTGTCACTTGAACCATCGTTGATGATTATTATTTTATGTTTCTGATTTTGTAACTTATTAGAAACGTTTTTTATTAATTTGGGCAGATTTTGAGCGTCATTATATGAAGGTGCTAAGACATATATCATATTTATTGTTGCAATTGCCAATTAATCGTCAACTGAAGACCCTTAGCTAAAGATGTTTTGGGTTGCCATTTTAAAATTTTTTTAGCCAAATTTATTTCTGGTACCCTATTTATCACGTCTTCATATTTTTTCCCAGTAAATGACATATATGAAATTTTTTGCATTTTTAACTTTTTATCCATAATTTTGGCAATAAATTTTGCAAGATTTATTATTGATATTTTCTCAGTTGAACCGATATTTATAATTTTATTTTCAGCCTCTTTTACAAATATTGATTTTCCTATTGCTTCTGCTGCATCTGAAATATAAAGAAAGCTTCGAGTTTGTTTTCCTGTACCGTGGATTTCTACAGTTTTTCCATTATTTATTGCGTCAATAAACAATGATGGGGGTCCTCCCCACCAAGACCTGTGGTGCCTGGGGCCGTAAATCCCAAAAAGCCTAATGATCACAAACGGTATTTTAAAATTTTCCCAATAAGCGTAGCATAAGTGCTCATCGAATATCTTAGATACTGCATAAGACCATCTTGCCACCTCTGGTGAACCCAAAACTAAATCGTTTTTTTCTGAAAAAGGCAGTTTCGGATTTTTACCATATACATCTGAAGTCGAAGCGAAAATTACTTTTTTACGACCAATTTTGGCTATCTCTAAAATATTTTCAGTGCCTTTTGTATTTGTTAGCAATGTAGTTAACCTATCCCCATAGCGAGGAATTTTGGCAGCAGCTAAGTGCACAATAGCATTAGTTTTTTTAAAAGCAGTGTTAACATTGTTAAAATCTGTTAGGTCTATTTTTTTAAATATAAATGCTTTTTGGCTCAACAGATCATCGATATTATTTAAATTTCCTTTTGATAAATTATCTACTCCAATTACTTTGTAGCCCTCATTTAAAAGCTTTTCACAAAGGTGGCTCCCTATAAACCCCGCTGCTCCTGTTACACCTATTGTTAAGTTATTTTTTAGCATGAAATTGAAGTAATTTTAGCACACAAATAGGTAGCAACTTAAATTTTGTACAAAAAGTACGAATCGTTCATATAAAGAATACCAAGATTTAGTTTTTGTTCTTTGTTCGTGATTATGTAATTAAAATAATATTTCTTCACTAAAGAAGACATATTTTTGTAATTTAAAATTTGATAATCATGTGTATCATTTATTAAATGAAACCAATAATTTGCATATTCTGAACTATAAATGACAACTGCGCCGTCCTTAATGTCTCCTGTAATTGGCCTTTGTGAAAATATTCTAAAACCGGTTTTGTTCGGGGGCACCATGAATTTATCCGAAATATCTGTGTTTTTATTCACCCATCTCTGAAGACTAATCCAATCATCTTCTTTTTTAGGAAACTGTATTCTTTCTTGTAAGTTCAAATAAGATTTAATATTTAATATTAAGTAAATTGATGTGATTAAAAAACACATTTGCAAAAAGGCATGTTTTGGTAATTTTGTACCGTTTTTATCCTTAATTATAAACACACCTATAGTAAATATTATTATTGTTATTAAAAAAGGATAAAAAAGATTTAAGGAGAGAAAAAGAAAGGCGAGGGTACCTGATATTCTTAAAATCTTGTTGTTGTAAATCAGCAATAAGGGTGAAAGAGACAATCCGATGTACGCAAGCGGAGCAATCGACCTTACGAGTTGAAGTTGGGCAAAGCTTGGAAATTTTAGAATATCCAAAAATATTAAATTCACCGATATGCTTGCCACGGAAACTATAACAATGATAAATATTGGTTTTCTTATTCCTTTGGCCAACATTAAATAAGACAAAAATATCAAAGCTGGGTAAAGAAAAAGGGCGGCCCAACCAAGCAACTGCCAGGTTGACATAAAAACATAGGCGTCTCTGGCCACAATGATTGAATACCAGACGTCGTCTTTTGTAAAAAGTGAGATAAAAAGACTTTTCCCTAAAACCAGGTAGGTTAATGTTAATAAAAATAATGAAACAATAATTATTTTAAAACCGTTTTTAATCTTTGTTTTTGAATTCATTAGTAATATTGCTGGGAGAAACATGGCGCTTGGAATAATTGACAGTGGATGTAACAATATTCCAAACGACGCAATAATAAAAGATTTTACGTATTTCTTTTCAATTAAAAATGATAGATAAAATAATAAAAATATTATACCCACAGAACGGTAACCAAAAAACAAATCAAAAGTTTGGGTTGCTGTACCACCAATAAATTTTGGCAAAATAAACGGTAACAATGAAAAGTATGCTAGCTGCTCATTTTTCAACAATATTTTCGAGAGGCGATAAATACCAGCAAAAAATGCGAATTGAAAAATAAGGTATCCAACAAAAAATACTATCTGAATATCTACAAACTTTATCAATAAACCGACTAAAGGGTAAAAGAGTGATAGATGGGCGGAACTTTGGTTGAAAAGCTCATCTCCTGGAAAAAGAGAGTTGTTCGCGGATTTTAGAATGTAAGGAATAAATATCTCCTGATCTGATACAGCGAATTTGTAGCCATGTACTAGTATGGCAAATAGCGAGATTATTACTAAATTTATGTAATGTTTCATTCGTAGAAAAGCTATGCTTATTTTTTGGAAATACAAATTATTGA
>CAYHMC010000020.1:0-13458 GCA_964357615.1 uncultured Candidatus Saccharibacteria bacterium
CTGTTCGCCAATTAAAAGGGCACGTGAGCTGGGTTCAGACCGTCGTGAGACAGGTTGGTCTCTATCTGTTGCAGGCGTTACATGGTTGAGGAGAGTTGGCCCTTGTACGAGAGGATCGGGCTGAACGTACCTCTGGTCTACGAGCTTTGCTACCAAGTGAATTGCTCGGTAGCTATGTACGGAAGGGATAAGCGCTGAAAGCATCTAAGCGCGAAGCCTACTCCAAGATTAGCCATGATATCGTCAGTGCGTGGCACTGACGCGCGAAAAAAACGCGTAAAAATCCAATGAAAGTTGGTTTAATAAGCAGTATCGAAATTTATTTCGTTATTGTTTGTATCGTGTAATTTTAGCGTGTGAGTGCTACGTATTAACGATGCCCTCGTAGAAGACTACTACGTTGATAGGCCCAAGGTGTAAGTGCAGCGATGCATTCAGCCGAAGGGTACTAATGGGTAGCCGGCCATCCCAATGCTGATGTACCCCGTACCATTTTTTATATAATATTTTATTAAGGAATGGTCATGGGACTTTATATATAAATTAATTTTTTGCGCACATACTTGCTATTTGTGAAAATGGTACGGGGTGTACAAAATAATTTTTTCTAATTTAGAAAACACTAATTAATGCGAATTGGCTTGTTTAAGTTTTCGTCGCTAGTGTTCTGGTGATTTAGTTTATCGTGTCCTACCTCTTCCCATTCCGAACAGAGAAGTAAAAGCGATAAATGCTGATGATAGTCGTATAGGCGAAAGTAAGCTTCGCCAGAACACTATTGAGGAAAATAAAAAAGACACCCTGCTTGGGTGTTTTTTAATTAGTAACTATTTAAATTTCCCCAAACCAATTTTCTGGATGAAGTTTATTTTTTTATTTATAGTGCTATAATTGAAATTAAATTAAAATAAAATTAATAATTGTTTCATATAAATATTATGTATAAAAATCTCCTTATAATTATTATTGTGGTGTTTATTGCTGGGATTTCTCTCTATGCCTTAAATGCCCCAGCTTTTATATCAAACGGTGCAAATGCGCTCGATATGCTTGGTCAATATGGTGATAATTCTGCTATACCTGTACCAGTTTACAATAAATATATTTCAAATAATAATCCAAATGGATTTTCAATAACTCCGCATACGGTTGCGGTAGACTCGGCTGGTCATCGTTTGTTTATTTCTGATAGGGATAATAACCGTATATTTGTCTATAATTTAACTGCGGGAAATTTATTTGGCGATAGAGTTCCAGATTTTGTTATTGGACAACAAAATTTCTATACAAATATGCCTGGTCTAACAAGGTCATCATTAAATACGCCAACAGTGATTGTATTTGATTCTGTCGGAAATCGTCTTTTTGTTGCAGATACCGGCAATGACCGTGTTCTTGTGTTTAATGTTTCTACTATTACAAATGGCATGAATGCCGCAAAAGTTCTTGGGCAATCTAGTTTTACTGTAAATAATTCTGGGTTAACACAAAAGAATTTTTCTGGGCCTCTTGGTCTTGCATACGATCTTCCTAATAAAAGGCTTTTTGTAGCTGATAGCAGTAATAGGCGCATTATGGTGTTTAATGTTGGAGCAATTTCAAACGGAGAAAACGCAGTAAATGTTTTGGGTCAGACTAATTTTACTTCAGATAATTCCGCGGTTACTCAAAGTGGAATGGATTTCGTTACAGGAATTGCTTATGACTCAGTTACAAGTCGTCTTTTTGTGCCAGATAGAACATTTAATCGAGTTTTAGTTTTTGATGTTGCTGGAATCACAAACGGAGAAAACGCAATAAATGTTTTGGGGCAGACTGATTTTGTTTCAAGTAATTCCAATTTAACTCAATCTGGTTTCAATATACCGATGGCCGCTACTTATAATGGTTCAAGTAAACACTTATTTGTGGCTGATAGCGGTGCTCATCGAGTAATGGTTTTTGATGTTGCTGGAACTACAAACGGAGAAAACGCAATAAATGTTTTGGGACAGACTGATTTTACTTCCGACTCGTCTGGAATAACACAAATGAATTTATATCATCCAAGAGGCGTTACTTTCGAACCATCAAATGGATTGCTTTATGTCGGTGATTCTTTAAATAACAGAGAAATGATTTTTGATGTAGCTAGTATAACCAATGGAGAAAACGCAGTAGATTTGTTAGGGCAGTACGACGACAATCTTATAAATCCACTTCCAGTATTCACAAAAAATGATACTGTAAATAAATTGGGTTTTACTTCACCTAGGTCTGTAGCGTTAGACCCCATATATCACAGATTATTTGTTTCTGATAAAGATAATAACAGGGTGTTAATGTATAGTCTCACAACTGCTAATTTTTTGATTGATCGTGTTCCTGATAAGGTTTTGGGGCAAGTGAATTTCTATGCACATGAATCAACTACAACTCAGTCAGGAATGAATAGTCCATTTGGCCTTGTATATAATTCAAATAGCAATCAACTTTATGTAGCTGATTCAGGCAATAACAGAGTTTTAGTTTTTGATGTTGCTTCAATCACAAACGGAGAGAACGCAATAAATGTTTTGGGGCAAAGTGATTTTGTTTCAGGCAGTTCGTCGCTTAGCGATATGGGTTTGAATGCTCCAGCAGGTCTTGCATTTGATAAGGTTGGAAATAAACTATTTATTGCAGATCAAGTAAATAATCGTGTTTTAGTTTTTGATGTTGCGACAATTACAAATGGAGAAAATGCAGTAAATGTTTTGGGGCAGAGCGATTTTGTTTCAAGTTTAACCGCAACTAATCAAAATACCTTAATTAGTCCGTTTGGAGTGGGTTATAATTTATCTACAAATCAACTTTATGTAGCTGATTCAGGCAATAACAGAGTTTTAGTTTTTGATGTTGCTTCAATCACAAACGGAGAGAACGCAATAAATGTTTTGGGGCAAGGTAATTTCACATCTAATACAGCAGGAACTACACAAAATGGATTCAATACTCCAGTTTCGGTTGTTTCTGATTCTGCTCATAATCGTATATTTGTAACCGATGCTGCTAATCACCGTGTTTTGTCTTTTGATGTTGCTTCAATTACAAACGGAGAAAATGCAATAAATGTTTTGGGGCAAGCAAGCTTTACTTCGAATATTCCAGCAGCTTCGCAATCAGGATTAAATATTCCAATTGGTTTGGAATATGATTTATTGTTACAGCGTTTGTATGTTGCTGACAGTTCTAATCGTGTAATGATTTTCGATGCTAGTTATTTTGAGACATCCACATCAACTGCTCCTGGCGACACAATTCCGCCTAAAATTACTCTAATATCTGTAACAGAAAAATCATCGTCTTCTGTTCTTGTGAAGTGGACAACCGACGAGCCAAGTACTTCAATAGTAGAATATGGTTTGTATCCCGATATAACAATGTTAGCGCCTTCTGATATTAATATTTCTTCTCAAATGGTAACAAAGCACGAAATTACATTAACAGGTTTAAGTGCATACACCCGTTACGCTTTTAAGGTGCGTTCTCGTGATGCATCAGGCAATGAATCTGTATCAACTGACAAAGATTTTCGAACTACTCAGTAGGAGTGGAATTATATTTTCTCCTTATAAAAAAATGGGAGGATTAAAAAACCGCCGGATATTTCCGGACGGTTATGTGGGGTCTAGTTAGTTGCTTATCGATTTTACAGCTGCTTCTCTAATTCTTAGTTCATCCGCAAGATCAGAGATTCTCTTTGTTCGAGCTTCTTCAGTGTATCGATGTTCGCTATTAAATTGATGCTCGAGTGCCATTAGAATTTTGTCGGTTGTGAGTTCATGATAGAGCCCTCGAATCATAATTAATCTTTCATCCCAAGATTTTCCTCTAAAAATTTCTGGATCATCAAACCATTTTTCGGGAATTTCGAAGTCTGCTGATTGTGCGAGTGCCACCTGAATGGCATTCTTGACTGGACGGCCAGTAAATTTGGGATCTTTTTTATGAAGTTCATTACAAAACGCTCCAATATCATCCCAAGAGCCATTTGCTTTGCTAGCGTATTTTTGAAGAAGTTCCGCAGGGTAAACTTCAGAGATTGATGTGGGAATTTTTCTTGAAAGTGGCTTATATCTTCCTTCGGCAATTTTTAGGAGTCCAGTTTTTGCAAAACCCCTAAGTTCGAGGGCTGCGAGATCAGCGTATTCTTCGCTGGTTGCTGGTCCGCTTACTTTAGCTCTATAAACAAATCTTTGGCGAAGTGCATCATCAGAGCCAGTGGGTTTGTTGGTTGCAGCTATTCCAGCATAATTTCCGATATAGTTTGTACCAGCACCAGAGAAAAAGTCCATTACGGCTTTCATTATGTCCATGTCGGCACCATTTACACCAGAAGCATTTCTATCACCAGCAACCAATAAATCGATATCGTCGAAAAAGAGAAGCGCTAGAATTCTGGGATCTTTAACAGCGTTCAAGAGTTCTGCCATCAGCGCAGCAGTTTTGCCATAAAATTCATTTTTAACTTGATCAGCAGAAACAGATTTAAATAAATATGGCATTTTAATTCTTTCAGCATATTCCTTAAGAAGAGTCATCATCATTTTGAATCTTGTAGATTTGCCAGTTCCCGGAGGACCATCAATTAAGATGCTTTCGATAAGACCACCAAATTCTAAAAACGGATTAGATTGCCGTACTGGATCGTAAAGCGCAAGTCGCGCGCAAGCCCTTCTCATAACTATCGTAGTTTCTGGATCACCAACCACTTCTTCTGGTCGAACTGGCTTAAAAGAAATAGTTAAAATATCTTTTTCTTTTTGGGCTTGTAGTCCGGTAATAATAAAACTTCCATGTTGAAAAGAAGTGTTTTCTACGAGGGTAAAAAGCTTAGGAGTTTCTTTAACAATTTCCGCAGCTTTAATTGCCACCATTTTCCAAAAATCACATGAAACCGAAATTAAATCCTTGTCGCTTTGGATAAGCTTGCGCCCGTCTCTATCATAGGAATCAGTTATTGCATCAGCATATGATGACAACAGATATTTTAGATCAGTTGTAAAACCCTTACCTGAAATAAGGTCGAGTTTACTTACATCTAGGTGAGCAGTGGAATTGCCTTGAACTTTGCTTAATATTTTTTCACATTGTCTAACGATAGATGAAGCCATCACGAAAATCGCGAAAGCGCTTGTAAAGCGCGTTTTTTCTTGAATCGATGGCGTAGTAGAAATTCCACGCGCCTTTGCTTCTTGAGCTTCTTGCCTTTGACCGCTTCGCTCAAGAAGCAGGTCAACGAAATAGAAAAAAAGACAAGTTGCTCTGCGGGTAGCATAAGCAAGTGAAAGTTCTAATGGTAGAATCCAATAAGTTTCATCTGGTGTAATGCGAGTCATTAAATCTCGTATATCCTCAGTTCCTTTAATTTTACTTAAATGATCTGTGGCTTGTTTCACCCATTTATCTAAGTCTTCTTTTGATATTGGATGCGAGTTTCTTGTCGACACTTCCTACCGCCTTTCTTTAGTAGCCCCTTAAAAGATTGTTTAACCTTGAACGCTCTTTCGTCTCATTAGCCTCTTTTTCTTTAGTGGCCTCCAGCTTCTTTTTTTGTCTTGCATCGAGCATAGCTCGGAAAATACCTTGCCCACTTTGTACTGTAGAATTTGCTGTATTCATTAATGTACCAGAGGCATCCCTTACACTGCTCGCAACTGTTTGAGTTGCATTATCAACTGTTTGTTTTATCCAAATTTTTTCTATGGCTTCGCTTGTCTTAGAAACATTGTTAGTTTTTGAGTTTTCGATAACCCAATAACTTGCTGGTTCAAACATCATACCAAGGCGATCAGCTACGAAAAGTCCAAGAGTAGCCGCACAAGCTTGATAAAGAGAAAGTGCCATTTCGATATAAATTCTAGCACCTATGCCAGGATGAAGGCTTGTTACGAATTCGAAAATATAAGCCAAAGTAAACCAACTAATCCAACGAGTTTTTGTTCCAAAATTTAGTGGAGAATCACCGCCAAATCTGAAAGATTTTCGACGCTTGCCTTGATTCGAACAATATATAATTAGCGCAATACACGGTCCAAATCCAACAAAAAAATGAATTAGAAATTCTCTCACTACAATTAGATTGGTCATGTCGCTCCCTTTCTTTTTTTGTTCAGACTATTAAATAACTGGAGATATTAATACACTAATTCTAAGTTTCAGTCAAGTATTGACGCGTCTGAATGTTTATGGTAAAAAATAGTTAGCTTTAGACCAATTGCCTTCGAAGAAGGAGACGCGAAATGCGTATGTTAAAAAAAATAGTAATTGGACTAGTAATCATCGCTTTTCTAATTGTTTCGGGAAGGTTTTTTTGGTGGACAACTGAAAATTATAGAGCTAAAAATTGGAGTGGAACAGCATATATTAAGCTCAAGCCCAATCAGAAGTTAATTAATGTTACTTGGAAAGACGAGAGTGTTTGGTATCTTTATCGTAAAATGAGAAATGATGAAGTAGCTGAGACCTATTATTTTGAAGAGAAGACACCACTTGGAGTGATGTCTGGTGGGATGGTTGAGATTACCGAAACTAAAAATTAGTTTTTATTTATTATTTAGGGGGTTGACAAAACGGCCCCTTTTTGTTATTTTCTGAACAGTTTTTTAACCGCAGTGTCAACAGCAAGAAGGAGGAAGAGTAGCAATGGGAATTTCAAGAGAAGGTAGTGAAAGAAACGAATTACGAGAGGATAGTCGTCGAGCTCAATTCAGGGGAGATGAAAGAATATCTACAATTACGAATTTGGATGACCTTGATGTAACTAGAGCTACAGAAAAAGAGACAGCGTCCGATTCTAATAAGCGACGCACAAAAATGGAGCAAGCCAAAGAATTTGAAGGCAAAATGAGCGAAGAACTTGGTACCATTATGCAAGGTATCGAAGATGAAGTTGATGGTCTTGGAATTCAAGTAGTTAATGCACCTAAATATCAAGGGATGGAAAAATTTTTGTATTTCATCGGCCAAAAGGAAAGAGCAAGTGTTCGTCATCTGCGACGATTGAAAGAAATGAATCTTCAGGAAAAAGTCGATAGGGTTTTCGAGCATGGTAAGGCCGCGATTGTTGGCCTCGGCAAAATCGAAACTCGTCATGTCGAAGATGTTGGCAAATACGATACATCTCTTAAGAATACTTTAAGAAAATATAAAGAGGCTCAGCCTGAATACAAGCGCTGGCAAGAAACTCGTAGTAGTTTAGAGATTGAATTAAATGGACTTAATCTTGAACTCCAAGCTGGCACAGTAAGTGAGACTGAAAGGCCCGCAAAAGAAGTAGAGCTTGATGAGCTAAAGAAAAAGCTTCATAAGGCGGAGATGGAAGAGAAGTCTTATCTTGCTATCGTAACAGATGCTCAGAGAACTATTCCAATCGTTCAGAATAGCCGTGATGGCGCACAAAAAGAAATTGAGGCTATTCATGTTATGCGCAGAGCGCTTCTTGAGAAGCTTGAAAATGTTAAGGTAATGTTCGAAACAGCAATGACAAATGTCATTACTAAAGCTGAACTTGAGCGAGTTAGAGTTATTGATCCTACGATTAATCGTACAACTACTTTAATTGCAGAACATAATGAAAAGACTGCTGGTGCAGTCCTTGAGCTTGTGGCAGAACGATTGAATAAGGCCGCTGTTGACCCAGCAAAGAGCGCCGAACTCATTAGCAATTTGATGGGTCATATGAAGGAATTTGCTCAAAGAATGGATGCAATTGCTGAAGAAGCTGAAAGAGGAAATCGTGTTCCTGCTGGTAATGGAGCCGATGGAGCATCAGCTTCAGATTTTCCTAATGATGATGGAGTTCACCACTCAAAGAACTAAAGTAAAAGCAAAAATAAAAAATTCAAGTCTCCGAATTAACGGAGATTTTTTATTTCATAAAAAAAGATCAATCATTAGTTTTTTGGTTAAAATAAAATAAATAAAAAGACGCCCCATTTAGGCGTTTTTAATTTAGAGTATTTATTTGATTCGTACGAAAAGTCCGGCAAGATTTGGACTTTCAACTCCAGTTGTTGAAAAAGAACACACATTATCTGAATTATCCCTCATGCTATTTTTAAGTTCACGCAATAGTTTAATCGATTCTCCATCTTGAACATAAATAGAAAGATGAACCTTACCTGCTACTACGCTGTGCTCGACAACTGCTTTGAATCCCGTGGGCATTTTATCTTCCGAGAATTTATTTAAAGCTTTTTCTATTATACTTATAAAAGATTTAATTCGTCAATCAATCCTACTAACTTTATGTTCCTGAAATCCTTCGAAGTACTTCCCTATGTATTAGCAATGCAGTAGGTCTATTTATAATGCCGTTTAAATAAATCCCGATAACTTTATCTTGAGTAATGTATACAAAGCATTCTTTAGTTTCACAACCATAATTCCTCAAAACATTTCTTAAAAATCTCTGATATCTTTCCGGAGCTCGCTTCTCAGCTACTATAATGTGAACTTTCATCAACGCTACCTCTTTGTGTGGATGTTCTAGCCACAATATATCACATAAAATCATGTATTCAATCTTGATATTTCAAAAAAAGTGTGTTAAAATTTACTTCACATTTTAAACTATGAATCCCGTTAGAGATTGTGATTAATTGATTCGATAATGGGTGGATTAAGTATAATTTATTATTATTTTAAAGATGGGCGTGGCTTTGATGTGCACGACCTATCTCTAACGGGATGAATATTAGAAATATCGCTATAATTGCACACGTTGACCACGGCAAAACTACATTAGTTGACGCGCTACTTAGGCAGTCCAAAACGAAGATGGGCAAAGAAGTTGAAGCTGCTGGTCTTATAATGGATTCAAACGAACTCGAAAGAGAGCGGGGTATTACTATTTTTTCAAAAAATGCGAGTGTTATTTGGGTGCCGGCAGGAGCCGAAGAAAAAGCAGGAACTAAAATAAATATTATCGATACTCCCGGGCATGCCGATTTTGGCGGAGAAGTGGAGCGAGTACTCAATATGGCAGAAGGAGCTTTACTTTTAGTAGATGCAAAAGAAGGTCCAATGCCTCAAACAAGATTTGTTTTGAAGAAAGCCTTACAAATGAATTTAAGAGTAATAGTGGTTATAAATAAAATTGATAAACCAGATGCGAGGCCATCATATGCACTAGATAAAACATTTGATTTATTTGGAGAGCTCGGCGCCCCATCAGAGCTTTTGGATTTTCCAGTTGTATATGCTGTTGCAAAGCAGGGTCTTGCAGGAACCGAAGCCGATATTTCGAAAATGAAAGACATCACTCCAATATTTGAAGCAATTTTAAATCATGTACCAGAACCAAAAAGTGATAGAACTTTGCCACTCCAAATGCTTATAACAACCGTTTCCGGAGATAGTTTTAAGGGCAGAATCGCAACAGGAAAAGTATATAGTGGCATTTTAAAAGCTGGAGTTGAAATCGCACATATTAATAGAAAGGGTGAAATAAAAAAATATAGACCAACATCAGTAATGTCTTTTTCTGGATTAAAGAGAGAAGATGCAACTGAAATTTTAGCTGGAGATATCGCTGCAATTTCCGGCATCCCAGAGATAAATATAGGAGAGACAATTGCAGATGCGAGCAATCCAATTGCATTGCCTTTGCTCGACATTGAAGAACCAACTGTAAAAATGACTTTTAGAACCAATGATTCTCCTTTCGCTGGAAGAGAAGGAATGTTTACTACTGGTAGACAAGTAAGAGAGCGTTTATATAAGGAACTTGAAACCGATACTGCTCTGTTAGTAGAAGATGATACGAGCGCTTCTTCAAGTGCGTGGATTGTTTCGGGTCGTGGTGAGCTTCATCTTGAAATTTTAATTGAAAGACTTCGTCGAGAAGGTTATGAATTTCAGGTTTCGCGTCCTCAGGTAATTTTAAAAAATGTTAATGGGAAAAATTTGGCGCCATATGAAAAAGTTTATATTGAAGTTCCAGAAATTCATTCTGGCGCAGTAATACAAAAGTTAGGTGCAAGACACTCACAAATGCTTGACCTAAAAGTCGAAGAAGGTGTTTCATTTTTGGAGTTTAGAATTCCAACTCGCGGACTTTTTGGCTATAGAAATGAATTTCTAACGGACACTAAAGGATTAGGAATCATAAATACAATTTTTGATAAATATGATGAAGATTTTAAAGATTGGAATGACAAAGAGCGTGGCTCGCTTGTTGCTCACGAAACAGGAAAGACCACAATGTATGGATTAATGAATGTGCAAGACAGAGGAACCCTTTTCTTTGGACCGGGTGCTGAAATATATAAAGGACAGGTAGTAGGCGAGAGTTCAAGAGAGCAAGATATAAGCGTTAATGTTTGTAAAGAAAAAGAACTTTCTAATATGAGGTCAAAAAATCAGGGACTCGACGATCATTTTAGTACACCAAAAATTATGAGCTTAGAATCGGCCCTAGAATACATCGGAGATGATGAGCTTGTAGAAATTACTCCAAAAAATGTACGAATCAGAAAAATGGTTTTAGATGAAAACGAAGCCAGAAGAAAGAAAGCAATGGGACTTTAGTATAAGTTTATTATTTCCATAAATAAAAAATGCCTTACGCAGTATGATAAGCGTAGGGCTTTTTAGTTGAAGATCTTGTCTGATATTATATGAATAAAGCAATACCCAGACCAAAGAGAAGTAATACAGCACCAAAATAAAATTTACAGAACAATAAGGCAATGCATCCCAAAATAATGAACGATGTTATAAATACAAAGCGAGGACTCCTATTCCAGTGATCATAGAGGTCCTTTTCTGGCTGCGTCATCTTCGGATGGCCGGTCATGATTCTCCAGGCGAGCAATGAGACAAAAACAGCCGAAATCCAGGGATGACCAATCATTAGAAAAAAAACAGCAAGCACTGTGCAGAAAATTGCCGACACTTCCATTTTGGCCACTCCTTTTGTTGGCTTCTGTGCGTGATGTGACTATGTTCTGTTGCGTATTATACTATATAAAACATTAATGTCAATATTTGGATTCCCAACATTATTTTTGATAAAAAATGCCCCACGCGATTATTGTGCGTGAGGTATTTAAATTTAGAGAGTAAGTAAGCCAGAAATAAGAGCTCCTAACAATAAAATAAATGCTAGTTTTCCGTTTCCCAAAATAATTGAGAGCAGTCCAAACGCAAGAAATAATCCTGCCGTTACTTTCAATGAGTTTTTATTCCACTGGAACTGAATAAATTCTTCTATATCTTCAACTACTGGATAATAATTTCCAATATTGCTACTACGCAGGGCGCATAGTGCCATAAAAAAAACGGCAACTATTGGATAGCCAATAAAAAGGAAAAATATTGCAATTACCAAAAATATAATAGCCAATGCCTTCATTCGCGATTCCTTTTCTAGAGAGCTTATTACTGAACAAATAGCTGAATTGATTATATAAATATAAATTATAAAAAGTCAATGTAATTGTATTATATTTTTAAAATATTATAATAAAGAAAGCTTTTTAATCACGAGGTGTTTTGAAGATGGCGAAGTCGACGAAAGTTCTAGATACTAGCTCTGCGTTGCTTACAGAATTAGTTCCAGCAAATCTTGATATTCTTTATAATTGGGATTATGGAACTAAAAATCCTGCGCTTAGAGTTCTTTATGATAAAGGTCAGCGCGCTCAATGGATTCCTGAAGTCGCAATCGACTGGAGTAGACAGGTAGATCCTTGTGCGGAAAATCTTCCTGATGACCAATCTGCTATTGCAGTATCTAAGCGTTTACAGAGAATGACTAAAAGACAAAGAGGAGAGCTTCGTCGGCATATGCTTGCTTGGACGCTTTCTCAATTTATGCACGGAGAGCAAGGTGCGCTAATTGTAACTTCATCAATGGTAATGTGTGTGCCAGACATTGACGCCAAATATTATGGTGCAACTCAAGTAATGGACGAGGCGCGACATATGTTTGTTTATTACAAATATTTATCTGAGAAACTTGAACTTGTTTATCCAATTGCGCCTGAGTTAAAAACTTTGTTAGACGAAACCGTAAGAAAGAAGAATTGGGATGAACGATTTCTTGGTATGCAAATTGTTGTTGAGGGTTTGGCTTTATCAGCTTTTAAATTCATTCAAGGCGCGACTAAAGATAGAGAGCCATTACTTCATGATGTTACTCGGTATGTTCAGCAAGATGAAGCGAGACACGTTGCTTTTGGTGTTACAGCGCTTCGCGATTATTATAAAGAATTAAGTGAAGGGGAGATTCATCAAAGAGTAGAATTTTTAGCTGAAGCATGTGCCTTAATTAGAGAGAGACTTATTCCAGTTCAGGTTTGGGATGAATTAGGATTTCCGAAATCCGAAATTGCAGAGCTTGTAAGACAAAGCGACCAGCGAAGGCAATTTCAAAATCTTCTGTTTTCTACTGTAGTTCCAAATATCAAAAAGCTTGGACTCTTAAATCCAGAGCTTCGTAAAGCTTTTGATAAAATGGGTGTTCTTGAATATGAATCTTGGCCGTCAACGGTAGATATGCCAGAAGATAATATATAAAATGTATAGAATTGGGGGCCAAATTAGGCCTCTTTTTGTTAACTTGACCCCGCTACCTTTCTTGAGCATTACTTACACATTTTAATGTGGTTAATAACTTGCATATCAATTTTTGTTCCTAAGGTTTTTGATGTATATCATATGGATACTCCAAAAACTCAAGAAAAGTAGCGGGGTTGACAAAATGGGAACATATGTGATATAATGTGCTTTGCAAGTGGTGGAAAGTACGGGGCCATCCGAGCAACCGGCTTCCCAGTCGCTAGCGGGCACGAGTGCGTGTCGTGGTGATTACGGGTATGTCCGAGAGATACCCACCCATGATTCCCTCAAACCCAAGGCACGTTTGATAAACGGCAAACTAAACCAGGCGGGGTGATGAGTTGAGTCCTCGGAATAAAACTCACACCCCTCCCAACTTGACGCCAAGTGCTGGAGGCTTTATGCATCCACCGTAGCTATTCTCTTAGGAACTCTTACCAGAGCTTCCATGGCGACAACGCGAGGTGCCGGTGATCGTCGCGATTATCGGCACCTCGGAACCTTTTTTAAAATAATTTTTCTTGTCTTGCGCGGCTTGGGTCTAGACTTCGGTCAGGCCCATACCGAGCGGGAGGAGAAATCGACGCGAGTGGGTATACCGCCAGTCGACTGGTAGGTATTACGGACCATGTTCGTGCCGATGCAGTGCTAACGCGAGGGCTTACGGGCTCTCTCTGGCTTCTCCTCCCGCGAGTTCTTTTTTAAAAACTCGAAGGTGGTAATTCCGCCAAAGCATGGGCTTTGGTCGGTCTAAACTTCCTTCGGTCGGGGGCGCGTCGTCATAGGACGCGGGGGCCCCCCCCCCCAAATTTTAAATCGGAGTTTTGGGTAAAATTAATTTTTTTTTATTAAAATAGCGGGGGAGATATA
>CAYHMC010000021.1:0-12855 GCA_964357615.1 uncultured Candidatus Saccharibacteria bacterium
AATACGGTAGTAAAAATTACGGATTGAATGAAAAGGGATTAGGGCCGAGATAATGTTTAACTTAAAAAGTACAAGGTCGAGCCAAATCCATTTAATGCGATTTGCGGCCTTAGTGGCAACTTCAGTAATTGATAATTCTTTACCCATTCGATCTTTCATTATTGTAATTATAATATAAACTTTTAAAGCTATATTTGCTACTAATTATACTATGGGTTGATATTTTGGGCAAATTTAACAAATGTTATGGGCTATCTAAATCAGCAGGTCGCACTTCGACAAGCTCAGTGCGCTCCTCTGATATAAATTTTGTTTGCAAAATTTAGAGGCTTTCTAGTATTTTTAGCGTCTCGTCTGCGCATTTTTGCCAGGAAAAACGTTTAATATTTGTAAAGCCTTTCGTAACTAATTCTTTAGATAGCTTTTCGTTTGATAAAACTTTTTTAATGCCATTTACAATTGAATCTACACTTTCTGGGTCAATGAGAATCCCACTATCCCCTACTATTTCCGGTAATGATGATGTACTAGACACAACGACAGGAACACCACATGCTTGTGCCTCAATTACCGGAATACCAAAACCTTCGTAAAGTGAAGGTGAAACATACAATTTTGACCCTGAAAGTAGCGCTGATAAATCTTTAACTGGGACATAGTCGGTGAAAATCACGCTGGATATTAAATTTAGATTTTTTACTTTTTGAAATATCGAATCGTAAAGCCAGCCTTTGCGGCCAATAATGACTAATTTTAAATTTTTAATTTTTAATTGCTCGTTTGTGCGAGTTTTGCTTTGCAAAAGTAAATTACAGAAAGCTTCAATCAAACGTTCAATATTCTTCCGTGGTTGTAGGGTGCCAACGAAAACAATGTAATCCCCTATTATTTTGTACTTTGCTTTTACTTTATCAACGGCAGATTTCGATTGAGGCTTAAATGTTTGTTGATCGTAACCCATGTATGTTACGGAAATTTTTGATGAATCTATTTTGAAGTTTTTGACGAGATCTTTTTTTGTTGACTCTGAAATTGCGAAAATATGTTTGGATTTTTTTATTGAATATTTGGACCAATTAACAAGTTGATAAAGATCGTTTTTGTTAAATAGATTTGGGTAATGTATGTAGGACAGATCAAATATGGTGACAACGTAAGGAATTTTGGAAAAACGAGGACCATAATGTCCGAGTGTAAAGAAAATGTCTGGTTTTGATCCAAACGTGAGTTTTAAAGGTAGGGCAAGCTGAGTCCAAAGTTTTTTTGGCCCAAAAACTTTGTATTTGAAGTTAGCTGTTTCTTTTGGTAAATCTGCTAGTGGTTTTTCTTTTAAATATACAATAAAGTTGTGATTATTAACTTTTGCAAATTCGCCGAGCATAGAGGCTGCATATTGACCTGAACCAACACGAGCCCCAACATTTGCTTCGTTTCCGTCTAGCCCTATATTCATAGAAATATAATTTATATTTATTATTATTCCATTTCGGGGTTACTTTTTGTAATTTCCCCAAACACCTGCAGTGTTTCTTTTGCTGTTTTTGACCAAGAATATTTACGGGCGCGATCTAAGCTTGCCCTAACCATTTTTTGATAATTGTCCAGGTTTAGATCTAAAACGAATTTTAGAGCTTTTTCAAGCTGAACTTTGTTCCTTGGGTCAACTAAAATTGCTGCATCTTTGGCTATTTCTTGCATTGATGAATTATTAGAAGTAACTACCGGCACTCCGCAAGCCATTGCCTCCAATATTGGTAAGCCAAATCCTTCATATAAAGATGGATAAACAAATACGCGGCTACCACTATAAAGAGCAGCCAATTCGGCTTCCGAAACAAAACCAGTTGAAATAACTTTTGTTCCCGTATTTATCTGTTTACCCCAACCATATTTACCTGTCAAAACTAAACTAGCTTTGGGTCTATCTTGAAAAATTTTTTCAAATACTTCCAGAAGTAATGATATATTTTTCCTAGGTTCTTGAGTTCCAACGGATAAAATGTAAGGTTTTTTGATATTATATTTTTCTAATACTTTAATTATTACTTCTTCCGATTGAGGGCTAAAGCAGGGGGCTGCTGCACAAGAAATAACTTTCACTTTTTCAGGTGAAATTCCAAGAAATTTGATAACGTCCTGCCTTGAAGTTTGAGAATTAGTAAATATTAGATCTGATTCTTTTTTAACCCACTTTAGTTTGTTCTTTTGATTGGTTACAATTTTTTTTGGTAATGCTGAAGGAAAAAGGTAAACAATCATGTCGTGTATGATTGTTACTTTTTTGGTACTTGGTGATTTAACTGGTGGTTCTAGCCAGTCGGAGGAATGAAATATATCAACCTCCCCGATAAATTTTTCGATTGGAACAATATGCAACCTATTCCAGAGAATTTCTAATAAAGACGGCGGAAGTTTTACTATTTTGAACTGAACATTTGGATATTTTTCTAGGTCCTTTTCAAATTCTTTAAATTTTGAGGTTTGTCTAAGTGATGCTCCAAACAAAATGTACTGATTTTTATTGTCAATTTTTACAAGATGCTCAACTAGTTGGCGAATATAGCGAGAAGCACCTGTACCATAAACAATTTGTGAGATATCAAATGCTATTTTCACTGGGAAAATTTTATCACAAAAACACGTCTATAGGTTTTTTGGAAATTACATAATTTTAACAAGGGCAATAAAAATAAGTATCCTTTTAAATATAAATAATACAAATATTTACTTTTTGTAATCCAAGTATGCATTAATATTTTTCTTATTCCTAAATTAAGATTTGAATATGATTTTATCTTTGCCTTCTGGACTAGTTTTCGAAGTGATCTGTCAATGTATACGAGAATTTCATCTGATTTTGGCAGTCCATATTTTACATGCTCATCTAAAAACTGATTTTTTTTAACAAAAGTTTTATTCCAATGAGTTTGTAATTCTTTGTCTTGCTGCTCTGATTCCTCACTACACGGAACAACAATTATTGTAAGTTGTTTAGTAACTCTGAGCATTTCAAAAACTGCACGTTCTCGGAGTCCTGGTTCGATGTGTTCTAAAACATCGACTGATATTGAAACATCGTAAATTTTATTTCTAAAAGGGAGATCCCATGCGGAACCTTTAATCTTATTTAGAAGATTTGCTTTAGGACCTGCAAAATCAACATCAATACCGTCTATTGGTTTTTTTAAATATGGGATTATGCCCAACGAGCCTGGACCTATTTCTAATATTTTAGAATTTGTGAGTTTGGCTTTTTTAATTTCTGAAACAACAGGAAAATAACGCAGCGCAGCTTCTGGATGCTGCCTCCAATAATAAGTATTAAAAAATTTTTGTATAATATTAGAATTTTTTAAATTCATATACAAATCCTACACCATGAAAATCTTTTGTGCTTGTATTCGAAAAACCTTCTTTTGTTAACTGGGTAAAAACTAAACCTTGAGGATCGGTAATTGGAGACAGATACTGAAAAAGAAATATTTTCTCTTTGCCGTTAATAATAATTTTAAGCTTATTTGATACCTGTTCTATTGTCGGACTCCAGCTATCTAAGGCACCAAAAGTTTTTATTCTAGATTTATTATAAAAATCAAATGGAGCGATAGAATCAGTTGTTTCAAAAAGTACCACGGTATTTGCGTTTGAATTTGATAGAACGTAATTTGTAGCTGCACGCCAATCCTCTCTTTGAAATTTGGAATTTAAAAAGTAAATTGTAGAAGATGTCACATTAATAATAAGTGCGATAGTAATTAAAACCCGAATTGGTATTGCCAAATTAATGGTGTTTATGGCCGAGGCCCAAATTAGATAAAATGCTCCAAGAGTAAAAATAAGTCTAAAGTATGAAAAAACGGGAATAAAAAAACTCATCAAGAATGCAGCGAAGATTGGGGCAAATAACCAAATCAGCAGAAAACTCCTTTTTGGAGATAAACGTAAGGCATGTAATATAAAAAGTGCCACTGTAAAAATTGCGATTGGGACAAATGTAATAAAATATATTAAATTGTTGTCTATAGAGATTCGCCCGATTGTGAATTTAATAAAGGTAATTATTAAAGCCTTTAGGTCCGATGACCCTACGACACTTGCCCAAGCTGGGGACAGGGCACTTGCGGCAAGACCAACATGAAACTGCTTAGGCATAAAGTACAGCCAAGGACTAATTAAAATTAATACTAATAAAAATGCAGGAGCAAAAGAATATAGGGTGGATTTTGAAATATTTTTTCTGAATAAAAACAAATAAATTATATAGGTTGGTAGCATGAAATATGGCACGTAGTCCGTGTAAAGCAATAAGGTGGTGGAAACAACAAAACCTATCCAAAATATTATTTTGTCTTTTCCGATTATTGAAATAAAGAAATATGCAGAAAGACTCGTAAAAAAGGCTGCCATTGCATACATTCTCGCTTCCTGTGAGTAGTAAATATGTAAAGGCGCTGTTGCCATAAGTGTTGCGGCAATCAATCCGGTTTTTTCATCGTATAATTTTTTGCCAATTAGGTAAATTACATACACTGTTAAGGTTCCAAAAATAACCGACGGCATTCTTGCAGACAATTCTGTTGCCGAAAATAGTTGTAAAAATAATTTTAAAATAATGTGATAAAGAGGAGGGTGAAAGTCTCCCAAAGAATAGTTAAGTATTAGATTTTTATAAGAAAGGCTGTTCGCAAAAACTACATTTATACCCTCATCAAGCCAAAAACTTTGACCTATTGAAATCAATCTAAAAACAAACGAAATTAAAACTATAAAGATTATCATCATTTGGCTTTTGAACTTTCCCAAAAAGAGCTAATAATAGATTTAAAAACTGCCACATCATATACAATTTTAAAAACAAAGAAATTAGGATTAAGATTAAGAATTGATTTTGTAAGCGCAACTGTAAGCGAGACAATTGGATTATATATAATAAATGAACGAAATTTTTTCAAGATACTTCCTGAAATATGCTCGCTTTTGCCAATCCATCTTGCTTGACTATACACTTCATTTAAGCTTGAGGGATTTTCGTGGTGGTAAATTGCCCCGGAAGCGACAGTTGATAAAATTCTGAGCTTTCGTGACAAGCTCCAATCGTCAGTATACTCACCACTTGTGCTAAAACCACCGACTTTATTAAATTCGCTTTTTATAATTGCTCTAAAAACTGGTGCTGTATCAGGATAACTATCGGGTAACATTTTTTCTTTGGGGACATTCCTGTTGATATTCCAGCAAATGGACCAAATATTTTCCTTGTTTGAAACAAATTCGTTCTTTGAAAATGTACCAATTGTTTTACCCTCTTCAATAGGTTTAGTAAGTTCATCTAAAAAGTTTTTTTCAAAAGTCATGTCTGCATCTACAAACACTAGGATTTCTCCTTTTGCTTTTGAAGCTCCTAAGTTTCTTGCAGAACCTGGACCTTTATGTTTTTGATGAAGAATCAAAACTTGATATTTTTTTAAAATATCCAAGGTTTTGTCTGTAGATCCGTCGTCAATGACAATAATTTCTCGATTATTATACGTTTGCTTATCAAGACTTATTAAGCAATTTTCAATACACAACTCTTCGTTATATACGGGGATTATTATTGAAAGTTTCGATGTCATTTTATGATTAAATTATTTATAAGTTTTATATATTGTTGAGAAATTTTATTCCAAGAGAAGTTTAGTGCTTGATTATATGGCAAATTACGATAGTTAGTATTAGCAGCAAGCTGTAAATCTTTTGCATATTGGTCTATATTTTGAGGGTTTGTTAATATTCCAGCATTGCCAATTATTTCTTCCCTGGAACTATCGCCGGTTGTAACTATTGGTAAATTGCAAGCCATAGCTTCTAAGTATGAAATGCCAAAAGCTTCTGTTTGGGAGGCTAAAGTAAATATTTGGCCTACTCGGTAATAAGATGCCATTTGGTTATATTGCATGTTTAGTCTTAAATATCGTTTACCCAAAAGCCTTTTCCCTAAAGCGTCAAGCTGGCCTGCAAGCTCACCGTCTCCTAATAGGAGTAGGCTTAAGTTTTTAGATTTTGCAACTGCTCTTATTGTTAAATCTACTCTTTTATATGGATCAAGAGCTGATGCGCAAATAACTATTGGTTTTTGAAGTGGGACATTTTTTGGCTTTACCTGAGGGTTAAAAGTTGAAAGATCAACGCCATTTGGAATCATTTCAATTCTCATCTCTGGTGCAATTTTTTTTGCCCATACTTTCTCTGCTGCTGTAAGAGCCACAAAAACATCTGGTCTTGTGAAAATATTCCAAGCATCATCCGCACCGATACCCGCGTGGCCGGATATTAAAACCTTTGCGCCTATAAATTTTGATATAACTCTAATAATTACTGCCTGCCAACCGCCATTGACTGGAATTATAAGATCATATTTTCCTTTGAAAAGTTTCACCATTACTTTTAATGTGAAAAGTAAAATTTTCAGAGATTGTATATCCAGATAGAGTTTGGAAAATAAATTCTTGGCTGTTTTTGGTTTTTGTGAATATGATTTGATATTGTATGTTCTGACCTCGGGATTTTTAATTACAGTTCCTGCTTGAAAAATGGTAATTTTGTGCTTTTTTGAAAGTCTTTTGGATAGCTCGTAAACAAATGTTTCGACTCCCCTTTCGACTGTTCCAGAATATATGCTTAAGATTGCAATATTGGCCATTGGTTTATTGTCTCTTTTTATACCAGATGTAAATAAGTATAAAAAGGATTGTAGACATTGTTATTGCTTTTCCTACAAGAAAACTTGTCGGTTCAAATTTCAATTCTACTCTATTTGATAATTTGGGAACTAGAATTTTTCTAAATATTTGATCATCTTTTTCAACTTTTAATTTTTTTTCATCTGAATAAGCTTGCCATCCTGGATAATACAGATCGGAAACAATAAGCTCTTTTGCTGATTCAAGCTTAGAATAAGTTAATATAAGGTTATTAGGATTATATTTTTCAATTATAATAGTTTCGTCTGAATCTTTAAAATAGGCTCTTTTTTTGTATTTTGTATTTTTGTAAAGATAAATTTCATTGTATTTTTCTACAAATATAAAATCCTGATTATTCAGCAAATATGTAGATGCAATATATTTAACGTTTGCCTCACCAAGTAATTCACTATTAGGTTGTGGAGGTATATTAACCTGCCAAACTTGATAAGGGGGGAAAATTACCGCGAATTTATTAAATTGAAAATTTCCAGCTTTTTGTAGAAAGTTAATGTAACTTGAATTTTGTATTGGATTTTCGCCATTTAACATTTGTAAATTATATTTTGACGCGAGTTGAGGATTAAAACAGTAAGTCGTGCAATATACCCGAAACGTATCCTTGTCGCTGGCAATGTACTGATAAATCTTAAGATTGCTAAAATCCAAGTTAGGTATTGTAAAAGTTTTTAGATAACTTATAAAACTTGTTTCGAGAATAAAGAAAGAAACTAACAATATTGTCAGTTTCATGTTTTTTATTTTATCTAGAGCAACCCCAGATAAAAGCGCTGCTACTAGTGCTATAACAAACCAAAACCTAGTAGTAACACGTGAGTATTTCAAAAATGGTAAGTAATCATATGCAACTTTAAATAATGGTGTAGAAAGACCCGCGGCAAACAATATTGCAATAACAGCAAAGAAAGCGATGATAATTTTTCTTTGCTTTGAAAGATGAAGATAGCCAATAAACATAAGAACAATTGGTGCTATTCCTAAATAGAGAAATGATTCGTGATCTAAATCTTTAAAGTTTAAATATGGCATAGATAAACTGGATATTAACTTTTTTAAATTCCAAAGAGGCAAAGCCACGTCATCTAATGTGAGCTGCGATCTAGAAGATATAGATCCAAATTCCAACAGAGGTAAAAGAAATATAGCAGAAAAACATAAACATAATAATATTGTAGATAGAAAAACACAAAGTAATTTTATTTTTGTTGGCAAATTTACTTTAAATGGTGATTTGAAAAATAGGTAATAAATAACATAAATTACAAGAAATAATATTGCATAATAAAAAACTGTGGCAAATAGATTCAGAATAAAGCTCAGAGAAATTGCCAATATCAATATCCAAATGTCTTTTTTCCCATATAAAATATTTCGAGTTGCCAAAAATGCCAAAGGGAAGAAACTCATGGCAGCAACCATGGTGATATGTCCTGCTGAAAAGTGGAGTAGGCTTTTGGTGGAAAATGTATAAAAGATTGCACATATAAATGCAGAATACTTGGAAATAGAAAATGAACGAGCAAGAAAATAAGTTGATACGGCACTTAACGCTAAATGAAATAAGTAATATGTTAATAAAAAAAGACCTAGCGGAAAAATGATTAACAAAATGTTGAAAGGATATGTGAGGGTTGAAGCTGGATTTGCAATTATTGACTCCCCTATCATTTGATCTGATCGCCAGAGAGGGAGGCTATGGTTTTCCCGAATTGAATTTCTTATTAAGAGATAAAATGGGATAGAGTTACGACCTAAATCATTATCTTTTTGAATTAAAACATTTGGTTTTAAAAAATATGTAAAGAGATACATAAAACAAAATATGATTAACAGTAAAAGTAAATTTTTTGTTTTTATACTTTTTTCTTTAACCATAAAGTTTTTGTAATTTGGTAGTAATTTTGATAATTATCATCTAAGTAGTCCGCAATTACCTGAGGCCTGTATGAGCCTAAATCAAACTTGCCTCCATCAGAGTAGGGTTTAGAAACAATAAATCTTGGATTAATTTTTATTAAAGAAATAACAATATTTTGCTGTAAGTTTCCATTTTCCAGGTACCAAGGAAACTCATCTGCCCAAGGTTTTATTGGTAATCTTGATGAAAGAGGAAATATTTGATCTGGACCATTTAAGATATATAGAGGTTCATTTTTATTTGTGGTTATAGAAATAAAATTTGCAGCAATTTGTATTTCTGGTTCAAAAAATCTAATTTCTGTAGAAATATTTAGAGTTATAAAACGAGCCACATAGATAAAAATCATTATCACTAAAAATAAGTAAGTAAATTTTTCAGCTAAACTTGCTTTTAATATTAAATTTATACTTAGACCTATCAGTATCGAAATAAAAGCAAGTGCAGGAATTAAGTGAAAATAATCAAATCTTGGATAAGCAAAAAACAACAAAGAGACCATTATAGGTAATAAGTAGAATCTTTTGGCGCTTAAATAAAAGATTGAAGGCGATGACAAAATCAGAATTACTATGATTGGTAATAATTGTTTTATTGTTGGTAAACTTAAATAGCCGGATATTTTTGAGGCTTTGATAAATGGAAAAAATAATGTCCAATTTATAAATTCTAAAAGTGAGTTTGTTTTATAAAAACAAAATATTAATTCTATGCTTAAGACAATAAAAAACAGTAATGCTGGATATAGTTTGAATAAGAGTTTAAATGTATTCTTTCGATTGTAAAAAAACAGAATCAAAATATATGCTAATAAAAGCCACAGTGCTTGTTGTTTAATAAATATGGCAGTGATAACTAAAATTAAAGATAAGTTTAAATTAGCTATGCTATTTTCTTCCTTGAATTTAATAAAATAGTATAAAGATATAATAATAAATGGAGTTTGAACAAGATCAAACCATAATCCGTTTATACCAAAAGATATTGAAATAATCATAAAGAAAATTAGGGAAATTAATGATAAAAAATGTATTTTATAAATCTTTAACAATACTTGATATAAAATAATATCTATAATTCCTATTAATATCCAAGTAAATAATAGGAATATTTGTGGTTGATATCCAACAATTTTTGTTAGAGCAGATAGCATTATTATTAAGGTTGGAGGATAAGGATTAATTAAATCTTTATATAATGAAAAGTCGTTATTTATTAGGTATGGATAAACAACCATTTCCGGCCAAAGAGTAAAGCGAATATTTTCTAAGACTATGATATGAATAATTATTAGTGGAATAAATGCGATTTTTAAAAATTTATTTATACTTTTTTGAAATATCATTTAAGCGTATTTTTATTAATCCAACTCGTTGTAGCAAGGAATAACAACTGAAAGCTTAAGCGACATTGTTAAAATACAACTTTTTTAAAATATATACGGACATTAGTATAAACGCTACAATTTCGCTTATAGAAAATGCCCAAGCAGCACCGAAAGATTTCAAGTTTGGTATCAATAAAAAAAGAAAAAATATGTAAACAGTATATTTGACCAATGTTATATAAAACGAAATCTGTGATTTTCCAAAGTAATAAAGAATAATAGCTGATGGAATAATACTTAAAAAGAAGAATGCAAAACCTATTAGCAGTATTCTCATAACTATCTCAGACCCAATAAATTCTTGTCCAAAAAATAGTTTATTTACGATGGGAGAACAGATAAATATTACAATAAGTCCTGTAATAAATAAGATGATTACTGGTGCGCTGTTTTTTACAGATTTAAGCAAATCTTGATTGTTTTTTACTTTAAATAAGTCTGTTGCTATTACTTTTGAAAAATTACCTCCGAATTGATATGAAAATGTTAAAAATTTAAGAGGTGCGGCATATAAACCAGTGTAAAGCGGTCCGGCGAGTTTTAATAGAATAAAATTATCAAATGGGATAGATGAAATTATGAGAGATGCTGCAATAAACACATTGAATTTAAAAAAAGCTGATAAATCTTTTTTTTGTGTATTTTCTAATTTTATCGGTAGAAATATTTTTCCTGTTATAACCGATAATATCGTTACAAAGAAAAATAATATTGTGATGATGTTTAAACTCAGGGTTAAGATTAAGCTTAATGTCAGTAATATAAGTATTCTAACTACATTTGAAGAAAGGCTAACGAGGGCGGCCTTTACAAATTCTTTTTTTGCCTGAAGTGCTGCAACATAAAAATTTGTCAAAAGAAGAAATATTGTTGATGAAAAAGCAATTACGAGAAGAAATGAAATCTGTGGTTGATTTAATAAATTGGCGATAAAGCCAGATAAGAATATTCCTATAATTGAAGTTATTAAGCCAGATGCTATATAAAGTTTAAAAGCAAGGGAAAGAAATTTAGCGGAATCTTTAGAATTGTCAGATGTAAATTTTAATATTCCGGTATCTATTCCAAAGTTAGCAATGGAGGTTGCAAAAAGTCCGGTTGCAATAACTGTAGAAAATAAGCCGTAATTTACAGGCCCTAAGAATCTGGGAGCAAAGATAAAAAACAAACCTCCTGCTGTGATATTTAAGGCAGTTCCAGCAAGCACTGTGCTAGAATCTTTATGAATTCTATTTGAAAATAATTTATTAATGAATTTGCTAATCATTTCTACAATAAATTTTTCTTTGGACAATTTGTAAAATACAATATAAAACATTCATGGAAAAGTATCTATACTAAGATTTAAAAAAAGTTGAGAACCAGCAAAATCTATTCTTCCGATCTCAGACTTACACACCCAATGATTAATATAATGATGGTATTACTTTGCGATTTTGAAAGAGTGTTAATGATGAAATTTTCGATACCTTTTGGCATAAGTTTGATTGTCCTTGTAAGAACAATTTAATCAATCCAGTTGTTGGCATTTTCCATAATAATTACTTCTATTGATCCAAAAATGGAAGAGGATATTTGATGGGATTTAAAATCTGCATAACGCTTATAAAATAGCGGTGTTTCCGGAGCAAAATCATGAACAACGAATGCAGCAACAATTGGGGGATGGTGATCCCAAACTTGTGTTGTTCCATAAAGGTAGGCAAAATTAGGGTCTACGTAACTTTTAACTGGTTCTTTTCCAAATACAGTAAATAAGTACCTATAGCCATTCAAACGCCAACAAGTTGAGAGTGATTCAAGTGAAAATGGTTGGTTTTCAACTTTGGTTATCGTAAATTCTATGGCTTTTCGCTTTTCCGTTAATCCTTGACTGTTATCTAAAATTGTCAGCTTATACAAATTGACTGCAATAAACAAACCAATAACCGCTAGCCAAAGTTTATTGGGAAGACGACTTACAAAAAAAGCGGCGATTAATAGTATGCTCGGGAAAATGCCTGTTAAATAATGCTCGAATATATCGCCACTTAGAATAATGCTATATACCTGAATTCCTGTGTAATAAAGCAGCAGGATGGCAGAAATTAGTCTCCATGTTTTTTGTTGACTGATAATTGACCAAACAATAAAAAATATGAACAAGATTGATATACCGACCAATAATATCGGAGGAATAGATGTAAATTTTTCGGCAATAAAGTTTTTACAATAAGAATAATCCTTTGCTATTTGGGTATCCCCAAATTTATAAATAAGTCTGGTCGCAGTTTGAGGAAAGAGCAAAGAATTATTAATAAATTTTTGTGAAAGATTTACCGGTGCATTTCGACCAATTTTCATAAAATTGAGACTCGGGCGGGTGTTAGAATAATTATGGCGAAGATCAAAAGCTATAAGTGGTAGAGTAAAAACAACAACTGCAAGGGCAAGAATTGATAAGTTCTTTTTTATATCCATTTTTTGGCAAAGAATTACTAAAACTGTTAAAACCAAAAATATTAAATTTGAAGGATCAGCGTGGATTGAGACGGCAATGATTATTGCAAGAAAGTAGATAGCCCGAGCACTGCCAGAAATAATTTTGATTAGAAAATATATAACCAAAAGTGAAATAATCGGGCCCCAGAAAAGTGCCCAAAGATGGCGGTCAAAGACATTGGCAAGAAGTGAGAATGTCCAAAATATAGCAGCAGTTATACCGACTTTTTTGCTACTTAATATCACGCCGATTTTATATATCAATAAGTTAGTAAAAACAGAGATCGCAGCTGCGGCTAAACCCCAAATAAGTGGATTGAGTT
>CAYHMC010000022.1:0-12244 GCA_964357615.1 uncultured Candidatus Saccharibacteria bacterium
GTCGGAGTCAGGATTATCAGCAAAATACATTCGAACTTTGTTTAATACACACCGCTGGAACGTGAGACGGTGTCTACGACCGTTTCGCTTAGAAAAATAAGGCTTTTGTGAAAGCCCAGATAAACTAAAAAGTTCGGACCGCAAACGGATTCGAACTTTTTTAGTTTCTAGCTACTCTTGTTTATTTGTCTGCTTTTAAACTACCTTTTTGCCTGCAGTAAGCAAAATGGAAAGATAAGCTAAACCAATTGCCCAGCCAGCAATGTTAACCAACGCCGGATCAGTACTCACAATAAGTAAAACACTTCCCATTACAACCACAATAAAACCATATCGAACTATTTCACCCGTAGTCCCCTGATAAACTTTTTCAGCCATATAATTAAATACAGGAAAAACGGCCCAAACAAAAGCCAAAATGTACATCGCCTGTACTACCGGCTGTACATTAAAGAAAAGCAATCCCTCTGGAGAAAAACTTGGAGTAGAAGGGTATACAAAAGTGCGTGTAACAAAAAGCACGATTGTATATATAACGCCCAAACCAAAGAATGTGCTGTTTTCTCCAAATACATTGGCTGACGCTTTAAAGAAGGCCACCAAAGCTAGTGCCAGAAACAAAGAACCAGCTGTTACCCAAGTATCAAGATTGGCTGAATGTTGTAAAACTGCGGTCGACCAAATTGCAAATGCCACACCATTTAAAAATAGGCCCATTCCAAACCATTTTAGGGTCTTATTATTACTTGACCAAAAGCGATACCCTAAAAATAAAGTAGCCAGAGTTGTATAACCAAAAAATAATAATACAGTTGCGTTCATGATAATATTAAGTTTTTAATACTAATATCGACTTTTAAATTATTACTTTAATGATACAGAATATCTGATAAGTTATCAAAAACCATTAAAGTGGATATCTTATTAGATTATCAAGTCCACAAAACTATCCATACGGTAATTTTGTTATAGAATATAATTATGGCTATATTACAAGCTCTATACATTATTGCACCTTTGATAATAGCTGGGGTTGTGCATTCTATTGTAATAAAGAACAACTTTTTTGCTGAACTAAAAATGCCAATTGACTCAGGCAGATTGATTGCAGGAAAACCCGTATTCGGAGAAAACAAAACCTGGCGAGGTTTTTTTATTACAATCTCCATTAGTATTGTTATAGTTGGCTTGCAAACAATTCTATATGCACAACCTTTCTTTGCTAAGATTTCCGTAATTAACTATCAAAATATAAATTGGTTAATACTCGGGTCTTTGTTGGGCTGTGCTTATAATATAGCCGAGCTCCCCAATAGTTTCATAAAAAGACGCCTTAGTATTGAGTCCGGAAGATTTAGTCGACGAGGATTCCTAGTGCAATACTTGATTGATCAGGCCGACTCTTCGCTGGGTGTTGTGTTGGTACTTTTTTTGTTCTACCAATTGCAGTGGAATTTTTTGGTTTACGTTTTTTTGATTGGAACGCTAGTGCATATATTCATTGATCAACTACTATATTTTTTCCATGTTAAACACTGGAATCTTCCGGAGTCACCTTTTGTCTTTTATAAAGCGACGGGTTCGCAAATCTTCATTTGGCCCATCTGCACGTTGGTGTTGCGTTTAATATTCAGAGGAGATGTCTCCTCTGAGTTAAAACTACCAAACAAAAACGGAGCAAAATATATTGTGACCGCAAACCATCAAAGCATGCTGGATCCATTTGTTCTGACCGCTGCCATTCCGCTAAAAATTTTTATAAAGCTTTTGCCATTTCGCTATATGACGGCCAACCAATATGTAGAAAATGGCCATAGTAAATGGCCATTAAAAATTCTCGGTTCTTTTCCAGCCTTCAAAACTGAAAAAGAAGATTATGGATTAAAAAGAGCTGATCAAATCCTTAACTCCGGTCAAACATTATTTATATTTCCCGAGGGTGGAAGAACGTTAGCCAGTGATTCCAAACCAAAACCGGGTATAGCGCTACTTGCAAGTGAGCCTGACACATATATTATCCCAATCTTGATTCAATGGTCTAAGAAATCTTTTTTGAGAAAAGTTAAGATCTCCGTCGGACAAGCATACGAAGGCCGGAATCATTCGGCAGAAGCGATTATGAAGTCAGTCTACGACCTATCTTAAACCTAAGAAATAAAGGCACTGCAGCAGTGCTGTGCTGGCAACAAGTGGCACCACGAGATTATCAAGTCCGGTTGTTAAGCTTGCTTCTACGCCCGTTACTGTTATCCCGAGCAATAATCCCAAAAGCAATGCTGGCATGGGATTAGCTCCCGATATCAGGAGTGAAATAAAGCTTATGAGCCAGGCACTAAATAGAAATGCGCCACTACCCACATACGATTTTTGCTTAGATAAAATAACGTATTTACGAGTGCCATAGTGTTGGCCCGAAAGACCGGCGAGTCCGTCGCTAAAACCCATAATAAGGAGCCCATGCATATACAAGAGATTACTGGGGAAAAAATAGGCCATAAGACTAACTGCGATCGGAAAATAAATTTCCCCATAAGTCTTCCGCTTAACACCATGGATTGAAGGGAAAAGATTGACCTGTTTTGAAATCAGAAGAAAACCAAGAAATAAAATACCAATGATAATAATCTGCTCAAAATTCATCACTAATGGTAAAGCCGCAGACATCACCGCAGCACCAATATGCACCAGCTTTCTCGATACTTCCGCCTGAAGATCAAATCTTCTCTTACCATATTCAATAACAACAAAGAGTAGCAGAAAAAATATTGCGGCGATAACAATCACCGACATACTGCCTCCTTTGTAATCCAAAAAACTTTTGTAAGTATATATTAGGCCTTCACCATTGTAAAATAGTTTCTGAATATTTCTACTCCGGGATACGGCATCTTGGAAACTACATTACCGGTTCTCACTAGCGCATAAATAACCGCCTCTAGTTTATCTTCACTGGCCTTCTGATGTTGCGAGTGAATCAATATTTTACTGGCACCAGTGGCACGTACTTCCGGGATCAGACCGATAGTTTTCATAATCAGTTTGTTGCCCTCTACAAAGCTATAGCAAAAACCAACCGGTTGGTCGCGATGTATCAAAATCTCAACATAACGAACATTTATTTTGTTCTTTAGCGGCAAATACCAATATAACAATTCTTCCCGGGAAAAAGGCACAAAGTAATCGCTCGTTCCAGCAAAAACCTTCATCTGTAAAGCATGGAGAGTTATTAATTCATTTTCATAATCATTGATGTTAATCGATCGGACATGATAATTACCCATAGAATCGGCTTCTGCCGTATAAGGCAATATAGTATTGTAGTTAGATCTAATTCCGCTCACATAATGATTAAAATATCGAAATCCTCTGTCTTCAAATTGTTTTTTGTAATATAGAGGATTGGTGGGCTCGCCCATGAACGTGGCATCACCAGCCAATTCATTAAATCGATAACTCTGTAAAATAGTAAAATCAAACGGAGCAACTATCTTCTTGCAGCCTCTATTATAAAGCCAAGATTCTGCTTCTTGGATAATATCGTGGGCTTCAAGCAGATCTGATTCGTAAAATCCAAGAAATCCGATACCCGGCAACCTTTTGTCGCACGAAGCAATAACATGAATTTGGCCGCTTGGCGCATCAAGTAAAAATCCCTGGGCCTCACCATAGTGCCAATACGGATTATTGGGCGAGAGTGCCTGTTGCCAGTAACTTAATTTTTCTTGATAAGTTTTCGCCGAATATAGTTTTTTTCCTAAAGTTGTTAGGATTGATAAACTTTCCGGTAAATCTATTTTTAGTATTTTCATAGTAGGAAGAAAACCGATAAGCCAAGAATTAGAAGGGCAAACACCGGATGCTTTGGTTTCAAAAATTTAATCTCGGAAACCATCAAGGCAGTGGCAATAATTATGGCAAAACCTATGAAATAGATTGGAACACCATAATACAATAAAATTGGTATCAAGCTCAGATAAAAAACCGGCATGCCAGTATAATAGCGAGCTTTTTCGTCGGCGAATCCCTCTTTCGCAAAGCGCGCCAAACGCAAAATACCGGCGCAGATCATTGGTATTAAAAATACAATATAGAATCCCTGGAATTGAATGCTCGTCATTAGGTAGATAGCCGGAAAAACAAGGTAGGCCAAAATATCATAGCCGCTATCTAAAAATATGCCGTATCCCGAACCACCATATCTTCGCGCTGCCCAGCCGTCAAAGAAATCAAACAACATAGAAAAAAGCATGATGCCAATTCCTATCTTATTAAACCCGGCAATAACTAAATACATCGCCAATATTATCCAGGCGAGACCAAAAAGAGTTAGGATATCTGGAAATCTAAGTGTGCGAATAATCTTGATCATGATTTATGTATAGTTATTTTGCCACTTATGGCGTCCAGAGTAACGAGATCGCCTGTCTTAATAATTTCACAAGCTGCTTCAACTCCAATAATGCAGGGAATGCCGAGCTCACGAGTGATGATCGCGGCATGAGATAACAAACCCCCTCGCTCAACGATGATTCCCTTACTCAATGCTATAATCGGCGTCCAGCCGGGATCAGTATGTCGGGTAACCAAAATTTCTATTGGAGAAGTTGGGATCACGGGCTCGAGCATCACAGTGGCTCGTCCGGTGACCAAGCCAACCGAACAAACCATACCTGTAAGATCTAGGCCGGATGTTATGTGCAATTGTGGAACAGATTGGTTTTTGGGTAAACCTTTGGTGGCGAATCGTTCGGCTAATTGCTGATCTTTTAAATATGCCGTATATTCCTCACGACGGATTTTAACCAGTGGCCTAAGTGTATCAATAGTTAAACTGCCGTTTACAAATTGAAGTATTTCATCAATCTCCAAATAAAAAATGTCGGACGCCAAGTCAATATATTTTTGCTCCGATAATATTTCCCCCAATCTCTGAAATGTAATTCGAGCCACCTGAAAAACTTTACTGCGTAGCAAGCGCATTTTCTCTCGATTACGTATATGCATTTTTAATCGATTAAGTACAAGGCGAAAAATTGGTCGCTCGTAAAATTTTAAAGAACTAAGGGTATCGGCTTCGATCTTAACTGAAATTTTTCTCTGATTATCAATGTGGCTACGAAGTTCCACGGAAGGTAGCTCGATGTATGCTTTTAACATTTCCAATAACCCCTCGGGTTTTGATAATTTATTTTCAACCTCTAACTTTAAATCTAGCGCAAAACGATTACCGAATCGGTCAATATACGCATTAAATAACTCCTTAAGCGGCGAAGCTTCTATTTGCTGCCAAACAGCAGAAAATTTATTTTCTTTAATCAAATTCGCTAAATTTTGATCTTCCCTTAATTTATCTCCAAGTTCACTTAAGGTTACGGCCTGCATAACACTCTCCACGTTCTGTATGCCGGAAATTAGCTGGCTTTGGAGCTGTTGAGATCGGTCACTCAGCCATTTGGTGCATAGCTTGCTTAAAAAACCATTATAAATCATCGCCAAAAAATCATTATCAACTGTCGTGCCCCAGTAAGGTAATAGGTTGCTCTCTATGCTTAAATATCTACTTAGCACCATGTCAGGATCCTTTGATGCCCCAAGTTTACCCAAGGCTTTAAAATGAGATTCCACTCTATCGTAAAAGTTTTTTACTTCCTTTTTGAAGAAAAGGGTTCTCTGTATGGTGTGTAAAATATATTTGATCTTAAATAACAATGACCGAGTTTTGGCGGGTCGATAAATTGCTTGCCCGGAGGTCGCGATCATTTTGTCAAAAAATTCCTGATTGAGCTTGGCGTTGGGAAATAGACTAATGTATTGATACCAACTATCAAGATTATAGTAGAGTCTGCCACGAAATGAACCGATCATAGACTCAAAAAGCCGTTGGTTTTCTTCAATCTCGTGCCAGGAAATTCCGGAAAGGCGCGCTTGCGATTTGTAGACTGACGCATAGGCCCGCCGCGCCACCGAAATAGTAAGCGGCAAAGTAATGCCGGGATAACTTTCGGAAATATTGGAACTATCCCAGACTCTAATTTTTTCTAATCGTGTAATAGGGCGTGATTGAAGTATGTAAAGATCGTCGCCAACTATACCCCACTCAATATCCTGAGGTGCATCAAAAATTTGTTCAATTCGCGATGCGGCACTCCGCAATAAAACAATATGCTTATGATCCAGGCTCGGCTTGTCGGTGGTCGTTGTCTTTCCATCAAAAACAATCTTTTTTGCTTGAGCTATCTTAGACTTAATTTTTCCGGTTTCTTTACTTACAAAATACTGGTCACATTCATCACCCTCCACCACCTTATTGCCCAAACCAAAACTTGAGTTAATAATAATGTCGGCAGATAAACCGGTTGGGTCCTGGGTAAAAATAACTCCGGCACTATCCGGGCGAATCATCTTTTGGATTATGATATTAATTTTTGCCGATTTCCGATCATAAATCAGGTGAGATTGTGATTGCGTAATATCTTTGATGGCAATCAATACGTCTTCAAATGAATCCACTTCAAGCACGGTTTTAAATTGACCGGCATATGAACGATCGGCGGTATCTTCTACATCTGCCGACGAACGTACAGCAACTTTTTTAACTTGATGTGCCGACCGCCAATCATCAAATTTTTTCTTAAATAAAGTAGTTGTTTTTTTCTCAAGTATAGAATTGATATTTTCGTCATCCAAAATAAAAAATGGTGGCACCTTAAAACCACTCCTCTGTAACTTCATTAAATTTTCTGCTTTAGTGCCCAGATTCATGCTTGTAAAGTTCCCGCGAGGTATCGGCAATACCCATCAAAATGGGATTGCCGGATTTTTCTAACCGCTTTAATTCCTTTTCGTAAACTTCCTTGATGATTGACGAATACCTTTGGCGCGCCTCACTTACCATGTTTTGATCACTATACTTATCAAGCCAATCAGACACCCAACTGGCGTGCTGTTCCTCTTTAATAATTTTGTTCAAAATATCTACAATGACCGGATTAACACCGGCTGTCTGAACATGGGCCCGGTAGTGGTGGAGGGCGATCGGCTCAAAGGCTTCCGTCATGGCAAGAACTTCTACTTCGTTTTTGGGGCGTCCGGCACGAGCATAGTATTGATCCCCGCTTTCATCGCACACGTCGGCCGGCAAGGAACCAAGCTCAGCCAGTGCTTGTGTAAGATAAGCAGCATGGCCTATTTCTTCGGCTGCATGCATCGTGAGTTTACTTCGGATATAGGCATCCTTGCTCCGCGCAGCCCACTCGCCTAAGATAAGACCTCCGATGAGCTCAGACTTGCTATAAGTGGAAAGTAATAATATTTCTTCCGGAGTAATCATAAATTTGCTCCTAAAATAATACTTAAATGACAGAATAGATAAAAGAAAAAGGCGCAAGCTTGAATGGCTGAGCTATTTTTTCTATTTTGATTGAATGCGTAACTAAAAGCAAACAGAAGGGCAGTAACGGATATCGATATTGGGAGCAAAAGAAAAATCAATGAAACTTGCAACCCTTGCAAAACTTGGCTAGTTAAAAATAACCCGGTTAAAAAAATGAAAGTGTATGTAACGCTTACCCATTTTGCACCTAGTTTGGCAGAGTAAGTATCGTTCGCATGATCAGCTTCTTTAGAACGCATTTTGCGGGCAAACTCCATTAATAACACCAATAAAAGCACCAAAAGCCAGTGCCAAACCACTACGCTCGTGGTCTGCTGCAAGGGAGCCAATGTTGCATAGACATAAATCTGAAAAATGCCCAGTTGAATATAATGCAAAAAATTATAAAGAAAAAAGTGATCCCTCAACCAGCTCCTCGCAAAAAATTCTTTTCTAGTAAGCAAGGAGTAAGTTAAAGCTATGAGATACCACCCAATACCGTTTAAAGTATTAAAACCTAAATTCAAGACGAGTTCTAAAATTATTGCAGACCAGGTTAAAAATTTGAGCTCGGCTAATGTAACAAGATTGCGTTGTATTGGGCGATCAGGATAATGGCGGGAATCGTGTTCGTAATCTTTAACTTCATCAAAACCCCGCAAGTGAAACATATACAAAAGCGTTATAAAAAATAAAAAAAGCGCTTTGGCCAAAGGCGCGCTACTTAAGGACCAGCTACTACCAACAGTGGCCAAAGTCGTAAATAGCAAAATAGATAATGGAAAACGTTCTTTTTGATATTGCCATAAACGAAAAAGTAACTGATCTTTCATATAGATATATTAGCTTAAACTTAGGAATTTTCAATTCGAATGCGGAGTTTTTCCCTGTCTTCTTGCTTATTAAAATTAAATTTTCTGCTAGCATATAAAATAAGAATATCTTTATGGTATTCTTATTTTATACATTGGAGTTGCTGAAGGATGAGAACGGGAAAGGGGTCGGGAAAACTCTAGTTTTCCCGTGTAGGAAGTTCACGAAACCGTGGGTTTCGTGAAGCGATTCGCCAGTTAGCGAAGAGCGCGTTCAATCCTTCCGCCTCCGCAGTTATAAATAGGATACCCTTGTGGTATCCTATTTATATATGGATGTTGAAGGCTCGAACTTGTGAGAATCTTCCCCATTTTCTTAACAAGCGAAGCGAGTTTAGAAAGTTGAAATCCCGACGAGTGGAGACAAGGAGATACTGAAGCTAGTAAGCTGAATGTGCCGACAAAGGAAAGGCTTCCGCCTCCGCAAAAAGAAAAACTTTTAATAAAAGTCAAAAAAAAATAATTAAAAAATAAATTTATGGAAAAAGAAAAAGTGGACCCAAGGAATGCTGAAGCAGAAGAACATAGAATAGCCATGGACGAAATTTATAGTAAATTGCCGGACAATAAAGATGTTTTGCTTGAGATGCTAGCAACAGCTGATGCCGATTATGAAGAGGCTTTGAATATTCCCGGGAAACAAGAACGAGTGGCAAAGTTTAACGAAGCTCAAGATAGAAAAACAGCAATCGCCAGAAAACTAACAAGCTTAGGTCATGACTTTAATAGCTAGGGGTAAAATTTATATCAAACAAAAAGAGATGAACTTGTGTCATCTTTTTTTGTTTGACTTGCTCCACCATTTAAGTCATTATCTTTTTAGTTAGATTTAAATAATAGAAATATGGATTCTATGTGACTTCTGCCTTTGGAGTTCTCTTCCTGTTTTCCTTTTTTATGTCAATTGGATTTGGGCAGACATCAGCCGAAATAATGAGACAAGGAACAAACCACGGCTTTAGCAAGGCAATGCTAGTATCGCTTGGAGCATTCCTAGCTGAATTTATTCTACTAGGCTTAGCAATTACAGGATTTATCTTTTTCTTTAAAGATCCACAGCTACTTAAATTCGTATGGATTATTGGTGGATTTGTTGTTTTATATCTAGGCATCAAGGGCATAGTTGATTATAAAAATTCCGGAAAGCCAACTCATAAAATAGCGAAGAGCAACACAAACAGGCCATTTATAAATGGACTTACAATAAACTTTATAAATCCGCTTAATGTTGTTTTTTGGTCAGTCACTCTTGGGCCAATTGTATTAGAGTCAGTTCAAAAAAATGGATTTTTTATAGCCACGATAGATGGAATAGCTGTCCCTTTGGGAGGAATGGTTTGGTGGATAATACTTTCAAGCTTATCAGCATTTGCTGGAAAATCTTTACACAAAAGATTTATTGAGAAAATCAATCTTATATCACTTTTTGGATTTATCCTCTTGGGAATTTATTTCTTATACAGGGCCTATGGGCTCTTTTTTTAATTAAAACATGGTCAATGTTATACTTAAGTTAGTCGAACAAAGGTTAACTTAAATTAAAATAAATAAATTTATGGAAAAAGAAACAAGTGGTGACTCAAGTCGAGACTCTGAAGCACAAGAACACCAAAGAGCTATGGATGAAATTCATAGTAAACTACCAGAAGATCAAGAAACTTTACTTGAAATGTTGGCAAAGGCTCAGTCTGACTACGACTTGGCTTTAGAAATAACCGACAAAACGGAGAGGGTAGCAAAATTTAACGAAGCACAGGACAGAATGTCAGCGATTAGTAGAAAGCTTCGAGATTTAGGTCATGATATAAATAGTTAATGTACTTCACTAATTAAATTTAAAATGGGATATCTGTGTGGTATCCTATTTTTAATATTGAGATTAATTTTTATTTTGATCAAAATAAAAATGCGCCATATTTATAGCGCTTCGTTTCGTTAAGATAACTTTAGGAGTAAAAACTCTATTTCATGAATTAAAATGCATTGATCTTCTGCGTATGGTAAGTAATGAGTACGAGTCTCTTCCACCTTTCTGGCAATTTTATCAGTAGAACAAGACTCAAGAGTTAATAGATTATGCCACCTATCCGATAGCTTAATAAGAAAGAAATCTCGTGGCGCATTAGAAAATCTTTGGTGATAGACTCTATCGCGCTCTTTTTTAGATGAAAATTCAGAAAGTGGAGGCTTTGATAGCCAATCAACCAACAAAGCTACGCGATCTCCAAACTCTGCCCGAACTCTCTCAATAGTCCAAGAGGGAATATCTTCTACAATATCATGAAGAAGCGCTGCGACAATCAATTCGTAATCTTTAACTCTAAGATAATCAAGAAGAATAAGTGCCACCGACCTTAAGTGCTCAAAATATCTTGTTTTACCATCATCGCGATATTTGCCACGAAAAGCATCCTTTGCGCAGTTATAAGCTCTTTGAATGGTTTGGTATCTATGATCTGAGACCGGGAAAAACATTGCTATGCGAGTAAAAAATGTTTCGCGATTTTCAGCTGCTGATAGGAATGTTAGTTTGCTAACCATAATCTCTCCTCCTTTTTTATATTGCTATTTTAAATAATAACATAAATATGGTGGTAAGTCAATAATGATTTTGTGTTATAATTTAACTTTACCAAGATACTATGACTAAATATGTTGCCTTACTTCGCGGAATAAATGTTAGTGGGAATAAAAAAGTAGAAATGTCTAAGCTAAAAAAAGTTTTTGAATCTTTGGGATTTAATAATGTTTCCACATATATTAATTCAGGGAATGTTATTTTCGAATCACCTAAAAAAGATTTTAAAAATATAGAACCAACGCTCAAGCATACTTTTGGTTTTGAAATAAATGTAGTAATTCGTGATGCTAAAAATATTCATAAACTTACTAAGGCAATTTCACCTAAAATAACAAACGACGCAGAACAAAAAGCTGATGTACTTTTCTTATGGGATAAATTTGACAGCAAAAATACAATTAGCAAAATAAATGTAAATACTAAAGTTGATAATCTAAAATATAATTCTGGAGCTATTGTGTGGAGTATTAAAAGAGAAAATCATTCCAAAAGTGGCATGAATAAATTTATTGGAACAGAAGTTTACAGGCATATGACCGCAAGAAATATTAATACAGTTCGCAAACTTGCGGAACTAATGAAATAAAAAATTTTGTTTATGCCAATAACATTATTAATACTTAGTTTATTTCTATTGTTTTACGCTGTGTTTTACTTTTTACAATCAACTCTGCGTGGAGCAATTTATTACCCCACAACATTGCATAATGTAGAGCTAATGTTAAAAATTGCAGATTTAAAACCCAATCAAAACATTGCTGATATTGGCTCTGGAGATGGACGAATTGTAATAGCTTGCGCAAAACAAAATATTTATGCAACTGGCTACGAAATAAATCCCCTTCTTGTTTTTTTATCTCGTTATAAAATTAGAAATGCAAAATTAGAGAAATATGCAAAAATTAAATGGGAAAGTTTTTGGAAAATTGATTTTAAAAATTTTGATGCCGTTTTTATTTATGGAATACCTTACATAATGAACGAATTGGAAAATAAATTAAAACAAGAGCTAAAACCAGAATCTAAAATCATTTCTAATATATTTAAGTTCCCTAACTGGAAACCAAAATACTCACTAGAGGATAAGGTTCATTTATATATTTTGAAAAATAAAAAAGCGACAGCCAGAACTTAAAATTTAAGTCTTGACTGTCGCAATATATCCGTCAAATAATCAACGCTGTTCCTTGGCAGATGCCTTGGAGTGAGCTCGATGACTAGGCATCGGAGCGCAGTCCTCACTACACGCTTCGTCGGTAATCGTACCGCTGAAGTCTTGGAGCACCTGTCGTTGCTCCTTGCCTCCCTGCGGTCTGATTCTGCTTGAGCCGGTCACCCAGTTCAAGCGTTCGATTTCGGCACCTGGATACTCGCGCCAAATCCCGTTTTCCATCCGAGACTGGACCTGAAGAATCGAGT
>CAYHMC010000023.1:0-11914 GCA_964357615.1 uncultured Candidatus Saccharibacteria bacterium
CTATGTTGTTTTGTTTGGGAATGAGGTCAGAGTCAAAGACTGCGGCGAGGGTGGTGGGGAGAGGAATATTTATATAAAATCCAAACAAAATAATAATTGAAACGGATACAAAAACTAAATAAAATACATTTTTTTTCTTCATGTGTTATCTAAATCTCAAAAAAACTAATTCCAGAAATAAAAATCAATGCGCTAAATTAATTAAGCGCTTCAATATAATTATAACACAAGGAAATTACTAAAAAATATATTTTAACCAATGGAGTTAATGGAAATTGAAATATTGAATTTTGTTCTTATATATAATATCATTTGTGAAAATTAAACATCATTTAAGCTATGATATTTAATTAAAAAGTGATAAGATTTCGAATAATGGTCCCATCGTCTAATGGTTAGGACAGCCCCCTTTCACGGGGCAAATAGGGGTTCGATTCCCCTTGGGACTACTAGTTTTATAAAACCTCACGCATGTGGGGTTTTATAAAAATTAATTTCGAGGGAAATCGAACACGAAAGGGGTCGGGGAAACTGTAGTTTCCCCGTGGAGGAAATACTAAAACCGAATGGTTTTAGAAAATTTTGCTATGCAAAATTTTGTGAGATTCCCCTTGGAACTACGGACACTAAAAAATATCTGGTTTAAGCCAGGTATTTTTTATTTATTTTGGCATTTTTCGCAAAAATGCATTGAGCGACCCCTTAACATAACTTGGCTAATTTCTGTTTTACATCTTGGACACTTTTCTCCCTTTCTTCCATATACAAGTCTCACCTTAAAATAATTTCCTAATTTTCCTTGAATATCTTGATAATCAGACATTGAGGAACCACGTAATTTTATTGCCTTATTTAATATTTTAAAAATTGCACTATAAATATTTTTCAATTCTTTAATACTTATTTTATTTGCAGGCCTAAGTGGATTTATTCGCGATAAAAATAAAATTTCATCTGCATAGATATTACCTATACCAGCTATAACTTCCTGATTTAGTAAAACATTTTTTATTGCTATCTTCTTATTACCTATAGATTTTTGAAACTCTTCGAAAGTAATTTTTAATGCATCCCTACCAAGATTTTTTAAGTCTTGAATTTCATAAAAATCATCTTTGGTATGCGCAAGGACTTTTCCAAATTTTCTTACATCAGAAAAAAATAAAGATTTGCCTCCGGACAAATAAAAAATAGTGTGTATATAGGGGTCTTTTGATTTAAATAACTTATCCCCCTTTTCTTTAAGATTTGAATCTAAAAGCAGTAGCCTGCCGGTCATTTTAAGATGCAAAAGAATATTTTTATTATTCGAAAGTTCAAAAATTATGTTTTTCCCAAGTCTGGTTACATTTTTTATTTTTGACCCAATAACTTGTTTTTTAAAATCTTGAAGTCCATTTTTATGACGCAAAAAATGAAGCGGAGAATCGTTCCAAACATCAATAATTTTCTTGACAAGTACTTCTTTGCGCAATCCCCGTACAATTGTTTCTACCTCTGGCAATTCAGGCATAATTTTATTACTATAGCCAATATGAGAATACTTGCAATAGAAACGAGTTGCGACGAAACAGCAATATCTATAATTGACTGGAATAAGAAAAATGGCGTAGTTAAAGTACTTGCAAATTTAGTATCCTCGCAGATTGAGGTACATAAACCATTTGGCGGTGTAGTTCCCAATTTAGCGCGCCGTGAACACGAGAATAATTTGGTGCCGATTTTAATTGAAGCTTTAAAAAAAGCTAATTTAATAAGTAAAAATTCTTCAAAAATAAAAATCGGCAAACTAAACTCTATTTTAAAAAGAGAATCCATTCTGCTTGAGCACTTTAAAAAAGAAATTCTTAAACTTAACATTCCAAAAATTGATGCGGTTGCGGTTACCTATGGACCAGGTCTTGCTCCCGCTCTTTGGGTTGGACTAAATTTTGCAAAAGCACTTTCGTATATTTGGAAAAAGCCTTTAATTCCTGTTAATCATATGGAGGGACATATTTTTTCTGCCTTAATTAAAAAAATTGGTAAAACTTCTAATTACAAGCTACAAATCATTACCTATCCATCTATTGCGCTACTTGTAAGCGGTGGGCATACAGAATTAATACTCATAAAAAAACCAGGGCATTATAAAATATTGGCGAAACAATTGATGATGCTGCTGGCGAAGCTTTTGATAAAGTGGCAAGGATTTTAGACCTCCCTTATCCTGGAGGCCCAGAAATTTCCAAACTAGCAAAGTTGCCGAACATTGATTTTAAATTACAAAACAAGCTACCAAGGCCGATGCTTCACTCAAAAGATTTTAATTTTTCTTTTTCGGGATTAAAAACCGCAACACTATATATGGTACGCGATTTATCTGCAAAAAAATCTTTAACAGAGGATGTAAAATCTGCCATCGCAAAAGAATTCCAAAACGCTGTTATAGAAGTTTTAGTTTCAAAAACAATTAATTCGGCAAATATTTATAATGCTAAATCTTTAATATTGGGAGGTGGTGTAGCGGCCAATTTTTTACTAAGATATGAACTAGGCAAAACATTAAAGAAAAAAATAAAGAACTCGAAGTTTTATATTCCGGACTCAACGCATACAGGAGACAACGCTTTGATGATTGCGATTGCAGGAGCAGTAACTGGAAAGAAAGTCTTGCCTAGTAAAATCCTTGTGGAATCTAATCTTAGCTTATAATCACAAAACTAGATTTTTAGAAAAAAATTCGGCATAATCTAACTAATGCCAAAGGAGCTCCCCTCACATTACAATCACAAAGAATACGAAGAAAAAATCTATAAACTCTGGGAAGAGAGTGGTTTTTTTAATCCAGATAATCTTCCAAAATCTCTAAAACAAAAAAACTTTAGCATTATAATGCCTCCACCTAATGCAAACGGTGCGCTACACATGGGCCACGCACTTTTTGTTACCTTACAAGACATAATGATTCGCTACAAAAGAATGCAGGGCTATAAAACACTGTGGCTTCCAGGCGCAGACCACGCTGGTTTTGAAACCCAAGTAGTTTATCAAAAGAAACTAGAAAAAGAAGGGCGATCTTTTTGGGAAGTTCCAAAAGACAAATTATACGAAGAAATTCTAAACTTTACCCTTGCGAATAAAAAACATATGGAGAACCAACTAAGACAGCTTGGTGCATCTTGTGATTGGTCCAGAGAAAAATTTACATTAGATGATGACATTAAAAAAATAGTTTATGAAACATTTAAGAAACTTTATGACGATGGTTTAGTATATAAAGCCGAGCGGCCAGTAAATTGGTGTACGAAACATCAAACAACTCTATCTGACCTAGAAATAAAACACGAGGAAAGAAAAGATAAATTGTTTTATATTCGCTACCAATTAGAAAATTCTAGTGATTGTATTGTGATTGCAACAACAAGACCAGAAACAATTCCGGCCGATGTTGCAATCGCAGTAAACCCAAAATCAAAATGGAAAAATTATATAGGTAAAAAGGTTATAAATCCTCTAACAAATGAAGCTATTCCAGTTATAAGCGATAAACGAGTAGAAATATCCTTTGGAACTGGAGCGCTTAAAATAACTCCGCATCACGATGCATTAGACTTTGAAATTGCGAAAGACCATCCCGAACTCGGAGCGTCAAAAAGTGTAATAAATAAATATGGTGCAATAGAAAATTCAAAAACTGAACTTAATGGATTAAAAATTTTGCCAGCTCGCGAAAAATCAGCTGAATTTTTGAAATTATCTCTCGACAAAGAACCAGAAGACTATGTCCACCAAGTTAGCATTTGCTATAAGTGCAATACCTTAATTGAACCAAGAATAATGAATCAATGGTTTATTAAAACTACAGAAAAAACAAATAAGGGTGGCAAATCACTTCAGGCCCTAGCAGTTGATGCAGTAAAAGCAAAAAAAGTAAAATTTGTAACTAAAAAGTTTGAGAAAATTTTTATGCATTGGATGAAAAATTTACGCGACTGGAACATATCAAGACAAATTGTTTGGGGTATAAAAATTCCGGTTTGGTATCACGAAAGCCCAACTACAAAGTGCGAAAGCATTGTTATCGGAGAGAACAAGCCAACATGTAAAGCTTGCAATGGAAAATTCACACAAGAAACTGATGTTTTTGATACTTGGTTTTCATCTGGTCAATGGCCATTTGCTTCTCTGATGTCTACGCACAATAAAAATGATTTTAAAGATTTTTATCCAACTGATGTAATGGAAACTGGCTGGGATATTATATTTTTCTGGGTAGCCAGAATGATAATGCTTGGAACCTATAGAACTGGAGAAATTCCATTTAAAACAGTCTACTTGCACGGCTTAGTGCGCGACAAAGACAAACAAAAAATGTCTAAATCCAAGGGAAATGTAATTGACCCACTTGGCGTAGCAGACACCTACGGAGCAGATGCAATTCGTATGTCGCTTGTTGTTGGTACTGCCCCTGGCAATGACCCTATTATTTCTGAGGACAAAATCCGCGGTTATAGAAATTTTTCTACTAAAATTTGGAATGCCACGCGCCTCATTACAATGAGGGGCTCAAGCACAATACCAGAAAAACCAAACTACACGACCGAGGATAAAAAAACTCTCAAAGAATTTGAGAAATTTAAAAAAGACTTTATGAAGGATATGGATAGATATAAATTTCACGAGGCATCGAACAAAATCTATCATTATTTTTGGCATACTTTTGCTGATAAAATTATTGAGAATACTAAGTCTAGACTACAGAGCGAAAACGAAAAAGAAAGAGAAACCGCAACAGCGCTTCTTATGCATTTACTTCAAGAACAATTAAAACTTCTCCATCCATTTATGCCTTTTGTTACAGAAGCAATCTGGCAAGAATTATACAGTGGTAAAAAAATACTAATGGTAGAAAAACTCTAACAAACTCGAAGAATAGTTTTTAACACTTAAGTAATGTTAAAATAAATTACAATGTCTCTAACGATTTTATTTCTTAGTCTTCTTCCTGGCTTTGTATGGTTGCTTTTCTTTATTGAAGAAGACACCGACTCAGAACCAAAAAAAGAGATTTTGTTGGCTTTTATTGGTGGCTCTGCCATTACAGTAGTTGTATTATTTTTCCAACAACAATTCATGTCTTTTTTGGGTACTGCGAATGTAATAGATTCGTCTCTCTCGTCTTGGTTTGGACTAGCAGCCATAGAAGAAGTTTTTAAATTTGCCATAGCTTTTGTAATTGTTTCTCGAAGCAAATATTTTGATATACCAATTGATGCGATGATTTATATGGTTGTAGTTGCGCTTGGATTTGCAACATTAGAAAACTTTTTTGCCATTTGGGGTGAATATGTAAATAGTGAATTTTTATCAGCAGCGGTCGAAACAGCAATTTTGCGTTTCATTGGAGCCACACTACTGCACACACTAGCTTCCGCAATAGTTGGCTACTACTGGGCAGAAGGAATACTTCATGGAAAGCTTTTTTACAGAATACTTTTCGGCCTATTCATAGCAACCATACTTCACACTTCATTTAATTGTCTTATTTCTTCTGGATGCGCTTCTTTTGGATATTCGAGTCCAATATTATTCACTGTTCTTCTGCTAGTATTTTCCGGTTTCTTCGTGCTAAATGACTTTGAAAAACTAAAACATCACGAAAAGGTAACTCCTCCATTCTTCAAAAAGAGAGATTAGGTGCTTTGCTTATCAAAAATATTTCATGATATAATATAAAGTAATAATTAATAATAAAAATATGAACGAAGAAACAAAAAAGTTTTTTGGAGATTTGTCAGAACAAATGCACCAAGATGAACCTGAAATAGAACTTGTAAAATCTGGTGGCGCTACTCTATCGCGAAGATCAACTGCCAAAGAAATTGCATCCGAAGCCGACGGCCAACTCACAATTGATGTTCATCAGTCACCAAATTTTATAGTTGTTGAATCTACTATCGCTGGAGTTAAGCCAGAAAATTTAGACATCGAAATTACAACTGAATCTGTAACTATTAGGGGGTCTAGGGAGCACGATGAAGAAATAAGAGATGAGGATTATATTTATCAAGAATGTTTTTGGGGAAAGTTTTCTAGGTCAATTATACTCCCACAAGAAATTGACCCAGACAGAGCAGAAGCAACATTAAAAAATGGCGTTCTTAAAATAAAACTTCCCAAAGTAAATAAGGAAAAGAGCAAGAAACTAAAAGTTAGTTTTGTTTAAAATAAGATAGTCTAGTTGCAGAAAAAAATAAGCCACTCTATACTAGGAGTGGTTTTTTGAAAATCAAAAGGTAGTGCTAAATTGCTACAAAAAGATGAGATTGGTGAATTTTTAAAAGAATATCATGAAAAAGGATACAGGATAGTTTTTTCTGGATGCGTTGGTGCGGTTAAGGCAATGGCAGCGACAATTTCAGTCTGGAAATTAATTGACCCACACCGAAAGTATATTGATGCGATCAGAACTGCTAGTGGTTCTGGAATTCCAATGTCACTCATTTCGACTAGCACCCCCATTGAAACGGTAGAAGAAAAACTTCCAAAAATAACACTTAATGATTTAGTTGAAGATATTGGCTTATTTGCTGAGCATAATTTTAGCGATAAACGCCTTGCCAATTTACGTAATGTTTTTGCTTATTATGTCGATGGGTATCGCGCGGCAAGAGAAATAGTAAGACACCTAACAAGTTACACTGGAATTATAAAAGGTGAGAAAATCAGCGAACTACTTCATAACACACTTAAAAGCGAGCTATTTAGTAACACATCCCCGTCTCTCGAGATTGTAGCTACACGATTAGATTTAAAACGCCCAGTTATTTTTTCGAATAGAACAACTCCAGATGTTTTAATTTCTAGAGCAATTACTGCATCCTGTGCTATGAGAGATTTTATGACACCTCAAATCATAGGCGATATAGAATATGAAGACGCAGCAAAATCTGAACCACTACCACTTCGCTCTATAGTAGAAGATCATATAAAAAGCGGTCTTGACCCAGATAAATTAATTATAATTGGCTTCTTTGTTCATACATTCAGAAACGTTGCTCCACCACCAAGTAGAAGACATATGCTTGCAATGAATCACCATAATGGTACATCAGAACATAGAGATAAATTTTTTGACCATAAACTTATTTTAGATTTTATGAAGATTAAGCACATTATTATTGAATTTAATTCAACAAATGTTCAACCTCCAATGCCACCATTTCCTGAGCTACAAGGACTAGGAACTGGCCTTCGTAAAGCTAGAAAAATTTTTGCTAAAATGCTTAACGCGACCGAACTAGAACGACTACTTAGAGGCGTAGCTATATTTCTTTATCAAGAAATAAACACTGAGCATATTCCATATTATTTAGATTCGTTTGATAAAGTAGCCGAAGAAAAACTAATTAAGAAAATTAGATTATTTAGAGAAAAATACTAATAAGATTATCCCTCGCGCATTCAGCCTGATGGCTTCAGCATTTCATCGCTCCCGCTCAGTCATCGCCCCACAAAGAAGAGCCCGCAGGATTATTTTAACCTCTTTAAATACATGAGGATATTGAATTTGATTCAATATCCTCATGTATCGTTGGATAAAATAAAATCCCCTTAAATTATGGGGAATTTTTTTCAGCTTCTCGAGCACGCCTTTCTCTAAAATCAGAAATATATGTAACTGGCCTCACTTTAATTACGGGCTCCTCTGTCTTAGCGTTATTTACTCCGCACATTAAGCAATCAGTGCCAGGCTCCATAAGTTTTGAGCCACATCCACAACAGAAGAATATAACATTATATATTCTTATATGTCCCGATGAGCAACAAGGGTGAAAACTCACCCGCCTATCTCCATCACCAACCAAGATGCGCTTTCCACACCTTGGAATAACGCAATGATAATGAGGCAATCTATATTCACATTTATATCTAATGCAATCTGGATGTGTTTTATTTTTTTGCACCAACACTCCGTACTTACAGAATTTACTGCGAGTATTATATATAATAACTAATGAAGTGTCAAGATTAACTATATATTAATTAAATTGGCTAATCCACCAATAATTGGTAACTGCTTCATTTGACCGGCTGCCGCATTCATTATTCCAAAAATAAAAAAACCAAATATTAAAATGCTTCCTGGAACCCAATAAAAAAGCAACAACCAACCCATAAAATTTCCCAAAAATAATGAAAGTATTGAGCCTGAAATAATAAAACCAGATGTAATACCTAATAGTAAAGCTCCCTGTTTCGAATGGAACTTAGCAAAAAGACTATCTTTTTTCACAAAAAGTATTATTACAGAAAAAAATAAAAGATAAGCCAATATTGCCCAAAGCTTATTATCATTAACATCATCACCAGTTTGACCCGTCGGTGATGGAAATGATTTTAGCCCACCACCCAAATCCGAAGACTGAAATTGTCCAGTTTGCTCGGAATTACTTAATTGATTTTCTTCCATAAATTGAATTATTTAATCTTGCTAGCTAATTATATCATGAAGTTCAAGCTACTCCCCCAACCCACTCAAAGCCAGAGTTTTTTTATCATCCTCTAAATCGTTTACAATCATTGAAAACGATCTAAGCTTGGCTAAATTAATTATTGCAAGCCCCAGCTTCCTATTATCTTGATATTGAAATTTTAATTCAGATTCTACCCCAAGAATAAATGCCTTAGCCTTAGCTGATTCTAGTTTTTCAATTGCTTCTTGAAGTGCATTTCCCAAATCATAAACAAGCGACAATGCTTTATTTTGTGTCTTTCCAGCTCTTTGCCAGTCAGACAAATATGCTCGTCCATCTTCAGGATATCTCACTGTATCAAAATTTACATTTCCATGAACAAAGCTATATTCATCTTCTCCTAATTGAACCTCCTCTATCACCACTCTAAATTCTTCCATTCTTTTCTCGATTCTACCTGCTAAATCCTCGTCGTCTAATTCTTCTAATATAACTTTAGAATTGTCCATATAGCCATCAAAATGATCGAAATAATCTTCAAATATTTTTTGTTCCATCTCGAGTTTATTTTCTATGCCTTCTTCTGTCATTATCTCCCTTACCATCTCAGTAGCTCGTAGATTTTTTTGCATATCTAAAAGAGACTTGGCTAAGGCTCTGCCCTCTGATTCACCATATTCATCTTGTTGCCCTGCTTGCTCCTTAGTTCGCTTTAGCAAAAATATCTCCCCTTGTTTAGGGTCTCTATTTGCGTCCACTAACTCATCAGCAGAAACGCTTTCCCCTATTGTAAATTTATCTAACTTTTCACCAACCAATATTTCACGATTTAACCAACGCTCGGCTTCCTCTTGTGGGGTTAAATCCCATTCGTTATAATTTTTTACTCTATCTGGATTATACTTAGAATCAATTTGTGCTACTGTGCGCAAACCCAAATTTTCTCCATCTTTAGAAATTTCTAAATCCAAAAACTTATCATCTTCATTTTTATTTCTAATTTCACCAATTTTAGAAACAATATCTTCTTCTGCTTCCAAACTAGTGCCACCGACTTTCTCAATTCCAATACGCGAAAATATAGTTCTGGTTTTCTCCCACAACTTTTTTCTAAAACCCTTTAGTTTTTCTGATGGTCTAACTGACTCCTCCCCCTCTAAAGATTCGCCATTTTCACCTCCAAATTTTTCTATTGGCATAATTAGGATTATACTACACCCCAAGTTAATTCTAGTTATTAAATTATAACATGATTTCAACAATAACTTATTAATAAAATTGAAATAAAAAAATCCGCACCTTTTAATATAGTGCGGATAATTCAACTATGGAAGCATTAATCCATTTGAAAATGCCGAAGTTGAAGAATGTTTTTTATCCTTTATCAGGGTAGCTGTTGCCGTAATAACATCGCCAGGCACAACGCCCTTAAGTAAAACTTTGAATGCTTTATCACCTACGATGTTTGTTCGAATTCTTTTAGTTTTTAAAGGTATTTCACCTTGCGACTCATTGTTTGTATTTCTGAAAAATTCCAGTTGGAATTTTTGCCTAGGAAGAGAATTAAATGTTGCTTTTATTCTATATGAGTTCCCTGCTCGGTTCGCCTCAATTAATATTGGGAAATTTTGAAGATCGTTTGGACCCTCGTCAGCATCACCAATATCATTTGGGGTTGATAACTCCGGTTCTAATGCCGGATCCTTGGCGGTAGTCAGATTGATACCCAGCCCTTCAAGTGGATTCAAAAGCCATCCATTGCCATGTATCGAATTTTGAACAAAAGAATTTCCAGGTCCAGCAGGACCAAGGACAAACGGTCCATATCTATAATCAGACCTAAAATCAAAAGTAATCATTGCATCACTCGGTGGACCAAAACCTCCCCTACTATATGTTGAGATTCCACCAAGGTTATTGTTTGCAATTTCATTACTCACAAAGCTATTGTCAATCGTTCCCTTGCCAACCAAGACCACTCCATAACTAATATTCGTTGTGTCTGATTGGGAGTAACCAATGAAATTTTCGCGAAATATATGTTCGTTCGCCAATTGATTCAATGGATTCAAGAAGTCTACCGCTGCTACAACAATACCAACAAGAATACTATTTTTTATAATATTTCGCTCAATAACAGAACCAGTTCCGCCCAAAACCGCAATGCCAATCATATTCCCGAATGCTTTAGTGTGAGTGATATCTGTGCCGATTATGTTGTCTGAAACAGTGTGTCCGCCACCCATCTTAAGATCAACAGCAAGTGCCACCTCGCCATTTTCCAGGGCGTCTTCATCGCCATCTATGCCTGCAAAATAGTTTCTAGTAATCAAACTTTGATATCCCTTTACTTCAATTCCTTCATATTCATTTCCTAATGAAAATTCACCGCTTGCATCAAGACCTACATAATTTTCTGAAAAAGTATTATTAATACTAACCCCATATAATACTTCTCTAGCACCGGCACCAAGATTCCCTGACAAAACACAACGAGTGATTATATTATGGGAACCATATAACAACACCCCTGCATTTTCATGAGTGCCGAGCGCCACAGTACCTGTAATGTCTGTACCAACATATGTCTCGTAAAGAATATTTCCGTCTCCCTCAAAGCTAATACCAGCCTCTTTGAAACGATTTATCGCAAGACCACTTACTATTGAATTTCCATTAGAAAACCGAAGTCCGTATTCAATAAGTCCATCATCTGTGCCTGCTATCTCTACACGACCTCCACTTGTTCCACCATTAATAGTGACGGTTCTTGTAATTGTAGGTAGTGCACTAAGAACATGAATTGAAGGTGTGTTACCCAATTCTAGAGCGAAAACAATATCAGAAACTTCAGAAGCTGAAATTTCATTTATTTCTTCTATGGCAGCCCGTAATGTACAATTGCCAAACTCGTCATTACAAATTCCATCAATGCTGGTATCACTATTATCTTCAATTGAATCAATAACAAAGTGAGCAGCGTTTGCAGTACTAGATAAAATAATCGCTAAAATAGAAAACATGCAAACAAAAACTACCGTACTTTTTAACTTCATCTCGAAACCCTTATTTGAAGACTTTTAAAAATTCTATCGGTTACCTTAACATAAAAAAATAATCCTTACAATATTAAGTTTCAAGAATGCAAATAAATATTTTTTGTGCCCGGGGAGGGACTCGAACAAAATTTTGTCCGCCAGCTGGCGGATATAAAATTTTTTGAAACCCATCGGTTTCAATTCCTGCCTGCGCAGGCAGGCTTCCGCCACGGGGAAACTCCCGTTTCCCCGACCCCCTTCCCAGTTCGAGATCCCAGCACAAAAACAAAAAACGCCACAAGGACGTTTTGATTTTTGTGCTCTAATCATACACTTTGCTCGAACTTTTTTCGAGCGGAAATTGAACGAATGAACCGAAGCCCCACGCACTGGCGAGTACGCCAGCAACCCCGAAAG
>CAYHMC010000024.1:0-10866 GCA_964357615.1 uncultured Candidatus Saccharibacteria bacterium
GGAAGTTTCATATGAATAAGTTATTTATTTCTGAAGTTCTACTTTGCCACCAATATACCCTGGAACAGCACCCTTTAATAAAACTAAACGCTCTTCTGGTTTTAAATCTACTACTTTTAAATTTTTTATATTAACTCGCACACTTCCCATATGTCCTGCCATTCTTCGTCCTGGGATAACACGCTGAGCGGCGGTATTTCCAATTGAACCTGGTGCGCGCTGTCGGTTTTTTTGTCCATGAGTTTTTGGACCACCGTGAAATCCATGTCGCTTAACAACACCTTGAAATCCTTTTCCTTTAGAAATTCCAATTGCTCTAACTTTATCACCAATTTTAAGGTCGAGGTCTTCTTTAGATAAACGAAAATGAACCGGAGTAACCGGAATAACAATATTGTCTTTCCAAATTTGAGTCATTTTCATTTTTATTCCAATCAGTTTCATATATATTTTTTGCCAATAAAAAACCCCGAGGATTAGCCCGAGGTCTTTTTAGCCTGGAAATGCTACTCCCTAATGTTCCTATTATACTAGGTAATTTTAATCTCAATGTCAACCCCAGCTGGTAAATTAAGATTAGAGAGTGATTCAATAATTTTCTGATTGGGATTTAAAATGTCAATTAATCTTTTATGCACTCTAAGCTCAAATTGCTCTCTAGAATCTTTGTGAACAAATGTAGAACGATTTACTGTATAGCGCTTTATGGTAGTAGGAAGTGGTATAGGACCAACTACTTTACCGCTATTTCTTTCCGCTGTTTCTATTATTTGTCTACAAGAATTATCTATTAGCTTGTGGTCGTATGCAGCAACTTTTAGTCGCAGTTTTGAAGGTATATCTGTTTTCTTTGACATGCTAAATTACTTGGTTATCTAAACTATCAATTAAATTTATTTAGTTATTTTTGTAACAACACCAGCTCCTACTGTTTTTCCACCTTCTCTAATAGCAAAACGCTGTTTCTCTTCAAGTGCTACTGGTGAAATCAATTTGATATTTAACTTTACTGTGTCGCCTGGCATTACCATCTCCATTCCTTCTGGCAAAATAACCTCACCAGTTACATCAGTTGTTCTGATATAAAATTGTGGTTTATAACCCTTAAAGAATGGGGTGTGTCTTCCGCCTTCTTCTTTAGACAAAATATAAACTTCTGATTCGAATTCGGTGTGTGGGGTAACAGAAGCTGGCTTTGCAACTACCTGACCACGCTCAACATCTTCTTTTTTGGTACCACGAAGTAATATTCCGACATTGTCACCAGCGCGACCTTCGTCAAGAATTTTTTGAAACATTTCTACTCCAGTTACAATTGTTTTTGCTGTTGGTTTAAGACCAATTATTTCAACTTCTTCGTTTACTTTAACGATACCTCTTTCAACACGACCAGTTACAACTGTTCCGCGTCCTTCAATTGAAAAGACATCTTCGATAGGCATAAGAAATGGCTTATCGAGCTCTCTGATTGGCTCTGGGATAAATGTATCAAGAGCATTAATAAGATCTAAGATTGGTTTTGCATCTGGATCATCAGCAGATTTTGTCTGTAATGCCTTAAGTGCAGAACCACGAATAATTGGAGCTTCATCTCCCTTATATTCCTGTTTAGTTAAAAGCTCTCTAACTTCAGACTCAACTAAATCAACGAGTTCTGTGTCATCCACCATATCTACTTTATTTAAAAAGACAACAACGCTAGGAACACCAACTTGGCGAGCAAGCAAAATGTGTTCTCGAGTTTGAGGCATTGGTCCATCAGTTGCGGCAACTACTAAAACTGCACCGTCCATTTGAGCTGCACCAGTAATCATGTTCTTTATATAATCAGCGTGACCAGGTGCATCCACGTGAGCATAGTGACGATTTACTGACTCATATTCAGAGTGATGCAAAGCTATCGTAATACCACGAGCCTTTTCTTCTGGAGCATTGTCAATTTGATCAACTGATTCCTCTTTTTTAGCCAAGCCTTTTAAGTGCAAGACATGAGTAATAGCTGCTGTAAGGGTGGTCTTCCCGTGGTCGACATGACCAATTGTGCCAACATTAACGTGTGGCTTTGAGCGATCAAATTTTTCTTTCTCTGCCATAATTTTGTATTTAGAACTTTTTTACTTTGAATTTTGAAATTTGTATTCGAAATTCCTAGTTTATAGCTCGTAATTAATATTAAAAAGTTTAATTATCTTTTATTATAACGACTTAAATTTATTTTAAAATTATATCAAATATAGTGCCAAAAAGCAATCTATTCGGACAATGTGGATAAGTATAGTAAAAAATTACTTTATTGTCAATTTATCTTCTATATCTTAATAAGCAAATTAACTGACTTAGATGATTCGGCCGACCAACCAATTAGTTCACCATTATAATATGATATCTTCCACCAAATATAACCAAAGTAATTCACGGGACCGCCAATAATAACGCCCGGCGTGTTTAGTGTAACTATTCCATTTCGTGGACCATTAGGAGTTGTCCTAACATTAAGCGCAGACACGCTAACCCTTGCTCTATCACCAATAATAAATCTGCTTGACGCTACTCCCGATTCGGGCGCGGGAGTTCCACTAGTAGTAACATCATTAGTCTTTGCCATAAACAATGTAGATGAATTACCTTGCGCTGAATAACCAGTCAGTCCGTTGTTGTATGAAATTTTCCACCAAATATAATTTCCGGATATTATTGGACCACCCACAATCGTACCCACAGCGTTCGGTGGCGCAGAGCCAATTTTATTTCCCCCTGGAGATGAACGAATGTTAAGCGACGATACATTAACACGAACTCTATCGTTTGCACTAAAAGTATTTTGTGTTGGTGTTGGAGTTCTACTTGGAGTCGATTGAGGAGTTGATGTTGGTGTAGCCGACATAGCAACTTTAACAAGATAGGGAGAAAAAATATCTCCTTCTTGTGACCAGCCCGTGGAACTACTATCATATGCTATTTGCCAGTAACGAACGCCTGAAACATCAGAAGTTGGGCCACCTACTACTGTCCCAAGTGCTCCAGAGCCAACCGAACCTACAATCGCACCCCCTGGAGATGAACGAATGTTAAGCGACGATACATTAACACGAACCCTATCGTTTGCGCTAAAAGTATTTTGTGTTGGAGATGGAGTTGGCGTTCGAGATGGATTAGGGGTTGGAGACGAAGCTGGCGTCACTATTGATATTGAAGATGATGAAACTTGAAATTTTTCCCATCGATATGACCTATTTGATTCTTTATCATAAAGAGTAAAAGATAATAAATATTCGGTACCAGCTACAAGGGGCTGACTTGGAACAAAAGTATATGTGAAAGTTGTAGTTCCAGTAATTTGCCTTAAATCTCTATAATGCTCCCCATTGCTACCATAATTAGCGCCATCAACCTGAACTAATAGTGCTCCTAGTCCAGACTGTCCGTCACTCGCAGTAATTGTAACTGGTATTCCACTAGAGTTTTGAGGTACAGACCTGTTAATAATATTAGTGATAAGCGTAGGCGCTATATTGTCGGCATAACTTTGAAACGGTGGGTTTAAAAACCTACTATTATTTATAATGAGTCCATCATCAAAACTAAGTGGTGGATATGTAACACCTGCCCAATATGGACCAGTCAAAGTGCAACTCGCATAATATGCGCCAAAATTATGATGCCAACCCATAATATCTGGGGCTTCGTGATGTGGTAATCCAAAAGCATGTCCCAACTCGTGCGCTATACCACCAAGTTCAATTCCAGCCAGATGTCCCCTCATATTACCATCAGCATCTGCAACTGTTTGGTCGCAAAGAATTTGCATTTGCTCTTCAATTGTTCTGCCCAATAAATTAAATCTTTGCGGAGCAGAACCAACTCCCCCATAATCTACATAGCGCATTCCGTGCCAACCTGAATTTTTTGATTCAAGCCAAACAACACTATTTTCCAAATTAATTGTTTCTCTTATTTCAGGTATTATTTTTTGTCCATCTCCTGTATTTGGATGTTCGCCTTCGGGATGATAATATGCGAGATTCTCTCTGCCTCTTATAAAATATATTTTTGGTCTGCCGTTTGTATCAAGCTCAACATTAAAAAGCTTATAACCAAAACCATTTCTTCGCATCTCTTCTCCGTAAAATCGCATCACAAGCTCAATTCCAGTTTGCATTTTTGCTTCATAATCTGGTTCTACTGCGACATCTTTAGCCACAAAATAAACTGGCTTTAGATAATAGCCACCCTCTACAGCAAAAACATTTTCAGAAAAATAAACTAAGGAAACTATTACAATTGAGGCGATTATTAGAAAAAATTTTCTCATTCTAAAAAGTGTTATAAAAAACCTTATTCTTTAATAATAAGGTTTTTTAAGAAAGCATAGAAGTGTATAACTTCAACTACCTCACCTCCGCGCTAAATTGATTTTTTGTTTCTTCGATTATTTTATCTTGAATTGGATTGATTTCTTCTGTGCGAAGTGTTCTTTCGTTGCTTCTATATGAAATCCTATAAGTATAACTTATCTTATCTTTTCCAAATTTTTCTTCATTTTCATATTTATCAAATAATTTAACTTCTTCTACTAAATCCCCTCCTAAATCTCTAATTAAATCAAAATAATTATTAGGAACAAATTCACTCGGAACGACAAAAGAAATATCTCTGGTAATTCCCGGGAACTTACTTACTTCTTTATATTTATTGCCAAGTTTTAATTGACTTTTTACTCGTGGATCTTCTGACCATAAGAGCCGTATATCTGGAAGCGACATCGAAGCAATAGCGAGACGCTCGAGACCAAAACCAAAAGCCCATCCATGATAACCAGTTAATCCCATATTTTCTAAAACTGTTTTTCTTGCCATTCCGGAACCAACCATTTCCACCCATTTACCGTTGATTTCAGCTTCCATCTCATAACTAGGATCAGTATAAGGAAAAGAATGTTCGTAAAAACGAAAATTAGTTTGACCAAAAATACTTGTGCCAACTTCTGCTAAGGCAGTTTTTAAATCTTCTGGGGTAATTGTTTTCTTGTCGTCTGGCGCAAGATACAAACCACCGAATTGATGGAATACATTCATGTGTGTCCTATCTATCTCATCTTTACGATACACCTTACCATAACAAACCACACCCAATGTTTCCTTATTTTCAATTCTTTTTTTAATTTCAGGATGATTTAAATAGTAGTACCAGAATACTGTATCGTGTGTTCGAAGCACATTCTCATCGTCAACATAATAGGTATCTGATTTGCTGCGAGCTGGGTGTCCTTCTGGCATATTAAACAAATCAAATAAAATATTAGTAGGAATAATTTCTGGAATTTTAATTACATCAAAGCCAGTAAGACTTTTAACTTGGGTTGCTCTTTCTACTACTTCATTTAATGGGCTTCCAGGCGTACGCGAAAGGTCAGGCAAATTTAAAAACCTTGTTAATCGTAAACTTTCTGCATCAGTTTTTTTACCCAAAATTTCTTTTAGCTCTTTTTCTTTATCTGATGAAATGTCTATTTTCATCTATCTATGATACAAAATTAACTCACTCTGTTCAAATTATAAAAAACCGTGCAAATGCGCGGTTTATTTTTTATGAAGTTCTTTGTCTACCTCAAAGTATTTTTTTACGAAAATCCAGGTTTCCTCACGAAGTAAATTGTATTCGCGAAAATCACTGCGACCGTGAGTTAAATAACTAAAAAGATTTTTAATAAGTTCGAAAATGCGAGGCTCTCCAACATGTCTGTAAATTCTTATTGCTCTACTCGCTCCGCCGTTATAAGCGGCAGCTAAAACATAACCAAACCTTTTCGGGTCATCAGAAAACTGATTAAGAAAATCTTCGGGCATAGAAGCAAGTTTATCATCAAGTACAAGCGCAGCCACCTTCGCTGCTCCAGAATGACTATCACATGATCCAGCAACAGGATTTACCGGCAACCTCGCCAACGGATAAAGCTGAAGTACGCCAGGAGCTAATTTTCCTTTTTTACTACGCGAACCACCATAAGTTGTTCGCATAATTTGCATCAAACAAAGCGCACCAACACTACTTCTAGAATAACTAAATGTATTTTCCCTATTTAAAGCAAACTGAGTTAAAACTTTATTAGTCATATAAACTTCTCCCATATCTTCGTATTCGTTATGATCCATATGCTCAATAAGAGCTAAATTTGCAATTAATCTAACTGGAATTACATCGGCAATAAATCTATCATCTATAGCGCGAGAAAAAACTCGTAAACCTTTTAAATCTTCGTTTCCTAAAGTTATTGCAGACATTAAATATTCTCTGCCGAAACTAATTACATCTGGTAGTGCAAAAAAATCAGAATATGGAGAATAAACTAATGTTTCGCCATTGTCATGCTTTATATAATGCCAACCCAAAAATGGATAGTATTTGCCATTTCTAGTTACATAAAAAGAAGTATTTATTCCGTTGCCATTATTTTTTACCACATAAAAATCTGCTGGCCTAACATTTTTTACATCCACAATTTTTTCAATTCTTCCATTTATATAAACATCTCTTTCAACCGAAACCGTGGCTCTTATAATTATAATCTCATTTTTTTCTGTATCTAAAATTGCCATCGGAACATCTCGCGCAACAACACTTACCTTACCTTTTTTTGATTTGCCTGATTTTATAAGATAAGGTTTATGATTGATTAGTTCAGCTTGTCCACGATAAACAATATTTAAAACTAGTGGCGATTCGATTGACTTAACATTTTTGGGAGTCAGAAATAATAAAATAAAAACTATTCCGAATATTAGTTTTTTCATTACCAATCCTAAGAATTCAAATAGCTCTTATCTTTATACCAATTCAAATGCCTGCTAGCAAATATTAATTAGCCAAAGGATTTAATAAAAAGCGCCCGATTGGACGCCTGTTTTTAACTTCAGTATTTAATGTGTTGGATCATAATCATGTTCATGTACATATCTTACCCAATCATCCATTCCATCTGGAAATTGTGGAATAGTTTTATGTCTATAATATTTTTCCATAAAATATTTAACGATTGGCAATGCTGTTTTACCACCAGCTTCACAGTAGTCTCGCTTTTTAGGGTGCAGTGGCGAGCAACGCTGATTAACATCAGAAATTATTTCGTCATCTCTGCCCGTGCCAAGCGGTGTTCTATCGTCCATTCCAACCCATGCACAAACAGTTATGCCCTCCATGCCATACGTAAAACCACAGAACCAAGCATCGCGAAACATATTAGTTGTTCCAGTTTTTCCGGCTATCGGAATATTAAAGTTTTTGTCGTTTAAAGTCCTGGCTGTTCCACTTCTATATAAAATCGGGTGTCTGAGTAGTTCAGAAATCGTCAGCGCTACAGCTGGCTGAATGGCTGGATAAAGATTTGGATTATATGTAACTGATTCACCTAAGTTATTACTTAAATGTTGGACAATATAGGGAGTAGAATAAACTCCATAAAATGGAAAAGTAGAAAAGGCTGCGGTTAATTTAAGGACCGTCACTTCTTCTGCGCCAATTGCCGTAGTTGGATATTCTTCGTTGCCTAAATTTAAACCTAGGCGATTTGCAAAATTTATAACGCTTTTCATTCCAACTCTTCTTGCAAGATGCATGGCTGCCATATTTTGCGACCTTGCAAATGCAACCCAAACGGGAAGAGAACCAAATACTCGCCCATCGTAATTTGAAATATAATGACGAGGTTTTCCTCGACCCATCTTAACTGAAATTGGTGAATCAGAAACTTTACAGTTTCCAGCTCCTTCTCTTAGGCAATCAATTTTAAATACATCGTTACCAGACTCAATGGCCGTCCCATAAACAAATGGTTTAAATGTAGAACCAGGTTGACGAAGTGCGTCTACCGCTCTATTAAACGATGTATAATCATTCGATGCTCCCCCAACCATTGCCAAAATTTCACCTGTGCCATTTTGAAGAACAACTAAAGCGCTTTGAACTCCACTAGCGCGAGTATCGAAGAAAAGCTTGTCCTTTAAGTTAGTTGATTCATTTGAGTGATTAATTTGGCGTTCTCTAAAAAGCCCAAGGCCATATCGAACTGCATAATTTCCAACTCGTTGTGCTCTTAAATCAATTGTACTCACCACCCTAACACCATTTTCCCACTTAATTACATTTGACCCCTTACTCCAAAGCTCGCGCATTATAAGTTGCAATGCAGCTGGTGCTTCGATTTTTTGATTTTTATGATGAACTAAAGAAAGTTTTTCAGCATAAAATTTTTCGAGTTCATCTTTAGAAATATAACCTAAGTCGGCCATAACTTTTAAAATGCCGTTCCGTCTAGCAATTAAAGCTACTTCATTTCTATATGGTGAATATCCGTCTGGACTTCGAAATAACGATGCGATGGATGCGGACTCGGTAATAGTAATATCAGTTAGTTTTTTTCCAAAAAAGAATTCTGATGCTCTGACCACGCCGTATTGACCATGGCCACAATAACTTACATTGGCTACGATTTCGAAAATTCTTTCTTTGGATTTTATTTCACCAATTTTCCCTGCAAGTTCAACTTCAAGCCAAACCGCCATTCGCATCTTATTTATCTTCTCTTTAAATTTATCCCACTTTGAAAGCTCTCCCCTAATTTCTTTTTCATGGGCTTCGGAAAGTAATGTAAGTTCTATAGCTTGTTGAGTAAGAGTAGACGCACCTTCAGCAAAGATAAGTTTAAATTGTCCTGTTCGTGAAAAATTTCTAATTGTTTCAAGACAGTTTTCGAGAAAAGCTCTTAGTAATCCACGATACTCAAGGCCAGAGTGTGTGAAAAATCTTTGGTCTTCTGCGGAAAATATCGCATCACGCATTAACTTTGGAATTTGATCGTAACTTGCCCATTGCCGATATTCTGGTATTTTTCGATTCCAATCTCCTATGCCTGGAAACTTAACCATTTCTTCGCCATCACGATATAGTATTTGAGTAACAAGAGGTGGCTTATAATTTATAAAATTATTTATAAGCTTCTTGTCTAAATCATAATGGAAATAGTTTATGTAACTTAAAAGTCCAAGCGCTATAATCGTAGGTGGGGTAAGAACAACAACATGAATCCAGAAAAATGCTTTTGCAAATTTTCCCCATCTTACATGAGACCTTAGATGCGGAAACCTTATTTCGACCACATTAATTCCTTATTTTACATATGAGGTTCTGATATATTGATAATCTTATTATCAGAAATGGTCAACCAAGCGAAATATAGATATTAAGACTTTTTAATTAATTTCTTATACAAAAGCCAAATCACAGACGGCACTAAAAAAATACTAACAATTAAGAGACCAGAGTTAACACTTAAATATAAAAACTTCTGGGGTGTAATTTGTTGAAACAAAACATGAAAAATAACGAGGAATGAGAAATTAAACAAAAATATTGCCCCATCTAAAATATTAGGATTTGCCTTTCGTGAAATAAATAAAATCAAATTCATTAAGGCGAATACTATAAAAAACCAAACAAAGTAAACCTCCCTTGAAGCATGCCAAGTCGGATTACCTGAGCCATCGTATCCCATCGGAACAAATTGAGGAAGCATTGAATAAAGCGATACCCCGTAAAATAAATAAACCAAAAAACTGATGCCGAAAATAATTGATGCGATATTTATAAATTTATATTTTTTCATATATTTAATTATAACATTTGATAGTCACGCAATGATTTGCAAATCAAAAATTATTTTGATAAGTTTTTGATAGATCTTCAAATACAAGGATTTTAAAGATGCGCAGATTAAATGTATTGTTCTCAATTATTCTTTGTACTTTTTTATCTTTTGATTACGCATCGGCGAACTCGATTGGCGACATTAATAATGATGGTGATATAACTGTTAGTGATGGTGTTTTGGCCCTTAGATGCTCGGCAAATTTAGAAATTGGATTTGATTGCAATCTCGCAGATGTAAATGGTGATAGCAAAATAACTGTAACCGATGGAGTTCAAATATTAAGACATGTGGCTGGAATAAAAAATACTTTCCGCACATCTCTTATAGAACCACTTCCGTGTGGTTACTATACCGACCAAATTACTAATGACGACTTGATCCAGCTTGATACACATGTCACATTCATTATGGAATATTTTAGAAATGGAAGTAGTATCTGTGAACAAATTCGGTCATTAAAGCTTTCCATAAAGCCACTTGTTCCAATTTATCATGACCACAATGCTTCTATTGAAGAAATTTGGCAATTAACTGCAGGCATCGCAGAAGACCTTGAATCCTGTATTGCGGATAAATTAGTTGCTGGTTTATATGTTGGAGACCACCCAGACCATCACGGAGTTAATCCATCTAGCGTAGCTGCAGCCGTTGATTCAGCAAATGCTTTTATGCCCGAGCTTCCAACAATGATTTATTACAGATTTGATGATTACCCTAGACCTGCAAATCTTACATATCAAGGAATTGCATTTTATGATTTAAGAAAACAGGAAAGCGCCGATGAAATCATCGAACGCCTTCTAAATGCTTATGAAAGGTGGGGCGTAAAAGTAATTCCCATTCTTAGAGCATGGGACGACAATAACGAATGCTGTGATGGAGCACACGGTGATTATGATGACCAGCAAATTGCTTCGTATATCGAAAAGATGTTTTTGGTTTCAGAACAGTTCCCTTGGGTGTCTGCAAATATGTATTATGTTTTTAGTGCCAAAGGCGACCATCTTGGAGCACGCGATTTGCCAATAACTCGGCAAACAATTCAAAATCTTTGTACTCCTTCTAAACAATAAAAAAGGCCTAAGTGCCTTTTTATTATTGCCATGCTGTGTCTGTATTGTACCAAACTCGCACCTATTTCCAAAACAAAGTGAGGTAATGAC
>CAYHMC010000025.1:0-8923 GCA_964357615.1 uncultured Candidatus Saccharibacteria bacterium
TCCTGTTCGGCTTTGGTTGATGGAAGCGGAATAAGTAACTTATTCAAATGGAACCATATCTAGTAAAAAGTTTCGAGGAAGATCATTCAACTAAAATGCTGATGGGCAAGAAAAAGATAACTTTTCAAACTCTCGAAAATATTCTAGCAACGAAAACCATCAAACCAAATACCAAAAGTTTTGGTCAAAAGAGGCGCTTAAGCACTACAATTTTACACAATAATTATACAAAGACTTACAGACCGCAAGGTATTATTTTTCAGACTAAAATGAAGCCGGCATATATAATGCCATTCGACTTAGTGCTGCTTTCCGACGCAAAAGAAATAGTTGTTCATTATTATAGAATTAAAAATAATTTGCATTTCTATTATAATCACAAATTAATAAACGGTTATAGAAAATTTATTTTTAAAAATATTGGCCAAATGCTGAAAAAATATAAGTCACCAAAAGTAGTCTGGGGCGAATTGAATAGATTTCGTGTTTCACATGGACACACTTTTCTTCCGCGCTCAAAATATAGACTTGTAGAATATAACGAAGCAGTGTTTTTAAGAACAGTCAAAATAGTGCCGATTGCTCTATTCGGTTACAGGAAGCATACGAAAATTCTTGCAAAAAAATATAATCTGAAATATTTTAGATCTGCAAAAGAATTTTACGAACGAATGGTTATTAAGCCTCAACTCTCTCCTCGAACGCATTTGAAAATAAAAAGAAAATAACCTATACTCAGGAAAGTTTTTCACAAATAAGGCATCAAAATGAAAGTTGCTGTTTTTGGAGTATTTGGATACTTAGGCATAGAACTAATAAAAATTTTAAGTCAACGAGAAGATGTTGAAATAGTTTTTGTTTCTTCAAGCATGGAAGATATAGGAAAACTAAAAAATGCAGAAATGGCTTTTTTAGCATTGTCTGCAAAAGATTCTCTTCATTTAACACCAAGGTTGCTCTATGAAGGCATGCGCGTAATTGATTTAAGTGGTGCATATAGAATAAAAAATCCCTCAGCATACCCCGTTTATTACGGCTTTGAGCATTACTATCCAGATTTACTTCAAAAAGCCGTATACGGACTTCCAGAAAAAAATCCAAACGAAATAAAAAACGCTAAGTTAATAGCGAATCCTGGTTGCTATGCAACAGCTATTAATCTTGGGCTTTTACCACTAATTAGTACTGGGTTTATACGCCAATCTACAAAAATAGTCATAGAAGCTACATCGGGATATAGTGGTGCTGGAAAATATGCGAAAATTCCTAAATCAATTAGACCTTATAAATCGGGTCGCAAACATCAGCATATTCCTGAAATTGAACAAGAACTTAATATTCCAAACCAAATTCTTATGTATCCGAAAGTTGCTCCTTGGTTAAACGGGATAGATATCTTTATTCACTTAGACATAAGTCTTGGAGAAGGTTTTGATTTGTTCTTTTTTTATGAGAGCGTCTATAAAAATCAACCTTTTATAAAAATAAAATCGGCGGATTTTTCATCTTGTGATTTAATTGGAACCAATTTTTGTTTTATTTCTCCGATACGAAGAAATGCTTCACAAATCACCATAAAAATAGCGATTGATAATCTTATGAAAGGTGGGGCTGGACAAGCAATTCAAAATTTAAATATTATAATGGGCCTTCAAGATAATATTGGGCTATAGAATTTTCTATAGCTTTTTTATTTAAAAAAATAAAAGAGCAGATTATTCTGCTCCTCCTTATTACTGTTCAATCAATCTTGAAGCATTACTGCGTATTCTCTCAGTTCACGATCTGTAGGAGTCTCTCCTCCAAAGACAATCTTGTTTGTACCTTTTTGAATGGCAACAATAACATTGACATCATCTGAATCACAATACGAAAAACGCATTTCCACTGGAAACCAATACTCATTTTTACAGCAAATAATAATTGATTTACAGTATCTCAAACCCTTACCATTTTTGGTGGCTACATTAATATTGGCAAGTGTAGCTCTATCACCCCAAATTTTAGCAGGATCATTTTTGTAGCTTCTAATGGTAATGCCCCGTAAGACCTGTCCAGTCTCCGAAGCATATACACTCAAGCATTGGAAAACAGCCAAGTCTTTCTTTGTGAGAGTTGTCATCCGAGCCTCCTTGAGCATTACGCCCAAAAGCTAATTTAGCTCATTCCCATTACGAGAATTGAGTTTGTTAACTATAACATTAAAATTAATTTCTGTCAAATTTACAAATGGAATAATCGTTCTACTTCTAAACTAATTCAATTTGGCGTCGCTATGATATAATTTAATCAATATATAAACTTATGAAAATAAAAAAGATTTATATTGGTGGTTGGTTTCAACGCACCACACTGCACTTAACCGAAATTTGGAACTTCTTAAAACACGATGAGTCTAATTTAGATTTTTCAAAAGAAGAGCTATTTGACGTAAAAGAAAAACTACAAATAGAGACTATTGCCAGAGAAAATGGTCCTTTAGAATATTTACTTGCGAAAACTAAAAACAATATAACCTATAGAGTATATGAGGATGGTTTAATAGTTCTAGAAAAAGACTTTGTATCTTTAAAAGATGATTTTGAAATAATACGTGACTACTATGACAATTCGCTGTCTAGTGCCTTGTCTTTGATTTTTAGTAAAGGTGCACCAGTTCCAAAAGAATTAGCTAACATTAAATCCATTTTACCTTATATAGTTACAGTAAATGGCGCCTCAAAGAAAGAAGCTGAAGAAATATTCACTGATAATGCCCAAGAAATTTACTCAACATTAAAAACCAAGAGCGTAGAGGTTTATCGTAGTCCAGAAATAATTCTAATTAATAATTTAAAAGACGAAGGCTTACTCAGAGAAATAATTGAATCTCAAATATTTTTTAGAGAATTTAAAACTCAGCTTCACAGATATTTAGACATTCATCGAGTACTATGGGAAAAAATAAAAACAATTAAAGAGCGAGGTGAAATAAAAGGCACTGATATAGATACATTTAGAAATGAACTTTCGGCCTATCAAAAAACCGTAAATTTAATTGGGGCAAGGATTGACCAAATGCCAGCCTATGTAAAAACAAGGCAAAAAGTAACTAATGTTGAAAATGTTGATGATTATCTGCAGCCTCTATTTCAGTTTAAATTTGAAACATTACTCGACACTCATGAATATATAAAAAATCTTTGGGGAATGACAAAAAACTATCTAACATCTACAATCGAAATATTTGCAGAACTTCAAGCAAAAAGCACAAAAAATACTATTTCATCTCTGCAGCTTATTACAACGATCGGTGTTGTCGGAGCAATTTTAGGATACCTTAGCAAAGATACTTTGCCGCAGTTTACCAATGTTGGGTTAATATATTTTTTACTACTCATGACAATGACATGGATATTAAATAGCCTTGTTTCAAAATTCTTTAAAAACAAAAAATATAGTATCGAAAAACAAGATATAAGTAAAAATATTTAATTTTAACTTATAAATAAAATAACCATGGCTAAGTTGTCATGGTTATTTTATTTAATATTTATTTTTTTACTCTGAGTAATTCCTTATGAGGAAATATTTTATACGCAATATATGTGCTTAGAATTCCACAAAGAATTCCGCCCAAAATATCAATTGGCCAATGGACACCAGCCACAATTCTAGAAATACCAATTAAAATCGCGCCGAACAAAAACCAATATCCATATTTGCGGTTAACAACCAAAACAGCAAGCGCCAAAGCTACAAAAAAAGTCGTATGCCCGGAAGGAAAAGAGGTCGTTGGATTTTGACTAATTAAAGGTATGAAATCTAAAACTGCAAATGGTCTTTCGTTCACTAATGCAGTATGAGATATAAGAATAATCAATAATGCAAAAATTAGAGATAAAATTAAAAAGCTTAAAATAGAAAACCTAGATTTAAATGAATTCTGCTTTAATGCGAAAGTGATAGCTATAAGTAAAAGTAGTGGCCCAAAATAAGTTCCTAAAAATATAATGAACCAATCAAGTGGCCAAGATAAGCCTGCAAAAGAATGTAAAATACTAAAAAGATTTTCGTTTAAACCCATTTTTTATCTACGCACAAATGGCAGTAGTCCTAAAAACCTAGCTTGCTTAATTGCTTGAGCAAGTTTTCTTTGATGCTTTGCGCATGTCCCAGTGTGTCGTGGATCAATAATTTTTGCTTGGCTTGAAATAAACCTAGCGAGAAGCTCCTGGTCCTTATGATCAACTTCTTGAATATTTAGTGAACAGAAATAACATTGTCTCATATTGTTTTATTTATTGAAATAATTAACTATTTTTTAAAATGGTAAATCTTCTGGGTTAATATCTGTGCCTTCATCAACGTTAATAGTTGGCAACTCATCTGCTTGACTCTTTCCTGCGGAACTACCCTGTTTTGAATTAGCTTTAAATTCTCCACCTGTAGCACGAGGACCAAACTGAACTTTTTCTGCAACCACTTCAGTAGTTTTCATATTTTGACCTTCTTTACTTTGCCAACTTCTGGTTTGAAGACGGCCCTCCACAAGCACAAGTGAACCTTTATTTAAAAATTGGTTGGCAATTTCTGCTTGTCTTCCCCAGACTACAATGCTATGGAATTGAACATCTTCTTGGCGAGCACCGCTTTTATCGGTCCAAACTCTGTTTGTTGCCAGTCCAAAACTAGCAACTGGCTGACCTCCAGGAGTTGTCCGAAGTTCTGGATCTCTAGTCAACCTACCAATAAGCATCACTTTGTTTAAATTCATCCCGTTAGAAGCAGATTGTGATTAACAAATCACGATTTCCGCTATTAATTATATAATGCATTGTAATATTATTTCTTGTTAACATATTAGTGGGAATCACGGCTTCTAACGGGATTCATAGATTTATTTCAAAATTTCTTCCAATTTTTTCTCTAATAATTCATTTGATAGCGCCTCTCCTCCTTGTGAACTCTGAACTTCTTTTGCAGGCTTAGCTAATTGTTCTTTTTGTGGCTTAATTTTTACACCCTTATCTCGTGGATTACTTGACCTACCTTCAGTTTTTGCTGGTAATGGTGGGGTAATAGCAAGAATTCTTAAAACCATTGGGTTAACTTCAAGATCTCTAATTAAGGCGGGAATTATTTCTGGCAACGCCGAAACAACAATCCACGAAAAAAAACCAACTTCTTCTTTCTTTATTGGGTATGCCAATCGAACACGCTTGATTTGGTTCTCACTTTGAACTTGAGCTCCTTTTTCTTTGATAAATGCAATAACGCCTGAATAAGCCTCTTCGGCCTTCAACATCAAGCTTATTTCATAATTTTTTACTTCATCTGACATATTTATATTGAATATATTATTACACTAACTTAACAAATGAATGGCAGTGGGTCAACCCCATTTTAACCACAAATTTTTATAGCCTATTATACTTCGTGAGTATTAATTTCATCGTTATCGGTATCATCTTGAAGTAAATCATCTGCTGTTACCTGAAGACCAGTTCCAGCAGGAATTAAACGACCGATAATAACGTTTTCTTTTAAGCCACGCAACTTGTCTGAACGACCTTCGCTTGCCGCTGTAACCAAAACTCGTGCGGTTTCCATAAATGAAGCGGCGGACAAAAAGCTTTCGGTTGAAAGTGCTACTTTTGAAATTCCCATAAGAAGCTGTTTTGATCTAGCTGGTGTTTTTCCTGATTTCTTCAATTTACGGTTTGCTTCTAAAAATTTAGACTTCTCAATAACATCGCCAAGAATAAATTCGCTATCCCCTGGTTCAGTTATTCTAACTCTTGAGAATAGCTGTCTGATAATCACCTCGATATGTTTATTGTTTATAGAAACACCCTCAGAGACATAAATTCTTTGAACTTCGCTTAAGATATATCGCTCAACTGCGTTTTGATCTTTAGACTCATAAAGTTCTTGTAAATCTATATGACCTTCGGTTAATTGATCTCCTTTTTTAACTTTATCTTTTTCTTTAACATATACTTCTGCAAGTCGGCTTACAGAATATTCATTTAGTTTTGGTTTTTTGCCTCCGGTTTCTTGTACTTTGATAACTTTAATCATGCCTCTTTCTTCAATTTCAATAACCTCTCCATCCTCTTCGGCTAAAGCTGCTTTACCTTTTGGAGTACGGAGCTCAAAAAGTTCTTCAACTCTTGGCAAACCGCTTGTAATGTCAGCTCCCGCAACACCTCCAGTATGGAATGTTCTCATTGTAAGCTGAGTTCCTGGTTCACCAATTGACTGCGCGGCAACGACACCAACACCTTCTCCAATTTTTATTGGTTTAATATTACCAAGATCCAAACCATAACAACGAGCGCAAAGTCCATATAAAGTTTTACAAGTTATTGGAGAACGAACTGCAATTTCTGTTGCCGGCGATGCCTGAATTAATGCGGCAATTTCATGATTTATAACCTCTCCTGCCTCTACAACAGTTTTATTTTTTCCAGATACCAATACTTTAATATCCTCTAGTGCTACACGAGAAAACGCGCGAGAAGCGAATGAGTGTCCAAAAGCCTCTCCATCCTCCCTGTGAATAACAATGCCTTCTTTTGTTTTACAATCTTCTTCTTTGATAATTAAATCTTGAGAAACATCCACTAATCTTCTGGTTAAATATCCTGCTTGTGCTGTTTTTAAAGCTGTGTCAGTTGTACCTTTTCTTGCGCCGTGAGTTGAAATAAAATACTCAAGAACAGAAAGACCCTCTTTAAGAGAAGAAATGATTGGAAGTTCAATAATTTCACCTTTAGGGTTTGCCATAAGACCTCGCATACCCATCATTTGTCCAGGTTGCGCCCACGAACCACGAGAACCAGAATCAATAATCATGTAAATTGAATTTTCTTTGGATAATTCTGCTGGAACTAACTTTGCAACTTCCTTACTTGTGCGCATCCATATTTCAATAATTCTTGCTTTTCTCTCACTGTTAGTAAGTAATCCTTCATTAAATTGTGCCTTAACCATCTCTACATCAATGTTAGATTTTTTTATTAAATCATATTTTGTTTTAGGAATAATCATTTCTCCCATTGACCACGTTATTCCAGAACGCGTTGCGTGTTCAAATCCAAGATCTTTTAAATTATCAATTAATTTTCTTCCTTCTTCGATATCATAACGATTAATAACATCTGCGACTAAACTAGTAAGAGAACTCTTTGTTTGTGGTTCATTTATAAATTTATAATCTACTGGCAAAACATCGTTGAAAATAATACGCCCACAAGTTGTAACGATGGTACCAGTTGTATTTTTTGGATCTTTAATCCTAATTGGATCGCTCACTGTAATTGCCCCGTAATCAAGCGCTGCCAAAACTTCAATTTCGTTTCCAAATGCTTTCTTTGGCTCACCTTCGTTCATTATTGTTAAATAATAAATACCCAAAACAATATCTTTATCAGGGCGTGCGATAGGGTCACCTGTGGCTGGTTTTAGTATGTTCTTAGAAGCAAGCATTAAATCAAAAGCTTCTTTTTGAGCATACTTAGAAAGTGGCAAATGGACTGCCATCTGGTCGCCGTCAAAGTCAGCATTAAAAGCGGCACAAACCAAAGCTGGAACCTGAATTGTTAATCCTTCAATTAAAATTGGTTTAAAAGCCTGAACAGATAATCTGTGTAGAGTTGGGGCTCGGTTTAATAAAACACATTTATCAGCAATAACTTCTTCTAATATCGCCCAAACTTCAGGTGGAGCCTGCTCGATCAATCGACTAGCATTTTTGATAGTATAAACAAATCCATCTTTAATAAGCCTACTAATTACAAATGGTTTAAATAATTCGAGTGCCATTTTCTTTGGCAATCCACATTCATCTATTTTCAAATTTGGTCCAATAACGATAACTGAACGCCCTGAATAATCCACGCGCTTACCTAAAAGATTTTGACGAAAACGCCCTTGCTTTCCTTTTAGATAATCGGCTATTGAGCGAAGTGGTCTCTTTTGAGCAGAAAGTTGCTGTGAGCCAGAACGAGAAGAGTTGTCGATAAGAGCATCAACCGCCTCTTGAAGCATTCTTTTTTCATTTACAACAATAACTTCTGGGGCTTTAAGCTCGAGAAGTTTCTTAAGTCTATTATTTCGATTAATAACTCTACGATACAAATCATTTAAATCAGAAGTCGCATATCGTCCCCCATCTAACGGAACCATTGGACGAAGATCTGGAGGAATAACAGGAAGCACAGTTAACACCATCCACTCTGGTCTAATATTACTTGCAATCATTGACCTAAACAACTTAAGACGACGCAACATTTTTCGCTTCGCAATTACTTCTTTAACATTTGCATTGTCTTTATCAATTTTTGCGCATTCTTTCTTTAAATCAAGATTCTCAAGAATTGTTCTAACTGCGGAAGCTCCAGAACTCGCTTTAAAAATATTCGCGAATTTCTTAGCTAAAACATGATACTCACTTTCAGAAATAATTTTACCGATTTGAATAGACTCAAGCATTTCTCTAGTTCTTTCTGCGGCGGTTTCTAGCTGATTAGTTTCTCTTTTATTACTAGTGGTTTTTGAACGAGAAACAAGTTCTCGATTTAATTCATGTAAAGCTTGTTTTCTGCCATCTTCGTCAATATTCATAATTATAAAGGCAGAGTAATAAATAACTTTTTCAAGTTTTTGAGGAGAAACATTTAATGCCAAACTTAACCTCGATGGCACGCTTCGAAGAAACCAAATATGACTAACTGGTGAAGCAAGTTCAATATGAGCCATTCTTTCGCGACGAACAATCGAGCGAGTTACTTCAACTCCACACTTATCACAAACAACTCCCTTATAACGAACTCTTTTATATTTTCCGCAATAACATTCCCAATCTTTTATTGGACCGAAAATACGCTCGGAAAATAATCCATCCTTTTCTGGTCTTTGAGTTCTATAATTAATTGTC
>CAYHMC010000026.1:0-8392 GCA_964357615.1 uncultured Candidatus Saccharibacteria bacterium
TCTTTTTTAAGTATTTATCGATTTCACCAAGCTGAGCAACCCCAAGGGCTGCCTGGAGATTTGTCATTCTAAAATTATAGCCTACTTCTTCATGAAAAAATCTTTTACCGGCAACATGTGCAAGATCTTTTAATAATGTGGCTTTTTTAAAAATATCTTGGTTGTTTGTTAAAAGCATTCCGCCCTCCCCTGTTGTAACTATCTTGTTTCCGTAGAAGCTGAAACAACTAATGTCTCCGACGGAACCTGCTTTTTGCCATTTTCCATTAACTTTAACTTTTGCTCCGTGCGCTTCTGCTGCATCTTCTATAAGAAGAAGGTTGTATTTCTTTGCAAGTTTTAAGATGGGCTCTATATTAACTGGGTGTCCATAAAGATGAACGACCATAATCGCCTTTGTTTTTTTAGATATCATTTCCTCGATTTTGCTTGGGTCAATATTTCCTGTAGATTTTTCAACATCCACAAGTACAGGTTTTGCGCCAACATAGATTGCGGAAAGAGCACAAGATATTATTGTTAAATCTGGCATTATTACTTCGTCACCTGATTTAATTCCTGAAGCGGCTAAGGCAAGATGAAGAGCTGAGGTGCCAGAAGTTGTTGTTACTGCAAACCCAGATCCGATGTAATTTTTAAAGTTGTTTTCAAATTGTTCAATGTATTTACCCGCCGATGAAATCCAGCCAGAGTCTAAACAGTCCTTTATATATTTATTAGCATTTCTGGATATTACTGGTTCGTTGACTGGTATCACAAAAGTTATATGAAGGCTTTGGCTTTGGTAGCACCAGGGTAGGGCCCTTGTTTTACTTCAAAAATTCTAGAGCTTTCTAAAAATTCCACACCATGCCCACCGGAAACTAAAAGTATACTGTCGCCACTCAATAGTGTTTTTGATTTAATCTTTTTACCATTTGTCCCATAGAGTGAAACTTTTACTTTTCCACTGACAATATACAAAATTTCTTGTATGGATTTTATCGTTAAAGGTTTTTCGATTTTATGTACATGGGGTGGGAGGCTTGTGCCTTTTTTTCTAGAGTGAATGCCTACTTGGAAAGGATTAGATTTGTCTGTTAGGAATTTAACACCATCTACCGGGATGGTTTTGCGATAAACAATAGCTATTAACTTTTTTTTCTCGTAAATTTTTTCTACACCCGACATCAAGTAATTATAGGGTAAATATTTCAAGATAACAAACAATAATTTTATGACTAAAAATAATTAATTTAATATTAAAATGTTAGATATTTAAATAAATCATTTTATGATAACTTTATTTCCTTGTTATTACACCCAATTAAATGTTTTTTCTTAAACTATTGTTTATGCCTTTTTTATAATATAAGCGGATTGGTGTGTTTTATTAATTTCTGATGCAATCGAGAGCAAAATTAAGGATGAAATTAAATGGTAGTAGTGAATATACGCTTGGTAGTTAAAAAGGTAGAAAGCGAAGAACCAGAGGCTGATTGCAAGAGTTAGTGTAGTAAAGTTTGCAATTCCCTTTTTTAATATACCAACGAGTAAACCTGCCCATACTGCTAGAAAGAATAATTGGTTAATGTTTTTCTTGAACTCGGAAAAGAAAAAGGAATTGAGAGTTAAGCTATTATGCCACCATAAACGTCTTTCTATGTGGATTTTAAAAACATCGTTTAAAAAATCATTTGGATTCCAAAGAAAGAAAGGTAGGATGGAAATAACAAAAACCCCAATGGCAATTAATAAAACTTTTTTTGGTATTGCCTTACAAGCGAAAAGAAATATTAGTATTAAAGGGAACGTTTGTTTCAATGCTATTCCGAAACCTAATGACAAGCCTGAGAATATCATGTTTTTTTTGTCTCTTAAATAATATATAAAAAGTAAAAAAAAAGTAAAAAAGAGTGGGTCGATCCATGCTTGTTCTGTCATAAAGGTTGATTGCGGATGAAACAGATAGATTAACGGGATCAGTTCTGAAGCTATCACATTTTTTTTACCGATTATTTTTTTTAATACAAAAGCACCAACAATATATGCTGCAACCAAGGCAAAACGAGGATCACCTAATAATAAGTTAAATGGTAGGACTACGATTGCAGTCATGGGTAAATATGGAAAATAATTTTGAGGATAATTGTAGATTTGGGGAAAAGTTTGTGAATATGGATTTTGTCCTTTTATTATATTTTCCGAGCCGTATTTTAACTGGTCAAATACATCTATTTTGGGATGAGGTGAGGATATGAGCATGAAAACTTGGAGTAAAATTGCAATACAGAATAATGTCGGAAATCGATATTTTGTAATAAGCTGTGTCTTAGTATTTATGAAATAGCTTAGTGCTAAAATACAGCTAAGGGCTAGGAGGTATTGACTAGTTTTAAATAGTAAACCATGGCTCTGGTAAAGTCCTCCATAAAGGGCCAAAGATAGAAAGATTGAAATGACAAGTGAAATTGCCAGAAGAGAATCTGTTTCCGTTTTAAGGATTCCAATATGTTTTGGTTTGAAATAGTAAACTAGAAGAGCTAGAAAAGAGACAAGGGTCAAAATAACACTACTAAGTGAGTAAAATCCTCTAGTAAAGATATAAGATAGGGTGGTTATAATATATAATAGAATAAGAACTTGTGGCTTGTAATTCATTTTTACAAAATTTTCATTTAATATGGTTAATTTTTTTCAAACGGTAACTTATACCACTTTAAATTAATAGAATTACTATATTTCTTCCCGTTAAATCTTATATATTGCGCGTTTTTAGTTCGTTGGTTGTTAAAAAAAGCGTTGAAATCCGATCCATTAGAGAAAAACGGGTTTATCCATAATCCAGAAATTGCATTGTCGGAAACTATACGGAAAGTTTCAATGTGATTATCCGAAAATTTCAAAGAAAGAGAAACCGGTTCTTCTCTAAACATGAATCTAATAGCTTTTTCGACTATAGTTTTATTCCAACTTGCAGACGCTAATATGATTGAATTTTCAGCTTGTGGCACTTTATACCACTCATCCCATAACATTTTATCCTGAAATATCATCGTTTTTGTTCCGAATCTATTTTCGCTCCTTAATTTTAATATACTGTAAAGACCATTCGCTCCTTCCAGGTCATAAATATCCATTATTTTTACGATTGTTTTAGGTTCATCGAATAATATATTACGATTATCAATAGATTGAAATCCTTGAAAATAGTGAAAAAGTAAATATTCCGGTGGCTTTTTAGAGAAAAAATTGTAATTGAGTGAATCAAGCTCTGGGGTGAACGCTACGTAGGATTGAAATATAGGCCTTGGCTGCCAATTAAGACCGCTATCAGTTGCAAAAGTATTTTCGGTTGGATAAAAGTCGATAGATGAGTGCCCTATTTTTTTGATTACATTTTCAGGTATAGCAATTGTGCGCAAGTATTTTATATCAATATCATAATTTTTCTTAAGATAATCTAATATAACTAAGTTTTTGCTCGTCCATGATAAAATTGGCGCACTCGTGCCTTCTTTAACGTCTTGTAAAACACCGCTATGTAAAGTACCTAATACAATTAATAAGATTGCAATAGCGAAATAGTGTCCAGTTTTATTAAATTTATTATCGACTTTTGAATATACAGTTAGAATTAAGATTGTAAATATGCTAAAAAATATTAAAGATAACATATGCATGTCTTGTCTCACTACTGAGGCTTTCCATGCTACGAAAAAGGCTGGTAAAAGTATTAGTAATTTTTGCCAATTGGAGTCTCTTCTGCGCTGAAATATCCAGAGAATTATTAAAATAAATAAGAGAATAAAATATGCTAGACTTTGTAGTAAATGATCTATATGAAGGGTCATTGCGCTTGAATAACCTTTGGAAATGTATAAGCCACTAAGTAGATATTCTTTTAACCCCTCGATTTTGTTTTGGTATAAAAACCAGAAAAATATTAAACTTAAGGAAAATGAGGAGACTGAATAGATTAATCGTTTAATAAATACTTGTAATTCATTTGTTAAAAAACAGGATAAAATCAAAATGGGAAAAACTCCCAAGCCTATGGAGAACTTAATAAGAGTACTAAATCCTAGAAGTATTCCTATTACGATAAATATGTAATATGATTTTTTTTTATTTAGTGCTAACAATAGAAATAAAATCAAAAAAGTAAATATTCGCCATTCATATGGCTGAAAAGCTATTAAGTAGATAAATATAGGTATTAAGATTAATAAATATTTGTGCTTTAAATTTCTGAATGAGTTTAAGAAAAAAAACACAACAATTGAACAGCAAATAGTAAAGATTGTTTGGTAAAGAATGTGAAATAAGAAGTTATTTGAAATATTTTTAGGGAAAATTAGGAAGCCGTAAGGTCCATAAGTAAAAACTAGATTTTTACCCCATAAAAAATGATTAGCGAATGCATAGTTTATAGAAAATATCCATGAATAATCTATGCCTTGCTCAATTTTATATAAGTTTGCATTAAATAGAAACAATATGCCAAATAATAAAGAATAAATAAGATACAGTGCTGTGTTATTCGAAAAAAGTTTTTTTATCATTTGTTAGCAAGTATTTCTACCTTTGTTAGTCTTTCGGTTTCAGAGAATTTATGTTTATAAAGTGATTTTACGTCCTTGATAGCTCGCATTTTTTATTAGAGAATACATAAAGAGAATCGTTATGTCTAGACTTAGAATAATTTTATTGCCTGTTCTTATATTTCTGTCTGTTTTTCTTGCTTATTTGCCCGGTATATCTCATTCAGTTTTTGGCGGTGATAGTGGGGATATTATTTTGGCCGCGTGGTTTGGGGGAGTTGCTCATCCACCTGGTTATCCATTAAATACAATGATTGGTTGGTTTTTTACCCACTTGTCTGTTGGTGGGTCGGTCGCGTTTAGGGCAGATATCATGGCTGCTTTTTTCCAGGCATTAAATGTTGGTGTTCTGTTTTTGATTGTAAAAAAATTGACTAGGAACACTATTATTTCGTTAGGTGCTTCGCTTGTTATTGCTTTTAATCCCCTCTTTTGGCTTTATGCCCATACTCTTGAGGTTTTTCAGCTTAAAATTTTACTGGCTTTTTTGGCACAATATTTTTTACTCTGCTGGTTTGAGGGTAAGAAAAAAACTCACCTTTATATTTCCATTGCACTTCTGGGACTAGCTGTTTTTCATCATACTATGTCACTTCTCATAATACCCGCTTTTGCATTTTTGATTTATAAAAAAGATAAAAAGATTTTCTCACAAAAAAAGGTAATTATTAGGTTACTGAGTGTTTTTCTTGCCGGAGTTTTACCTTATTTGTTTGTGATATTTGCTGCGTTTCGAAAAACTCCTATTAATTGGGACGATCCAAGTAATTTGAATAACCTTATAAGGCTAGCAACTCGAGCTGATTTTGGCTCTTTTAGTGCAGCCGACTTTTTGGTTGGCCAGACATTGCAAATGCGTTTTGTGCAGCTGCTATCTTTTTTTGGATTTATAAAAAACGATTTTTTGTTAATTGGACTTCTACTTGTCATTTGCGGTTTTATTTATTTATTTATTAAAATGCGAATGCTTTTTTGGTTTTACCTTCTTTTGACAATTATTACCGGTCCTTTGTTTTTAATATATTCCGGGTTTCCTCTTACTAATGATTTTATTTTTGGAATTTGGGAAAGATTTTTACTGGAGACATACGCATATCTTATCGTACCTCTTGCCTTTGGAATGCTGGCAATTTATGAGGCAATAAAGAATAGATCCCAATCGAAGATATTTCCGATTGGCGCAGAAATTGCTTTTTTATTCTTGCCTTTATTTATGTTTTTCATAAATTACAGTAAGGCGGATCTTTCTAAATTCGACCTGGGAGACAAACTTGGACATGACGTTTTTGCTTCCGCAAACGCCAATTCCATTATCTTTTTTTTAGACGACACTGCGACTTTTAATTCTCAGTATGTTTATTACACAGAAAATAAATATATGGACAGAAAAGTAGTGCTTATTGGTTCGTTGAAGCACCTATATTATAGAAAACAGATTATAGGTTCTTATCCGGATCTTATTTTTAATGATCATTTTAGATCGGAAAAAAATGATGAAGCATACACTTTTATGGCTGATTTAATCGACGAGAACAGAGTAAAGCACGATTTTTATTCGACAGGTGCTCTGGAGACAGATAAAGGAAAATGGTTGCCTAGTGGATTGTTGCAAAAACTAGTAAAATCAGATGACAAAGCTGTTTTTGATCCTAAAGAAGTCTTTTCTAAATTTGAATTTAAAGATGACAATTTAGGGTACCAGCATTTTTTTGGTCAATATATTATTTCTTTATATTATAATAGTTATGTAAGTACCGGAAGTTATCTTGCATTAAATTCATCTTTTAACGATGCGGCCTTATACTTTCAAAAAGCGATTGAATTATCTCCGGGGAAAAATACAGCATATATAAATTTAGCAACTGCACAAACTGCCAATAACGAATGTAATGATGCCGGGGAAAATATTAAAAAAGCAAAGAAAATTGACTCCGGGGATATAGGATATTTACGCGCTTCTATGATTTTTGAGCGGGATTGCAATAAAGATAATGATGCTGCCGGTAAAATCCAGGAGCAAATAGAAAGTAAAACTAATTCGCAAAAATTCTAGGTTGTTACTTTATAATTTCCAATTTTTATTATTGCCACCAAAGTAATAAGCAGTGCAAAAACACTTAGTGCAGCTGAGTAAGTAATGATTTTTGATTCGTAAGAAAATTCTACAATGTGGACTCCTTCGGGAATTACGATTGCTCTGCTGTTAATGTTTGCAGCAAATATTTTGGTTTTGTTACCATCTATTTTTGCATTCCAACCCGGGTAATAACTTTCGTTTTCTACCAGTAAGGAGGGTTCTGTGGAGCTGACTTGTAGCTTTTGATAAGTTGGTTTCGCAATAAGCTCTGATATTTGATAACTTTCAGTATTTCCTAATATTTGGTCAGGATCTTCTTCTAAAATTACCCCTTTTTGCGTGTCGATGGTGTCAGAGTTTAAGGCAGCAACGATTTGCGGGATATTTTTGGCCATAAAATAATTTCCTGTTATAAAGTATTTTTGCAACTTATTTTTATTTTTGAAAATTTTATAAGTTATATCTTTTTCCTGAGATTCAAATATTTTTTCAAAGTCTGGGTCGTTTATGTCTTTTGTTGTAATTATGTGGCTTGCATTGTCCGAATTAATAACTTTTTTAGCCGGATCTGATATAAGAATTGTGTTATTCTTGATAGTTGTACCAGAAAGTAGAATGGAATTTTTGGTTGAATAGCGTTTGGTTTGCATACTTTCATATGCAAACGCGTTTTTGACCCCATAAATCAAATTAGAATTTTGGTCTAAATAATTTCTGGCTTCTGTGAAATAATCCGAATTATTTTCCCATCCATGTTTTAAAAATATATTATTCCAGTCGGACATGCTGCCAATTGGGATAACATTTTCAACTTCTTGTGTCTTTAAAAAAGCTGCTGTTTGTGGATCTTTTAGAAAGTCGGATGCTTTTTCGGTTGGGTTGTAGCCGGCTGTTATTGTGTATAGATTTATGACAGATAATATAATTATTGCAATAACAATTAATTTACTTTTAATTTTATTAACAAAGTATGCTGCCAAGATTGCCAGTGAAAATTGCGATATTAAAAGAAATCTGGAAGGTACTCTAAAGTAAGAAAGGGGCGGGATGGAGTAAAGGACATGCATTGGCGATTCTTTGCCCAATGAAAGCATGATAGTAATAAATAAGAGGCAAGCAAAAATAAAGATTTTAGATCTGATTTTTAGTTTTTTAATAATTGCGGCAAAAGTAATGGCGATTGTAAATATAAGTGGAAGAATTCCAACATATCCTTGAGACTCCCAGAATATTCCCCATTTGCCAGGTGTCCAGGTAGGATAAGTGCCGTTTTTGGGTGAACCGAGGATAAAAGGATCTAAAAATAGCAGCAGGTTTTTAGTAACATATGGGAATTGTTCAAGGATTTGTTTTGGGTCAGAATTTTTACTTGAATTTTGGAGAAATTCATAAGAAGGTATTATTTGAACAGCGGCAATTAAAATTCCCAAGATAATTGCAACAGTGATAAAGAAATAAACTTTGAATGGTTTTGCTGCTTCAAATATATGTTTTAAGCCGAGACATAAACACACGGCAATTAGTGAGTAAAAAGTGATTTGGGGAAACCCTGCCATAAATTGTTGAGACAAGATGAGAGAAAATATTAATAAATTCTTGAGCTTTTTGCTTTTTAAAAATTCTTCTATTTGCCAAAAAAGCCATGGAGTAAGGCTTGCTGTTTGGATTAGGTTGTGATGCTGGACATGAAAGATAAAAAAACCACCTAATGGGAAGATGATTCCTGCAAACA
>CAYHMC010000027.1:0-7591 GCA_964357615.1 uncultured Candidatus Saccharibacteria bacterium
CTTCACCAAAAGACCACTTTCTAATTTCTTCAGGTGAGGCAAGTTTAAGTTTTATTGCTTTAAAATTATTTATCACGATATTTTTATTTAATTAGCTTTTTCTCTTTTTTCTGATTTTATTTGTTCACCATTTTCATCTAGCAACTCAACCCCCAATGCTAGTGATTTCAATTCATTTACTAAAACATTAAATGTTGCTGGAATATTTGGCGCTTTAATAACTTCATCTCTAATAATCGATTCGAAAGCAGATGATCTTCCTGCTATATCGTCTGACTTTATAGTTAACATTTCTTGAAGAGTGTAAGCTGCGCCGTAACCCTCAAGAGCCCAAACTTCCATTTCTCCAAAACGCTGACCTCCGAATTGCGCCTTACCTCCAAGTGGCTGTTGTGTAACTAAGGAATAAGGACCAATTGAACGCATGTGGATTTTATCTTCAACCAAGTGATTTAACTTCATAACATAAATACAACCAACCATTACTGGTCTATCAAAAGCGCGTCCTGTTCGTCCATCGTATAGTTTTACTTTTCCATCTTCTGGGAGCCCAGCTTCGCGTAATTCAGTACGAATTTGTTCTTCTGTCGCACCTGACAATGCTGGTGTTATAGCTCGAAAACCAGAAACCTGAGCGGCTAAACCTAAGTGTGTTTCCAAAATTTGACCAATGTTCATACGAGAAGCCACACCAAGAGGATTTAAAATAATATCAACTGGTCTGCCATCTTCTAAGAAAGGCATATCCTCAACTGGTCTAATTTGAGAAATAACACCTTTGTTTCCATGTCGTCCCGCTAATTTATCTCCGGCTCTAACATTTCTAAGCTGTGCAATTTCAACCTGTATTCTAGAAATTACTCCTGGATCTAATTTGTCGCCTCGTTCGCGAGAAAAAATGTGAACTCCAATAATTCTTCCATATTTTCCATGTGGCAATGTTAGCGATGTATCTTTTACATCTCGAGCTTTTTCTCCAAAGATTGCTCTAAGCAATCTTTCTTCTGAAGTGAGTTCAGTTTCTCCTTTAGGTGAAATTTTTCCAACAAGAATATCGCCCGCTGAAACTTCTGCGCCAACACGAATGATTCCCTCTTCATCAAGATTTTTTAATTTTTCTTCTGATACATTTGGAATATCTGGAGTTATAACTTCTGGTCCTAGTTTAGTATCACGAACATCGCAATAATAATCTTCTATATAGACTGAGCTAAACCTATCCTGTTGAACTACTTTTTCTGAAAGTATGATTGCATCTTCAAAATTTGCGCCACTCCAAGAAGCAAAAGCAACCAAAAGATTTTGGCCAAGTCCAAGGACACCGTTCACCATACCTGGGCCATCAACCAGAATATCTCCTTTTTTAATCTTATCTCCTTTTTGAACCAAAAGTTTTTGGGAAATTGAAGTTCCTTGGTTAGAACGCTTGAAACTAAAAAGTGGATGAGAAACAATACCCGCAGATTTATAATTAATAGTTACATTTCCAGCATCTGCTTTTACAATTTCACCATCCTCAACAGCTTTTATAATATAACCTGAATCTTGCGCAGCTTTTTCTTCAACTCCAGTACTTACATAAGGAACTTCTGGCTTAACAGAGATAACAGCTTGGCGTTGCATGTTTGATCCCATAAGTGCTCTGTTTGCGTCATCGTGAGACAAAAATGGAATTAGAGATGTTGAAATACTTATAAATTGCTCTGGCATAACATCCATAAAATCTACTTCTTCTCTAGTACAAGTTCCTGGTTCTCCTTTAATTCTGGCTTCAACAAACTCACTTGCAATTTTTCCATTTTCAATTTTTATTCCACCATGTGCAATTTTAAATTTCTCTTCTTCAAGAGCATCAAACCAAACTAACTCTTTAGTTATAGTTCCTTTATTTACTTTTACATATGGAGTTTCTAAGAATCCAAATTTATTTATTCTTGCATATCCTGCAATATAGTTAATAAGACCAATGTTTGCGCCTTCTGGGGTTTGAATTGGACAAATACGCCCATAGTGAGATGTGTGAACATCGCGCACTTCAAAACCAGCTCTTTCCCTTGTAAGTCCACCAGGTCCCATAGCAGACAAACGGCGCTTGTGTTCAATTTCAGATAATGGATTTACTTGATCCATGAACTGCGAAAGCTGTGATGAAGCAAAAAACTCTCTAACAGTAGCCATAAGCGGTCTAGCGTTAAGCAATGCTCCAGGAGCAAAATTTTCTTCAGTTATTGTGGACATTCTGTCCTGAACAACGCGCCTTAGTCTTGCAAAACCTACTCGCATTTTATTTTGAAGCAATTCTCCAACTGCTCGAACACGCCTATTTCCCAAATGGTCAATGTCGTCAGGCTCAGCGCTTAGATTATTATTCAAAACAATCATTTCCTTAACTATTGCAATGAGGTCATCGAGACGAAGAAGATGGGAATCAGAATTTGTAAGTATCCTTTGATTCATTTTAAATCTACCAACTTCAGAGAGGTCATATCTATCAAATCTCTTAAACATTGCATCAATCAATGACTTTGCATTTTCGGGCGTAGCTAAATCCCCCGGTCTAAGGCGTTTATAAATTTCAAGATAAGATTCATCAATCGATTTTGCTGTATCTTTCTTAAGGGTTGCAGCGAGATATTTAATTGTTCCAGTATCTACATCTCTAAATAATTCTGTAATTTGCTCATTGTTTTCAAATTCCTTTCCTTCCATTGAGGCAAAAGCTCTAAGCAAACAGGTAATTGGCACCTTACGTCTTCGATCAATTTTAACTCCAATTAGTCCGTCTGGGTCTGTATCTAACTCTAACCATGCTCCACGATTTGGAATTACTTTTGCGCCAAAAAGTTTTTTGCCTCTATAAACTAGGCAAGTAAAGTATGAACCAGGTGAGCGTATAAGCTGAGATATAACAACTCTTTCAACTCCATTTATAATAAAAGTTCCGCGTGGAGTCATTAAAGGAATGTCTCCAATAAATACATCCTGTTCTTTTTCCTTTCCAGACTTTGGACTAAGCAATCTAAGTCTTGCACGAAGCGCAGCTTCAAAAGTTACACCCTTCTCAACTGATTGAGCTTCATCATATTTTGGTTCATCAAAATGAAAATCGTCAAAATGCAATTCATGTTCTTTCCCAGTATAATCTTTAATCGGGGAAATTTCGCGGAAAAGTTCTTTTAAGCCATCTTTTAATAATCGCTTGTAAGACGATGTTTGAATTTCTGCAAGGCGTGGCTGATCTATATATTGCGCAGTGGCCGAAGAAAATCTTTTAGTAGGTAATGACATTGAAACTTAGGCTCCTAATTTGCAAATTTGTCCGAATTTGCCGAATGAATTTTTTATTCGGTATATTCGGACGAATTCGATTATAGGTTATTTAATTACATCAAAAACACGAATAAAAACACGCCGTAACTCGTGCTACTTTTCCTCTATTATATGTTTATCTGTTTAACACAGTTTACAAAAAAATGCAAATACTTATTTTACTTTTTTATTAATATTAAAGTAAGTAAATATTATTGTAAATAACGTAGCTTATTTGCTACATGCTCTTCAAGCGTACGAGCAAATATTGTCTTCTTTGATTTCGGATCAGAAATATAATACCAGTAATTACTTTTCTTGGGAGTAAGCGCTGCTTGTATCGCTTGATGTCCAGGATTGCCGATTGGTGTCGGTGGCAATCCCTTGTACATATAGGAATTATATTTGGAATCAACTTTGAAGTCAAGAGCTAAAAGTGGATAACATGGGGTCGGTTCTTTGGAGTAGCAAATAGTGGCATCAGCCTGTAAAAACCATTTATTTGCAATTCTCTTTTGTAGAATACCTGCGACTATTCGCCTATCTTCAAACTCGGGCACCTCTTTCTCGAGCAATGAAGCTAAAATTAAAGTTTCGTATTGATTTGTGCTACTCCCTATCAGCATTTTCGATACTTTTTCATCAAAAACGCCAGTCATTTTTTTCACAACAATTTCTGCTCCTGAGTTTTCAAAAAAGCGATATGTGTCTGGGAATAAGTATCCCTCTAGGCTTTTTTCTTGTTTTTCATTAAAAGATATAAGCTCGCCGGCTTTTATTATATTATTTTTAGAAAGCAATGCATCTATATCATAAATAGTGGCTCCCTCGACAATTTGTACAGTTACTTCTTCGTCGCCACCAATTATTAGAAAATTGATTATATTCCTAATCGACAATTGACCCTCAAATAAATATTTGCCAGGACGCAACTTGTCAGCACTAAAAGTAACAAAAGCAATGGCCTTAAAAATAAACTTTGATGAAATTATTTTTGCATCACTCAAAATCTCTGCAATTTCATTTATTCCCATTCCAGCATTAATTCGAACCTCAACTGGAGCAAACAAGGAAATATTATCTACGGTTTTTAGCCAGAAAATTACAACTACAATTACACTTAAAAATACTATAAATACGTATTTTTTAAATTTATATTTTTCTAAATCAAGCATGAAATTTATTGGATTTGAATTTAACTTTAATTTTTTATGAAATTCTCCCAGCTATGCTATACAACAAACCTAAAAGAAAAAAGCTTGAGACCAAATTTGAACCTCCGTAACTCATAAACGAAAGTGGCAATCCAACCACAGGAAACAATCCTGTTGCAGAACCAATATTTATTACAAAATGAACACAAAATATTGTGGCTGAACCCAAAACCACAAATCTTTCAAAATTAGTACTTGATTGAACTCCTATTTTCAAAGTAATAAAAATAAAATATGTGAAAATCAAAAGAAAAATAAAACCAGAAATTAATCCCCACTCTTCTATAAGTGCGGGGAAAATAAAATCAGAATGAGCTTCTGGAAGAAAACCCAATTGAACCTGAGTTCCTTGTCCATATCCTTTTCCCCAAAAACCAGCCGAACCAATTGCAAATTTTGCCTGATTCACATTCCAGTTTACTCCAAGCGGGTCTCTCTCAGGATTCAAGAAAACAGCTATACGGTCTTTTTGATAAGTTTGAAGCAAGAAATACCAACTAAAAATACTAAATACGAAAGCAGAGACTATAAAAAAAATAACGTATCTACTTGGCAAGCCAGACATCAAAAGAAAACTAAACCATAATATTCCAAAAACAATTCCAGAGCCCAAATCTGGCTCTAAAACAACCAACAACATCGGAATTAAGGTTAATATTCCAGAAATAAAGATTGTTCGAAATCTAGCAATACTTGTATGGCTCGAAGCAAAAAAATACGCCAAAAGTAAAACTAATGTTACTTTTGCAAATTCAGAAGGCTGAAACCTAAGTGGACCAATTATAAGCCACGCTCTTTGTCCCCTAATAACTGGAGCAATTAAATATGTGAGGAAAAGAAGAGCTATCGAACTAAAATAAATTATGTATATTCCTAAGCCTTGATTTACAAATGGACGCCAGTCGAAATAAGCAACAAATAAAAACACACAGGTGCCTAGTGCTATCCATGTAATTTGTAAAAATAAATAATCTTTTGATATGCTCGATAGCGCAATAATACTAAGTCCGATAATTAAACAAACTGGAATTAAAAGCGATCGTTGAAGTGAATTCATTATATATAAAATAAATTACAGAAAAATCGAAGACGCATTAAAAAAGAATAATCCAATACACACGACCACTTATTCTTATGGTCGAAGTGCATCAAAATATAATTTTGTAGCATCTGGATTTATAGGCAGACTACCAGAAGGAAATTCTATGGTAAAGGCTCTGCGCTCAAATGGTTTAACCGACTGTACAGATGTTTTTGATACACCAACAATATTACCTGTTTTATTATAAAAGAACGCACCTATTTCAATATTTCTAAACAAAAGTGTTTCATTGCTCTTGATTTCGCCCTCTATAATAATTCTATCTTTTTCAACCCTTTTAACTGACCTAACAAATGTAAAATCGGCAGGAAGAAAATCGCTAACCAACAACCACTCTGGTTTTGATATGTTTACATTCAAACTATTTGCATTGTTCAAACCTTCCAATATAAAAATAAGATTTTTGGATTGTTCGCCAGGATATATGAATGTATCACCCTCTAAAGTTTTTAAAACATTTTGGCTCGAATCCAAAACGTCTATTTTATAACTTAAGTTTTTTGCTCCAACATTATTATTTGGATTCATAAGTCTAACCACGGCGATTGGTTCGTTTACGAAAAAAATTGTGCTTAAACTAACGGTAATATCTTTTGGATTGCCAAGACATGGGCCACAAACACCACCACAATCTAGCCCAGTTTCATCTTGATTTTGTTTATTATCAAAACAAGAAGGTGCTGGCTTTAAAAAAGAAAGGTAAATAAAAACCAAAAAACTGATGAAAATCAATCCGTATATACACCCATATATTATTTGCTTGCCAACGCGGTTCATATTATTTGAATAGATTTATTGTAACAAAAAAATTCACAAACATAAACACATAATATTTATCTTGAATAAAATAAAAAATAGCCTTATTAGGCTAAAAAGTTGCTTCTCGCAAATTATTTTTGGTCATTCTTCGCGATTCTCCTTCTTGTGATTTAAATCTATACCCAGCCCCTCCCCCGCATCCTGTGCGTTGGGAGGGGCTGGGGCAAACGGCCCGCAATTAGGTCGTGATGGTTTTGTGTTAAGCCCCACATCACGCCACAGATACGATTGCGCCGATTAGCGATGCCATTCCCTTATCGAGCACATTTGCGTATCTTTCGAATACTTCTTCGAGAACTTCTTCGCGACCATCGCGAGAGAAGGGGGCAAAAGGAACGGGGAGGGAGCAGATTGTTCAAAGTAGAATGGTACAAGGCCCCAAGCGGCAACGATTTGAAAGTGCTCCTAGACTCCCCGAGACTTACGCTGTGAAGAACTTACCCGGGGCGATGGCCAAAGTAGGCAGCATCGCCCCGGGGCACCTCGCTTTTGCTTCCGGTACGGTGCCATCCCGGAGCTCACCCCTAGGTTTTACCCTCCCGAGTGGGGTTTCGGGCAACTTGGCTGTTTCTCCGTAGTTCCACCAATCCGCCAAGCGAAAGGTGGGGAGCTTGAAATTGGGAGGGGGTCATCCCATTCAATAGATATGGCCGTCCGCAGACAACCCACTTTTTAATCATATTTTACCCCCGAGTAAATGTTCTTAATTATCTAACGCTTCCAAATACTATCTGACTTGACTGAAGTAGAAATAAAAAACACTTGCTCGGAGAAAAAAATCTTACCGTCCGTGTCGAGAGCTTAGTTTCTCTCTCGGACACGGACGGAGGCCACACGTACAGTACACGATCGGATATCGTTACTGTCTTTCTAGCGCGTAGCAATCAAAGAACTCGTTCGCGGGAGAGGGGGTCTAAGGAAATTTCTTCGACGACGAAGAAAAGCAATTTCCTATGTACTCGACATACTATCCTCAAGCGCCCTATATCTCTCCCGCGAAGTTTATTCTAAAAAATGAATTTTAGCTCAAACTTCGATGGAAAAATTGGTGGGTGGGGGCGCATCGTCCTATGACGCCGCGCCCCCGCCCGAAGGAAGTTTAGACCGCCCAAAGCCCATGCTTTGGCGGAATTACCACCTTCGAGTT
>CAYHMC010000028.1:0-7277 GCA_964357615.1 uncultured Candidatus Saccharibacteria bacterium
AATCAAGTTCGGATTTTTTAAGTTTAGGATGCATTGGAAGTCTAATTAAAGTTGATGCTACCTCTTCGGAAACTGGCAAGTCTCCAACCTTATAACCCAACTTTTTACCCATAACAGAAGCATGCAGTGGCAAATAATGAAACGATGCCTCCACTCCATAAGATCTTAACTCGCCAATTACTTTGTCTCGAATAATCCTGGGAACCCTAATTGCGAATATATGCCAATTTGGTTGAGTCGACTCAGGTATAATAGGTAAAATAATTTTTGAAGAAAGCCCCTTCATTTTCTTGAGTAAATATTCGGCATTTTTCCGTCGCAGTGAGGTAATCTTATCAAGCTTTTTAATCTGTTCCAGAGCAATTGCCGAAAGGATATCCGAAAGTATTAAACTTCTGCCAACATTCACCCATGAATACTTCCTCCTCTCTCCTCTCATAAAAGAAGATCTGTTTGTTCCTTTCTCGCGTAATATTTCTGCCTTTTTCATAATGTCCTTATCATTTGTTACAAACGCTCCGCCCTCACCACTTGCAGCATTTTTTGTTCCGTGAAAGGAAAAACAGCTGACTCTGCCTATTGAACCAAGCGAAATGCCTTTATATTTCGCTCCTAGCGCGTGTGCAGCATCTTCGATAATACTTAATTTATGTCTTTTGGCAATACCCGATATTTCATCCATTTCACAAGCCATTCCCGCGTAATGTACAACCATAATAGCTTTTGTCTTTTTTGTTATCCTTTTTTTTATATCAGCAACATCAATATTATATGTATTAATATTAACGTCACAAAAAACAGGCTTTGCACCTGCAAGAATTACCGCATTTGCGCATGATGAAAAAGTAAAACTTGGTATAAGCACTTCATCTCCTTTTTCTAAAATACTTGCACAGGCAAGTTCTAGCGAAGCAGTACCCGATCCTGTGGGTAATACATATTTTATATTCAAAACCCTCCTTAATTTTTTCGATAACTCTTCGCTGTAAAAAAGGTCACCAACACCGGTTCCGCCTCGCATTGCATTAATGGCAGCTTTTTCTTCTTCTTTTCCCCAAAAAGGTTTGTGAAGTGGAATTATAAATGGGTTACTATCGCCTTTTCCCATTTAAAATTTTGACATTTGTTTTTTAAATTTAAACAAATTCACAGCATAATCTATACTATCTCTAAATAGTTTAACGGTCGATATTTTTTCAGTTCTTCTTATAAACAAGACAGGTATTTGCGAAACACTAAAACCTTTATAGCAAGATCTAGCACAGATTTCTGTATCCCAAAACCAACCTGAACTTTTTACCTCCGGCAACAGCTTTGTTATTGTTTTTCTGTTAAAAAATTTATAACCAGCTTCTGTATCATCAATAGGAATGTTTAATAATGTTTTGACAATTAACGCATAGGCAATAGAGGCAATTACCCTTTGTAAAGATTTTATGCCTTTTTCGTAATATCTTTTTCCAACCACTAAATCATAACCACCTCTAACCTCTTTGATAAAAAGTGGAATATAGCTGGGGGATATTTCGCAGTCCACATCTATATACCCACAAATCTTTCCCCGACTTGCTAATATTCCGTCCGACACAGATCTTCCTCTGCCCATATTTTTATTGTGATAAATTACTTTTGAGTTTTGAATATTTTTTACGATTTCTGATAAAGTACTTTTAGTATTATCGGTACTTTTATCCTCAACAAAAATTATTTCGTAGTTAATTTTTAATTTTTTTAATTGAGCAACAAATTTGTTAACACTCGCCTCAAAAGTTGGACCCTCGTTATAACAGGCCAAAATTAATGAAAAATCTAGAGAACTCATATAAATAATTTTAATTACCTATTCTAAGGCTTCGTCTCGCAGATCTCAAATTCAACAAAGCATGTTTTGTAATTTTTTTGTGCAAACCAGAAATCTATTGCTCTGCCAGTGCCTAAAGAAACATAAGCTTCATAAGAAGAGGAAATTTCATTGTCATTAAAAACTATTGTAGAGTCGTTGGGTAAATTAGATTTTTCAATTGATTCAATATATTGTTTAGATATATTACTTCTATTTATTACCCAGTTATTTTTAATAGTACGATTAACAGTTACAAAAGATAATATAAAATATAGGATCATAAAATAAATAACAGTTTTCGGTTTAAGAGATTTTACAGCTAAAGCAAACAACAAGCTAAAACCAAATATGGATATATTCATATAATGACTAGATAAATGATTCGGAAGAAAAATAAAGGGAAATAACCCAGAAAGAACTATCGATAAAAAAAATATATTTTTTGAATAATCTTTATATTTAAACAATAGAACAAGAATTATTATTACCCAGGTAATAATAATTACTGATAATAACAATCCATGAGAAATATTTGTATATCCTAAAATTTGTAATAGATAGAATTTGACGGAACTAAATATTTTGTAGTTAAACTCAATACTATAAGTTTCGGCAGAAGTTTTAGGAGTTAAGAATATATACCTAAATATTAAAAATAGAGTTGTAAACGCAAGATATATTAACCATTGGACATCATTTTTATCTTTAGATTTATATAAATAACGGTAAAAAATAAAGACAAATACTCCAGCAACCATAGCCTCAGAGGCAAGAAGCGATAAAATATACGCTATTATAGAAAATTTTTGTTTACCTAATAAATAAAGATAAAAGGCTAGAATAAAAAGGAAAAAACCAATTACTGTCGCGCCTCCGGAAATCCAAAAGAAAGAGATAAAAAAAGCAGGATGAATCGCATAAATTATACCAGCGGAAATCGACGCAAATTTATTATTAATAAATCTTAAAGCAATTTTATATATAATAAAGGCAGAGGAAATATGGAGTAAAAAAGTTAAAATATGATATGCAAAATAATTTTTATTAAATATATTTCCTGCTATAAAATAGTAAAGATTATCAATCGGTCTCCAGTGAGATATTTTAGGAGGTCCAAAAACATTCAACAGATCTGTTAGTACTTTATTGTGAGAAAATTGCATAATCATTACAAAATCATCCTGCGTAAAAAAAACAAAGAATGATTTTCGAAAAACAATGACAGACAAAATGACTAAAACTAAAATTATTAATAAATCTTTTTTCATTCAACTTATTTTATCATTGAAAATGCAAAGCATGTACTGATAATATACCCAACATATATTAAATGCTAAAAATTTTACTTATTACCGCTTTTTTAAATGGGCTGGTTTGGATCATACTTACACCAATATGGCAGTACCCCGACGAGCAATCACACTTTGCTCAAGTTCAAAATATAGCGGAGAAATCTAGAATTATTGGGTATGCACACAACACTTCATACGAGATAGCTCTATCAGAAGAAATAATGGATACCTCTAGAGATGATTTTGGTAATAATAAATTTACTTATCACCCGGAACATAAAATAAACTATTCAACAACAACAATTGGTCCAAGAGAAAAAGAAATTACATCACTACCTAAGACGTCGAGGGTGGAATTTGTAAAAAACGAAGCAACTTCAAACCCTCCTCTTTACTATGTTCTTTCAGCATATTTCTACAAATTATTTTATAACGCAAATTTATTTTCAAGAATAATATCAATTCGATTATTCTCCCTATTAATATTTATAGGCTCTATTCTTGTAAGTTATCAAATAGGTAAAATAATTTTTAAAAATAATTTATTATCAATCACCCTATCAAGCATATTTGCTTTTATACCCATGCTTGTTCATGCTTCGACAGGGATTTTACCAGATACACTGACAAACCTTTTGTTTTCTGCTGTTATTTTTTATTCATTCAAAATACTATATGAAGAATTTAAAAAGAAAGACTTGCCAATACTCATTATCGTTGTTTTTGCAGGCTTTATGACTAGACAGCAGTTTTATATATCTGTACTGATAATTTTATTACCCGTTTTATTTTTAATCTCAAAAAGAAAGAAATTAATAAAACCATTTATTCTTTTTACTATTATTGCAGCGGTTTCTATTTATATAGTCAACATTTATCTTACTTCAGTACCTTTAATTACTAATTTCAGAATTCCCGATACAAGTATATTTTCAAACAATAAAATTTCTTTGACATCTTTTATTAAATTTGCTCTGTGGACTTTTAGACAAACTTATGCGGAATCTATGCCTTGGTTTTGGGGAATCTATAAATGGCTATCTTTATCTTTGCCACCGATTTATTATCAAATAATTAACAGAATTGTATTACTAGCTATTTTTGGGTTTTTATTAAAGACGTTTACTGTTATCAAGGAAAAAGATTACAAACAACTGAAAACAATATTATTTCTAGTTTGGGTACCAGTTATATACTTCATAATTCTCATGGTATGGAATTATTTCTTTTTTACAAAAAATGGTTATTCTTTTGGAATTCAAGGCAGATATTATTTTCCGGTAATCGTGCCAATTATTGCAATTTTATTAATTGGGCTTAACAATCTTGGAAAAATAATCTTAGGGTCTAATTCTAAATATGTATTATTTTTACTAGTCTGCATGATGTTAGTTTTTAATATAGCAACACTTATCCATGTTTCATCTTCGTACTACGATACTTCATCACTTCAAACATTTATTTCCCAAGCAAGTCAATATAAACCTATTTTGTTCAAAGGAAATATTATAATTTTTCTTATCATACTTGGACTATCTTATCAGCTAGTGTTCGTATTAAAATTATTTAAGTTTATTATAAAAAACAATGAAAATCTTTGACGAGGTTGGAATGAAAAAAATATTTAAATTTGTTTTATATAACTTTGTACAAATGTTTTATGTAATTTTGTTTTTACCACCTCTTAGAACTATATTTTTAAACATTTTGGGAGCTAATATAAATGCAAAAGCAGTGCTAATGGGTGTTAAATTTTTCAACTGGCACATAAACGGCCCTCAAGGTTTAACAATTGGAAAAGATTGTTTCATCGGAGATGAAACCTTAATAGACCTATACGGAGAAGTTATTTTAGAAGACCAGGTTACACTTGCTCAGAGGGTTTTGATTCTAACTCATATTAATGTTGGTTATAAAGATCATCCATTACAAAAGTATTTCCCTAAAACATCCTCCAGTGTAATCTTTAAAAAAGGTTCTGTTGTAGGTGCAGGTTCAACCATTTTGCCGGGAGTAATAGTTGGCGAAAAATCTTTTGTTGCAGCAGGTTCTGTTGTCACTAAAAATGTTCCTGCGGGTGTACTTGTTGCTGGTGTTCCGGCAAAAGTAATTAGAAAAATTACATGAATTTCCAGTTGAAGCATTCAACAATAACCTTTCTGACTTTAGCATTTCTTATTTTGTACTCGTCATTTCAATTCCTATTAATACTCAGACACAAGTCTCCCTATTTATCCGATAGCTACTTTTACAAACATATGTACTACCAGCATCAAGGAAGTATTTTTAAAGATGCATACCAAAAAGTAAAATCTCAGCAAATTTATACAAGTCTTGATAATATTTCACTGAAAATATTTTTTAACGAAAAAGCTTACAGGAACTCCTATAGCTTTTTTACGAAAAGACCGATGTATCCATATATAGCCTTCGTATTAAATAAAATTTTTAATAACGAATATCTCTCTTTCACTTTACCAGTATTTCTTTCTTATATTGGTGTAATAATAATGACTTTCATATTTTTTAAAAAAGGACTAAATTTATTTTTTGCAACATTGGGAACATTTGTATTCGTATCTTTTTATCCTTTTCTGGACTGGTCAACGTATTTTTTAACAGATACGATTGGCGCTTTTTTCTGGATGATCCAGTTATTTTTAATTTATAAGTACTTAACTGAAGCCAGAACAAAATGGCTATACTATTTCGCTATTTCTTTGATAATCTCATTATTAAACAGAGAACAAAGCTTGTTAATTATAATTTCATTACTTATTTCTCAGACATTATTTTTCAAGTATCAAAAAAATAATTTGTTAAGCAGAAACATAAAGATAATTTTGATATCTACACTAATAACAGCATCTTATGTAATTTCTGCTTTTGTTTTGCACCAAAAAAATATACTGGATACTATTATAATCACCATGAATAACTACGGTTATGATAATAATACGTTTACAACCCAGGAAATAATTAAATATTTGGTTACAAATTATAAAAGTGCGCATGTATTCCTTATTAAGGACTTGATATCTCATCATTTGTGGTTTACGTTTTGTCTATTTTCAATTATTGGTCTGATTTTGTCATTAAAAACAAAAAGGAATATCGATATATTAATAGCATGCTCTGCATTAGCATCTTATTTTGCAATATTTCTGTATCCAGTTTTAAGTTATCGATATTTTTTTCCTGTTGTAATTGCTATTAGCTATTTTTCAGCAATATTTCTTTCAAAATTGTTTAGTACAATTGCAAAACTAGAACAATCAAGAAATGCTAAATAAGATCCATATAGCTTTACGGCTATTAATCCTCCCGCTGAAAGAAATTGATAGAGCAATTCCCAAAAAAGGATTAATTATTGATCTTGGCTGTGGCGAAGGTGTAATCGCACTTTATCTTTCTAAGAAGCTTAACCGCCAGGTAGTTGGAATAGATGCAAATAAAAAAAGGTTACCAAAATCAACTCAAAAAAATCTCATATTTAGAAATGCAGATATCACAAAATTATCTTTTGAAAAAATAAATGGTGCTGTCGTATCGGACGTTCTTCATCATCTTCCATTAAAGAAACAGCACGAATTAATTACAAATATTTATATAAATTTAAAAAGAGATGGGGTTTTAGTTATTAAAGAAATAGACACGAGTGAATTTATTCGAAGTAAACTCTCAAGAGTATGGGATTTTATACTTTATCCCCAAGACAAAATCACCTTTACAAGTCATAAATATTTAAAAGAAATACTTACTAAAACTGGATTCAAAGTAAAAATTACTAGACCATGTAGATATTTTCCCGGTTCAACTACCCTTTATGTATGTACAAAATAATAATAAAATTCTGGCCACTTATTCTACTTTTAACACTAACCTTCTTACTTAGAATTTATCACTTAGAGAGACTTTTTTACTTTACTTATGATGAAGAAATTCCGGCTTTTGTCGGCAGACGACTAATCCTTTGGCACCATATACCGCTTATTGGAGGAGCAACCCCATTCGGTTTTCATTTGGCACCATATTTTTATTGGTTTTATTCTGCACTATTATTAATAGGAAAACTCAATCCACTTATTTGGGGTTTAGCCGCAGCTGCGATCTCTGTTTTTACTACCTTATTGATAAGATCG
>CAYHMC010000029.1:0-6833 GCA_964357615.1 uncultured Candidatus Saccharibacteria bacterium
TCGCGCCGACCATATTTTTGGCGGAAATTTGAATTCCGAATTTTGGCGGAGGCGGAAGGATTCGAACCTTCGAGGGGGTTGCCCCCCTAACATCTTAGCAGGATGCTGCCTTCAGCCACTCGGCCACGCCTCCAATTACTTATTGAGTCTATTCTTTTTTTAGCATTTCTTCAAGTAACTTGTAACTTAAGTATAAAAAAAGAGCGAAATACTTTTATCGCTCTATTGCAATACATGGTGTTTTAAGAGATTAATAGCCTCTGGCACTTAATCAGTTCTTTTCTAAGGTCGTTTAAATTTGTGACGATTGTTCCGCCAGACTTACGAATAAAATATTCTACCTGAAGGTTTACCATGGATCCGTCATTATCGGCGCTTAACCGAAAGTCTCCCCTATAACCCAAAATTAGCTTACCAAGAGCCGATCCAAAACCAATCTCGGCGGCCGTTCCGCTGTCTACATCAACTCCATCAAGTACGGCAAGAATTAAATCTGCCGTTTTTATTGCTTCCACATTATTGCTTCCAATTATTTCATTAACTTCTTTCCATTTTTCTCTTTTAGCTTCGCCGTATGGAAAATCAATTGCAGAATTAATAATGTCTTTTGGCGTTAGCTCCCAAGGGTCGAGTATTTTAAAACCACGATCCTTAATAATGGGCAAGAGTGTAGTATAGTAAAAAAACCTGCCAGCTTCTGAAAATCCATAGGGGCTTGCTACGTATACGGCCGGTTCTGCGTTGATCATCTTATCCTCGAGCAGATTGTTTGGGGTTCTGATGTTAAGTATTAACAACCTTTTCCAAATTAATCAAATAAGCATAAAGCTTGGTTAGCGCAGTTTTCGATAAGGTAAACACCTTGGAGCGATAGTAAGCTGTAATATATTAATCTCTTAAACGGCCCCTTGTTTAAGGGTGTCTTTATATTAGACCTTTTAGACGGTAATCTTTCTGCTGTAAATCTGCTATTTTGGGCAAATGTTATGGTTTTCGAGCCTAGAGATTCATTAAACTAAAGAAAAACTATGAAAACACAAAAAACAATACTAATAGTAGAAGACGAGAAAATTCTCCGCGACGCTATCGTGGATATTCTTCACATAAATAGTTTTCTGACCCTTGAAGCAAGAAACGGCAACGAGGGGGTGAAGCTCGCTCTTGAAAAACACCCAGATCTTATTTTGCTAGACCTTATCATGCCGGCGATGGATGGAATGACTGCATGCAAAAAGATTCGAGAAGATATTTGGGGGGCAAAAATTCCAATCATTATACTTACAAACTTAAGTGCAACTAAGGATCAATTTATAGATGATGCATTGGTGCACAAGTTAACGCATTATTTAATCAAGTCAGATTGGAAACTTCACAATATTCTAAAGAAGATAGAAGAAATCCTGGAAGATAAAACACATTATGAATAAAAAAACTGTTATTTCTGCATCCAATGACATAATTCTTAGTCTTAAAGTTTTGGCCAAAGAAAAAGAAATTGTACGACGCAAACTGGCTATAACTGCAGCGAAACTTGCAGTAACTGCAGCAAAGCTTGCTATAACCGCAAAAGAGAAGGAAAGTGTTAGGCGCAAACTTGCAGTGACTGCTAAGGAAAAAGAGGGCGTTCGGCGGAAGCTTGTAGTTACTGCCGCTAAACTTGCCGCTACAGCAGAGAAGCTTGCGGTGACTGCCAAAGAGAAAGAAAGCGTTAGGCGTAAGCTGGCTATAACTGCCGCTAAACTTGCCTTAACAGCAGAGAAGCTTGTAGTTACGGCAGCAAAACTTGCCGCTACCGCAGAAAAACTCGCCATAACCGCCGAAGAAAAAGAGGTTGTTCGCCGCAAGCTTGCTGTAACTGCAGAAGAGAAAGAAAGTGTTAGGCGCAAGCTGGTAGTAACAGCCAAGAAGCTTGCCGCTACAGCTGAAGAAAAAGAAGATGTAAGACGCAAGCTGGTAGTGACGGCAGCAAAACTTGCTATAACCGCCGAAGAAAAAGAGGTTGTTAGACGAAAACTTGTGGTAACTGCCGAAGAGAAAGAAGAGGTAAGGCGCAAGCTGGTAGTGACCGCAGAGAAGCTTAAAAAATCGTATGAAACTCTTGAGCAAAAAGTTCTTGAACGAACTAAAGATCTTGAGATGTCTAGAGCAAAAGAAGAAGCGATTTTACTGTCGATTGGCGATGGACTTCTTGTTACTGATGAAAAAGGAAACATTATTATTATAAATAAAAGAGCAGAAAAATTACTCGGTGTTAAAAGTGCAGAAGTACTGGGAAAAGTTTTTTCTGAAGCCATGTTTCTTGTGGATGAAAAAGGGGAACCTATTTCACTAGAAAAGCATCCCGCAAAGATGGCTTTGATGGGCAGTGCTACTAATGCTGCTGGTCCAGTCTATTATGATATGTTGAAAGATAAGACAAAATTTCCAATGGCAATCATGGCAACACCAGTTGTTCTTGAGGGAAAAGTAATTGGAACTATTAAAATTTTTCGAGATATCACCGACGAACGAGAAATTGACAAAGCGAAAACTGAATTTGTTTCACTTGCGAGCCATCAGCTTCGCACACCGCTTTCAGCTGTTAATTGGTATGCGGAGATACTGCTAGCCGGAGATGCTGGAGAATTGAATGGAAAACAAAAAAAATATTTAGATAAACTATATGGCAGTAATCAGCGAATGGTCGGACTTGTGAATGCTCTCTTAGATGTTTCTTCTCTTGAGCTTGGAACATTTGTCATTGAACCGGAACAAATAGATATCATTCAACTTGTTCAAAGCATCATAGATGAACAAAAATTACAGATTGACGCCAAAAAGCTAAGATTTTCTTTTTTGCATGAAGAGCGTACCTTAATGATGAAAGCAGACCCCAAACACTTGCGTATGGTGGTACAAAATATTTTGTCTAACTCAGTCAAGTACACACCAGAAGGCGGAAAAATTGAACTGGCAGTTTCTTTAGCGGATAAAAAGAACATTCTTTTGAAAATCTCAGATACAGGCTACGGCATTCCGAAAAATCAACAAAATAAAATATTTACCAAGTTGTTTCGTGCCGATAATGTGAGAGATAAAGATACTGACGGAACAGGCCTCGGGCTTTATATCGTAAAATCAATTGTTGAAAATTCTGGTGGGAAAGTCTGGTTTAAGTCCTTGGGTGCGGGAAAAAATCCAGGCGTTACTTTTTATGTTATATTTCCTTTAGATGGAACGAAGTCAATCAAGGATAGACCCTTAACCTCGCCAAAGCTTCATCGCAAAAAGTAAAGAATTAAATTATATGGTTAAAAAAATTTTAAAAAAGAAAACAATTTTAGTTATAGAGGACGAAAGTTCTCTACTCGAGGTAATCAATGCAAAGCTTGAGAAAAATGGTTTGAATGTTATATCTTCTCGTAGTGTTGAACAGGCATTTGCTGGAAATATTATGGGAAAAGGCACGGGCGCCATTACTTCGGATAGCATTAAACAGGCGCTTGCATACCTTGAAAACTTAGAACAAGTCGACGCAATTTGGCTTGATCACCATCTTTTGGGAAAAGAAGATGGACTGGACTTTGTTAAAAAGTTTAAAGCTAATGGTGGACGATGGAATAAAATACCTATCTTTGTGGTCTCAAACGCCGCAAGTCCTAAAACTGTGAAATCCTATATTAGTTCTGGGGTAAGTAAATATTATGTTAAGTCCGACCATAGGCTTGATGAGATAGTTGAGGATATAAAGTCACTTTTAGAGCATCCAAAAAAATAAACCAAATAGATTTGGAACAAAAAAATAGATTCTTTTAATATTTTTTAAGGTAAGTTAGAATTGACTTGCCTACGCTATTATAAAACAAACACATTGTTAAAATGTGTTTGTTTTATAATTTGAGTTCTAGTTGATTATCATTAGACCCCGCTACCTTAGAGGACCATCTGCTCTTAAATTCTATTAGTTTATTACTTATTGTTTACATGATAACTTTTTACTTACGATATTATTTTGTCTAGAATAGTCTCCTAAGGTAGCGGGGTTAGACATAACGCATTTTTTTTGATATCATGTCAAGAACATAGAGAAAATAGACCTTTTGCATATTAGCTTTCGCAACGAAAATTTGATATTTTGAGCGAGACAAAGCAAAAATTTTGAAGTAATAACGGTGGTTATTTCAAGGAATTTTTGCGAAGTCGTAGCCAATATAGCGGATTTGCAGTAGGAAGATTATTATGTATAAGGTCTAACAACTAATTACCAATATCTCAAAAATTATGTCAGATTTACCAAAACAACCCTTGTCAAAAGATGGAGTAGCACTACGACCACCAATCGTGGTTGTTTTGGGCCATGTTGACCACGGCAAATCGAGTCTCCTTCAATATATAAGAAAGACTGAGATGTTAAAAAAAGAAGCTGGTGGCATTACGCAGGCGACAGGTGCTTATGAAGTGCTTCACAAGAGTAAACTTATAACCTTTCTTGATACTCCGGGCCACGAAGCATTTGGAAAGATGAGGTCTAGGGGCGCAAATGTTGCAGACCTCGCTATTTTAGTTGTAGCGGCAGACGACGGAGTAAAACCTCAAACTAAGGAATCAATTCAAATTTTAAAACAATCCAACACTCCTTTTGTTGTTGCAATAAACAAGATAGATAAAAATAATGCTGATATTGAAAAGGTTAAAAAAGATTTAGCTCAAAACGAAGTTTTGCTTGAAGGTTATGGTGGCGATGTGTCATTTGAACTCATTTCAGCTAAAACTGGCGAGGGCGTGGATAAGCTTTTAGACCTTTTACTTTTGGCTTCTGAATTTATCGACCTTCCATTTGATATTAAAAAACCCGCATCAGGAGTTATTATCGAGGCTAAATTAGATAAATTTAGAGGAAATGAAGTAACGGTAATTATAAAAAATGGTACATTGCATAAAGGTGAGGAAATTTTTACTGCAACGGCAAAAGGGAAAATTAAAGCACTTCAGAATTTTTTGAGAGAAAGTGCAGATGAGCTTATTCCTTCTTCGCCGGCATTAATTTTGGGTTTTGAAGATTTGCCACAGGTTGGTGAGGAATTTTCAACAGATGAAAAAGCCATTTCGGTTCCAGTTTCTGAAATTAAAGAAAAAAATAACAGAGCTAAAAGTGCAGATGGAGTAGAAGAGTTAACTATAATTCTAAAAGCAGATAGCTCTGGGTCTCTTGAAGCAGCATCTCAAATCATCGGAGCACTTAGCGAAGACGAAGTGGGTATAAAAATTTGGGGGCAGGGTGTGGGGAACATTACAGATAGCGATGTTAAAGACGCCAGTGCATCAGGAGCAACAATTATAGGTTTTAATGCAACGGCGGATAAAGCAGTTGAAGTTTTAGCGCAAAACCAAAAAGTAAAAATTATAGCTTCAAATATTGTCTATGATTTAATTGAAAAATTAAAAGTTGAACTTATTCGCATAAAAATTCCACCACCACAAGGAATTTTTGAAGTATTAAAAATATTTAATCAAAAAAATAACGAACAGCTTGTTGGTGGTAAGGTTACAGAAGGCGAGTTTAAAAATAAAAGCTATTTAGATATTAAACGAGGAGAAGCTATTTTGGGGCATGGTCGTGTAAAAAGTTTAAGGTCAGGCAAGCAAGATGCTTCTAGAATTGAAGCGGGAAAGGAGTGCGGAATTTTTCTTGATTCACCAGTTGTAATTGAAGTAGGAGATATAATTATTATTCCACCGCCGTCAAAATAATGAGAAGCTCAAGTAATAATAAAATGTATACTAGGTCTGAAAGAGTGACTAGTTTAATTCAGTCAGAACTTTCAAGTATTATTTTAAGAGAAGTTGAATTTCCTATTGGAGTTTTGGTGACCATGGCTTCTATGGATTTAGATAAAAAAATGGAGCGAGCAATAATTGGCATCTCAGTAATTCCTAATGATAAGGCCGATATGGCCTTAAGAATGCTCACTAACAGAGCCGGATATTTGCAATCACTTTTACTCAAGAAAATAAATATAAAACCTATGCCACAATTAGTGTTTATGATAGACAAGGGGTTTGAGAATGCGGCTAATATTGAAAAATTGTTAATAGATAAGTAACATAGTGATGTGGCCGAGTAGCCCTGCCTGCGCAGGCAGGCAAGTGGTATTTCTAAAAATGGCCGAGTAGCCAAGTGGTAAGGCAAGAGTCTGCAAAACTCTTATACGCGGGTTCAATTCCCGCCTCGGCCTCCCTAAAACATTTTGCTTTGTAAGGTGTTTAGATTTTAGTAATGTAGTATTTAAAATGCTCGCCCACACACCAATTGAGTTCTATGTTTTGCGTCTATATTTTGAAAAGTTTAAAAGATAAAAAGTTATATATTGGATCAACTAATAATTTGAATAGACGTCTCCTGGAACACAACAAAGGATTAGTGCCGTCTACCAAGCCGAGGAAACCGTTTAAGCTTGTTTATTGCGAGGCTTATCTTTTGGAAAAAGACGCAAAACATAGAGAGCATAACCTAAAACTGCATTCTAGAGCTTTTGCGCAACATCAAAAAAGGATTGACGATACTTTAAAAATTGCCTAAACTCAATTGGTGTGTAGGCCCGGGTGGCGGAATTGGTAGACGCCCGCGACTTAAGATCGCGTACCGCAAGGTGTGTGGGTTCGAGTCCCTCCCCGGGCACCAATACAGAACTCAACGGTTTTTTCAAAGCCAGAAGGTGGGACGCGCGAAGCGCGTCCCACTGATTTCCCCCCATTTTTCCAAACGAATTCAGAATTTTTGGCGCGCTGGCGCGCACTGATTTTTCGCCAAGAAGCAGGTGCGAAATCAGAAGCAATTTTGACTCATAGTATTT
>CAYHMC010000030.1:0-6809 GCA_964357615.1 uncultured Candidatus Saccharibacteria bacterium
TAATGTTTCATTCGTAGAAAAGCTATGCTTATTTTTTGGAAATACAAATTATTGAAATTCCAAAAGGTATGTTGAAATTTTCAATAATTTTTGTTTCTAAGTACAAAATTTGCAACATTATAAAATTAACGGATCGATTTTGCCTGTAAACGTCTGAAGTTTTTCTATTTTTCACAAATAATTTTTCTAAAATTCTTTTAAGGATAATTATTGGTGATAGGAGAAAATTAAAATAAGATAACTTAATGATCGTAAAACCAGAATTTTGTACAAGCTTTCTAATTTCTCCATCCGTAAAGCGACTTTCTGTTTCGATTACTTTGTCGTGTTCACTTTTAAGCCAATCAAAAGCCGGTTCTTGTAGGTAGAGTATTCCCCCTTTTTTTAGAACTTTATTAAACTGGTTTAGTGCTGTACTTTTGTTTATGTTTTTATGATATAGAACGTCTAGGCAAATTACAGCATCAAAACTATTTCTTTTAAAATCTAAATTATTAAGATTTCCGATACAGATATTTTTAATACCTCTCTTTTGACAATAACCAATGGCATCCTTATTTACATCAACACCGTAAATATTAGAAAAACCAGCTTTTTTTAAAAATTGAATTGTGCCACCTGTACCACACCCAGCGTCTAATATTTTTTCATCTTTTTTTAAATATTTTGTAATATTCTTAATCATTAATTTTCGAGTAGCAATATACCAGGCGTGGCTCATTTCATTTTCATACATTTCTTTGTAAGCAATCTTTTTCATTTTATTAAAAAATAAACAAAATAGTTTCCGAATGAAGCTTCATATTTAAGAATATTTGGATCAATTTTGGTCTGCGTTATTTCATCCGGAGTAACAACTATATAATCTAGTTTGTATTTTTTTATAGATTCTCTCCATAAACCTTGAGATTCGTAGTCTATTTCATCTTCTGCTGCTTTTCTTTTATCGGAGCTTAAGTTTAAGCTTCTATTTTCGTCGTAAGCCTGAAAGATAAAAAGGTATGAAATAATTTTATCTAAATTATTCTTTTGCCAATCTGTATTGATATTTAACAAATTTGAAAGAATAGTATATCTAGTAACTCCCTCATTTGTTGGGGTTATAGTTCTGTCTGTAGGTGGAAAAAACACCCTGTTTTGGGTATAAATGGGTAGCAATGAATCAAAATCTGTATTTACTGAACCCACAACCGACTCTTTGGGCGTATTGTCCTTGAGCCATTTAAAAACGTTTACTCTATCTAAATCTTTTATATGAGATGCTTGAATTTTTTCTGAGGCTATCATTTGAACATTCAATCCGTAAACTAAGAAAATAAAAATAATACTAAAAGAGAGGAAAGTAATAACAATATTTTTGTTTTTTAAAATTAAAAATACAGTTACAAAAAGACCAATTGTTGCAAAAGGCATAAGTGCACGTCTTAAATAATGAAATGTTTCCAAATCTTGACCAATTATCAATTTGGAAATTGGAGCGATTAAAACACCCGCTAAAAGAAATAGAACAAAAATTTTGAACTTTATGTCTTTTTTTCTAGTTGTTAAATATAGTAATAGGGCTATTAAAAAATATCTTATAAGTGTTATGGGCAAAGGAACGTTATTTAGGCTTGATTTGGCAATAAAGTCGGCTGCAATTTCAAGCTTGTAAAAGCGATAGATATTATACAAATATGGTGTAGCAATTAAAAAAGCAATTGCACCAGCGCCAATTAATGACACTAATATTTGCTTTTCTTTTTTTATTAAAAGGTAAACAATAATTAAAAAGTAGAAAGCAACAAAATATGTCCAGTAGAAGATATACGAGTAAAAAAGAAAACTAAATAATATTCCTGAAAATAGCATATATTTTCTTCTGGTTGGAGACTGAATTAAATTTAAAAAAGAAATGAAACAAAGACTAAAAAATATAAATGTCAGCTGTGGATGGAAGGCTCGCGAAAAGTAAAGTAGATAGTTTTGCCCCTCAGCAAATGTTAAATATTGAAAAGTTTTGTGTGGAAATGGAATTACAGCAATAAAGTCACGGGCGATAACTGCTAAAAAAGCGATAGCTGCAGAGTACAGCCTATTTTTAATCAATTTATTTGTAACAATGTAAAGCAGAAAAAAAATGATTGGAGGAAAAATAAAATCCGCTGCAATAAACGCGTTTTCGATTGAACCTGTCAGTTTTGAGAGTAGGGCAAATACCAAGGACGGGGCGGTTTCACCCATAAAGGGTGTCGGGAAATTTGAATATTCGCTGACATAGGCATCTTTTAAAAATAAGTGGCCTTTTAGCATATAGTTAACTTCGGGAGCGTAAGCATAAGCTTCGTCTCTGGTAATTGGTGAGCCGGACAAGGTGAAGGGCGTGTAGCTGTTGCCAAGTTTTGATATAAGTAACAAATGCGGTAAGCCGTAAATTACGGAAGTTAAAATTATTAATATCGGCAGGATAAATTTTTTCATAATTTTTCTATAATACCTGCCAAATTTTTTGCCATGTGTTTTGTTGTATAGTTTTCTTTAACCAAATTGGCGGCGCAAACCCCAAGTATTTTTCTTTCATGAGGATTATTTATGAGGAAATTAATTTTTTCCTTTAAATCTTGAACGTCTTTTTGTGCCGAGTATAAAATATTAGCATTATTTTTTAACTTAAAAGCTGTAGTTAGTCCTTTTATCTTTGTAGCAACAACCGGAACTTGTGCTGAAGCTGATTCTAAAAATACGATTTGTCCAGTTGATCTGAATGTCTCATAACTGGGTATTACCGAGACAATTGACCTTTGATAAATTTTTCTCACTTCACTGATAGAAAGAAAAGTGTGAACCTTAACATTTGAAGGAATGCTTAAATTTTTTATGTTATTTGGGTAACACACAATTTCGGCTTGTATGTTTATATTTTTAATGGCTTCAAAAAAAGTTTTATAATCTCTACAAGAATCCAAGCCTACTGCACAAATAATATTTTTTTTGAGATTTGATTTTTGAGAAAAATAATCGTAGTCTACTCCAAGGGGAACGTATTTCATTTGGTTTTTTTTTAAGCCCATGTATTTTTCAAAGAAGTCTATTTCTACCTGTGAATAGGCAAGAGAAATATCGGCGCATGGCAAAATTTGCTTATAGAATTTATATACAAATGTGTCTTTTTTACCCCTTAATGCCCCGGCTAGTCCTGATGTGATATAAATCACAGGTTTTTTTAGAAATCCATATTTTTTTAGAGCCAAGATTGGTAAGCCAGACGAATCACCTGTTGTTATTATTAGATCGTAATTTTTATTAACAGGTAAAAGTGCCAATGCTTGGTCAATTTTGAAACCCATACCTACTGATTTCATGATTCCATGCTCCAGAGGATAAAAGATTGGATGGAAGACATTAAAGATGCTGTATGGGTAGTCGAAAATATCTATATCGTATCCCAGATTTTTTAAATGGTTGGCAGAATAAAGTAAAGTATCAGCTCCTTTTTTTTGTTGCCACTGGCAAAAAATATTTTTTCTTCTTGTTCTATATATAAAAAGTATTTTCTTTTTCTTCATCGGGATAGGTTTTTAAGAATATTTACTTCTTGTAACAACAATTTATTAATTTCGTATTTATTTTTCACCATTTCGCGAGCCTCTCTGCCTATTTTTTGTCTTAAGGTATGATCCTGTAGTTTATTGATAGCCCTTGTCAGGCTGTGAGGTTCTTGGGAGCTGACAACACCAGTTTTACCATCTGTAATGATTTCTGTAATTTGGGGGATATTAGAAGCTACCACGGCGCATCCCGAGGCTAGCGCTTCCAAGAGAATTTTTGGGCTGCCTTCATTATGTGATGGGAGGATGAATATATCACATGTTCTTAGAATCTTCGCAACATTTTGGTAGTCGGTAGGTTCTTTTATTTGAAGAGGTACCCTAAGGTTTTTTGCCAAAGAAATGAGCTGGTCTCGCTTTGAACCTTGCCCATAAAATACTAGATTATAGGGCATCTTTAGGCACTTGGTGGCTTTTATTAAATTTACTAGATTTTTTTGTTCTTCAAGCCTTCCAATAAAGACAATGTACAATATTTTATTCTTTTGTTTATTTTTAGCTGGATGAAATAGTTTAGTATCCACACCATTTGGTATATAAACAATCTTATTTCTAAATTTCTTCTTAAGTTTTTGAGCGATTGTTTTGGAAGGAACAATGATTTTGTTTGCTGTAAATAATATCGGCTCTCTAATAATTGTATAAAAAAGTGCTTGGAAATATTTTCTTTCGGTTCGAGCGAAGCTAGAATAATCATATCCATAATTTATCACAAATCTTTTTTTATAAAGAATTTTTGAAACAAAAGCAGGTATGCCTCCAGTTATTTGTAGTCCTCGCAATATATTGCACTCTTTAACTAGACTGTAATTTATTATTGGAATTAAAAATGCGTATAAATATCTGTGAATTTTAAATCTGTTTGAAATAAGTACACAATTTTTTGGTAAATCATATTTTTCGTCAGCGTAGCTAAAGATGTATACTTTATCGAAAACTTGAGAATATTTCTTAATATTGTAGTTTAAAAGTCTTTTGAGTTGACCTTTTGACTTGAAATCCCCCAGGCTTTCCCCAATTGCTAAAAAAAGGCCGAGTGTCAATTTAGTGCCTCCACATAAATTTTTTCATAAAGTTTTAGTGTGTGTTTAGTAAAATGGTTTCGTAATTTGTTGATGTCTTTTTTTATATTACCTCTGAATTTTTCTTTATTATTGTAGGCTTCACAAAGATTGTTTGTGAGGCTCAACTTATTGGGTTTTGACAGCAGACCATACACTTTGTCTTTTAAAATTTCCTTTATCCCGCCGACGTTTGTTGCTACAACTGGTGTACCGGAAAGAATTGTTTCTATGACGCTTCTCGGAAGCGGTTCAGGCCAAATTGAGGGAGCAACGACTATTGCTGCTTTGGATACTTCATCTAACACATCCTTATGGCTTAGTTGGCCAACAAATTTAACCTTAGATAATAAATCATTTGACCTTAAATATTCCTTTAACTTTTCTTTTAGGTGCCCTGACCCAATTATCTCAAAGGACACATCAGTTATTTTTGATGTTAATTCCGAAAGTGTTTGAACAAACATATCTACTCCTTTTCCTTTTGACAACTTACCGACAAAGACTATTTTGTTGGAATAAGTGCTGCTTAACTTGTTGTTGATGATGACGGCATTATTGATTACTTTAAGATTAGGCATACCGTTTTTATCAAAAATATATTTTACCTTTTTTGAAACAGCTATTTTGTTGTTTATCTGTTTTGCGAACATGAAAATAATATTTTGAATTAACCTTGCACGTAGTACAGCGATTAGCAGCAAACACTTTTTGAACACATTTTTATGATCGACATAATTTTCATAGAAGTATGGGAAGTCACTGCTCAAATATTTTTTCCATGAACAAGATTTATCATTTTTCCAAAGACAAAATCCTAAGTTACAAATGATTTGATAATCGCGGAAAGTAACTATAACTTTTTTTCTTAGAATTTTTGCGGCAATAACACCAGCCGGAATAAATTCATTGTTTTGGATATGGATTATTTGGTAATTGTTTTTTAATATTATATATATACAAAATAATCCACTATATATAAACCATATTAAATTGTTGGTCCAAAAGGGAGCAATTGAAGATTTCGGACTTGAAAGTTTAATTGGGAAAGGAATTCTGATAATCTTTATTTTATCAATTGTATCTTTGGATTTTGCTCCATAGTTTGGAGTGACTACAGTGACACTATGACCGTTACCTGTTAGTAAGTAGGCTAGGTCACGGGTGCTCCATTCCGAACCACCTCTGTCAAACGGTTGATAAAACTTTGCCAAAAAAAGTATTTTCATACTTTTATTGTTAAGCCCTCAAGAAGATTCATGATTATTAATACCGATTCCTGCCAATTGAACTCTTTTTGACATTTTGTTTTCGAATATGCTCCATATTTAATTAAATTATTTTTCATGATAATCGCTTGAATCTTGTTCGCCCAGTCTTGACTGTTACTATTTTTTGCCAAATAGCCATTTTTTCCGTTTTCGACAATTTCACTTGATGAATAACCATTTGTGATTATTATTGGTTTAGCACAGGCCATTGCTTCAAGTGGGGCTAGTGCTAAACCTTCATCCAGTGCAGGATGAAGAAATATATCCGCAAGGTTATGTATTTTGTTTTTTTTACTTCCGAATAAAGGTTTTTGAAAAATAATGTATTTTTCTAAGCCTAATTTATTTATTTTTCTGATCATCTCTCCTTTTTGTGGACCTTCACCCCAAAATATTAATAGTATGTTATTGTTTTTTTCTACTATCTTTTTAACTACCTCAATTAGGAATAATGGGTTTTTTCTTTCAATAAACAAACCCATAAAAAGAAGGACTGTCTTATTTTCAATTCCCAATTTCTTAACTAATCTTTTATCCTTTTTTTGAGGCTTTAAATAATTTGGCACACCATTATGAACAACTGTGATTTTATCTGGTTTTACATTGTAAGTTTCTATAATTTTCTTTTTAACATTTTTGCTGTCGCAAATTATATGATCCCAATAATTGTTTATAATTTTGGAAAAGAATATAAATTTCGTTTCTCGAAATTGATGATAAGTTGCAACTAATTTTACTTTTTTATGAAAAAATTTAAAAATTAGAGCTGCTATACCTAAAAACTGAGGTTGATGCAATCTTATAATTTCGAACTTTGTTTTTTTGTGTATTAAAAACAAATAAGGTAAATATAAAACATTTCCAAAAATGGCTGGAAAATGTGAAATAGG
>CAYHMC010000031.1:0-6331 GCA_964357615.1 uncultured Candidatus Saccharibacteria bacterium
ATTCAACATTCTTGGGGACAATCAATTTATGGACATCTGCAAGAAACAAAAGTTAAAGAAGACGATGAAGTAAAAGTTAATCAAGTTATTGGTCTTTCCGGTTCTTCCGGTGCCGCTTTTGGTGAACATTTGCATTTTGCCATCAAACCAAACAATCCAGAACAAAACAATGGTTATCTTGGTTTTATTGACCCAGCTCCTTATTTATCTTTGCCGTCACAAAAAGAAGAACCAAAACAAGAAACCACAGAAACACCGCCAACCCAAACTCCACCAGTTGAAGAACAAAAATCACAAGAACCAGTTATTCAGCAACCAGAAATAACTCCACAACAACCGTCCGAAACCGAACCATCAATCAATATTGAGCCAGAAAAACCAATCGAACAAAAGGAAGAACCCCAACAACCCGAAACTCCTTTACCCGCCGAAGCAGATGCGAAGGCGGGCCAAACTCCCCAAGTCAGTGATGAAGAAATTCAAAAACAGGTTGATGAGAAATTTAAAACAGAACTGGATTTGAGGCGACAAAAAGCCAACGAAGCCCGCTCCCAAAAGAAAGAAGATCATCTCAACAAAATTTTTGAGTTGGTGAGGGATAAAAAAGTAGTAACAAATGAAGATATTCGTGATTTTCTCCATGTTTCTCAAAGCACCGCCACTAATTATTTAACCGAGATGGTTAATCGTGGTATGCTTAAAAAAGAAGGAGAACGTGGCGAGGCAAAGTATTCAATCTAAAAATTTATGAACAGCAGACTGATTACCATTCCGACTTATATTCTAAAAGGGATTTTGCCTCTTTTGAAAAATACTTCTTACAAAAAGAAAATCGAAGACCTTTTGGAAAATGTCGGTAAATATCAAACTCAAAATATCAGTTATTTTCCTAAGGATGGAAAAGTTGAACGAATAGTTGATGGCGATACTGTAGTTTTACACAACGGTACCATTGTTAGATATGTTGGAATTACTTCCCCGGAAACTAACGAACCTTTTGAAAAAGAAGCTACCGAGGCAAACAGAAAACTTGTTGAAGGAAAAACCGTCAAACTCGAATATGATAATTACAAAGCTGATAAATTTGGGAGAATTCTTGCTTATTTAGTTATTGATGGTAAAAATGTTTCCGTTGAGATGGCCAGATTGGGTATGGCGTCGGTAGTAATTTACCAGCATAAAAAACCTTTTATCTACCAAGACCATCTTTTGAAAGCTCAAGAGGAAGCCCAAAAAAACAAACGCGGTGTTTGGAGTGCTTGACGCTTCACTATTGTACTATTCTACAACATCAAACAACTTTAGTACTCGTTGTAATTCTTTACTCAAAGTAATTATTTTGTCGCTACTGGTGCTGTTACTGGCGTAGTTGTTTGTGTTGTTACTTTCCCGTTGTTAGTTTCTTCTGTTACTGTTTTAACAGTTTGAGCGATACTAAACATTTGGGGAAATCTTAGGCGATACAAGCTCTCCAGAAAATCAGTACCAGCGTATCCGGCCAAAAGTGATATTCTCCAATCACCATCAGCAATAATTCCTGAAACTACACCGACTATTCCAGAAACTAACATAGTTAAACCAAAATATTTCCAGTGAATTTTAAACTCGTCTGGATTGTTAGTTTGTTTCATTATGCCAACTATCCCACGAAGTAAACCTCCGGCAAGTCCGGTTAGTAAATGATAGATTTGAAATTCAAGTTGTAATTGCATTAAGTTTTAGTCACCTCCTTAGATTTTTGTGGTTTTGTAGTATTCTGCAAGAGTGCAAAACCACCCCTACCAAACTTTATTACTTGTCCTATTTTTGAAATAGTTGAAGTGCTAACAGGAATTTCTGCGGCAATTTCTTCGTATGTTTTCCCTTCAAGAATTAACTTTGCAATCTTTAACCTTTGGGCTAAATCTAGTGTTTCTTCTTGGGAAAATAAATCCTCGATGAAAATGTTTAAATTCTTTTTAGTTTTGACTTTATAAAATGAGTCAACGACTAATTTTTGATCTTTGTTTAAATTTATTTTGCCCATAATTTTTTACCCCTTTCTTTTATTTTTAATTAACAAAACTATTAACGAAATAATTACTAATCCCATTACTCCAATAATTCCATAAGCTAATGGTGATAGTGAAATAGCTTTTTGCTGAACGGTAACATTCAGATCAAATTCCTTGACGTTTCCAGTCAAATTAATTGATTGTTCTCCTTCAAAATTATTGTAAGCAATCAAGACTTTATGGTCTCCAGCTTCTACGTTTGTAAAAGAGGCTACACCATTTTTATCAGTCTTTGTTGTTTGCGGGATTGAATGTAAAGTAACCGTTGCTCCCTCAACTGGTTTTTTAGCAGTGTCAACAACTTTAACTTTAACATCATAACCGCCTTGTGTTGGCGTTTCAGTTGTCTTTTTGGTTTCTTCTGTTGTTGTCTGTTCCCCGCAACTTATTTTTAATTCCCAACCAGTTCTTAAATTATTAGAAGTTTCAAGCGATGAATATTTATCTTTGTTTTGTTCAACAATTTCTTTATATTTATTTCCATCACCGAGTAAGTTTTTAGCAATCGACCAAAGAGTATCCCCGGATTTAACAGTGTATGATTGACAACTTGTATCACTTGGGACTTCTGTAACTGGTTGTGGTTCTAGTTGCGATTGTGTTATGTCCAGTTGATTAAATGAAACTAACCCTTTTGTTGTTACAGAAATTTCATTTGACCATGTTCCTGTGGCACAACCGTTTCCGCCACGAACTTTAAAATAATATGTGGTGTTTGAAGAAAGTGACTTAACTAAAAATGTCATTTGCCCGCGGGAATTTACGCCCATGTCCTGCACACCATAAGGATAATTGCCTGATTGAGTCCCATATTCCAAAACGTATTTATTCACCGGATTATCTGCTTCGGTAAAGTACAAGAGTACACTACCACTATCTTGAGCAATCGCCCCGTATAACCATGGGGCTTTAGTTCCTGGTGATTGATCGCTACAAACAGATGTAGATGTTGATGAAGAATTGTTGCTTGTCGAGGTTGACGAGCTGGTGCAACCGGTAGTTATAAAAGTATTATCTGAATCAATAGTTTCATTTAGCGCGGTATCTATTGATCTGACTCGGTAATGATAAGTTGTACAAGTAGATAAACTTGATAGGGCAACCGAATGGGAAGTAACACCAGTTGGGGTGTCAGTTTCAGTTGTTGTGCTTCCATAAGAAGTTGTTAGTCCGTAATCAACTTTTGACGAAGCATTTTCGTTTGTTGTCCAAGTAATTGTTGCTCCTGTTGATGTTGGTGTTGAAGAAACGGCAGAAATTGTTGGAGAAGTTGTGTCATTGACATAAGTTAAATCAACAGAATCTAATTGAACAAGTTGTGATCCGTCAGAATTTAAGTATGCCTTGAAAAGAAACGACTTACTTCCAACGGGAAAAGTAGAAATATTTGTATTGATATCTGCCGCAGTATTCGCTTCTGTATAACCTGAAACTGTGGTTGTCCAACCAGAGTTATACCAATACCACGTAGTTCCGCTATCATTAGAAATTTGATATTTTATCTGACCTCCGTTTTTGGTGGCTGTTTCAGAAAAACCAGAAAGAGAAGTGAAAGCTTGAGCCTTAGAGCTAATAGGATTGACTGCTGGGTTGGTAGTGGAATAAAGTGTTGTTTCGGATGCGACACTGGTTGATGGTTCGGGAGAATTGTACTGTCTGATTATCCAATCATCATAATATCCAGTTATAGTTCCCGCAGAAGTTCCACCATATTGACCCGTCATAGCGTACAGAGTGGATGAACTATAATTCGCTGTGGTTACGTCATTGTCATAGATAATACTTCCATCCGATTCTTTAGTAACCTTGACATGAGTTGTCGTTCCTGAAGTGTACAATTGTGCAATATACCAAGTATCTGCTGTGGGTGTTGTTGCTGTTAATTGGAGAGAGCTTAAAGTCCCGCCATCAGAAGAATTCCAAAAAAGATATAGGCCGGAACTGTACCAAAGGACAGTTAAAGCATTATGTGTTAAACCAGTACTGCCCCCAGTTTTTGACCAACTAAAAGCCAGTGGAATAAATCTATAGGCGTTTCCAACAGCATAAGTGTTAAATCTAATTTTTTGATACCTTTCAGACGATAGCAGTGAGTTAGTATAAAACAAATATTGTACATAATTGGTACCACTAGTATTGATTTCTGCCCTTAAATTATTTCTTGCTGTTGTTCCTCCAGCGCTTGAATAAACTTCCAGTCCAGAAGTAGCAAACGAGTAACCGGATATTGTACTAGGCAACGTGGAAGTAATTGTAGTGTTATAGGTTGTATATGAAGGATAACTTCCTTTCATCCACACAACTGGGAAATCGGAAGTGTGGTTTCTAATTACAACAGGTCTAATATTTTTCTCCGTTGAGGATGAAGTAACGTTTTCAAAGCTCCAAGTTGATCCTCCGTCTGATGTTGTTGCTTTTTGAATCTCGAATTGTCCTGATATGTCCTTAGATAAGTAAAGGGTAGTTGGGTCTCCGTGATCTAAATCTATCCCTCCAGAATAGCCCCATTCCGCGGCACCTCCGCCACTCATTTGACCACCTGCGGTTGTTATTTCGTGTATATCCCAGGCTGAACCAGTCCATCTTGCATAATTATATCTGTGGTCGGTGGTAGAAGGAAAAGTTGCGAAAGCAATGTACGGTATTCCGTTATTAACTGCAATATCCCAAACCCAGCTACTATAATTTCCTTGTGCGGTGCCATTGTATACTAGGTCTAAATCAGACAAAACCATCGGCAAGTTAGCCTCTGTTTTAATTAAAGTACCGTCTGCTTTATAAAATCCACCATTATAATAGTAGAAAAAATAAGTGCTTGAGGTTTCGTGTTGTGGGTGTCCAGAAGCAGTAAAGTAAATCTTATCTACGCCGTTACTGTCAACTTTTGCATAAAGATAATTTGTGTGGGAAAGCAAAGTTTTTGGGCTACTCCAGCTTACCCCTCCGTCAGTTGAAGTGACATAGCCCCAATAAAATTCCGTTGCAGTTACCCATTTGCGATATATTAAATATATTTTATTACTTTCTCCCGATAGCTGAATTGGGTTAGTATAGTCATATTTAGCGTCACCAGTGATAGTTTGCTCTGCTCCCCATGAAGAAATATCTTCAACATTTGTTGAAATTCTGTAATATATCGTATCTTGAACCCCATTATGACGAGTATAGAAAACCATTAAATGACCATCATTGCGGACTAATATTGAAGGAGAAGCATGATCATCTACCTCAAAAGCAGCGTGTAATGTAAATTCTTGAGCTGTGCTATCAGTATGATTATAGCTCCATATTATTATGTCACCGCTTGTGTTGACATATCCAACATAAGTTTTATTGGAAGTTCCTTGATAATGAACGGCACGTGGATCTTCAAACCAACACCACGCTCCGTTAGTGCCTGGAAGATTTGCGTTGAGATTATCAATAAAATCTTCGAATCTATTAAAAGTATTCTCTCCATTAGAAGTGGTGGAAACGCTCGCATTTCCGTAATAAACATATATCGTTGTTGTTGTTGACGCTGTAATGCTTGGTACTTCAACCCAAATCGTTGCAGTTTGAGAGTTTGAGCTGTATGTATCAATATAATGATCAATTAATGTAGTGCCATCGCTAGAAGTAAATCTTAAATCTTGACCAGATGATTGTGTTTTGCTAAAACCAAAATTTGAAGACGTTAAAGAAATTTTAACAGCGTAATTTGTTAGGGTATTTGAATTTCCAGAATTGTCGAGAGTAATTGTTCTTCTATATCCCCAGCCCGTATTAAACCAACTAGAAGTAGCTTTTAGTTGTGTTTGATCTGAAGAAATCTCAATTTTTGCGTTATCAAAAGTATAATCGGATGAAGTTGAAAAATCCCAAGCTTTGTTTGCGGCGAAAACCGGATTAACTAAATAAACAAAATTTTGGAGAATTAAGAATAAAATTAGGAAGAAATTTATTACAAAACGGCGGAGCCGTTTACTCTCTCTCTCTCTCTCGTGGCGCTCCCAATTTTGATAGCATTTTCTGTAGGCATATCATATTTTAATCATAGAAATTCTGGATTTATTGTACTAATTATTTATATCAAATACTACGCTAAATAACAAATGCAAGAAGTAAAAAAAGAAGAAAATAAAACTGGCGAAAATTTTTCCGGCAAACCAAAAGTAGCGAAGGCCGAGAAAAAAGCCTGCCTGCCCGCCGAAATCGCGAGCGAAGCGAGCGATGAAGGCGGGAGCTGATGCAATGCGAGTCCCGCGAAGCGGGACGAGCAACAGCGGAGGCAATGA
>CAYHMC010000032.1:0-6239 GCA_964357615.1 uncultured Candidatus Saccharibacteria bacterium
AGCCGACGCCGTCTCAGCCGAACTGGCTAAACTTTTTACCAATATGTATAGATACATAAACTTTGCAATAGCCAACGAATTTATGATTCTGGCTGGCAACCATAACCGTGATATCTACAAAATTGTTGACTTGGTAAACAATAACTACAAACGTGGAGGCTTATCTCTGCCGGGGCTTACCGGAGGACCTTGTCTTTTTAAGGACGGATTTTTCTTAATAAACGATGTGCCATTTGCAGACCTTATAGCAACCAGTTGGAAAATAAACGAATCAATACCATTATTTCTCATTAATAAAGTCAGGCAACGCAGAAAATTGGAAGGTAAAAAAGCCGTGATTTTAGGTATGGCCTTCAAAGCAGATATCGACGACACAAGGGAATCCTTAGCTTTTAAAGTTAAAAAAGCACTCGAAAGAGAAAGAGCAAAAGTATTTTTACATGATCCCCATGTTTTAGAATATAAATCAGACTTACAAGAAACTTTAAAAGACGCAGACTTTATATTTGTTGCCAGCAATCATTCTTATTACAAAAAAATGGATATTTCAAATATTAAAAAGTTAGTTTCTAAAAACTGTGTTATATGTGACGTTTGGAATATTTTCAAGACAAACAGAATTATTTTTACGATTAAATCATTAGATAGTCAGAAATCTAAGAAAAATAACAATTACATTGAGGACGAATTCAATACAGACTGGAAAAATATTTAAAGTCCTAAAATTCAACAATGAAATTATCAATTATAATGCCGGTTTACAACGAAGGCAGTGTGATTGAAAAAACTGTTTCTCGTGTAGAAAAAGCAGTAAATTACCCCCATGAACTTTTAATAATTTACGATATGGAAGAAGACAACACAGTGTTGCCTGTAAAAAAATTACAAAACAAATTCAAAAACATCAAACTTATAAAAAATATTTACGGTAAAGGTGCCCTAAATGCTTTAAAAACCGGTCTTAAAAAGGCTAGCGGGGACGCTATGTGTGTAATGATGGCCGACCTTACTGACGACCCCAAAGTTGTAAATGAGATGATGAAAAAGTTTCAGCAAGGCACAGATCTTATTGCAGCATCAAGATACATGAAAGGGGGACATCAGACTGGTGGACCGCTATTAAAACAGCTGATGTCTCGTGGCGCTGGCCTTAGCTTGCACTATCTTGCAGGTATTCCAACACATGATGCTACAAATTCTTTTAAAATGTATTCAAAGAAATTTTTAAACAATACTAAAATAGAATCAAATGGTGGTTTCGAGCTTGGAATAGAACTTACTGTAAAAGCCCACTTTAACGGCTATAAAGTTTCAGAAGTTCCCACAACCTGGACATATCTTGCTAAAGAATCTCGTTTCTTCCTTAAAAAATGGCTTCCAAAGTATTTAAAATGGTATTTTTATGCTTTTAAAAAACGAGTGCAAATTAAAGTTAATAAATAAAATAAATTGTCAAAATTAACTAATTACAAGTTATTAATAAAAATATCACATTAGAATAATTTTCGAAATATATGGTTTGGCACACGTAAAATCAAGACCGATTTGATTAAAAAAATATAATTTAATTAAATTTAAAGAGAAAAGCTCTTTCATTTTTTATTATCAGCTTAAATTTTGATATAAATATCGTATCTTTTATTTCATTATACTTGTTTGTAGTTAAGTACAAATAAGAGATTTTGTTTTCAGTCAAAAATTTTTCAACAAGCGGGTTTGTGCCATTAATAGTTGACATAAGTTCGTCAAACCTTCGTATATAGTTTAAGTTTGTCAACTCGACTTGTACAGTATCTCCTAAAAATACCCTTCTTTCGGAAATTGCTGAGACATATGCTGGAGAGTAATCATTTCTTTCTGGCAGCATTAAGATTACAGAGTTTTTACTCGTCACATTTTTTAAATAGTTCAGGATATTAAGCTCCTCCATAGGAACTACAAACTTTTCTGGATGAAAACCACCAACTAAATTCATAAGTGAACCCGGAATAGACATTAATATAAACAAAAATACTAAAGACCAAAATATAAATTTGTTTTTCTTAAATAACGATCTATCAAATAAATATTTAACAGCAATTGCAGAAAATATACTAGTCACAATCAAAGCATAACTTCCAAATTGAATGATATTATAGGGTGTTCCTCCTTGGTTAAATAAAACAGGAATTAACAAACTTGCTAGAGTAAAAATTAAAATAAAAATGAAACCAGTAGATATATTCCTTAAACTCTTAAAAGAAAAAACTAAAAAAATGAATCCTAAAGTGCGTGTACCCAGATTACCAAAAAAATAAAGTAAAAATTCTTTACAATAAATTTGGATAATTCTTAAGTAATTATTATTTTCAAAATATACCTGTTTCACTAATGAATCGTTGGGAAGATATAACCTAACTGGGTCAGAAACCATTCGATCTAATGTCCATCCTGGTAAAAAATATATACCATTTCTGGCATTGTTAATTAGTAAAAAATATGAAGCTATAAATATAATAGAAGATGTAAAAAATACTCTAAATCCATTAAAGTCCTTCTTTATAATCCAAAGATATATTGAAACAAAAATAAGGGAGCTCATCCCCAAGATTGAAACGTATGTTTTAAATGTAAAAGCAAAAGCAAAAATTAATCCAACCAAATACAGATAATAGATATTTTTCACCTTATCGTATTTTAAAATAAATAGTATTCCTGAAAGAAATATTATAAACCCAAATATATTATGAGGATTGAGAGTAACGCTGTAAGGTTGGTCTAACAAAAACGCACCATCGTTCCACGATGTACCTTTAACAAAAATTGGAATAAAATACGAAAACGATCCTGTAAAATAAGTTAAAAATACAGCTAAACATTTCACCCAGTATTTATTTGTTAGTAGATTAGCAACAACATATACAGACAAGCCAAAATATAAAGAAACAAAAAAAGGAATAATTCTAAAATATAAATTATTTATGTCTACTTTTATCATTGAATCAACCCCTGCAATAACAAGGTCTGGAAAATAGTGGTAATTTTTTAAGAATTCATTTGCAAATGTTGGATGCTCTGGTGGAAAATGATGTTTTAGCTCTCCAATAACTGAAAGATGAAATGCCGGATCATGAAATGAAGAAAATACAATCCCTTCACTTGTCGTAATTCCTGAAAAATAATTTGGCCATGATAACAATATTGTCCCCAAAAGTAAAACTACAATAAGAATTAAATGACTAAAATGAAATTTATATGATTTCCACTTATAGAAATTTATTCTTTTTGCGTTCCAAAATGCCAAAGGAATTATAAATAAATACATTGTGTAAAAAGGAAGCATTAAAAGTCTCAATATCAAAGAAATTGCTGCAAAGAAAAATATTCCAATTACGGGGAGTATTACAATTCTTTCAAGAAAAGGTAAATTTATCTTAAATTTTTCAATTATTAATTTTCCAGGTAGGTAAAACGCTATAAAAGCAAATAATATGAACTCAATAAATTGCAGTATCAACATTATGGATTTAGTATTATTGTTTAATAGTAAAGATCTTTGACATAATAACTACATCATTCTAAAAATACAATAATGTTTAAAAATATTCTTCCGGTGCTGATTATAATTATCATATCAGTTATATCGGCCTTGCCTCTTTTAAAACCTGGTTTGTATACCATGCATGATGACCAACAAGTAGCGAGGTTGTTTCTATTCAACGAGGCATTTAAATCTGGTCAATTTCCAGTAAGATGGGTTAGTAGTTTAGGCTTTGGTTTTGGATACCCCCTTTTTGTTTTTTATCCTCCTTTCGTTTACATCTTAGGAGAGTCTATACATATTTTAGGATTTGGATTTATAGATAGTATAAAGATAGTATTTTTCTTAAGTATATTTTTGTCTGGCACTTCAATTTACATATTTACAAAAGAACTTTGGGGAAGAACAGCAGCACTGACAAGCTCTCTTTTTTACATGCTTGTTCCGTATCGTGCTCTAGACGTCTATGTTAGAGGAGCATTAGCTGAATCATTTTCTTTTGTTTGGCTGCCTTTAATTTTATGGTCATATTATAAACTCTCAGCAACAAACAAAAATTTATATATATATCTTGCATCAATATTTCTCTCACTTCTAATGATTACCCATAACTTAATTTTCTTGCCGTTCATGCTTATTATCTTTTTTTACTTATTGTTCTTACTTCTCACAAATTCAAAAAAAAGAGATTTATTTATTAAAATTTGTCTAACTAGTTTACTCACAGCCGGCTTATCAGCGTTTTTCTATTTACCGGCACTTTTTGAAAAAAAATTCACAATTGTAGATGATATTCTTTTAGTTAATCTTGCGGCATATAATATTCATTTTGCTTACCCTCAGCAACTCTGGAATTGGCAATGGGGTTTTGGAGGGTCAAGTGCCGGACTTACTGATGGAATTTCATTTAAAGTTGGTAAATTACATATTATTGTTTCGATTTTAAGCTTTCTTCTTTCAAGCATACTAATTATTAAATTGAAAAAGAAACCTACAATTTCAAGAAAATTTTATCTAATTACAGCAATTGTTACTCTATTTATCTTTTCTGCATTTATGACAACATATTATTCAAAGATTATTTGGGATTTGTTGCCGCCTTTAGGTTATCTTCAGTTTCCTTGGAGATTATTAACATTTACGGCTCTTTTTACATCGATTTTGGCTGGTGCTTTTATATACTTATTAAAATTGCCTATATTAAGAATATTAGCACTATCAATCTTAAGCATTTTATTAATTTTTACTAATTTAAAGCTTTTTAGCCCGCAGTTTTATAGAACAGATCTTACGGACAAAAAAGCAACAACAGCAGAAAATATTAATTGGGAAGTCTCTCTATCTTCTTTTGAATACCTTCCTACAGGCGTAGCTCTTAAAAAAAGCCCGCTTGGAACCAATATTGTCGACATAACTAAAAGAGATATACCAGTAAGAAGAGCACAAGTTGAACAAGGCGAAGCTACAATTGGCAATATACAATCAACACCAACGAAAATCTCTTTTGAAGTTAATGCGCAAACATCCTCTATAATTAGAGTCAATATATTTGATTTTCCGGGCTGGGTTGTTAAGGTAAACAATCAACAAGTTCCAATATCTAGTGATAATAAACTTAAATTAATAACATTTAATCTTAAAAATGGTGTATCGCAAGTTGATATCGAATTTAAAAATACATTATTAAGATCTTTGGCTAATCTAATTTCTGAAATATCAATTATAGGTTTAATAATCATATTTTTATGGTATCTAATTTTAATAAAAAAGGTTAATCTAAAAAGAACAAATATATGACAGACACCCAAGAACAACTGGATTTGGCAATAATAAAGAGAAAGGCTGTTTCCGGAGTTGTCACATTTACTATCAGGACTTTTTTTATTCAAGCCTTTACTTTTATTGCGACCTTTATTTTAACCGTACTCTTAGAACCATCGATATTTGGTGTCTTTTTTGTAGTTTCAGCACTTTTAAATTTCTTTATATATTTTTCAGACATCGGACTTGCTGCCGCTCTTATTCAAAAAAAAGAAGAGCCAACCAAAAGCGACTTGGCAACAACTTTTACGATTCAGCAAACTATAATAGTAACTCTTGTTGTACTTGGTCTTCTTTTTTCATCTAAGATTGCACATTTTTACAATTTAGATCCAAAAGGCCTAATGCTTCTTAGGTTTCTCATATTTTCATTATTCTTGTCATCACTCAAAACAATACCTTCCATTATTTTAGAAAGAAGACTAGATTTTACGCGACTTGTAATTCCACAAATTGCCGAAAATATAATCTTTTACACCATTGCAGTAACCTTGGCGTTTATGAAGTTTGGAATAGCTTCTTTTAGTTGGGCAGTTTTGGCAAGAGGAGTAGTGGGTCTAATAATAGTATATTCCATTTGCCCATGGAAGCCGTCCTTAGCCTTTAATTTAAAAAGTGCAAAGAAACTCACCTCGTTTGGTTTACCCTTTCAATTAAACAGCATCCTCGCACTTTTAAAAGATGATCTTTTAACAATATTTCTTGGAAAAATACTACCTTTTTCACAAATCGGATACATTGGTTGGTCTCAAAAATGGGCATTTTTACCGCTTAGGTTTTTCATGGATAATGTAAATAAAGTAACCTTTCCCGCTTATTCACGTCTACAAGAACACAAAGATCACCTATCAAAAGCAATTGAAAAATCAATCTTCTTTGTAACGTTTTTAACATTCCC
>CAYHMC010000033.1:0-6208 GCA_964357615.1 uncultured Candidatus Saccharibacteria bacterium
CTCCGCTTACTGAAATGTTTTACTTCAGCGGGTATACTCCACCTTTTAGAGTGGTTCTGTAGTTTTGCCACAGAGGGTTTCCCCATTCGGAAATTTCCGGATCACAGGTTGCTACGCACCTCCCCGAAACATATCGTCGCTACGCCACGTCCTTCGTCGTTTTTTAGTGTCTAGGCATCCACCATACGCCCTTATTATCGTATAACATAAGCTATACAATATTTACCGACCATCCCAATGCTGATGTACACCATACATATAAATGCGAATAAATATGTATGTTATTTTGTTTTTATCTAAAAACAAGAAAAATTTTATATATAAATTCTTAAAATTCTAAACTAAGAATTTCAAGATTGTTTTTCAAATTAACACTGTGGTAATCAATTGATTTTCCACAATGGTTTTCTCTGATTTGTCACAGAGAAAACCGCTATAGAAAATTATTTTTGAATTGATTTTAAGAATTAAAAAAAGCTGGTTTTAAGCAGCTCTTTTTAGTACAAACCCAAAAAGTTGGCTAGGAGCCGCTTGTAAGTGGTGTATTTAAAATAAGTAACATTTTCGTCTTAGTATTGTAATAAATTTAAACTAATATTGCAAGCCCCTAATCTCAATTGATTAAATATATCAAAGCCTAAATATTAGTCAATAGAATATGGGGATAATTAGGGCATAAAAAAGCCCGCAATGCAGGCCTAAATAATCTTCTGAGATAGATAGTTTATGATTTTCTTTCTGGCTTCTTCCAGCCGATTGGTCGCTTGAAAAAGATAAGTATCTGTCCACTCGTAGAAGTACACATACCAACAGCCTCCCAACCATCAATTCCTAAACTTTTTATACTACCTCCTTCGTTAAGATCAAGAATCGCCCATCTGTGTTCCCATTGAATTGATTCCATTGATTTGTCTCCTTTCCAATCTGATATTACTTTTACATTATACATACCAGTTTTACAAGTATTCGCTATGTTGCAAAAAGATAATTGAGGAAATAAAAAAGCGATACAAATATTGCACCGCTCATTCCGTCATGAAACTTACTAAAAAGGTTATCGAAAAACTACATTCCCAATGCACCGTATCTGTGTGCTTTGGTGGTGGGTCTCTCACCAAAATCTTCCACCACGCCATTTCGAATTTTGAGCCAAAATTCTGTATTTTTGGAAGTAAGACTAGTGGCAGAATATTCTTCACGAACATACGAAAGTTCTTCTTCGCCACGACCAAGGTCGATAGTCTGGTCTGGATTTCCGATAACACGGAGAATTTCCACTTTGGTAGTTTTCCCCTTCAAAATATTCGCCTGTTGTTTTTGATTAACGCCACCATAAGAGGCCGAGATGCATCCATTCAAAATAAATGCGAAAGAAATAGAAACCAGAAGTATCGCAAACCCGAATCGTGAAGCTCTCATTTTTCTGCTCTCCTTTGGTTTTATGCCATTCCATGCTGTGGCATAAGCTGTTTTATATTATGCCAAAAATAATAAAAAATGTCAACCCCGCTACCTTAAAACAGTATTTATATTGGACGCTGTATTTATTTTCAATGCTGATATACAACAAGTAATTTAGTAATATGACCGATAAAATTTCATTGCTGTGTTAAGGTAGCGGGATCAATTTTATTAATTAGTTCTAATGTTCTCAAGAACATTAGAACTAATATGCTTATATTTAGCGGGGAATAAAAAAGCCCCCGCTAAATAGTTGGGGGCGTACATATCATGAGAAGAGCTAATTAATTACAACGCGGGACAAGTCTTATCGATACCGCGAATTTTACCCTTAATATCGCTTGAAGTAATAGGCTCGAAGGGAGAATTTGGTCCATCCGTTACACAAGAAAGACCAGCACCCACTCTTCGAGAGACGAGGTCACAGCCAGTACCGTTGTCTCTAACGAACCAGAGACCGGTTGCGTCTTTGACGCACCAATAGTCCACGCAACTGTGAGGCGGAACCAAGTCAATCGCCATCGTGGTAACTCCGCTCGGGTACTTCACCGTACCAGAAACGGCTTCAGCTAATGGCTTTTTAACGGCAAACTTAAGTTTGCCACCAGTCAGAATTCCACCACCAGTGAGCTGTGCTTCGTAGGGATAAGTGAGTGGTGGCAAATTACAACCACTCTGAAATTGTGCAAGATCGGCCTGACATTGGCCAAGATTTGAGTTACAGGTTGCAAGCGCAGAATTTGCAGTCGCAAGATCAGATTCACATTGGCTAAGATCACCCGCACAAGTGTCGGCCACGATTTCGCCAGTGAAGTCACCAGTGTCGACTGGCTCGAATGGCTGTACTGGCGCACCAACATTAGCGCAAGTCAAACCAAATCCGCTTGCGAACGAAAGCTGGTCACCAGCCAGAAGATCTTTAACAAACCAAATCCAGTTATAACCAGGAGCACCATTCACGGATGCATTTACGCACCAATAGTCGATTAAACCGACTGGAGCAACTAACTCAATTACATTTCCAGTAAAATTATTCTGGGAAACGGTCTGACCACGAATGGTGTTATCGACCGCGACAGAAACAGCAATCGATGCATCCATATTGAGATTAGTGGAAAAACCATAACCCGTAAGATAAGTATTGCTCTGCGCATGCGCAACGCCGAATAGAGCAACGCAAATAAATACAGCAGTCGTCATCACACGAGAAAAGCGCTTCATTTTATAACCCTCCGAGACTTGTTTCCCCTATTTACTTCTGGGGTTCTGGCTAGATAATAACATATATTCCAATAAATGTCAAAAAAGAGCCCCCTATAAAATAGAGGACTCAACAAAAAGATTATTCAGATTATATTAAAAATACTTTATATCTCCTTTAAAATCTCCCCCAGTAAGAACCTCGAATAGCTGTACGGGAGCACCAACATTATCACAAGTTAAACCCATCCCACTTGCAAATGAAAGTTCATCACCACTAGGAATATCTTTAATAAACCATATCCAATTATAACCATCGATACCTGAAATATTTCGCACAATTGAATTTATGCACCAATAGTCATTATTTATTGGTGGAATAACTTCAACAATATCAGCTTTTATATCGCGATGGATAATCGTCTCTCCATGAACATTGCTTTCTCCGACTTGGACACCCGAAATAACAACATCGAAATTTAAAGAAGCTGAGAAACCATGTCCGGTTAAACGAGCTTTATAATTGACTGGCTCTAAATCAGCTTCAACAGCAAAAGCATAAACAAACAATAGCACAACAACAAAACTAAAAAGATGTTTTTTCATTAGAAATAAATTAATTTAATAAGGCGAAAAACAAAACTATTGATGGTCAACTTCAAGGTATATTTGTGAAACTTGAACAAAACCAGAAGCTTGAGTAGTAATATTAAGTACGCCAACCTCCAAGTTGTTTATATCGGACACTGTCCACGGATTACCCGTTGAGGGATTTAATGTAAGAGTTGGGCTAGTAAATTTAGTCCAGGTATTTGTATGCCCTGTGGTATTAAGAAAAGTATTTGGACCAGTATATATGACGACACCTGAAGATTCATAAAGACGAGCATTAATAGCATATGAGCTAGCGAAGGAAGTTTTATCCGCTCTCAAAACAACCCGCACGCCAGTTATTGTCCCAGCATCAGAAATATCTTGCAATACAAACGAACGATGATCACCGGCAGTTGTAGATTTTATAACAGTTGAGTCTGATGGGGAAAGATAGGGATCATTTATATTCACATATGTATCAGATCCAACATTCGGACTACCTATCCAATTCGTTGAATAATACCCATTCGCGGTTGGAGATAAATAAGTCAAACTATCTGGATTTGAGTCAGTCGACGAAACATTATATCTCTCCTGTTCAGGAAGAACGGCTAAATCAGAACCAATTTCATAAACATTATCAAATCTACCTTGGTCAACCGAAGATACTTCATCGCGATACTTTTGAGATTCAAAATTCATATTTATATTCCAAGAGCCACAACCATATGAGTAGTAATAACCTGATGCAAAAGTATTTACTGGGTCAACCGGAAGAACGCTAAACGGAGTTTGACCAGAAGGGGCTTCTGTAAAATTCACAGGCAACCATCCGTTTCCATCTACAGCGCGAAGCTTAGTTGAAGAAACCTGTGTATATTGCCAATCTGTTGGAGCAGAAGGTGCTGTTTCTCCATTATCATTTGGCACAGAAACGAAAAGTCTGTGTGGGATTGGGTCGTTAATACAAGAATCTGTAATTGGAGGTGAACCAATAAGCGGAAACTTTGGGCCGTCAGGATCTTGATTTATTGGACGCGAAGCAGTTCCATATGTATAGAGTGCCATAGCTTGTGTAATCCGAGCGGCATCCCCTAACCTTTGAGCGTCTCTTGCACGACGCAAATATTCCGCCGGATTAATAATTAACATTACTATAGCAGCAAGCACTGCGAGCACCGCAATCACAACTAATATTTCTATAAAGGTAAAACCTCGTTTAATATTCATATTTTTATTTTTAATTATAGCAAATTGAAATTTTAATTACGAACCTCGCCTTTAAAATCACCTTTTGTAAGAGGTTCAAATGGCTGCACGGGCTCACCAACATTAGAGCAATTTAAATCTAAACCACTTGCAAAAGAAACTTGATCGCCAGCTTGTCCCACATCTTTAACAAACCAAATCCAGTTAATTCCTACAGCGCTTTCTGGGTCTCTAATTATAGAATTAATACACCAATAATCCTTATCAATAGTCGGAGGAACAACTTCGGTGACTACACCCTTAAAACTTTTAAAAGTAACTGTCTGACCGGATATTCCACCAGCAATATCCTTATTCGCATTGATTACAGCCGCAATAGTAATTTTAAAATTTAAATTAGTTGACTCACCATGACCAGTGAGTCTAGCACTAATTCCGCCAGGCAAACTATTGTCATTACCCTTACCATTGTCTGCAGTAACGCCAACGCTGGTGCCATTTTTTACAGAAAGAAGTGACAAATAAACTGTAGTGAGAACTACTAGCAAGACGCTCAACAAAATAATATGTTTCTTGTGCATAAACTATTACTACAAATATAACACAGCCAATCATTGTGTTACAATTATACAGAAAGTGGATAAGTCTTAAGTTCAATAAGATATAAGATAATTGAAACTCTATTTATGGTCATGAGCGACGCAGAAACACCAAACAAAATAAAACAAAAGAAAAGAGGGATGCACCTGCTTACAAGAATGGTACTTTTTTTTATTCTTGTGTCTTTTGTTCCCTTGGTAACTGGGGCACTTTCCTTGAATCTTTTTGACACTTGGCACCAATCTGATATTGATGCGAGGCAATTTGATATAATAGTGCGCGTAGGAAACGATTTGGATAAAGAATTTTCTTCAAATAAGTCATCAAGCTCAACTTTAAAAGAGCGACTTAGTAAAGTAATTGCTGAAAGCGCTAATGCTAGAACTGGGTATATTTATATTACAGATGACAGAGGGGTGCTACTTGCTCATTCCGAGAAAGAAGTTCCAGACAACTTAAACCTAAGCGCATCACCAATAGTTGGTGGTAAATTATTTCCTGGAACGATAAGAACAGAGGGACAAACCCGTTATGAAAGTTTTTGGGGTGAACCTGTTGTTGGCTCTGGCGCAATTAAAAGTGTTGTTGGATTGGGCCAAAAATTAGGAATATTTGTTGAGCTTTCTTCTGTAGATGCGGATAAGCTTTTTGTACAACTCACGCAACAATTCATTCTATTTACATTACTTGCTGTTATTTTAACTGCAATACTTAGCTTTTATTTAACAAGCAAAATATTAACTCCGATTAGAGCATTGCAAAGCGGAACAAAGCGCGTTTCAGAAGAAAAATTTGATGAACCAGTTCAAGTTACATCAGGAGACGAAATTGAAGATTTGGGCGAAGCATTTAATACAATGATGAGTGGGCTAAAAGAACTTAAAGAACTTCGAGAAGAATTTGTTTTCGTTGCCGCACACGAACTTCGCACTCCTGTTACCGCCATCAAAGGATTTATCCAGTTGGTTCTCGAAGATAAAACTGCGGAAGTTAAAGGCACAAATAAGGAATACTTAACTAAAGCCATTGCGGCAAACGAACGGCTAATACAATTAGTTAACGATTTACTTGAAGTAGCAAGAGAAGAAGAGGGACGACTTGAAATTCAATTTGTTCCGACAACAGTTTAGGAACCGATTTTAAA
>CAYHMC010000034.1:0-5882 GCA_964357615.1 uncultured Candidatus Saccharibacteria bacterium
ACTACACACCTCTTGGAGCGTATGTTCAAATACCCTTTCTTGTTGCAAGTTTTTTAGTAATGAAAATAGTTGGGCTTATTCAAAACGTTTCTGATTTTGAAATTTTTATCCTTACCCATGAAGGTTATTTTCTTTTTATACCAAGATTAATTTCTGCTTTTTTTGGAACGCTTACTATATTGGTAATATATAAAATGACTCTTGAACTCTTTAAAAACAAGCAAACTGCATTAATTGCTGCCTTTTTAACAGCCGTTTCTTTTAACCTTGTACACATATCCCATTTTGGCAGGCCTTGGTCTGCTTCTTTGTTTTTTCTTGTTTTGGCTGTTTATCTTGCTTTAAAAGACAGACGGATCTTTTCTCCTATTTTAGTTGCATTTTCATATGGATTTCACCAAGTTGGGATTTTGGTTTTTCCGTTAATTTTTATTAATTTTACAAAAAAGAAGTCATTTAGTTTTTTCTTGGGCTTTGTAATTTCGATTTTGATGATTATTGTCTTTAGTTTATTAACTTTAAGAAAAGGTTTGATTGAGTCCATAGGTAATAACCAATCGTTCCTTTTGAAAGACAAGTTTTTGGCTGATTTGCTTACCGGTAGTGATAACCTTTGGGGTTCTTTTGTTAGAACACTCCATGAAAATTTATCATTATATTTTTTAGCAAGTTTTGTAACTACTGATGGGATTATTCTTTTTTTTGGGCTGGTAGGAATGTTTTTGTACTTATTGAAAAAACGTACTCATAAAGAAATTGTTTTTTACATAATCTTGTACTTTTTATTTGCATCTCTGTTTTTTCACCCACTATTGAGATATTTACTACCGATAATTCTTCTACTTATCCCCTTTGCTGCATTCGCAATTAATTTATTATTTGGCAGATGGAAATTAGTGTTCATCTTGTTATTATTTTTGGCGAGTACTAACTCAGTTTGGTGGAATTATCTTTATCTTAAAACTCCCACGTTTATTCAGGCACGCAACTGGGTTAATCAGAATATTTCACCAGATATTCCGATTGCGTACATTGGTGGAAGATATCAAACTTTTGTTCCGAATAAAAACGCAATTATACAAGTGCAAAATGTCAATAGAAATTATTTTAAAACTCTGCTTCCAATAATTGGAGATCAAGACTCCGATAATATCCGAAATATTATCTACGCAAGTAACTTTGAGGGAAAGAATAAGATGGAACAACTTAGGAATGCAACAAGAGATTATCCAGTGGAATACGTTGTCGATGTTTATTTTGATCCAGATGAAAGCATTTATCGCCAAAATCCAGAGGTTTTTAAAACTAGTGCACATTTTGCTCCCAAAAACGGAGCTAGAATACTTTATCCACCGGACCCGCTATTTGATCCTCGTTTAAGTTTCCAATTCCCAAAGTCTCTGATTAAGTTTTCGATGTATTCATTGGAAAGAACAGGACCCTACATAGACATACTGGAGATAAAAGAACCTTAATACAGTTCTCCAATTGACACAGTTGTATTGACAAACAAAATGTTTTTATTAATTACTTTTATTAAATTACCCTTATCCTTAACACTATCAAATTCTGAAAATATTACATACTTAATTGGTACGGTAACACCATAATAAACATTATTTACTTTTTTCTTGTTCCCTGCTATCTGAATTTCTTCTTTTATCCAAATGTCATATACGAACCATCGTGGCCAAGCATAATTTTTAATATCGATATAATTTGGGTCATAACCATCTTTAACAAAATTCATTCCTTCGATCCACTTCCGACCATTTATTTGATAATTTAATTTGTTTATCTGAATCATATCAATAAGTAGTAAAAACACTATTAGAGCAACAAAAATCGTAGACAATTTTTGTTTGTAAATTGTAAGTGAAAATATAAGTATCCAAACAGACAGTAGAGAAATAACATACTCTGCGTACATTTCCAGAGGCAAAGTAAGCATTATTAATTGAACTGCGCACAATAATATAAAGAACATTAAAATTTCTTTCTGTGGTTTGTTTTCATTGACATTTCCTTTGAACTTGGCATTGATATGATTTAATTCTTTATAAACAGAAATAGAGTACGCTACTATTAAAATTCCAATAATTACTAATAATTTCCAAACATGAGTCCATGGAATTGGAAATAATGTTTCAAATTTTAAATATCTAACTGGGACACCAGGAACATATAATCCAAATCTTGAGAAATTAAAAAAAATATCAAAACTGATTATAGAAACTATAACAACTAGTGCAGCTAAAAATTTAATAAATATTTTTTTGTTAAAAAGTATATCTAATTTTAGTGGCAGGCCTATAGCAATATAAAATATTGCAAGAAAACCTAGAAGCTCATAAGAGTAGAAAACCAGACGATGGAAAGTGAGGTTATATCCTTGCACTAACCCGTTAAGATCTGAAAATAATAATTTAGGGTGCAGATTGTTGGTAATTCTTTGACTAACAAGTAGCTGAGCAACGGTATTATTACCATTACTGAGCCACACGGAGTAAGCGATAAAAAGCAATAAAGGGAGAAATAAAAAGCTAATAAAGTTCTTTATAGTAATATTTTTTTCTTTTATTGCTGTAATTATTAGCGTTAGCACACCTGCAATTAAAATACCTATTCCTAATTGCCTGACTAAAAATGAGGATGCTATAAAAATAGAACTCAACAGAAAATCTTTATTATTTCTTTTAATAAAACCTTTTGTAAAAAAATAAACCGCAATCATTTGCAGCGAAGCAAAAGGAACGTCTGTTGAAAAAGAGAACCCATAAAACAAATACCAAGGTACTGAAAGTAAAAATAATGTAATTAATAAAGATACTGTGCGATCAAATTTTAGGAATTTTAACGTTAAATAAAAACTGGAGATTCCGAAGAAAAGAAGGGTGATTGTAGAAAGATGAAGGGATTTAAAAGAAAAGCCAAATAATAAACTAAATAAATAGCCATAAATAATTTGGAATAACAATGACGCACTGCTCCAATCTGAAACAAATAATTTGTGTTCAAATACAAGCTGTTTAACACTCTGTGCATATGCAAAATCATCTAAAAAACCTGTTTCCTGCAATGGTGAAATTAAAAATATGCAAGTCCAATAAACAACCGCTAAAAATAAATAACAAACGTCAATTTTCCTTTTTAATAGATACATCTTATTGAGATTCAACAAAAATAAAGTGTGTTTGGCTATTTAGATCGTAACTTTTATCTATTATATTTTCTACATTTTTTGGAAAATCACTAGGGTAACCAATAAATAAGGTGTTTTTAAGCGATTTATCGATCTCCCAGTTAATTGGTCTGAATTCTATATTATCTATCTGAGAATATATTTGTTTATATGAAGGCGGTTCGTTAGTCCAAAGAAGAGCCTTTTTTTGAATGATTTGAGGATCAATTCGATTATAAAAAAGATAATAAATGGGAGGGACAAGTCTCCCTTGTGCCCAGGAAAAAACAACTTTGTCGTATTTTGATTTTTCTCTGTTAACAATTGGTATTGCATTCTTTACAGTTGAAAACCATGCACCGTTGTTACTTTCAGCGTTGAATTCTTGTGGTGAATGAATAAAATATTGATGAATGAAAAAGTACACATTTAAAAAATAAGCAAAAATTATAAGAATGCTTGCGGCTTTATATTGCCATTGCTTTCTTTTTAATAAATTATCAAAAAATGTAGTTAGGCCAAGCGCGCAAACGACTTGAACGCCTATTAAAAAAAGCAGCCCTCTATGGGGAAATGGTGAGCCAAGTGTGACAGCTGCCGAAATAGGTCCAATGATAATAAAAGCTAATATTAATAAGTCATTTTTTTCCCTCCTTGTGATTATTTTAAATAAACCAAACAAAAAGAATGGTGTCTCAATGAGGTAAAAAAGACCGACATAGTTTGTATAAAAATAACGTATGTTTTTTGCATTAACAAAAAGATAATCTAAATTGAAGTAATCGAAGTAATTATCAAGGAAAGCGCTAGCATAAATAAGTCTACGATTATGAACATAGCCGGAAAAGGGTAACTTTTCTTTAATGTCACCCGTTTGTTCTTTTATTGAAAGTGTTAAAGTTGTATCCGGATTAAAGAGAGAAATTGCGTTAAAACGGTTTCTGGTTTGAGGATTTAAGTAAAGAGATATGGCCGGAAAAGAAACAACAAGAACAAACAATAAGCTAATAGTGCAAGTCTTTAAATTTTTAAATATAAAATCCTTATAAATTAAACTTACAGCCACAAAAAGAAGCGGCATATAAATAAATGACGAATAATAAACATAAGGCGTAAGACCCAAAAGTGCTCCTGAGATATATAAAACATTCTTCATATTTTTTTTCATACCTATCAAAAATGTAATTAAAACTAGTAAACACAAAAAGACATACTCCGAGTAAAAAATCATGGCTCTTGAAATTGCTATACCCCAGGGTTCAAATGTGGCTAAAATCAATATGACAAAAGGAAATTTTTTATTCTCCGGATAAAGTAGTTTAGCAAAAAAGAAAAATAAGATCGGGGTAAGTGCGCCAAAAAGTGCTGGGACCACTCTTATTGAGTATTCTGATAATCCAAACAATTTTATACCAATTACCGAAAAGTATATCGGCAGTCCAGGTTTATAATCGTCTAGTGACTGGAAGAATAGTGGGAAAACTCTTCCGTATACATCTTTGTGAGTTTTGATTATAGAAAAAGCGTTGTAGCCAACATCAACTTCGACTGGCGATAAACCATTTGGCACGCGACCCAGTGCATAAAACCTTAAGGCAAAACTAACAACCATTGCCGAAATAATAAATAAGAGCGGTAAATTCTTGGAAAAATTCATTGTGCTTTGAAAGTTGTGCCCAATATGATAACAAAGCTGGTCTCTAGCATCTAGAGCCAGAATATATGTAAAATTAACGAATTATTACCTTATGAAATTGCAAAATAAAAAAGCCGAAATAAAATTTTTTGACCACTTTGACAAGCAGGGTGGATATGACGTTTTCGATAAAGACGGATATTTAAAAATGATGTCGTGGATGACCGATCTTATTCCGCCACGAAAAAATAAGATTATTTTCGATTTGGGTTGCGGAAGCGGAGCGTTCACCAGTTACTTATGTAAGTCTTATTCAATCTGTAAAATAGTTGGGGTTGATATTTCACCAGGATGCATCAAAAGAGCAAAGAAGGATTTTCCCAAAATTGATTTTATGCTAGGTGACATAGAAAATTTAAAAATAAAATCATCTTCTGTAGACGTTGCCTGTTATTCGGGTATATTACACCATTTTCCTAATTTCGAATTAGTCGCAAAAGAAGCTTATCGAATTTTAAAACCGGGAGGAACTTTCTTTTCTTACGATCCTCATTTTTTTAACCCAGCGTTTTGGCTTTATCGTTCTAAATCATCCCCTTTTTATTCATCAATAGGAATAACATCTAACGAAAGGTTATTGACAGTAAAAGAAGTTGGAAAAACTTTTTCAAATGAAGGGTTTAGAACAAAAATTCAAATAAAATCCGGCATTGCCTATTGTTATATTGAAGGGAGAACTAAGCCTCTACTTAAAGTTTACAATATTTTAGACGGCATTTTAGGAGAAACTCCTTTTTCCCGATTTTTTGGTGCATGGGTAATTGGATATGGGATGAAAAAATGACAAAAGGTTTAGTTAGTATTATTCTTCCAGTTTATAATGAAGGGGATAATATTACTGAACAGATAGAGGAAATTAATAGAACTGTAAAGCCAAAACACGAAGTCATAGTAATCTTTGACTTTGACGAAGATAATACGGTTGGTCCTGTGCGTAAGCTGCATAAAAAATACAAGTCTTTATTTTTGTTTAAAAATATTTTTGGTCGAGGCCTTATTAATGGT
>CAYHMC010000035.1:0-5871 GCA_964357615.1 uncultured Candidatus Saccharibacteria bacterium
TCCGATCTATCTGTTTCATGAATTTTCCCTCAGTACATTTTGAACTAAAGATACAATACTATATATTTTTTATTTTGTCAACTAGTGCGGAGAGCAGGATTCGAACCTGCGTAGCCCGAAGGCGCTAGATTTACAGTCTAGTGCATTTGACCGCTCTGCCATCTCCGCATTTATAAGCTATAGTATAGATTGGTATTGTAAAAAATTCAATAATTGATACAATTTTTGAAGCATGCCAATGTAGCTCAGTCGGTAGAGCAACTCCATGGTAAGGAGTAGGTCGCCGGTTCAAATCCGGCCATTGGCTCCAAATCCCTTTCGGACTTGAACGGGAAGGGGGTCGGGGAAACGGGAGTTTCCCCGTGGCGGAAGTTGGAAACCGATGGGTTTCCAATAGTTCGCAGAGTTGCGAACTATGTTTAATTTCCGGCCATTGGCTCAGATAAATCGCCACCTTAGCTCAGCGGTAGAGCAGTGCTTTTGTAAAGCAAAGGTCCCGAGTTCGAATCTCGGAGGTGGCTCCAAAGTAGCTTGATTTATTATCAAATTAAATGTATTATGTGTTTTAAGCTTTTGATGTAAAAAAACCAAAAATGGCTGATTCAAAATTTTCTAAAAACTTAATAAAGCTTAGATGCGAAAAGTGTAAACACATAAATTATTGGACTAGAAAAAATAAGAAGCTTGTAGAGCGTAAATTGGAATATAGCAAATTTTGTTCTTGGTGTAGATTGCACACAAAACACAAAGAAACAAAGCGTTAGAAACTTTTTAGATACTTATGTGATTACAAAAAACAGCTCTTTAATTGAGTTGTTTTTTATGATAAAATTTTTATAAAATAGGCTAAATCAATTCGCAAAGCGAATTGATCGCCCGAACAATTTTTAAGAAAAATTGTTTTAGGGGGGTTTGGTGAAGTGGTATCACGAGCGTCTCCAAAACGCTAATCGGGAGTTCAATCCTCTCAACCCCCGCCAGCATTCTATGTATTAATTAAATAACTTACAGATTATTTAATTAATACATAATTTATGACAAGTATTACTTTTTTCCGATTTTTTCGTTATAATATAGGCAATGCTCCAGCGTCCTAAAAATCTCATTGATATTGAGAAAAAAAGTGGTGAAGCTCATTTAAAGCTTCCTAATATTGTCAATCTTTCTGGTGCTAAGGTAAGTGCTTATTCTATTCGTCCGACTTTTGTTAAAATAATAACCGTAATTGGAATTGTTTACTTTCTTTTTAGCTCCTTGTTTGTTAAGTCGCTTTCCTTGTTCGCACCAACATCAAATGAGATATTTGCTGCTGAAACTGATAAAGAGCGCGAAGAACTAGAAAGTCAACTTAAGGAGCTTGAATCCCAGATAGCCGAATACGAGTCTACAATATCTAGATATCAAAAACAGGGCACATCACTTAAATCAGAAATCACTAGATTAAATACAAATATTGCAAAAATAAATCTTCAAATTAAAGCCGCTAAATTAACAATTTCTCAGCTAGATAGTGGTATTAAAAAAACACAAAGCGATATTAATTTAACAGAAGTTGAGATAGCAGAGCATAAGGGCGCTATTACTGGTTTAATTCGCAGTATATATGAAAGCGAAACGGCATCGATGATAGAAATTTTATTATCAAATCCGAAACTATCAGATTTTTTTGGAAATATAAATGACACTATATTGGTTGGCGATAAATTGCGTGATGAATTGAATAGGGTGGTAAGTCTAAAAGAAGTATTAATGGACAAAAAAGAAGCACTAGCAATTCAAAGAAACGATACAGAAACACTTCGTGCTTTTCAGGCTTCGCAACAACTCGCAATTCAAAGTTCTAAATCTGCAAAAGATCAACTTTTGCAGATTACCAAAGGACAAGAATCTAAATACAAAGATTTATTAACTACTACTAAAAAAACAGCAGCTGAAATTCGTAGTAGAATTTTTCAATTATTTGGTGGGGGACAATTAACATTTGAAAAAGCATTAGACTTTGCAAAATATGCAGAAAATGCAACCGGAGTTCGTTCAGCATTTATTTTGGCAATTTTAAACCGCGAATCAGCCCTTGGTCAAAATGTTGGTCGTTGTAGCCCAGAAACTTCTATGCATCCTACTCGCGATTTGCCAATCTTCAAAAATATTATTGCTGAGCTCAAAAAAGCTGGGAAATCACCACCAGAACCAATTTTAGTCTCTTGTGCGAATAGTGATGGTGCCTATGGTGGAGCAATGGGTCCGGCGCAATTTATTCCATCAACTTGGAATTTATATAAAGAAAAAATAGCATCTGTTACTGGTAGTACTCCAGCAAACCCTTGGAGTAACGCAGATGCTTTTGTGGCAGCTTCGCTTTATTTAAAAGATGCAGGGGCGGCAAGCAACGAAAAACTTGCAGCAGCTAGATATTATTGTGGATATAAAATTAGAGCAGTGTGTACAAATGTTTACGCAGCTCGTGTAATGGAAACTGCAAGACAATTTCAAGATGATATTGATTTGTTAAGTGGACAATAAATAAGTGTAAGTTATTAAGATAAGCATTTAAAAAAGCCATTAGTTGGCTTTTTTAAATGCTTTAACAACTTGATCTAAGTCTCCCTCCATAATACGCGTAATATTATGCCACTTTTTTCCGATGCGATGGTCTGTTATTCTGTCCTGCGGAAAGTTATATGTGCGAATCTTCTCTGATCTTTCAGCGCCACCAACCATTTCGCGCCTCACTTCTTCTATATTACCAGTTGCTTCAGCTCTTTTTAATTCATAAAGTTTTGCTCTAAGTATGCCCATGGCAAGCTCTCGATTAGAATGCTGAGAGCGTTCAACTCGTGAGCCAACCACAATGCCAGTTGGTTTGTGTAAAATTCTTACTGCTGTTTCTACTTTGTTAACATTTTGCCCACCTGGTCCACCAGCACGAGTAAATGTTACTTCAAGGTCGCTGTCTTTTAAATTAATCTCCGTTGGTTCTACTTCTGGAAGAATCGCCACTGTTGCGGTTGATGTATGAACGCGACCAGCTTTTTCTGTAGAAGGAATTCTTTGTACGCGATGAACACCAGATTCTTGTCCTAAATCAGCAAAACAATTTTCTCCAGTAATTTTTGCTACAAATGTTTTGTAACCACCAAGGTCGTGTTGATTCGAGTCTAATATATTAAAAGACCATCCGCGTTTTGCAGAGTATCTTTGATACATTCGAGCTAGGTCCCCTGCAAAAAGAGCGGCTTCGTCACCGCCAGTCCCAGCTCGAACTTCTACAATAACTTTCTGTGTCATATTTGTTCGAATTTAAGTTAAGCTTATTATAGCTTAGAGGCTCGTGTTATTTTGTTCTCTTTGCTTTCTTTACGGCTTTCTTTTCTGTCTTTGAGCGAAGTGTTGTTTTGGCTTTAGCTTTTCTTGCTTTAAACTTCTCAATTCTACCCGCGGTATCAACTAGCTTTTCTTCGCCAGTATAGAAGGGATGACAATTAGAGCATATTTCAACGCTTATTTTTTCGTGTGTCGCACCCATCTTATGCTTTGCACCACAAGCACAGGTGACTAATGCTTCGTTATAGTATTTTGGATGAATCTCTTTTTTCATAAGAATTTATATCAGTGAATTCTATCACTCTTTTAGAATTTTGCAATAGTTTAATCTTTGATATATAAAGGTGTGATGAAATATGAAGCCGTAAATCTGGCCGATATTGGTTATCCACCATTATTAAAAGAAATCACCAATCCTCCCAATAAGCTGTTTATTCTTGGAAGTTTTAATGATTTTACTAATAAAGCAGTGGCAATAGTTGGTACAAGAAAAGCTACGATTGATGGTGTTGAATTAGCTCGCAAAATAGCAAAATCATTAGCTGAGCAAGGCTTTGTTATTGTGAGTGGCTTAGCTATGGGAATAGATACTGCAGCTCATAGTGGTGCATTGGACGCAGGCGGTAAAACAATTGCAGTTTTGGGAACAGGGATTGATTTAATTTATCCGGCTCAAAATCAAAATCTAGCAAAAAAAATTTTAGAAAATGGAGGAGCAATAATATCTGAATATGGGCCGGGTACACCTGGGTTACCACATCAATTTTTAGAAAGAAACAGAATAGTGGCAGGGCTCACAATTGCGACTATCGTTATAGAAGCACCAAAAAAATCTGGGGCAATTGTAACGGCAAGACTTGCGGCTGAGTCAGGAAGAGAGGTTTTTGTTTTTCCTGGTCCCGCAGGACATCCACAATACGCCGGTTCGCACGCTTTAATTAGAGATGGAGCTAGGTTCGTAAGTTCACTAGAGGATGTATTAGAGGATTTATCTATTTTGCCTAGCATGGATTTTGCAGTTAATTTGAGAAGTAATATTAATATAAAAAGTGTAATTAAAAATAATCCACAAAACGAAAATAAAACATTAAAATCAAATGAAACAAAATTTACAGAATCTCAAAAAAGAATTTACGATTTTTTAAGACATGCAAGAGAAGCTCAAGCGATTGACAATATTGCTAGAGAGATTAAACTGACCATTCAAGAAATCAACCAAATAATAGGTGAATTTCTAATTTATGGTATAGTTGAAGAAATAGAATCTGGTTACAGATTGAGACAAGACTAAGCGTTGTGCTTGTTTTAAGTTTAAATTAGTAGTGATTTTATAATTACAATTTGTCTTAAATTGAATGAATCCCGTAAGAAATAGCGGACGCATAATAAAAATTATGAAAAATACAAATGATTTGTTTCTTATATTTAGCACAGTAGCACGTACAACGCTCATTGCGTCCGCGTCCTATTTCTAACGGGATGAAATTAGTTATAGTTGAAAGCCCGACTAAAGCAAAAACAATTTCAAAATTTTTAGGTAAGGGTTATAAGGTTGAATCTTCGTTCGGCCATGTTCGCGACCTTCCAAGATCAAAACTTGGAATTGATGTAGAGCATAATTTTGAAGTGCAGTATCTTATACCAAAAAAAGCATTTCAACGCGTAAAAGCTTTAAAAGAAGAAGCACTCAAAGCTAAAGAAATCATTCTAGCAGTCGACGAAGACCGAGAAGGAGAAGCAATCGCATGGCATTTGCAGGAGTTGCTATCTGGGAGAGCAAGAATTAGTAAGTCAAAAAAGAAAGAAGAGGCGAAAATGTCAGACAATCAGTTTAGTCGTATCGTTTTCCATGAAATAACAGAGGAAGCAATACAGGAGGCATTAAAAAAACCCCGAGCAATTGACATTAACCTTGTAAATGCTCAACAAGCAAGGCGTGTTTTAGATCGTTTGGTTGGATATAAACTGTCACCATTTTTATGGAAAAAAATGATGGGGGGGCTTTCTGCTGGTAGAGTGCAATCCGTTGCGCTTCACTTAATAATTTTACGAGAAGAAGAAATAAAAAGTTTCAAACCAGAGACCTACTATTCAATTCATGCTCTATTGGAAAATGGAGTGGACGCTGGTCTTGTAAAAATAAATGGTTCTTCTCTTGCAAAAATGGATATAAAGAAAGAAGAAGATGCAGAGAAAATTGTCAAAGGTATATCAGGTGGCAGTGTTAAAACAGAAAGCGTTGAAGAAAAAGAAGTTGCAAAAAATCCAATGGCACCGTTTACGACTAGCACCTTGCAACAAGCGGCTGCTAATAGGCTTGGATTTTCTGCAAAAAAAACTATGATGTTTGCGCAAAGGCTTTATGAAAATGGACATATAACATATATGAGAACCGACTCAGTTAACTTGGCTGAAAGTGCGCTTGTGGGAGCAAAAAGTTGGATAACTATTAACTTGGGCGATGAATATGCAAAAGATGCCCCAAGACGATTTAAAAAACAATCACGACTTGCTCAAGAAGCTCACGAAGCAATAAGGCCAACTCGA
>CAYHMC010000036.1:0-5866 GCA_964357615.1 uncultured Candidatus Saccharibacteria bacterium
TGAGTGAGGCGATAATTCCCAAAAAAATAATAGAACCAAAAACTAATTTTTTCATCTTTATTTCATTGTGTTATTAAATTTTTCTTAATTATATCACATATTTTTTCATAATTTTATTTTTTATATTTATTTGTTGTTCATAAAATGTACATAACAAAAACTACCCCGAGCTTGTCGAAGGGTAGTTTTTGGAAAAATCCTAAATAATAACTTTACGGAGTATCCCAGAAAGCTGTGTTGGCGATAGCTTTGGATGAGCTTGGTGTTGCTTTTCCAGTAGCTGGAAGTTCTGCTGGTATCGCATTAGCATCACCACTGTTGTTAAAGGCATCGAGCTGTCCAGCCAGAGTAATGATTGTATTTTTGCTACCAGAAACAGCTGCATAAGCGGCATCAGAAGCGGTAATCAAATCTTTAGTGACTTGTGAGCAACCAAATGCGGCACAGTTAAGTTTAGCTGCGAGTAGTTGTTGCAACATTTGAATCCTAGCTTGATCAACAGGGCCCCTCTTTGTCCCAGTAGTTGTCTTAGCTATTGGTGCATAGAAACCTCCAAATACTTGTGCAGGAAGTTTTAGAACTCCTTTATGCGTACCCACACAATCTGTTACCAACGGACAATCTGGTGTTGATACACCTATAAAGAATGCTGATGTTATTGAGTTGTAGAACACATGTGTTGTGAAATTTGTATGTGTTTGCCAGAAGCCAAGTGTTCGGGTGGTACCAATGATTCGTATTGTCTGTGAAGTTGTCTCTGAAGCATAAGTCGGGCCATTCACTGGATTTCCAAGAGGGTCAGTTCCGATACCGTTTACTTTAAATTCTGTATTTACACTTATAGTGCCTGTCCAAGTCCATGTCCATGTCTCTCCAACATCCATTATATTGTTAGTGTTTACATCACCACTTACATATAAAGGTTGAGGAACTGTGAGGACATTATTTGCATAAAGCTCAACATCAGGAGAACTTATTGGCACTGCACCATTATTTGTGTCCGTAATTGTGAGAGTCACATTGCCACCTGGTGTAGTTTCCTGCACATCTGGAATCATTGTTATCCTTGTACTTGGAAGTTTAACCTTATTGGTGATTGTTCTTGAAGCTGTTTGATTTGCAACAACATTTACACTTCCATTACCACTTACTTCCCAAGCAACTCCAGGATCGTCTTCAGTAACAGTGTAAGAACCAGGAATTAATGGGCTAAGAGTTACGGTTGTTGGTGTTTGTAGAACTCCATTTACAACTGTGAAAGTAACGTCGTGGCCATCTGGACCTGCATATGAAGGGCCAGTCACATTCACTGTAAATGTGGTGTTTATGTTGCTACCAAATAGATAATTATTAAGATCTAGAACTTTTGTAACATTTAATGCTCCTGCCTCGTAAGTCTTTACTGCAGCTCCACTATTACTGCCTATTCCATCAGTAGATCGAGTTAATTCAATTCCACCAACTGTAAATATTGCTCCAGCTGTAGCTGTGAATACTCCTGGGGTACTACTGTTAATTGTTGCTGTGCATGTCGCAACATTATTAACAAATGGAACTACTGGACCACAAGTTGTAACGTTCTGAAGATCTGGTGTTGGAGTTACATTTGGTGTGATATTAGCAGTCTGAGCAGGTGTAGAACCGCTCGGAATTTGGGTGACAGTAACTGTGAAGACATGGTCATCGTGAATATTGTTTGTAGCTGTTTCTGTGATTGTAATGTAACCATCAACATATCGTTTTACTGCTGGGCCAGAATTTTCTCCATTTCCATTGGTTTGAAGTTTGAATACAACTCCACCTATTTCTATTTGAGTTCGGGCGATTGCGGTAAATATACCAGCTACATCGGAATTAATCATTACTACACATTTACCATCAGTATCTGTACCATTGTTACAATCAGTTTTATCAAGACTGCCAACTGGCGGAGTAACGACTACATCAACCAAAGCACCTGAAAATGGAATAAACCCTCCACTTCCTTCCTGACCTACAGTGACGGTAAACTCATGTGGGTCACTAACTTCATTTGTCGCGCTCTCCTCAATACTGATTTTTGGATTTTTAACATTAGTGAAGGTGCAAGTTACTGTCTCACCAGCTTGTAGACTGATTGCTCCAGCAGTTTCGGAATCGAGTTTAGAGCTTACGCATACAGTTTGGGCAGGTGTCCAACCAGTCTCTACTAACTCTGCAATTGAATATAATCCAGGATTCAGATCACCAGAGTTAACTGGAGTGCCTGCATCAGTAAGAGTGAAATTGTCTATACTCCAGCTTGAATCAAAATCAAATTCAGTCGTGTCGCCTGCTGGTAAAGTAACTTTATCTACAATTATCTTGGCGTCTTTTTGGTTATTGAAGGTGCAAGTTATATCTTCACCAGCCGCTACTTTGAAAGTAGCGATCCCTGTTCCAATATCACCAGAACTGTCGGCGTCACCAGTACATTGAATACTTGTTAAGTCCCAACCAGCAAGAGCTGATTCAGTAGAAGTGTAGGTACTCGGTAGTAAATTACTTACAACGATTTGACCATTATCAGAAATATTACCTGCCGCATGGCCTGTAAAGTTAAAGACGGTTGGATCATTTTCTGGATCGGTTTGCTTCACAACTGTAATAGAGCCCAGTTCAACATTACCAAATTCTCTTTCAGTTGGATTGGTGCCGGAAGAAACTGTCAGAATGTAGGTACCATCTGCTTGAGCACCGAGTCCGCCAAAGTCTTCATTCGGTCGAGTTTGAATCCAGCCAACTTGCAAGACTTCACTCACAATATAAGTACCTGGGCCTAAATCAGTAAAGGAAACATTACCAGAAACATTAGTTACTTTCTCACAGAATTCTCCGTTTACAACACCACCAGTACAGATTGGTGCATTTGCGTCATTTTGTTTATCAAGACGAATAGTCCACCCAGAAAGTTTTGGTTCCCCACCATCTTGTGTATGGTCGGCATTTAGATCACTGAATTTCTCAGCTGCAATGGTGACTAGTTCAAAGTTTCCAAAATCAATATTGTTTACAACTTGGCCATTAACGAGAATCACATCGTTGGGATTTACGGTAGTTTGTGTCCAGCCAGCTTGACCAACTTCGCGGACTTTGTAAGTACCGGCAGAAAGCCCAGTGAAGCTGTAGTGTCCATTCGCATCAGTAACAGTTGAAGGTTCACCACCACCGAGAGAGCCGTTGCCATCCAAATCTAGATATATTGTCCAACCTAACAAGCCTAAATCTCCTCCATCTTTGGTTCCATTTCCATTCATGTCCTCAAATTTCATTCCGTGAATTTCTCCCGGCTGGTCATTATTTGTGATAGTACAAGTTACATTCTGTCCTTCGTTAAGAGTAAGGGGATGGTTTACAGGATTTTGATTAGAATTATCAACACAGCTCCATGTCCCTTCTGTGTATCCAGCTACATCAATTTCAGCAAGAATATATTGGGTGTTTGAGAGAACTGCTGGGGTCGCAGTGTAAGCAAAAGTGTTTGCTCCAGCTGGAACGCCTGCACCAAATGTAAGTTCTGTACCATTTGGAGTTAATGTAATGTCGAAATCAGTAACAGTTTTATTACCCCCATTATCATTTACGACATTTTTAACGACGGTCAAAGTCGGGGCGATAGCAGTGTTGGTAATGGTACAAACAGCAGACTCTCCGAGAGCTAGGGCAATAGAAGGAGTCCCACCATTAAATGTACCGTTGCCTGTACAAGTCCAACCAGAGGCAGAATAGCCAGCTGGGCCAGCCGATTCAGAAAGTACGTAAGTTCCGGCTTTGAACCCTACTCCACTTACAACATCTGCATTATTATTGTCTGCCCCAGGACCAGTCAAAGTGCCAGCAATATCACCATCTGCAGTAAGAGTCCAAGCACTTGCCAGCGCATTACCACCAGTTGAATTATTTACAATTTTATTAAGCGTAAGTGAAGGAGCGATATCGTCGTTTGTAATGGTACAAACTACATCTACTCCAGCAGGAACTGTAACAGCGCCAGCACTAATTGATGTAGGACTTGCAGTAGCTCCAGTACAGCTCCAAGTTCCTTCAGAATATCCAGCGATATCATTTTCTAGAAGAGAGTAGCTTCCTGTATTTACTGTAATAGCTTCGCTTGTATATTTAAGGGTATTATCTCCATCAGGAACGCCCCCATCAAATATCAGAGAGCCAGCAGAAGTATCGAGTCCAAAGGCTGAATAAGTAGCCGTGCCACCATTATCATTCACTACCCTCTTCACTATCTGAAGAGTTCCGGTTTGAAGAGTGTTGGTAAAGGTGCAAACAAGATTCTCCCCACCAACGAGATTGATTGAGATTCCATTGTCAATTTGAGTGATATCAGAATTAATTTCTCCAGTACAATCAGCAGTTGTTAATGCCCAACCACCTGGCACTGCTTCAGTAATGGTGTAAGTACCCGCACCGAGATTAGACCAGACGACAGGTGTAGCTACATCAGTTAAACTAGGGTTAGTTGGTGAAGGTAAATTAGTAGTAGTAAAGTTGAAAGATGTTTGACTACCAGAGGGGTCAGTAACTTTGTCTAGAGTAATGGAGGCAGATGGTGGTGGAACAGTTGGAATTGGGAGCGTTATAGCACCATTTGGTCCATCAGATTGGTCTTGTAAATTAAAATGTCTTGAAGAGCCAGATGCAAAACCCATACCATTATATTCTTCAGTCCAATCTGGATCTATAGCAGAATACACATCTGCACCCGAAATGATGCCTTCAGGAAAACCGTCCGTAGTAGGTGGGTTCATGGCCCCAGCCAAGTTAGCTTCATTACCAGCTAACCAATCACTTGATCTAGATAAGTGTGCTAAATAGAAAATTCGGAGAGTATTGTCGTTTCCAGCTGGAATCGAACCGAACATAACATCATCTGCATTATCAACATTGAAACAATGAAATTCGGCTGGACCATCAGCTTCAGAATCTAAGGTACTACATGTATGAGTTGAATCGTTATATTCATAATTTATATTTTGTGGCGTCCAATCAATCCAATTAAGATCATCTGGAGCTGATGGGAAATTTGTCCCATCCGGTAAAGCGCCACAGTTCCAACAATATAAGAAATGTGAAAAGCCATCGATAAATATAGAATCTGATGATGATTGAAAGTGATTAAATACAACATTGAAATCTGGGACTGTATCTTCATCACCACCCAAACCTGTAATTGAGTAAGTGTAAGGAACCCAATCACCTTCCAAATAGCCACTACCTGCATTACCCGTTGTCCATTTTCCTTGATCATTTCTATAAACACCTTTTTCATAACCAATACCAGGATCTTGATCTACTGGTGGTGGATCCAAGAATGTTATTTGGGATAAGAGATTATTGGAAAGGTCAAAAGCTTGAACGGTGTAAGTAGGGTGAGCTGTGCTGTCTAGAGTGAATGGGGTGGAGAATCCGCCGTCAACGTCAGAAGTGACATCTATTTGAGGGGCAGTGTAAGTAGTAACACCACTCTCATCGGAGGCGAAAATATTTAAGACAAAACTAGAAAGAGCGTTGAAAAATTTACCAATGATGGAGATAGTTTGATTTGGATAGTATTCTGACTGTTCTGGATAAATTGAAAGTGTGGGAGAGGTGACTAGATCAGATTCTGCAATAGAAGTTATTTGAGTTTCTGGGGCTGTAGTGTCGTCGAGTACTTCGGGTACAGATTCTTCTTCGGTAGATTCTTGAGAATCAGTAATTATTACTACTTCTGTCGCCACTTCTTCAACTACTGTTTCTTCCACCACCTCTTGGATAATGGTTTCTTCAACCAAAGGCTCAACCAGAGCCACTTCTTCACTCGCTCTAGAAAAATTTATTGGTAATGCGAAAG
>CAYHMC010000037.1:0-5854 GCA_964357615.1 uncultured Candidatus Saccharibacteria bacterium
CTATGTTGTTTTGTTTGGGAATGAGGTCAGAGTCAAAGACTGCGGCGAGGGTGGTAGGGAGAGGAATATTTATATAAAATCCAAACAAAATAAAAACAAAAATAATGGAGCCTGCTAAATAAAATTTAAATTTATAAAATATATCAAACATTTGCATTTTAAATATGAATTTAACATAGCTTAACCACAAGCTACCTCAAAGCCCTAGAGAGAATCCAAAGCCTTAGCTCTTTCTTTTAAAGCATCGTTTTTAGCTTTTAGTTCTTTTATAGCTTCCAAAATATATAATCTAAGTTCAGTTCCATAATTTATCGCCTTGAATCCGTTTCCATCGAAACTAACAAGTTCGGGAAATATTTTTTCTACCTCTTGGGCAATAAGTCCAACTTGAGTTTTATCACCCTCTAGTTTAAGTTCTGGAAATTCATCTGCTCGCCAATTATAAGAAACTGGATTAAGTTGAATGATTTTATCTAATGTCCCCACAAGAGGTTCTAGATTTTTCTTTAGTTGTATATCTGAAGGACAAACACCCTTAAGACATTCGTGATTATAATTATAAATAGACCCCAAACTCGATGGCGTTCCTATGCGAATATTTCCAGCAACTTGAAGTTTAGAATTTGGGGTTATTGTGCCTATACCAACTCTACCTGCCTGTAAATAAACATACCCGCTTGCAGCTCCACTTGCACCTCCATCTGCTAAAAGTAAATTACCTTGGGGTTTTAAAATTGTGCTAGTTGCCGAATCACTACTAAATCTTATTCCAGTAGAAGATGAGCCTGCTAAAAACCAACTACCACTTGCGTCTATATATCCAAAAATTGTATTCGTTTTATAATTTATAAAACTTGTGGTTGATGCTTTAAAATTAAGTGGCCTAAGCCCACCGCCCTGAGAATCAAGCGTAGCAAAAGTGGAACTAGAATTACTTGAATAATAGTCAACAACATAACGATTATTGTTTGGATCCCTAACTCTCAAGTTGCCAGTTACAGATAGTGCAGTGGTTGGCAAAGTAGAAGTTCCAATACCAACCAAACCATCAATAGTAATATTTAAAAATGAAGTAGAAGTTGCTCCAGTTGTGGAACCAACAGTGAAAAATGATTGTGGATTTAACACTCCAACACTTAGTGTTCCAGTAGCTCCACCCATAATTGTCATTCCACCTTGGTAGATATTGTTGTGAGGAATTATTGTGGAATCTAGCTTGCCAGATGTCATAACTCGATTACCGGTGCCACTCATAGCCGTAGCAACAAAAAGACCGTTGCCATAAGTTACAGCAAACCACTTATTATTGACTGGCGTTGAGCGAGCTGTCCAATTTATCCCATCGGGTGAAGTCATTACTTGGCTTCCGTCTCCAGAATTACCGACAGCAACAAAAAGACCGTTGCCATAAGTTACAGAACGCCAAGTGTCGTAAACAGGGTTATTGCGTATAGTCCAACTTATACCATCGGGAGAAGTCATAACTTGATTAGTTACTCCATCATAAGAAACCGCCACAAAAAGACCGTTGCCGTAAGTAACGGAGCGCCAAGAGTTGTCTACTTCATTAAATTGAGTTGTCCAATTTATGCCATCCGGAGAAGTTATAATTCTATTATTTGTACCACTATATGCCACTGCAACGAAAAGACCATTGCCGTAGGTAACAGAAGAAAAATCATTATCAACTGAAGTGGTACGAAGTGTCCAACTTATGCCGTCTAGTGATGTCATGGCACATCTGCGCGTAGCACCGGTACAAGAGGTTGCCGGATCGGATAAAGCAGTTGCAACAAAAGTTCCATTGCCATATGTAACACCAAACCAATAGTTATTTGCTGGGGTCGATTGAAGCTGCCAATCAATACCGTTAGTTGAGGTCATCACACATTTATTTTGACCAAAAACACAAGAACCAAAACCAGAAGACACCGCCACAAAAAGACCATTGCCGTAAGTAATAGAACGCCAATTATTTGTAACAACTGGGGTACTGCGAGTAGTCCAGTTTATGCCATCAGGAGAAGTCATTACGCTATTTCCTGCACTAGAACTAGCAATAGCCACAAAAAGACCGTTTCCATAAGCAACCGATAGCCAATCAATATCAGAGGGAGTAGTCCTAATAGTCCACTCGGTTCCCTTTGAAATAATATTACCAACTACCTCAAGTTTTTCACCAACATAAGATTGCGTTCCGTCTCCACCAATCAAAACATTTCCAGATGAACTCGCAATACGAAGTGCTTCAAACGGACCTCCCAAAAGACTTTGATAATTTAATGTGAGGTTATTATCATAATTATTAAATTGCAAAAACTCACCCGTTGATGTACCAAGCAATTTAAGAGAGGCGCTAGTTCCACCAAGCACCAATCTATCGCTTGAATCAACATCACCAGATTCCCTAGTGTAATCAAGACCTATAAGCAACTTGTCAGAAAACCTTGCATTCTTCCATCGCATAAGTGGTGATGTTGTGCCGATGTCAAAAGAATCATTAGTATTTGGCACTAAACTACCATCAAAAATAGAAGAACTAATTCTATACAAAGTAGTTACGAATGGCTTTGTAGAAGAGCTCACTCCCCTTGCGGTTGTATTATAGTAAAGAGTAAAACTTACCTGCACCGAATCCTTAGATGGAGGATTAAAAATCCTAATAAACGAAAGTGAACCAGGCAATAGGAATACTTTATCTGTTGTAAGTCGTATAGTGGAAGTGGCTAAAACTTGAGACGGCGTAGTAGTCCCCTCGTCGAACATCAATGAAGTTCCAGAAGCATAAAAAGAAACGTAATCTCTACTCGTAGAACCAAATCTCAAAACTAATTTTGAGGACGGTGTTGAGGTGGAAATATCGATCAAGCTTGAGTCTCTCACTTCTCTTGTCATTTGTTCTAAAATAAATCTTGCCTGCTCAGACACTTCTCGCGCAGAAGTACTCTCATTTTGGACTCTAATAGTAGTGAGTAATGTTCCGACTGCAAGACCAGCCACAATTACAACAATAGCTGAATACAAAAGCACCTCTAGAAGAGTCATGCCATTTTTTGATTTATAGGTTTTGTTCAAATTCATAACTTTATTATCTAGTTAATTCCAGCGCTTCAATACGATTACCAATTGTATCGGTTTTTGAATTTAATTCTTTAATTGATTGAATTAAATAAACGGTAAGATTTGGAGCAAGATAATCAACTGTCTTAAATCCACCCTCGCTCATCCCAACTAATTCTGGGAAAATTTTTTCTACATCTTGAGCAATTAGACCAAGGTTTCTTGCGCCAGCATAAAATCCAAATTCAGGAAACTCATCTGCTCGCCAATTGTAATATGTTGGTTTAAGTCCGGCTGTTTTAGGAAGCACATCAGATAGCAAATTGATATTCTTTTTAAGCCTTATGTCAGACAAAGCTGGACAACTACTTGAAGTGGTGTGACAAATAACTGTTCCGTCAAAATTTAAAATTCGCCCACCACCCGGAGAAGAACCTACTTGAAGATTTCCGTAAATCTGCAATTTTTCTCCTTGAGGAGTTGTTGTTCCAATTCCAACTCTAAGAGCATTAAAATACATATCTCCGCTATCACTTAAAATAAAAAGACTACTCGATGCACCAGCAATAGTTGGCGCAGATATTTGAGCAAGTTGATTTGCATCATTTGGCCCAATTCTAAGTCCTGCTTTGCCGTTTCTTGGAACTTCAGGTCCACCGATAAACCAAAAACCGGTTGAACTTACTGCTCCAGCTTCCCTGGTTGTTATGCCAACCAAATCAGATGTGCTTGCAATTAAATTTATTCCTCTTTCAAAATTAATACTGAGGGGAAGAAAAGATGAACCAGAGCCCTTCGAAATTAAAGTTGTGCTTCCATTACTCATTTCAACTTCAGAATAATTATTTGGATTATTTTTATCAAAAATCTTTAAACTACCGGCAAAGGAAAGTGCGCTCTCGGGAGTAGTTGTTCCTATTCCAACTCTGCCATCTGGTCTTACGATAAAAGAAACTACCGATGAACTCGCCACAGTAAACAAACCCGGGAATGTTGTTGTGCCAACACTTAATGTTCCTGTTGCAGATCCCATTATTTTCATACCTCCTTGATAGATATTGTTATTGGGGTTTATTTGTTGGTCCGTCTTACCAGAAGTCATAACACGATTGCTAGTACCAGAATTACCTACTGACACAAAGAGTCCGTTACCATAAGTAATAAATGTTGCATTATTGCTGACGGGGACACCACGCGTAATCCAGCTTATTCCATCCGAGGATGTCATTACACATTGATTATTATTTCCCGTGCATCCCCCTGGCTCTGTTCCGACAGCAGCGAAAAGTCCGCCACCATATGCAACAGACTGCCAATTAATACCATTTGGAGATTTAATTGGAGATACACGCGTTGTCCACGATATTCCGTCGGGTGAAGTCATTACGCATTTGGGCGCGCCACTTGATGTTAAACACTCAGTCAAACTCTGCTCAAAAGACACGGCTACGAATAAACCGTTTCCATAAGTAACAGAATTCCAAAAATTACTTGCTACATCTAGAGGAGTAATACTCCAGTTTACTCCATTAGTTGAATACATTACACATTTGCTTGGAACAAAAGAGAGTTGGTTGTAACATCCACTACCTACATTTGAGCGTGCTACGGCTACAAAAACACCATTGCCATAAGTGACAGAAGTAAAGTAAGCATAGCTTGGGGTTGTATGTTGAATCCATGAAATTCCATCCAAAGAAGTCATAACACATCTACTCCAAGTACTATTACAAAGCGAACCTCCACCAGTACCATTAGCAACGGCAACAAACATTCCGTTGCCATATGTAACAGATTGCCAATATTCATAAGGCGAACGCCTAGCTGTCCAATTTATTCCGTCGGGAGATGTCATTACGCAATCTCGAAAAGTAACATTCTGACAAGATGAACCAGCGCCTCCAAGCGGAGCAACAGCAACAAACAAACCATTCCCATAAGTGACAGAGTTCCAATCTGCATAAGTAGAAGTGGCAAGAGTCCAATTTATTCCATCCGAAGAAGTCATAACACATTTACCTAAAGCCGCAGTACATGTGCTTCCTACGCCACCACTAGATGCAACTGCAACAAAACGCCCGTTCCCATAAGCAACAGATCTCCACATAGAATCCGAAGCAGATACACGACCAGTCCACTCTGTTCCTTTCGAAACAATATTTCCTATAACTTCCAATCTTTCTCCAGGCATCATTGTGCTACTTGTGCCAATTAAAATACCTGGACGCGTTGTTCCATTTATATTGTCGACAATTCTTAATTTTTCTGATTCCTTATTATCAGCTCCACGAATTATAACGCGAAGATTATTATCATAATTATCAAGTATTACATATTTATTACTAGATGTTCCGAGCAATTTTAATTGCCCACCCTCTCCAGTTGAAGTTGAGGTTGGACCTAAAACCAGGTTATCCGCAAACGAATCTACTTCACCTTCTCTGTCCACCCCAAAACCAATTCCAACAGTTCTTGAAAATCTTGCTTTTTGCCAAAGTGCGTTTTGTTTTAGTCCAAAATTCCAAGTATTATCTATTGAAGGCACGAGTGTCGAATCAAAAACTACAGCAAACATTTTGCCTAGTGGCCCAAGATTAGAACTAAATTCTAAAAGTCCGAGAACACCCAAAAAAAGTAGCGCAACTAGTATTAAATATGGTTTATTATTTTTAAACATTCTATTTGGTGTCGCTTGTTACTCTTTTCCTCCTCTCCAATTCCCCAACCATCTCTTCAAGTAAATCATTCTCTGCTTTAAGTTCACCTAGTGCTTTTATTTCGTGCATCAATAAAT
>CAYHMC010000038.1:0-5431 GCA_964357615.1 uncultured Candidatus Saccharibacteria bacterium
ATGGTATAGTTTTAATAATTTTTGAACTTATGCGATATTTTATCAACTTCTTTGTGGTTTGGTTAGAAATTGAAATAAAACAATCAGCCTTTTTCTGTAAATTATATTTTTCTAATATCCAACCAAAAATACCACTAATTAGCCCAGATGTTTTAATCCATTGCCCTATATATACATCAGGGTACCAATAGACCACTGGTATTTTATTTTTTTGTGCAATTCTCTTTGCAATATAGTGGCATATATAATTTGTACCTTCTACGATATCTATATCCAATGACTTTCCTGCATTTATAGCCTGTTTTATAAAAAATAATCTATCTATAATGCTTCCTGCTGTGGCGTTGTAATTTCGCTTTGCTCCTACTCTGATTATATTAATACCAAATAAATTCTCTTTTTCTTTTTGCCCATAGATATTGCTGGAAATTATTGTTACTGTATGTTTTTTTGAAAGATGTTTCGCAACAAAATAGTTTCTTGCTTCCACTCCACCAGATAATTTTATATCTTTTCCTGATGGAAAATATTCACTAATTATAAGTATCTTCATTTTTTAAGTTTTGTTTTTTTGAAAGAAGAAATATTTTGAAGAGCAATTTTCCTTGCAAGCTGAGTAATTTGTCGCTCTATATCTTCAAGTTTGACATAAATTCTAAATATTAAATAAAATATTATAATAATTGATCCATAAATTATCAGATCTGCTCCCCTACCAATGCCAAGAATCCTTGCAATATGTGTAGTCACCCCAGGTATCCAGATGATAATCCCTACCCAAAGCCAAAGGAAAACCCAACCAACAAGCGCTAAAAAGGAAATTTTTCCTTCTTTGAACCTTAAGATAGCACGTGAGATGGCAAATAGAATAAATATAGAAAATAATAGTTGTGTATAAATCATTTTTGGCCCGCAATTCTATAGAGAAGTAATTTTACTAAAATGTTTACTGCGTTTGTATTTTTTTGGCCTTTTGCTCTTGAATAATTTGTATAAATTGCTTTTATGGGTATTTCTTTAACTCTGAGATTATTTTTTTTAATTTCCTTAAAGAATTCACTCGCTACCTCCATTTTATTCATTTTTATTTCAATTTTTTTCAATGCATTTTTTGAAAGTGCTCTAAGACCAGATTGGGAATCTGTAATCCAAATAGACCATAGAAAATAATTAATAATATTTGCCACTAAGTTTATAAATTTTCTATCCATTGGCATTTTTGAATTTTTTAATAATCTAGATCCAATTACAAAATCCGCTTTATTATTAAGAATTGGTTCTATTAATCTTTTCAGGTCCTTTGGTTCATGCTGACCGTCTGCATCAAAAGTAATAACAATATCTGCATTTTTGACACGAGCATATTCTAAACCAGTTCCTAACGCCCCACCCAAACCTCTGTTTATTGGATGTGAGAGTACAGTTACTTTGCATTTTTTTGCGATTTCTTCAGTTTTATCTGCTGAGCCATCGTTAATAACAATTATTTCTTTTTTAGTATTTTGTAATTTTTGTAATTTTAAACCATTTAGTACTTTTCTAATAACTCTTTCTTCATTGTAAGCTGGGACCAATATATATAGTTTTAATTTTTTGTGTATTTGTGATCTTATTTGTGCCATTTTGACACCGTAATTATAGCAGTAGGAAGAATTAGGAGCGAGACACAATAAATATTCCGATTAGCATAACCGCGATTCCTGCTATTCTTAATAAGGTAATCTGCTCATTTAGAAAACTGACAGAACCAATTGTTGTTAATAAAAATACGCATGTAGCAAATATTGGATACGATTTAGAAAGATCATTGAAGGTTAATACTCGAAGCCAAATCATAAAAGAAAGTCCATACAATACAAGACCTATTAGTATAAGGGGGTTTAAGGCTGCTTTTGATAATTCCAGTAGGACTTTAGCTTTTTCTCCACTGACTCCGCCAAATGAAATAACTCCTTTTTTAAGGAGAATGTTGGCAGTAACATTTAATGTAACACTTATTACAAGAAGTTGATAAAAACCCATGATGAAATAATAACACAGGTATTTGGTTCAAGCTACCCAATAACCTTGAGTAAAAAGAGTTGTGGCTACGCATAAGGAGCTAATGAATAGCATAAGAATAATAATTTTTATAGTCATGTTTTTAAGCTGTGCCAAATAAATAAATAATGGAAAGGCGAGAAGTACATATCTGGGCATAGAAGCAAAAGTTCCTGTTAATGTCGGTGTAATAATGGAAAGCAAGCTAAAGACTAACCATTCTTTTTTTATTTTTTTATAATTAAAAAGAAGAACGGCGAGAGCGAATGTGGTGCACACTAGTTCAAATATTGCATTATATAAAGGTAAACCCGAAGTGGTTAATATAATTTGAAAATATCTGTAATAAACTTGAGGCAATAGAATTACTTTGGTTGTTGATCTTGCCTGACCAAATATTTCCTGTGAAGTTAAAAAATATATTGGATTATTAAATTGTAACTTAAGGTACGCCATATATAAAACTAGTCCTAGAGGGATTAATAATAGAAAATATTTGTTCTTAAGATTTTTTATTAAAAAAAGCCCTGGTGCTAAAAATAAACCTATCAACCTTGTACCTGAAGCAAAACTGCCGAATAATGACGCAAGAAATGTTTTATTTTTTTGGGCAAGGTAAAACGAAATTGTAATCAGTGCAAAAAATAATCCTTCTGTATAAACTGAGCCGAAATAATAAGATGTAGGAAAAGATAGTAAAAATATTATCGACCAGTATGCAGTTTTACTGCTGAAGTTTTCCTTAATTAGTTTAAAAAAGAAAATCAAACCAACTAAAAATAAAGTATTTGAAATAATGAGAGCTGATAATAATAAATTGCCAAAAAATGCAAAACTTGTAAATTTGATAATAATTGGATACAGAGGGAAAAATGCCTGAGTAAACTGATAGGCATATCCAACTTTAGCAATACCTAAATAATGCACGCCATCAAAATTACCAAAAGACCATAAAAAATGTGGTAGACCTGATCCTATTAATCTGTCTTCGTAATAAGGAAATGTTGCACCAAATTTTGGGATAACAAGTGGAGATAAGAATGCTAGTGCAAAGATAAATATTCTCCAAGTTAAAAAGAGAGCAATTATTTTAAAATAATCAGACTTAAACATTTAAACTAGGTTTTTAAAGCGGATTCGTAAACTTGTTTTGTTTCGCTTGCAACTTTTTGCCAATTATAATTTTTTGCATGACTTATTAATTTTATTGACAAATCATCTTTTTCTTTTAGACTTAAACTGCATGTTTGTTTTATTTTTTGAGCAATATCTTTTGGATCCTGAGAATCGCAAAATATTGCTGCATCTTTGCCAATTTCTGCTAGTGAAGAATTAAAAGAACACACTACTGGAGTTCCGCATGCCATACTTTCTAAAACAGGTAAACCAAAGCCTTCATAAAAAGACGGTACTACCGTAAGCTCTGCCAAATTATAAACGCTTACTAATTCTTCGATATTTAAATAACCAAGTCTTTTGACTTTTGTTTCTATATTTAATGTTTTTATATTATTTTCAATTTCTGTGACTTGGGTCAAACTTTTATCAATCAAGGATTTACCTACCATAACTAAATTTACTTTGGCAATTTTGACTGCCTCAAGAAGGTTAATGATATTTTTATTCCAGTTAACGTCACCTACATATAGAATAAATTTTTCGGGCAGTTGATATTTTTTGGTTATTTGATGCAACGCGTAATTGTCCCTAATTTGTTTAAATTTGTCTGAGGCTGCTAGGTAGATTACATGAATTTTGTTATTTGGAATTTTAAGTGTTTTATTTATGTCTCTTTTAGATGTGTATGAATCGCAAATTACTGCATCAACACTTTTTAAAGTTTTTTTTTGTAAAAATAAGTTTATGTTTCCACGAACCCCTCTTGGGAAATGTTTTGGAAATAAAAGTGGAATAGTGTCGTGGACAGTAACAATGTTTTTTGCATTTTTATGAAGTGCTAGGGTCCGAGTGAATAAATCAAAATATGGGATATGATAAATGTCCGCATGCACCTCTTCGTTGGAATTTTGAATAGATATAATCTCTATATTTATTTTTTGAAGATAATCTCTTAAATTCTTTGTATAGCTACCAATTCCCCTGGATGAATGTAGTGAATTGATAGGACTAATGTCAATTGCAACCTTCATTATTAAAATTATATCAGTTAAATTATATTTATGAGTAAATCTGGAATACAGCCATGTAAAAAGACATTATTTGTTTGTTAAATATTTTGAGAAGGCATAAAAATGATGCGATGCGCTAAACATCGCCCAAACTAAGCCCCTGAAGCCGTCTTTAAAGCCGCCATGTCTAATATATATATCTATGAATGTAACAATTGGCTTAATGATTAAATGATGAATGGTGTTTTTAGCATTTTTGTCTACTTTTTTAAATTTATAAGTATCGGCTGTTCGGTCCGTATATCGATTAGCCCTTTTTAAGTACCTTGAAAAGTCTGGATCTGCAAAATGGATAATGTCGTTTTGCAAGTGACCTACATTGCCATTAATTTTAATCTGTTCATGTACACTAATCTCAGGGAGTTTCCCTTTATCTTTTTTGAAAAGTCTTATTACCGGATCGGGATATGCACCGCCTTTTGTTAAAAAGCCACCAAGAAACCAATTTTTTCTATTAATCCAAAACCCATTTTCCTCTGGATTTGAACTTATGACATGTATTATTTCTTTTGCTAAATTTACAGAAATTCTTTCATCCGCATCCAAAAGAAGTATCCAATCATTGTGACAGTTGTCTATAGCCAAATTTTTATTTATATGAAACATTTCACGGTTTTCGGTTTTGATTACTTTCGCACCTAGCTTTGTTGCAAGTTGCCCTGTGAGGTCTATTGAATTTCCGTCTACAACTATTATCTCATCTGAAAAATTTTTAATGGATTCGATACAATCTGCGATATTGTTTTGTTCGTTAAAAGTTGCAATGGCTATTGATAATTTTGGTTTCATAAGATCAATGATTTATTGTATTATACTTCAGTGATTAAAAAGAAAAATACTTATAGGAAAATGAATAGGGAACTATTTAGCTTCTTTCTTGTTAAGGTTAAAAAAGAGCCTTTCTTCTTCTTACTGTTATTATTAATAATTTTTATTGCTTTATTTTTAAGATTTTACAATTATGAAAATAGGGTATCTGTGATAGCTGACAATTCCAGAGATGTTCAAGTTGCAAAATATGCTGCAGATTATCTAAAGTTACCTCAAATTGGTCAATTTTCATCAGCAGGACCGTTTTTTTACGGACCCTGGTATTATTGGTTTCTTGAAGTTATTAATTTTCTACCGTTTGGTTTTTTAACATCTTGGTATGCGATAAGTTGTATATATTTATTATTTTTATACTTATTATATAGATTGGG
>CAYHMC010000039.1:0-5272 GCA_964357615.1 uncultured Candidatus Saccharibacteria bacterium
AACAATATTTACAGAAAATGCTGGTAGAACTGTGATAGTAGGAACAAGAAAATAAATAAAAATCCGCCGAAGAGGCGGTTTTTTAAATCATTGAAGTTATGCACATTTCATGGATAGGGTTTAGTGATACAATGAAACTATTAAACTAATTAGTCGATTTTTACTTATTAATATTTATAAAATTATGAATCGTAATCACAAAGTAACTTTTAATGAAGTAGTTGGAGCCATTTTTATAGTGATCTCATTATTTGTAATCTTGACCCTCTCATTGGAAAGCAACAACGATCTTATGACTCAAATAGTCCCAATGTCGTATTAAGTACAATTTGACACACTCAGGTAACATAGGTTAAATCTAATTTTTAAAGACTTTTATTTATTAGAGCAAAACTGCACTTAAGTGCAGTTTTATAAATTTAATAACAAACTTCACAACTTCTTATTTTTACGCTACATTTAAAGAATGGATCCCGTACGAAATAACTAAGTAAATTTATCTCATAACCAATAAAGTAATAAAAATATGTCGATTATCAATATTAATAAACTAATTACGATCATCTTTGATGATCTATTTCGTACGGGATGGAAACCGAATTAAAAAACTTCGAAAAAGAGCTTGATGGAATAGTCCAAAGACTTAGAGATGATTTCTCTGGTATTCGTACTAATAAACCCACCACAAAACTCGTAGAGGATATTAAGGTTAATTACTACGAACAAGAGATGCCAATCAAATCGGTTGGAACAGTAAGCATCGCACCCCCGCGAGACATTGTAATTTCTATTTGGGATAAATCCGCAGTAAATTTAGTAGCAAAAGCTATTCAAGATGCCTCAATTGGAATGACCCCAAACATAGATGGAAACACAATTAGACTTTCACTCCCTGCGTTAACTGATGAACGCAAGGCAGACTTGGTTAAAATTATAAAAAAGACTACAGAAGAATATCGCATTCGAATTCGCCAGATGCGAGATGAAATAAATAAATCTATAAAAAAAGCAGAGGATGCCGATGCGCTAAGCGAGAATGATGCTTTTAAAAATAAAGCCACAGTACAAAAATCAGTAGATAAAACTAATGAAGCGATTGATAGTATGCTTTCCCTTAAAATAAAAGAAATTCAAGATTAGTAGTTTTTTGGTTCGCCAGTAATTTTAATTAGAAAATCTTTAATTAGTTCGTGGGATGTGGTATAATAAAAACATGAAAGAATTTATAAAGAAAAACTTTATACTGCTCATTGCTTTTTCGTTACCATTGGTATTAATCGCAGTTGTGGCAATTAGCGTTTATTTACCTTCGCTTTTTCTTTCAACAAGCTATAATTTTCTATATTCGCAGTGTCACGATGGTAGGTATTATTATGAATGTGGATATAAATACGAAAACTATTTTTCTGTCATTGATGGCAAGATAGTAATTAATTCTACATCAACTATTACTCGAGATAATAATGGCGCTATAAAGCTTAGCAATGGCTATTCAATGCGAATTTTTTTACATGATACAGAAAAAAATGAGAGCAGAGAAATAAACATACAAGAGGCAGAATTATTAACATTAAATAATCTTTTAACTTCGCCAGACGGGGTTACTATTTCAGAGGACTATGAATCAAGTCCAGGTTTCTTTATCTTTGATGGCGGAAGATCTTCGCACGGGTATTACTTAACAAAGGGCAGAAGCAAGGCTAAGTTAAATCTAATTAATAATAACGATAGATACTATTATTATAATAATTTTAAATTTATCGGATGGGTAGTACCAGGAAGAAGTTAATTCATTTTTTATGACCAAAGAAGAACTTTTAGAAGAACTTTCATTAAAAATAAATTCAGGAGAAATTAGTCGTGAAGATTTAACTAGTCGGTTTAATTTTAATTCTGTAGAAGTAGATGAAAAAAGCAGTATTAAAAGATTTACAAATTTCTCTTTAAATAAATTGCTTTATGTTTTGGGTGCCGTTATTTTAATAATTGGTTTAGTAATATTTATATATCAAGTTTGGGATGATATCGGTAAATTTGGTCACATAGTTGTTACTTTGGGATTAGGTTTACTAACAACATTTCTTGGTTCAGTTCTTACACAGCAAAAACCTGGGAATGAAATTGGAGCAGTATTCCAAACTATTGGTGGCGCGCTAATTCCTGGGGGTTCAATGGTGTTTTTAAATGAATTAGATTTGTTGTATGGTGCTTCTAACTGGCCGGTTTCAATAACTTTTGGATTGATTACCGTTTTTTATATAGCTCTAAGTTTTTTTCATAAGCACCCAATACTTACATTTTTTTCAATTGCGAATGGAACTGCTTTTATCTATTCGCTAATGGAATCTGTTTTGGAAGGCCCATCTTATTTGCATGGCGACGAGTATGTATATTTAACAATGCTTGTGGGGCTTAGCTATTTATTAGTTGCTAAATCATTTGAGGGCAACTGGAACAAAAGATTAATTGGGTTGTTGTATTTTTTCGGATCCGCCTTTTTTTACGGCGCAGCATTCTCTAAAGTTTATGATTCGATGTTTTGGGAATTATCTTTTTTCATTTTTGTGCTTGGGGGATTATTTCTTTCAGTCTATATGAAGAGCAGAATAATATTAGTTATGAGTACGCTCTTTCTCCTTGGTCATCTTTCCCATATCACAAATGAATATTTTGCCGACTCTCTTGGTTGGCCAATCGCGCTAATTCTACTTGGCTTCGTTTTTATGATTCTTGGTTATTTGTCAGTTGAAATAAGCAGAAAATACATTCAAACATCTAAATAAGTTAGATGTTTTAGGTAGTCTTTAAAAACATCGCGTGTTGTGTTATTGTTAGTGAAATATGACAGAAACACAAAAAACTAGCCCCAAAGATGTATTTTTACATCTATTATCAATATTATGGCTCTATGTATCCATAATTGCTTTTGGAAACCTTGTTTTTCAGATTATTAATATTTATTTCCCAGATACGCTTTCTTACGATTATGGAAGTTATGCGAATGAGTATCTTAAATGGCCACTTTCTGTATTGGTCGTTGTTTTTCCTCTTTATATTGCCTTCTCATATCATGTAAATAAAGATGCTATAACTAATCCAGTAAAAAGAGAGATGAGAGTTAGAAAGTGGCTAATTTATCTTACTTTGTCACTTGCTGCTGTAGTAATTTCAGGGGATTTAATTTCTCTAATATATACATATTTAAGTGGAGAAATTACAACTAGATTCATGCTTAAGGTGCTGACTGTTTTTGCAATTGCTGTTTCTGTTTTTGGTTACTATTTTTGGAATCTTAAAGAAAAAGAAATGGCCACTCAAAATATGAAAATGAAGTTATTTGTTTATGCTGTTATAGCCATGGTGGTTGGGTTTATTATTGCTGGTTTTGTGATGGCTGGCTCTCCACAAAGTGCTAGGCTTAAGAGGTTTGATGATAGACGAGTAAATGAATTGCAAAGTATTCAAAATGAGATTATTCTCTACTATCAATCGAAGCAAAAATTGCCGGAATCTTTAGATTTGTTAACTTACAGCATTTCTGGTTTTAAAGTTCCGGTTGACCCAGAAACTGGTGTTGCTTATGAATATGTTGCAGGTGGGAAACTTGAATTTGATCTTTGCGCAGTATTTAGTACTTCTAACCAAAATGCAAATGTTGCATCAGGCGATACAAGACCGCAACCAGCTTATCCTTCATATAATGATCCAAATGATAATTGGTTACATGACAAAGGTAGGATATGTTTTGAAAGAATTATTGATCCCGATAGACATCCATTTTTTAATGATCCAAAAATAAAAGGAATTAAGTAAATTATAAAAATCTTTTGAGGCGCCTGCCTGCGCAGGCAGGGATTTTTTATAAGCAACTTTAGTTATGTGTTTTATAGTTATTGTGTTAGATTATTACTTTAAAAGGTCGTAATTAAATATCAAAAAATTTATGACAAATAGAAAAGTGGCAGATTGTCGCAAAATGCCAAGTGAGAAAAACTGCGATGTTTATATGTCTGGAGGTGAAGAGCATGTATTAGAGGCCGCCGTTGCTCATGCCGTAGCAAATCACGGTCATCAAGATACACCGGAGCTAAGAGAAGAGATAAAAAAGATGTTAACCGACGAAACTGCTACAATCTAGTAGTGCTCAATCAAAAAATGCCCTCAAGGGCATTTTTTGATTGGTGACTTCTGGTAGTTATTTTTTAAATCCACCCTTCTTAAACTTTCCTACTATGTCTTCTAGCTCCCTAATCTTTTCTTGTAGTTTTTTGTGTATCTTAAATGCCCTATCTTCATAGCGAGCTTGGTGAATTTCGTGAATATAAAATCCAAGAATAAAAAGTTGTGCCAAAAGTAGTATTATTCCAATTTCAGAATAATATTTACCCCATGCCGCTCCTGCAATATAAAATACACCGCCGAAGGCCAAAACCACAGTATGAATCCTAGCAGTTACAGAAGTTACTAAATCTTCTAGCAAAAAATTACTTAAAAATTTTAAATAAGGAACCGGTGCGCTTTCTCTTCTCATTTCTCTTTGAAATAAAATTGTTCCTGTTATAACACCAAAAAGTCCTAAAATTGTTAAAACTATTAACCAACTAACCATCCAGTATTCTTGATGCTCTCCTGTAATAAAAAACATTAAAACAAGCATCCAGAAACCAATAAAGTAATCACGAATATGGTCCATTGCTGTGCCCAGCGCTGTAACATTATTGTTATTCCTTGCAATTGGACCATCAAAAAAATCTGTAATCCAAGCCGCAGTTAAAAGCCAAATTTGTCTTTCGAAGCTGTGATAAATATAAAAATCATAAATTGCATAAAACAAAATTCCAAAACCAATTATAGTGAGTATATTTGCGGCATATGGAATAAACTTAAAAGGCCAAGTTATTGGTATTAAGATATAGTCACGAACTTGTTTTTCAAGGGGAGTAAAGTATCCTTCTTTTTCTATTGATGCCATATAGTTAGTATATCACTTAAATGGAGACTCTGCAGACTTGAGAATATTACAGAAAAGTCGTAAACTCAACTTATGTTATTGGGCTAAATCGCCTTTGGCGATCGCCCGAACAATTGCATAGCAATTGTTTTAGGGAGGGTTCGCATAGTGGTCTAGTGCGCCGCACTTGAAATGCGGTAAGCCGTAAAGGCTTCGGAGGTTCGAATCCTCCACCCTCCGCCAAAAATCGAAATCAGTTTTTGAACCCGAAATGGGGTCGCGCCGAAGGCGCGACACTAATGCATTCCCCCCGCCGAATTC
>CAYHMC010000040.1:0-5173 GCA_964357615.1 uncultured Candidatus Saccharibacteria bacterium
ACATCGAGCAACTCGATGAAAAAGTTCGTGCAGCCGTTTTTGGAAACGTTGGAACAATATCTGCTTTTAGAGTTGGTGCACCCGATGCAGAGTTTTTGGAAAAAGAGTTTATGCCAGAGTTTACTGCTACAGACCTAGTAAATCTTCCAAAATGGAATATATATATAAAGTTGATGATTGATGGAATTGCATCTCATCCTTTCTCAGCAACTCCAATGTCTCCAGAGCCAATACCAATTCCAAATTATGAAGATGTAATAATCGAAAATACGAGGTCAACATATGCAACACCAAGGTCAGTTGTAGAAGATAGAATTGCGAGTGAATGGCTCGGGGCATCAGATACTGTAGTTGAAGAAAAGAGATTTCGCCAAGGAGAGCGTTCTTTGGATAGAACGCTTAGACAAGGTTCAGATCCGATAAAACATTCACCATTTTATAAAATGGGAGAACGAACTTCCGGTTTTAAAGATAGGTCTCCGTTTCCTAGTGGAGATTCTCGTTCGGGGAGCAATGGACAACGCCAAAATTTTCAAAGATTTAATAATGAAGAAAGAGGACGCGCCAGCAGGCCGTACGAAAGTGACTCAAGACCAATTCAATCAAAGAAACCAAACATGGAAGATCTAAGAAAAATTCTTGGAGAAAAGTTAATGGCGCAGAAAACACAAGAAAAGCCAAAGAATGAAGTTGATGGTACTAGTCATGACGAAAAAAAATAAATCAAAACAAATTAAGCTAAAATCTTTTTATGGTATTTAGTATTATTACGATTTTTCCTAAAATTTTTGATTCCTATATTAGCGAATCTCTTTTTAAGCGTGCAATTGAAAAAGGCATATTAAAAATTAATATTGTAAATCTCAGAGTTTTTACTAAGGATAAACATAGAAAAGTAGACGATTCACCTTTTGGTGGTGGACCAGGAATGGTGCTTAAACCAGAACCAATCATTTCAGCGGTAAATTCAATTTTAAAAGTAAGACCAAAATTAAAAAAAAGAGTAGTTCTTTTTAGTACCAGAGGAAAAGTATTTAATAGTAATATAGCAAAAAGACTTTCTAGATATGATGAATTAATTTTTATCTGTGGGCGTTACGAAGGAGTTGATGAGCGAATTGCCAAATATGTTGTTGATGAAGAAATATCGGTAGGGGATTTCGTTTTGTCTGGCGGAGAATTACCGGCTTTGACCGTAATGGAGGCTGTTTCTCGGTTTAAACATGGTTTTTTAGGCAAATTTGAGTCTTTGGAAGAGATAAAGGGTTCATATCCGGTTTATACTCGACCTGCTCTCATTACGATGAAAAATGGCAAGAAGAAAGTTTTAGCAAAAGTGCCAAAAGTTTTACTTCAAGGAAATCACAAAAATATAGATATTTGGCGCTCCAACTTTAAAGAAAAGAAATAATTTCCATAAACCGTTTTAAGTGTAATGGTGTTGACATCGTGACCAGTTTATAATAGTATTTTTGTTAATGTCAGATATTAATACTCCAATAATTTCAGCGGAAAATTCACCCGTTATTTCTGGGTTAGATTTTGACGAAAATATTTTAAAGGATATGGTGCAGGCGGGTTTAATTTATGGAAGAATAAAGAGCACTACTCATCCACGAATGAAGCCATTTATTTTTGGAACACGAAATAATGTAGATATTATAGATTTAGGAAAAACCATAGAAGGATTAGAGAGGGCAATTAAATTTATAAAAGATGTCGTTGCTCGCAAGGGAATTATTTTGTTTGTTGGAACTCAGCCAGGCGCTAATGATAATATTTTTAATTTAGCAAAGAAACTTGGATATCCATTTGTCACTCATAGGTGGCTTGGGGGAACGCTTACTAATTACAACACAATTAATACTAGAATTAATTATTTTAAAAACTTACGAGATAAAGAAGCTGCGGGAGCTTTGCAAAAATATACTAAAAAAGAAAGAGTAAAATTTAATAAAGAAATAAGTAAGCTTAGATTGCTTTTCGGTGGGCTTGAAAAATTAACTCAAAAACCAGAAGCAGTTATAGTCATAAATTCGACAATCCACGAAACAGCCATAAGAGAGGCACGTAGAATGAAAATCCCAACAGTGGCTTTAATTAGCACAGATCAAAATCCAGAACTTATTGATTATCCAATCCCTGGCAATGACACATCGCTTTCTAGCATAACTTGGATATTGCAAAAAATAGAAGAAGCCATTTTAACTGCAGAAGTTAAAACATCGTTACCAATTAGTAAATAATTTTCCAAAATGTCTGCATCAGAAATTCAAAAATTACGCGAACTAACTAGCGCGGGAGTAATGGATTGTAAAAAAGCGTTAAGCGAAGCTAACGGTAACTTTGATACAGCTTTAAAAATAATTCGAGATAAAGGATTGGCTTCAGTTGAAAAAAGAGCAGATAGAAAAACAGGGGCTGGATTGGTGCATTCATATGTGCATGGCGAGCGCGTTGGTGTTATTCTAGAACTAAGGTCAGAAACAGATTTTGTGGCCCATTCAGATCCATTTAGAGTGCTTATCCATGATATTGCGATGCATATCGCTGCAATGATGCCTGATAATTCAGAAGAGCTTCTAATTCAGCCGTTTGTTAAAGATCCATCAAGAACAGTTAAAGAGTTGATAGGAGAATTAACTGCTAAGGTTGGAGAAAAAATTGAAATAGGTAAGTTTTATAGAATAGAAGTATAAATAGAATTTTTATTATTGCATTTTAAAATATGACAGATTTCATAATCCAAATAACACTTTTTATAAGCTTTGGAATAATTGTTTATGTGGCTGCGCGTGCACTACCTCGAATATCCGAAGAAAGCGTAGAAGTAAATCCCACAAAAAATTTACTCTCATCTCTTCCGGCTCAAAAAATCGATTTGGCAATCGCGTCTTTTCTGGAGAAAACATTAAGGCGTGGAAGATTAACACTTCTTAGGTTCGACAATACTTTAAATTCTTATATTGGAAAAGTAAAAGCTCATACCTCAAATACTTTTGGTAAAAGTAGAGAAAAAGCTTTGTTCCCATCTGACTTAATAAACAAAGAACAAGGCGACGAAGAAAATTCAAGTTAAATGTCTTGAATTTTTTAGTTAAAAATAAAAACACTGAATAATTCAGTGTTATATTTTAATAAAATTTGTAAGGAAGGAATATTTATAATGTATGAGAAGTTTTTTGTAGGGCGTCTTCTAGAAGCATTTCTGTAAGCGTTCGCGGAAGTCCCATTATACTTTCTGGTTCGCCTTCGATCGATTTAACATAAGGGAGAAGAAGCTCGTGTTCGTGGGCAAATCCGCCAGCATGGTTGTATGCATCACCGGACTCAACATACTCCCTAATAACATCTTCCGGAATGTTGTTGAAATATATTCTTGCTACATCCGTGATACTCATTTTTATTTTAGTCCTAGTGTTTGTAATCACAACAGAGGTTACAGTTTCTGCTGGATAAGCATTATAGCTAGTTAAAAATCTTATGGCATCACCATAAGTTTCTGGCTTTTCTCTTATGTAACCGCGATAAACTACAACTTGATCTGATGTAATAAGTAACGCCTCTCCTTTAATTTTAGGGAGAAGTGCTTCGGCTTTTGCGACGGCAAGTGCAAGAGTTAAATGCCCAGCATCTTTATGTCTGATAGATTTTTCGTCAATATTAGGATCCATGACTTCAAAGTCATAGCCCATTCTTCGTAAAACTATTTTCCTGTTTTGCGATTTAGCACCTAGAATTATTCGCATGGCTTTCTATCCTTTGTGTTCTATGCTGGAGATAAAATATCACCTAAACTACTCTTTGTCAAAAATTATTATTAATTATTTTCTATAAATACTAACATAATTGACAATAAGTTTTATTAAATATAAAATTCCAGTCAGAAAATTACTCACAGAAAAGGGAAGAAAAATAAATGAAAAATGAAAATGCTAGAGTTGCAGATAAGTCTTGGATTGGTCGCAAGGTTAATTGTATTCCTTGTGGAAGAGCTATCGTGTTAAATAAAGAAGATGAGGTAAAATTTATTCCTGATTCAATTGATGGTGATTACTATCAAGTAAGGTGTCACTCTTGTAAAGAAATTACAGAAGTATCTGCAAAATCTTTAGAGACTTAATACTTTTATTATTGTAACTTAGGATGCTCGGGCTAATTGCACCGAGTTTTTTATTTATTGCTTTACATTTAAATGTCGTTGTATATACTAAATTAATGGAAAATTTTGAACCAAAAACTGAAGTAAGGGAAACTAAATTTAATGAAGCAACAGAAATTGGCATTAGTCGCGCTTTTGACAAAGTAACAACTCGATTTGAAAATTCTCCAGATGAAAAAAATAATTTACCATATCACAATAGACTTCACAGCGAAGATGTGGTCAGAAGAACCGCTTTAATTCTTTCAAAAATAAGAGAAAAACTACCTTCCATTGTAGCTGAACGTGATATAGGTATAGGAAAACTAATAGCTGCAAATCATGATACTGTTCAGAATTGGCAGGAAAATATAGTTGAAGAAGGGCAATTTACAAAAATAACAAGAAAGCGATTTGTTGGTACTAATGAAAAAGCAAGCTACGAAGAGGCACAGCTATTTATGGAAGAAATAAATCGTGAGGCTGGAGAAGAAATATTCACCGATTCTGATAAAAGAGCGGTTCAAGAAGGCATTGATGGCACAGTGCCAAATTGGGATCAAAAAGAAAAGACAGTAACTCAACTAAATGTTACAGATAAAGTTGGACTTACTGCAGTGGCAGTAGCCCTTTCTGATCTAGGCACTGCAGGAATGGATGGGCAAGAAGGTTTTTTGTCTGAAACAGATAGACTTTTTCGTGAAGAAAATCTTGATGTTTTAGATGCGGTAAAGGATTTAAGTATGATTACAGATGAGCAAAAAGAGTATTTTCGCGGAAGAATGTTGTCTTGGGTTCAAGCACAAATAGCTTTTATAATAGGAAGAAAAAATCTTTTGGATTCCGAAATGAAATGGATACCAGAAGAGGCGCGTGAATCAGTAAAGGCGTTATTTGATAAGTTTGACGAATCTATAGAAGCTGGCAAAAAGTCATTTGAAACTAGAAGCACAATGTCTTTTGAAGAAATTGCAAAAGCTTATGGTTATAAAATCTAAACTAAAACACCCATAAAGGGCGTCTAGTTTTATG
>CAYHMC010000041.1:0-4941 GCA_964357615.1 uncultured Candidatus Saccharibacteria bacterium
CCTTTTTTGATTTTCAGATTGTCTTTGACCGAACCGAGAAGGTCCTGATACGGCCTAAGCTCGTTCAGAACATCGTATACTGCAAAATATTTTCTCCAAAAATTACTTTTGTTCATTTAGCTCTAGGTAATTGAATTATTTATTTCATTCTACCAAAAAACTACACAAAACATACTCTTGACAGAATGGTCGTTCAAATGTTATACAAAATTCTTATAGAACAACTCTCGCTCTACAAATGTGACAAAAACAAAAAAAATTATGGTATAATGTTTTTAGATTAAAATTTACATCTCAACCATTTTAAATGGTTGAGATAAAATAGAATCATGTGGCGTATTTATAGTCTCTAACATATCGAGGAACAGCTAGGAGTAAAAAAATAGAATAACATCACTTTTTATAATGAAAAATAAATACATAATTATACTATTCGGGGCTCCAGGTTCTGGTAAAACTACGATTGGAGAAAAACTTTCAGAAGTCCTGCAAAAAAGTATTTTTATTTCTGCTGGTTCTGTGATGAGAGAAGAAATGAAACTAACCCCGCCATTTTTAGATGTAGACAGAGGAAGGGTGGTAGATTTTATCTTTAAAAAATATAGAGACTCTGGTTCTGATACTTTAATTTTAGACTGTAATCCATACCCACCAGAAATGTGGGGTGAATGCAAAAAGAAGATTAATCTTTTTGATAAATCATTTTTTGCAGAAATAAACGCTCCTGACGAAATTCTCTTAAGGAGATTGAACAAAAGAAAGAGGATTGATCATAAAGATTTCTCGTATGAACAAAGATTGAAATATTATTACAATAATGTAAGACCAAGAATTAATATTCTTGCAAAGCACGAAGAAGTGATGTCTTTTAAAAATATAAATTTAGATGATGTGGATAAAATAATAATGAAAATAAAAGAATTGGTAGCTTGTGGAAATAATAAAACTTTATACAAAATATGAACAGTCACGAAATCGCATTAGAAATAACAGAAAAAGCTAAACAACATTTTAAATCAAATCTTTATTGTGTTTTACTCTATGGTTCTTCCATATCAGCAAAAAGAAAACCGAACGATATCGATTTAATAGTTATTCTAAAAGAAAGAGAGACAAAGGAGGATCTAAAATTTTTTAGAGAAAAAATAAACAAATACGAAAGAGAAATTGATCTGCAAATCCTAAATACAATTGATATAAAATCAAAGCATTTCTCTCATGACTCACACGGGGAATTCATAGTCTTGTTCCTAAAGCTGGCAAAAGTGTTGTATGGCAAAAATCCATTTCTAGAGATAAATACTGACTACTCTAGGCAAGTAACAAGTATCATACAAAAGATGCAATACTATTATTTTAAGGCAAAAAAGATCCAAGCAAACGCTCCTTTGGATATGGACAACAAACTGTACAACCACCATAGAAAAAAATTACTTCTGTTGTTATGTGATTTTTATTTGGCATACTCAGGAAACCTTATTTACCCTGACAGTCTTAATGATTTAAAAAAAATCGTGTCTATTCTTAATGAAAATCTAAATGATGATGAATTAGAATTTTTGCTCGGGAAAAATGAAAAGTTTGGCTGGGATGAAATATTTAGCCTCTATCAACTTTTTTATTTCAAAGCAATAGATATTCTTGAACCAAAGACAGAGATTTTAAATTCAAATATAGAAAACATATTTGTAAGAAATTATCTCTTGAAACAAAAATCAAAAATAAACGTAATAATTGTCTCGGGATGCCCCTCTGATTATAATGAAAGTGAAATTGTATTATTTTTAAATATAAGAGGATTTGATGTCACCAGTTTTCATTATAGCGGAACTGGTCTAAGTATTGGGAACTGTTTTGACTCCCCAATTAGCGACCTATTGAAGATAGTTAATTCAAATAAAGATAAGTACGAGTCTCAAATAATCATAGCAAATAGTTATGGGGGGTTCCCTTCATTATTTTTAGCCAATAAGCTAGAGAATGTGCAGAAGATAATTGCAATATCGCCTGTCATTGATTTTCTAAAACTAAAAAATTACATAACCTTGCCTAAATATTTGACCGAAGAGAGAAGGAGTGAATACAGATTTAAGGAAGATGATATGTTGTCTTTTATGAATAAGACAAAACTTGGAGTAATCGAGGATTCTCATAAAATTAAAATAATACATGGATGTTATGATGATCAAATCCAAATTGAAGATGTAGAAAATTTTTGCAATGACACTGGTATTGAGTTAGATGTGTTATTAACTGGCCATTTATCACTAAATAAGATATCTAGATTTGGTTTAAAACATATCGATAAAGCCCTAAACGAACTTTAAATAAAGATAATATTTACTAATATAATTAATATGGAAAAATTTAATTTTATAAAAGAGAACGGGCAAGAAGCAGAGCCTAAGAAAGAAGTGAGCATCACACTCCCTATTAACCCAAGACATTATAATAAGCTAGGTTTTTATGGAATTTTTGCATATTTAAATTCAACTGCCAACACAAACATGAGCCAAGATATAATAATGTTAAATACGAGAGATGGAGGTAATGAAGAAAATAAATTAGATTTAATAAAAAAAATAGAATTACTCGGAATAAAACCAAAAAATATAATCGAGGACAACAATATTGAAGATGGTGTTTCAAAAAAAGTATTTGAGAGACTCTTAAATAAGGGGATAATAAGGGTTTCAGAAGAACAAATATCTCGTTGCAAATGTGGGAAAATGCAATTTAAGGCTGAAGCAAAACTATATAGGACCAGTACATCTCTACTAAGTCAAGATGGAACAGCAAAATGCTGTGGCTCGACCCTTGAAACTAAGGTTGAAAAAGTCGTCGTAACATCCGCCATAAAGAGACCATCTAAACTCCCAGAGTTTTACCCAAAAACCGTTCAAAAAGAAATTGATTGGTTCTACGAAAATACGAACCATGAACTTTTGCTATCAAGGGAGACCGAGCAAAAATATTCAGTTGAAATCGATAATAACAAATATTTTATTGATCCTGATAACTTGATGTATTTTTATTTATTATATTTAGATGAATTAGGATACAAAGTAAAAGAATTAGTCAGTGGGATATCGACAGTAAAGCAAGTTGCCTATATGCTTTCTTTCTGTGAAATGGCAGAAGTTGATTTGCCAAATAAAATTAGCTTTTTACCAAGAATAGATTTTAAAGGTTCGGATAATGAATATATAGAAAAATATTTAGAAAAATTTGGAAATAGAAAAATTTTAAATGCATTACTTTGGGCTACTTCTGGGAGTAAACAGACTGTAAATATGTCTGAGGATTTTATCAAGAGGAGCTCAGGTGAGAATGTAGATAACCCACACCTGTATGAAAATAGGCAGAAACTAATACCGCAAGGTAAAAGATAATTAATCACTCTCTGTCATGGGAGAAAATATATTAATGGGATTAATGGGCGATTAATGGGGACAGCCACCATTAATTTAACTTTTGTGTGAAGAAAACGGGGTCAGGTACCGTTTTTGGGTTAATGGGTTAATGGGGACAGCCACCATTGTTTTAACTTTTGTGTGTTCTAATATATTAAGATTCCCCGTTCCCTTTCCCTTATCATTTCCCCCATTCTACCAAATCCCCCCACAAAACATTGTTTTAGGCACACACATTTGGCGGTTTAATTAATTGATAATTCTGCAAAAATTCATTCGGTGTTTTCCCACTTAAACCGCAATGTTCCAGGTTGTTGTAATATATATTCCACTTTTCTAATTTAATTTGCAAATCGCGGAATGATTCGAATTCGTTTTGCTCGTAGAATTTCTCTTGGTCTTCCCGGTGGCTTCTCTCCACCGTGCCATTTTGGGCCGGTTTGCCGGGGGTTAATGGGAACTGCCACCATTGTTTGGACTTTTATGTGGTATAATATTTATCTCCAATTTCAATTTTTCTTAGGGCGCCCCGGAGACTTTAATGCAGACTCAAGATGATATTTTGATACCATCTTTTCAACCCACTTCCCTTTTCCATAGGGCACACTTTTGTTTACCGAAGTACGAAGTATATTTAAATCATCGAGTTTTTCTGGAGTATTAATCCATTTTGTATAATCGTGAGGTAAAGATGCGGGTATTGGATCAAGTAATTTCTTCTGCCGCGCTGTCCCATTGGTACGCAACCACGCACTTCCCCATCGCCAATCTTCACACAGACGGACAAGTCTTGCCCGCACTGCATTACGCTCTACATATTTGATGACTGCCAAAAGATGATTCCCTGAATCAATCAAAAAAGATTTATAACGACCTTGGTATAAATGTCCGCTACCATTTGTGTTAGTGGATGCATGCACTTTTCTGGTGTGCGCATTGCTCAATCGATGCATAAATGAGCCAAGGTCACCGTCGTTCTTTGGGTAAAGTACTAAATGCCAATGATTTGGCATCAGCTCATATGCAAGAATGCGCATACCGAGAAGATCTTTCGCCTCAAGCAAAAGTTGCTCAAAGAGTTCATAATCTTCATCATCATTAAAAATTTGGAGGCGACCATTTGCACGATTAATCACATGGTAGATCTCTCCTCCGACATCAACCCTTGCATTGCGTGGCATGAGCTAAATTATACCACACTATTTATGAAACAATGGTGGCTGTCCCCATTACCCCATTCTTACAAGTGTACACATCAGCACTTACAAAGAGTCTTTTAGGAAAAGTATGAATACTGATATGGCTTTCTTCAATAATTACAAAACCAGTCCAACCCCCGGGATCCTTACTATCATTTCCTTCTGCAAAATAGACGTGAGGGGGTGCGAGTTCTCGCATGCCAAGTTTAGCAACAAGATCGCTGAGGCAGAATAATATCAAATTTTTATCACTCAATTTTTCCTCACTGCCCTCATAGCCATCGATTGTAATATGTTCGCCAAAATTCACAGTAACCATTTTATCCATT
>CAYHMC010000042.1:0-4899 GCA_964357615.1 uncultured Candidatus Saccharibacteria bacterium
AATCCCATCAAAGCCGTCCTCAGTTCGGATTGGAGGCTGCAACTCGCCTCCATGAAGTTGGAATCGCTAGTAATCGCGCATCAGCTATGGCGCGGTGAATACGTTCTCGGATCTTGTACTCACCGCCCGTCACTGCAAGGAAGCCGGGAATACCTGAAGTCCCGCCCTTTTGGATAGGAATTTATATTCAAACCAAAAGGGCGGGATTAGGGTAAGTTCGGTGACATGGCAGAAGTCGTAACAAGGCACGGGTAGCGGAAGCTGTCCGTGGATTAATTACATTACAAAGAACGATACCAAATTTATTTTTGGGAAAATGGTGTTGGTCGTAAGGCCATAAGCTACGACTCGTTTCACTTCGGTGAAATGTACTTGGGATAACTTAAAAGCTCTTTTAAACAGCAAGGTTCATAATAATTTTAAAAAATATTTTAATGAGTGTGATTATTAAGTTTTATTTAAAATATTGTTATTTTAATATATGACACCTGATAGTTCTGTGTTATACTGAAAATATGCCCCAAAAGAAGTTACTCTTAGTTGAAGACGATCCATTTTTGTCATCACTCCTAAAAGCTAGATTAGCAAAGGAGGGATTTGTAGTTGCTTACGCCGCAGATGGCGAAGAGGCGCTAGAAATGCTTCGCAAGGATAAACCAGATTTAGTTTTATTGGATTTAATTCTTCCAAAAAAATCTGGATTTGAAGTTTTAGAAATTATGCGAGATGATCCGCGTTTGGTGAAGCTTCCAGTGATGATTGTTTCAAACTTAGGGCAAGAGAGTGATATTGCAAGAGGCAAAGAGCTTGGTGCAGTAGCGTATTTTATAAAAGCAAAAACATCAATTGATATTTTATCAAAAGAGATTTCTGATTTTTTTAACAAACAAATAACAGCATAATATGATTTCTGAAGAATTAATGAAAAAAATAAAACCAGGAGCTAAAATTCGGGTTCACGATCAAGTGGGCCGTTTTGAGGGTATTGTATTATCTAGAAAGCACGGCAAAGAAGCAGGTGCAACTTTTACGGTACGCGGGATTGTTGCTGGAGTAGGAATGGAAAAAACTTACCCAATACACTCCCCAATAATTTCTAAAGTAGATATTATATCAACGCCAAAAAAAGTAAGAAAAGCAAAACTTTATTTTATTCGCGATTTGTCACAAAAACAATTGCAAAGAAAACTTGGAGTATCGCTTTAAAATAACTAAATAAAAAAATCTGCCCTTATCGGCAGATTTTTTTATGGTCGTTTTAATTATGGTATTATAATTTTAGTACATTATATGAATCTTAATTTTGAAAGCAATTCAAAAAGAAGAGTGGGGCTCAAAATTAAGCCAAAAGGATTTACTTTTATTGAAATTTTGGTGGTAATGACGCTTTTGGTTGTTATTGGTGCGATTCTAATACTTATATTAAATCCCGCCGAGTATTTAAAGCGCACAAGAGATGCCAAGAGACTTAGTGATGCATCTATCTTAAGCCTAGCAATGGCACATTATAATTATAGTGTTAGTTTTAATGAAAAAAATAAAGATGAAGATGGACCTCATTTTCCAAGTTCAGGAGTTCCACCGCTTCCAGTTACTGATTCGTGTAAAAATGAAGCAAATCCTCGAATATTTGTTTCTGTGCCAAGTGATAATAACGAAGATAGTCCCGTTCCAGATTCACCTTGGGTTTATTCAAGAGTAACTTCCACTCAACTTAAATCTGTAGATGGATCTGGTTGGTTACCAATTCGCTTCGTTGATGATTCTTCTCGTAGAGCTCCAATTTCTACACTTCCCGTTGATCCAATAAATTCTTTTTCATCAGGTTATTACTATTCTTATGGATGTGGTTCCTGGGAATTAAACTTGCGATTCGAATCTGATAAGTATAGAGATTTAGCATTATTTGATAATGGTTCTGACGACGAAGTTTATGAAGTCGGTAATGATTTAAATATTTTACCTGATCAAAACTTTACTACTCCAACTCCGTCACCGTTTACAACTCCGGCTATCTCGCCAACCCCAACTCCGCCATTAATTGTGCAAACCATAGACAACTCAGCATATGATGTGGGTCTATTTACCTCTATTAAATTGGATAGCAGTGGAAACGCTCATATTAGCTATAAAGATGAATCAAATCTAAATCTTTTATATGCTACAAATGTATCTGGAACTTTTACAACTACAACAGTTGATTCATTTCATATGGTTGGCGCATATTCATCAATTGCTCTTGATTCCAATGGGAAAGCACATATAAGTTATTACAACCTTACAAACAATCGTCTTAAATATGCAACTAATGTATCTGGTGCCTGGGTAACAACATCAGTAGATGCCTCCGGAAATACAGGATTCTTTACATCTATTGCAGTTGATTCAAATGGTTTTGCTCACATTAGTTATTATGATTTGTTTAGTGGCAAACCTAAATATGCAACAAATATTTCTGGTTCGTGGACTTATACTACGCTAGAGCCATTAAGTTCAGATTCGCTTGGCAATTATACTTCTATAGCATTAGACTCACAAAATCATGTTTATATTAGCTATCACGATATAACAAACAACAATCTTAAATACGCAACCAACGCTTCTGGTTCGTGGGTGTACTCTACAGTGGATGCATCGGGAGGTGGCGGAGAATTTTCTTCCATTGCTCTAGATTCCAATCAAAAAATACACATAAGCTATGCATCGGGTGCATATCTTAAATATGCAACAAATTCAACTGGCTCATGGGTGATATCAACTTTGGATTCGCTTGGCAGTTACACCTCTATGGCGCTAGACACACAAAATCATGTTTATATTAGTTATTATGACACGGCAAATACTTCGCTTAAATATATAACAAATGTTTCTGGGGTTTGGATTCCTTCTGTATTAGATTCAGCTGGCGATATGGGACAATATAGTGCAATTGCAGTGGATACTGCTGGTTTTGCGCATATTAGCTATCACGACAATACAAACGGAAATCTTAAATATGCCAAGGTTCCACCGTCGTATTCTTATTCTCCGTCATGTGTTGGCGGTTCTGTGGTTGGCGGATATTGTTATTATCTTGGTACAAATGGAAACTCCTGCGATACTATTTGTTCGCAGAAAGGGTTATCTTGTGACGCTTCAGGATTAACATATGCTCATATTGATATTACAAAATGTTCTGTTGTGGGCAATTTATTAAATTCAATAGGTCTTACTGGCGCAAACTATGCTGGAACTCTCGGTTGTTCATTTAATGGTTCAAGGTGGCGTTTAACAAATAGTGCACCAATTTGTAGCGCAATAAATGGTAGTAACGCTCCTGCTTGTGCTTGTGATTAATATAAAGATTTTCCCATTGTTTTTTTATATTTTTCTGATATTCTGCAATCAGAACTTTGGCTAGGGAGAATGCTTGTGTGGAAAGTTCACGAACACATATATAGTATGGCGCTAGTATTTTACGAATGGCTTTTTCACAAGCACATCTATAAAGGTCCATTTGAAATGGGATTTCACCCAATTTTAAGAGATACATTTGAAAATTATGGTTGTCATTGTGGCGCAAAAATAAGGGTCTTGAATCAGGGCGAAATACTTTTAATGTGGAATAATAGAAAAGATATAATTTTTAATTCACTTAGGTCATCGCTTGGTGGAACACACAGAACAAGAAGATTTGTAAATAATTACCATCCGAACACAACTAATGTAATTAAAGAAAGTGAAATAGATTTACTTTAGATTTTTAAATGCAACCAAAAGAGTTGCTTTTTTATTATTTTGTTGTATAATTTGCTCAGCAATTAATGAGAGGAGAAGACATTGCCTTTTTGGTCTCACAGACATGTCTATAAAGTTACAGATAATATTGAGTATAGCCCGATTCTTGGAGATCCAATTGGTGAATATGTTTGCAGATGTGGTGGCAAAATGAAAGTTTATGAAGATGGCGAAGTTCTGGCAATATGGCCTAAAGATAGTGAAGGTGGCGGTTATTTTGCGGGGACTGAAGTTGTGAAGGATGGTGAAATAAAATTTGTGACAAAACATGTAACAGACTTCGACATTATTGGAACTACAAAAATTAGAGATAATGATATATATAATAAATAAGCGCCAATTTAGGCGCTTATTATTTTATTTGCTTTCCCCACCTTTTTCTTTAAATATCCTTTCCTTCCAGAATATCTTTTCTATTACTTTCTAAAAACGCAGAAGGCATAGAGGCGATAAATTCCAATCTTTGCCCCCAATCGAATAGTCTTTTTTTGTCGACTACTCCTTCGCCTTTTGCTGCAACCATCATTTCATTGCCAATTCTTACAACTAGCTTATTTCTTTCTTCCTCATTCCATTCCTCGCTCGGTTCATAAGGCTCGTCGTTTCCTTGTGTCTAAGTTGATTTTACCACAGTTTTATTTATTAATAGTATTTAATTATCGTATCATTTAAATTTTATTTAGCAATCGGCAACTCAAAGCTAAAAGTTGTTCCACCGCCTTCTTTTGAAGTTGGGGATTCAACCCAAATTTTTCCGCCCATTTTTTCTATGATTTTCTTTACTATAAATAATCCTAGACCAGTTCCTTTAACGTCTTTTGTTTTTTCATTGTATACACGATAGAATTTTTCAAATAATTTTGCTTGGGCTTCTTTTGAAATACCAGTGCCCGTGTCAGCTATGCGAGTTATCAATTTACCATTTTTTTCTTCGTGTGAAATTGTTATTGTTCCAGAGCCACCCATATATTTAATTGAGTTTCCAACAAGGTTTGTTATTACTTCTCCAATGCGACGAGCATCTCCTAAGACCATTGGCAAGTTTTCTGATGGCGCATATTCCATTTCAATTTGTTTTTCTTTAGCAAGTGGCGCAAGTTCAGCTATCGTAGTTAAAATCGG
>CAYHMC010000043.1:0-4204 GCA_964357615.1 uncultured Candidatus Saccharibacteria bacterium
CGTGGAATTATTTTTGTGATTTTAATAATTTTTTCAATCGTTTATCACAAATACCAAGAATTTATTTAATGAAACTTAATTATAATTCCTCCCAAGAAATTAATGCGTATTGTTCGCTAGATGAAATTGGAAATCCAGGTGGCGGTTCAAAAGCAAGGTGCGGGTCATAATTTAAATTTCTAAATGTGTAACCTGTGCCGTCAGTGTAAGCAAATCCATACCTAGCATTAGACCCTATCATTCCATAAGTTGTGATTGTACTCCTTGAATGATACGGCTGACACCTATTACTACTACCATCAGGTGGCCTGTAATAATATCTACCAACTCTTCCGTTTTGCGCAATTAATGCCGCATCAACTCTAATTGTTGATGAGCTAATCATTCCAATATTTATATTTTTTTGAGTTATAAGAGCTAGGGCATCTGTGCCGTCATATCGGGTATAAAGTAAATCTTCATTTAAAGTAATGCTGGCATTGGTTGAAGTTAAGTCTGGAAATCTTCCAGAAGCTACAGTAAGCCTAGCACCATCAATTTGACCTTTTATCCAAAGGTTATCTTCAAAAAATAATATACTTCCTGATGGATATGGATTATTTGCGCTAATTAAAGTTTGATTACCGATACTCCAAGTTCCCCACCCACTTTGCGATAAGAGATTGGTGCACCCCGATGGAGCAGCTGAAAGTGATGTAACTCTATACAAATCAAATGTATCATTTGTTTTAAAAACGAGATTATAGCCAAAAGCAGTTGAGCTTGGATAATACCCCCCTCCAGAGCTTGCATTAGTTTTAATGTCTGAGAGAGTTTGCGTTAGACCTGAAAAATTTACAGCAGGTACTGAAAGAGCCCTTCCAGCCATAAAGATATCAGATCTATTTGGCGGGCTAGGCGTCGTCGTTGGAAGTGGGTCTGTAGGACTAATATGAGTATGGACACCAAATTCTGCAAGACCGCTATGGTCTGGGTCATCATACTGATCTACTGCGCTACTTACTAAATTATGTGCCAGTCCATCAAACCGTATACCGTTGTTGCTGTGTATTGGTCCAAAAACTTCTGTTCCGACTCCAAATCGATTCGCAGCGTTTGTTAGGGCCGCATATCTAGCAAGTGATTGTCTTCCCAATCTAACTCTTATTGATTTAGAAAATTTGCCGTTCAATGTAACACCAGTAGAAACAATAGTTACAATGGTTGAATTTGCTGGGGGTGGAGATATCGCAAGCGAAAAACTACCCAAAACATTACCATCTTTATCTTTAAATTCATGAACATATGGGCCAGTTGAAGTGCCCGTTCCATCATAGAAATCTTCTTGATTATGAGCTAAATGCCATTTGTAATATTCAATACCAGCTTCTGCAATTGTAAATGCAGTAGTTTTAGAAATTAAATTTTGCGAAGATTGGATAGCAACATTTGCCCATTGAATTAAACCAACCGACAACATAATTGCGGCCGACCCAAAAACTAAAATTTGAATTGTTAATATTCCCTTTTGAAAATAGCTCTTAATCATTGGAATAATATGCTTCGTGGAGCAATTGAAGTTGTGAAGTACCTATTAAATCTAACACCTTTAATAGTTTCTACAACCGTAATATTTATTTTTATCACTCTAATTTTTGAAATATCCATCGGATAAGAAAGTGGAGTGCTTGAAGCATCCTTTCCAGTTTCAAAATATGAAAATATTCCACTAGTAGCAACGCTTATTTTTTCAACCAGTGTGGATATTGATTCAGTTCCAGTAGAATAAACTTTTGGAGAACCACTAGCTACAATTAAGCCTTTTTTTAACATATCACCGCTTATAAAATAGCGTATACGCTCTGTGCTCGAATCTCCCAAAATATCGCTATAAAAAATGAGCGAAGAAGTTCCAGCGGATTCAATTACATAAGAGCCGTTAGCAGAAGCAGATGCTTTTCTTAGTTCATCTAAAAATCCTGCGTATACATCATTTAAATCTGACTGCGAACCAATTCTTGCCAAAATATAATCTGACAAATAGGAAAAATTTGAAATAAGCGACGCCAGAGACACAGCTATAATCATCACAACTCCTATGGTTATAGCAATTTCAATAATCGTAAATCCTTTCGAATTTTGAAAAGGGCTTTGTTTGTTATATTTTAAATTCCACATAATAAAATTTTTAATTAGGCGTCATTACTATCACTACTTCTTGTGTGTCATTATTAACTGAAATACTTGAATTATTATCTTCGTATCCAGATTTTTGAACTAATAAATCATAAGTTCCTGAATCTAAATTATCAAAAAATTTTTGATGTGTTGGCACGCATCCTCCAGAAAAATAAATCGTTACACCATTAATTTCAGGTGTTGCGTTTTCATCTTCTGTGGACAAATATGATTTATATCTAAAATATCGTTTATTGTTATGGTCGCTCGATATTGTAGTTGTGACAGTGTAAAAAGTTCCGTCAGAACCATCGGGGCCAGTAAAATTCCAAGTACTATTGTCATTGTTTGATGCAATTTGAAATAAAACATCAGTCTGAGCTGGCTTAGTTTTTTGACTAAAGCCAAATGTTGTTGGAATTGTACTTGTTCCAAAATCAAGGGTTTTTGAAGTTAGCCAAAAAGAAGTTGACGATGGATAAACCCCACCCACTTCTTCGATGGAAAAAGATCCCGCATTAATATCAACATCAATTCCACTTTTTGAAGTAAAATTATTAGAAGACCAGTCAGTATGACCAGCGGATTCTATTCCAGAAGTTGCCTGTGTAACCTCACCACTTTTTGTTAGTGTAATATTTGCCTGTGAAATTAAATCTGAAGTAAAAGAATCAATTACGGTTATAAGCGCCGAACCAGCCGTACTGCTTGCAACAACATATTTTCTCTGCAAGGTTATGCCAGGATTAAGAGTGAAAGTGCTACTTCCATATGGAGTAAGACCTGCAATAACATAACTTGGGTCACTCCAAGTAAGTTGATAATTATCCCATTCAAGGGCAATATTTGCTGTGCCAGTAGCAGAAATCGCTGATGTAGTTGAAAATTTTAAAATATTTGGTGATGTTCCGATTAATTTTGTTCCATCTAAACTAAAATTAACGCCCGAAACCGGCTGGCAAAAATAATCTGTTGTAGACATAGTAAGTTTACTTACGGCATCAATTGAAAAACTAATTGATGTTATTTGACCAGATGCAACAGTCGCATGTGGCTTAATTGGATTTGGATTATCTACATCATTAGGGTCTGATGTCGCGTCAGTAGAATACCCTGCCTTTGTAACACTTATCTCATATCCCTCTGTACTCGTTGGTGTATCAATAATTCTTAAAAATCCATCTATATCCGTAACATCACTAATCGATATAGATGACGAACCACTATTATTTTGAATGGTAACTTGTGCATCCTTAACTGGATCACCTGTAGCATTAAAAACATTTATAAATAAAGCTCCGTTTCCAGTAGAATTTTCGAGTCCTCTTGGAGCAATTCTAACTGTTATTGTTTGTTCGGTACTCTGTGGACAATCCTCGCAAACTCCGTGCAACTCTACAAGTTTATAATCGGCAGGTGCAGTATCGTTTGGCGCACCACCTACAACCCCATCAAATGGGTCATCAATATTTCTCACATAAAAATTAATCTTAATTATTCTTTCATCCCTGTTTAAATATTCTTCACTTGGCAAGACACCAGAAGGAACGCCACCAGAAACTCCAACATCTACATAATTTAAGTTCTTAATATATTCTACTCGTTCATTTAAAACAGCATGGATTGTTGCTAACCCTGCTGACCTACTCAAGATATTCAGAATGTAAATCAAAGAAGTATATAAACTAAACGCAAACATCATCAGAAGTATTACGCCCAGAAGCACTTCTATAAGTGAGCTACCACGATTTGTGCGAAGCATATTTAAGATCTTTTTCATAAGATCTTTAGAATGTTCTTGTAAGTTGATAAATTGGGAGAATAATTGATAAAGCAATAAACGCAACAATGCCTCCTAATATAACCAACATAAACGGTTCAATCGTGCTGGATAAATTTTTAGCAAAATCATCAACTTCTTCTTCATAAAAACCAGAAAGATATTGTAAATTTTCCACTAAATTACCAGTGTTCTCACCAATTGCAATCATATTTGTAACAATAAGCGGAAACAATTCTTTTCGTACTCCAAAATATTTTGATAAAT
>CAYHMC010000044.1:0-3568 GCA_964357615.1 uncultured Candidatus Saccharibacteria bacterium
CGAATATATGAAAAATCTATATAACAGTTACAATTTTTTAAAACAGATGAGGAGAGAGGAAAATCTAGTCTAAAACATTAAAGCGTTAGAATCGTAATCCACGCAAAACCTACAAGTCGAAAACACGTAAAACAATCAAAGTATGATTTAAGAACGCAAAAAGTAAAAACAATTTAGATAAAAAAATCCTGTCGTATGAATAATTATTTTCTATGAAGAAAAGTTAATACTCGCCGTCGATCGGCGGGAAAATCTCGCTTAGATACCCAAAGAATATGTCGAAAATACGGTATATAAATTAGTTAGTCCCTCGATATTTAGATTGTCTTATCCTATCTGGTGTTTGCGTTAAAACTCCACCCGCAAGGCTTTTGGCATCTTTTTGAGTAGCTTTTTTAGATCCACTAAGAATTTTAGCGGCAAGAGTAGCGAGTTTTTGAGATGTTTTTTCGTTTCTTCCCATTTTTTTAGTAATTTATTTATTCTGCGACCTTTAAGTATTGGAAACCGGCTACATTATACCACATTTTTCGGGATTTTTGAATATACCAATATAAACAGATGGATATTAATTTTTCTGCTACAATAGGAAGCATGACAAGAGATATAGAAAAATGGTGGGCTCTTCGCAAGCTACAAAAAACCACTGATATTCACACAGAAAAAATGCTCTCAAGTAAAGATATTGCAGATGGCAACGTTATTGCTGATGGGAGGAATGAATTTATCAGATGGCTCGCTGATAGTTCTATAAATGCTTGGCTATGGCGACCAAAAAAATTATGGAAATATAGGTATAAACTATGGCGTGAAAAAGATATTGAAAAAAAGAAAAAGTTAAGAGATGAATTTCATTCTAAAAGGACGGGTTGGTACAATTCGATAGTTGGTTCTTGTACTGTAAGTAACCTTATTCTTATTCACGAGAAAGATGGAATAAAACACCTCCACACAACTCCTTCGGGAGATGATTTTGTTTCAAGTTTTTGGTGGAAACAGACGATAGGACATCCAATTACAACAGCGATAATCATAATGGTACTTGGTGGAATTCTTGTCTACTATACTACCGAAAGAATTAAGGGGCTTAAGTCCCCCGAAAATCAAATATATCAAATACAACTTGTTCCATATGAACCAAAATAAAGATCCGTTTCATAAACTTTTAGATGGATGTTTTTAAATTTTTTAAAAAAATTAACTAGCTAGGTTTTTAAATTTATAAATCTATTTTTTAGCCGTCGCTTTATACGCACCACGAAACCTTCTAATTTTAAGGTCCTCTCTTTCGCATCATACTTAAATCACTAAATATATCGATTTAAACTTATATATGAAAACATATGATTGTTCACTCTCTTTAAAATTACAAAAACTCAAAAATCTATCCAGTTTTTAGGGCGTTAAACGAAAAAAATGAGTTTTTAAATCATCTCGGAATATCTCGGGAAAACTATGGAAAATTACGGAAGTTTAAGTCGGAGGTATATCTAATATTAGAAATTATAAGAAACCGACAAGCTGACCGGTTTTTGAGGCGTTAACGAGGTATCTTATTTAGTTCCTATTATCGATTAATTTATAGATTTCTTTCCCATTGCTTAAATGGTGTCTTGTGTAGACAGACAAATATAAGGTTTGATAAAGTTAACCGCATGTGGAGAATGTACAGACTACTACGCCGTCTTCGTGCCTATCCGTATAGGAAGGACGCGGAGCAAGGAGAGAAATATAGTTTTCAGCGGCGAGGAATTGAGGAAAACAAGTTTATCCTGCATTTAAAGTTTACTAGATTCTTAGTCAACTGGAGGCAAACAATTAGTGAGATACCACCACATTTCGGATATCCAATGCCATCCTCAGAAACCGGCGTAATTCAAATCCAAAAAATGAGTCACCTTATTGATATTGTCATTGAGGGATGCAGAGAAAAAGGATATCTAGAGCCTAAAGAGCTGAACTCACGCTTGAAAATAACCTCGAAGGGATGGCGTTTCAGTGGTTTTTGGCTTGGGGGATTTTTAAGCGAGTGCATGAGAGAATACAAACTTGCACAACTAATTATCGCAGGAATTATTGGTGGAATTCCTTTCGGCGCTCTTATTTTATGGCTGTTTCAGAATTTATAAGCAATAAAATTTACCCAAATTTATAATTTAACTTTTATCATCATTAATACAAAAAATATTCTTATGTTTTCTTAAACGAAAGCATAAGAGATCGACAAGTTGCCTAGTTTTTAAGGCGTTAGTCTTTTCTTGTAATCACAGAATAAGCAAGTTGAAGTATGTATATTATCCCGAACAGTTCTAAAGCAAGTCTCACACCCCCCCAAGTTCCTCCAAAAAACACAAACAAAAACCCAAGAGCCAAGACAATTGTGCCAATAATAGAAGCTATCTTATTTTTGAAAAGCTTCATTTCTTAAATCAATTTTCTTTCAACCATAACTTCGTTATTGCCAAAAAAATAATTCCAGTTTATAAGCAATCAGTGCAACCGTTATCGCTGTAAAAGCCGCAAAAAAAGCAATCCACCCGATTGCTACATAAATCTTATATAGCCCTCTATCTAACTGGTCCAATTTGTCGTATATTTCTTCGTTTGTTGTATTTTTATCTCCCTCCATGTTTTTTACTGATTCACTAAAATAATTTTCTCATATCTTCAACCTCTTTACTATAGTTGCAGTTTGAACATTTAAGTCCTTTCTCGCTCAAAGAGTTGCCGCACCTCTCGCATATATTATCCGATACTAACTGCTTTCTTAGTTTTCTAATTTTGATGGATAAATATATAACATCAACAATAAAGAAAAGGGGGAGGATGTTTATTACTGTAACCAATATCCCAAAACCAGTTGGCCCTATTGCAACCAGGAACGGAGCTATAGACCTAATGGCTGTGGCAATAATTTCGGATGGTACGGCCTTAAGAATTATGAGGATAATTAAAACTATCCACCCAATCGAACGCTGACTTTTAGCTTTTTCTAATTTTTCAAAAAGTGGACTGATCATTTCTATTTACACTTGTTTACATGCTTCTAATTGAAAAGTTATACGTAAGACAGTTTATATACATCTCGCCAGCCATCAAGCCTCCATAACTATTCGCAAATTCAGAACAACTATCTCTAATTATTTGAAGATTTGATTCGGAACCACCATACTCGCTTTCTGATTTTTTCCTTAAATCATCTAGACAATTTCTATACAATGCTCCGCTCGGTTCATAAAATGGGCATTTAACTAAAATGACATTGGTAATATAATCAGCCATTTCTCTGTCTTCTACGCCTTCTATTGCGTCCGAGTTTAAAGATGACTCATCTACTACAAATGGTGATTCGCCACACTTATTCTCTTCCATTAACTTGTCTCGTACCGCCATCATTTCTTCGACTGTTACTCTTGGATGTTTTTTTGTATATTCGCTTATCCATTTAGCCGAAGAATCTACGTATTCTTCTCCTGTCTTAAAGTCGCTCGGACACTTAAACCCCGAAGAATCATTATTTTTAGAATTATAAAATACAAATACCATAACCACGCTTGGAATCGTGACA
>CAYHMC010000045.1:0-3495 GCA_964357615.1 uncultured Candidatus Saccharibacteria bacterium
GAGCACCAGAAACTTCATCGGCGCCAATGTCCCAATTTGAATCACGTGATTGATTGTCGTAATCAGTTGTAAAAAAATTTATAAGAGATTGTGCAAAATTACGAGCAATATTATCGACATCTGATAAATGGAGATTAAATGGATTTAGATTTGTCTTATTGGTCACCTGTGGTTCACTTCCCCATTTATCATTATATCCCGTATCATTTACTCCAAACCAATTTGCAGACTTAAACAAAGCAAGGCCCTGAAGAGTATCATCAAACGGACCCATGCTCGCATCCTGCGTCCAAGGTGAACCAGAATTTAAAGTTGGAACACCAGTCCCGCGCCACGTAATATTTTCACAAACATTAGAATTATCGCTACTTTTTCCAGCCCCAAGATCTTCGTTGATAACATTTCCACCAGAATAAGCATTAAAAAGAATATTATTTTGCCAAGAATTTACTGGATTTGTTGTGGCTCGATCAACAAATACAAGGGAACCAGGTTTATTGCCACGAATAATATTATTTTTAATGTCACATTCATAACAATTTTGCCAAAACATCATAGAATGATTATTGGTATTTTGCCAAAAAGTATTATTGTAAATCTTGATATTAGCAGGACAAGAATAGTTTCCATAACCACTACCTTCACCAGTAATATAATTGTTCTGCCAAGTAGTATCCGTGGAGCCAGAATTTTTAATATTTGTATTAACATTGTCATGTACCCAACAGCGCTCAACCACAATATTGTGCGATTTACCCGCTGGGTGTCCCCCAAGGTCTATACCATCCTCTCCACTATGATAAACCTCACAGTCAGAAATTCTTCCATTTATTGCTCCTGCTGTTTGAATGCCATCATGATCATCACAGCTTTTATAAGTCCAATGAGTTTTGCATGTTTCATAAGTTTCAGGAATTGTATTGCCATTTTGAAAAAGAGTAGTTCCGTTTGCATCAACCTGTACTGCGCCATAATTGTCGTATACTTTTACACGAGAAATATTAAACCCATCCATGCATAATAAAGTTACTCCGCCAAAGACTCCTTGATTATTATTAAAATCGGAATCTACAATTGTAAGATTTTTTAGACGACGACCCATATTGACACAATCATAATCATTTCCACTGCCATATACTCCAGCAGACAATCCATTCCCCCCGTTGTGATGAGCCCAGACCCTGTCAACAGTTATTCCATTCTGAACTGTACTCCAAGGATTTAAATCGATAGCTATATTAGCATAGTTTTTAAGTTGAAGATCGCGAACTATAAGCCCACTTACATCAGTGCTTTGCGGAATTCTTACTCCATGTCCCTGACATCCTTGACCAGAATCCCATGGCATACCAAAGCCGTTAATAACAACAGAAGTAAAGTCATCTAGAACACCATCCGTAACCGTTCTTCCTTCATAGATAAGATTCTTTTTGTTAGGAATAATACAATTAAACGATCCCGAATTATTATCTTGATATGTACCAGGAGCAAGACGAACGACTGAGCCATTTGTTGTTGACCCTCTACGAAACTGCGTAAAATAGGTAAGAGTTGAGCAGGGATTTGTTCTTGTTCCACAATTCACACTATTGGATGTATTAGAATTAGAAAAACTACCTATATAAAAAATATTTGATTGAGATGTTGGTGTTGGCGAGGGCGTTGAGGTTGGCACAATAGTTGGCGACGGAGCCAAAGAGCCACCAAACTCAAAAGCTCCAATATCCGGCCTACCGTTAAAATAAGACAGATTAACTGAATCACCAAAATTCCAAGTAATTGATTGTTTAAGTGTAATAGTATTCCCAAGGTCGTTAATTCCATTTTTTTCAATCTGCACTGGAAGATTATTGCCAACCCTAATAATGTCCCCTTCCGTAACGCATTCCGTTGCAGAACTATTACAATAACCATCTTGAAAATACGATGCTCGGTCTACCGTGATAGTTTTACCAGTTCCAGAATTTGTAGTTTTTGTAAGGTCGGTTCCTTTGTCTATTGCTGGACTTCCAGGAATTAGTCGATAATCACGAGATCCTGGATTTGAAAAAATTTGTGTTGATGAAAGAGTGGTGGTAACACTACCAATATCTTGCAGGTGTGGTGGATTTGTATTCTGATATACAGAAAATTGTGAACCATTAATACAACACTGTGGCGGTGGCAAAGGCCAACCGATTCTTCCGGTAGGAGCAAATCGATATAAATTATTTTGCAAACGAATTGAATAATAGCTTGCATCAAAAAGTCCATTTACTTGCAAAAGATATGCATCTGTTGCGTCTTTTTGATAAAAAATATTATTTTTCCAATTCATACGACGAGAATCAGTGCTAGTCGCTGTTGTGGTCTCTCCCAAATTTCCATTATTACCAACAAATGAAAAAAAGTTTCCGGTACCTACATTAAAAAAAGTATTGTTATACCAAGCCACCGGATTTGGTGCTCCATAAGTTGTGTGCCCAATGCCCGTTAAACGATTAAATCTTGAAATGTGATATGAGGGCGTGTAATCTGTTTCATTGTTTGAGTGTATTTTAAAACTTCCCGCACTCCCATAAACATCATTACCCTCTACAAGATAATGGCTATTAGATGAATGACCTCCTAGATCAAGATTGTCTGCACCAGCACCGATAATTCCAGTCGCATTATCATGAATCACATTATTTCTAACTACGATATGATGCGTTCCTCCAGAATTACCACCAATTTGTATCCCATCAAAATTTCCAAAACCAAAATTATTATAGACTTCATTTCCCTCAATCAGATAATAGCCACCAGAAGATAACCATAAAGTAATGCCTCCAAGATGATTGTCATGAATTTTGTTATTGCCAAAAATCTTTGTAAATGTAGGGACCGCTGATGATTCCTCGATAAAAATACCACTCGAGCTTGCGCTACTATGAATATTCATACCAGAAATCTCAAGATGATGTGATGTTCCAATAATGCTTAGATTCATCCCTTTTGATTTTCGTATTTCAATGCCACTAAGAGCCACATATGACACACTCGACAAGTTCACAAGTGGCGTGTCTTGATCTCCCCCCAAACCAGTTCCATCTATAATTGGCGTTTCTCCAGTAAAGTTTCTAAAAGTAATTTTGTTTGTGGCAGTACCCGATCTAGAAAAAATTACCCGCTCAGAATATACTTCCGCACCTCCCCTAATCAAAACTGTGTCACCAGGATTTACAACATCTGCAGCCTTTTGAATTGTGCGCCACGGTTGCGATTGACTTCCAGAATTTGAATCATTTCCGGAGGTTGAAACATAATAAATAGCACCAGAATTCTGTGCATTTACAAAAAAAATTGATGTCGCTAAAAAAATAAAAAGGCCACTATAAATTGGATAGAATATTTTTCTAATAAAAAATCTCATTACTACTAATTATAGCATTGAATCTACTTATCGCATTAACCTATCTTTATATCTCCACCAAATAGACAATCGTGCCTTTGCCTTGTGCTGACCATCCCTTA
>CAYHMC010000046.1:0-3408 GCA_964357615.1 uncultured Candidatus Saccharibacteria bacterium
GAGGCTTCTGTTAAGCTGGACATGATTTTTGCTTGCCATTGTCATTTTACTCTGTTAAATTTCTATGAGCAATCAATGAACAATGTAAAAGTAAGATATGCGCCATCGCCAACTGGAATACCACACATTGGCAATATCAGAACTGCCCTGTTTAATTTTCTTTTTGCAAAAAACCAAGGCGGAGAGTTTATGCTGCGAATCGAAGATACAGATAGAAAAAGACTCGTTCCAGAATCTGTTGTAAAAATAAAAGACAGCCTAAGGGCACTTGGCATTTCTTGGGATCGAGAAGAATTGCAGTCAGAAAGACTGGAGATTTACAAAAAAGACCTCGAAAAGTTAAAAAGGGCAGGTAATGTTTACGAAAACGAAGGCGCTTGGTTTTTTAAAATTCCCGAAGGTAAAAATATAGAATGGGTAGATGCGGTTCACGGAAAAATATCTTTTAATTCAGATTCTCAACAAGACTTTGTTGTAATTAAGTCCGATGGTTTTCCAACATATCATTTTGCGTCTGTTGTGGACGACCACGATATGCAAATTTCGCATGTTCTAAGAGGAGACGAATGGATATCTTCTACACCAAAGCATTTACTGTTATACGAAGCATTAGGTTATAAGCCACCTATTTTTGTTCACCTGCCTCCAATCATGGGCACATCCGGCAAAAAACTTTCCAAAAGGGAAGGCGCCGAAAGCGTTTTTTATTTTCTAGACCAGGGATATTTGCCAGAAGCTATTGTAAATTTTTTAGCATTTTTAGGCTGGTCGCCCAAAAGCGATCGCGAGCTCTATTCAGAAGGAGATCTAACGAGAGAATTTTCTCTGGATCGAATTAATAAAAATAGCCCTGTTTTTAATCTGGAAAAATTAAATTGGTTCAACAAAGAATGGATTAAAAATATCGATCAAGAAGATTTAGAAAAAAGAATTAAAGAACATAATCCCCACTTTGCCACAACAAATATAAAGAACATAATCCCGCTTGCAAAAGAAAGAATGAAAACACTAAACAGCTTTACAGACCTTGCCGACTTTTTTGTAAATGCTCCAAAGATTGATTCAATTCCTCCTATCGAGATAAACATAGAAAACTTAAAAACATCAGCCAAAGAACTGGAAAAATTAAAAAGTTGGACGAGTGCGGCAATTAAGGATAAAATCGACATCTGCTCAAAAGATCTGGGGATAGATCGCATTGCGTTAATTTCTGCAATTAGAAATGTAATATCTGGAAAAACAGTAACGCCACCGCTTTACGAGTCCATGGAAATTTTAGGGAAAGTTGAAACAACAAGAAGAATAAATGAATACCTCGACAAAAAAACATAAAAAAATAACTTTTGCTGTTTTTGCCCATCCGGACGATGAAGCATTTGGCCCCGCAGGAACTTTGGCAAAACTTTCAACAACAAACGATGTATATTTGCTCTGCGCAACTAACGGAGAAAAAGGGAAAGGACCAAATAACTTATCTAAAATTAGGCAAAAAGAGTTACTAGCCTCAGCAAAAATACTAGGAATTAAAAAAGTATTTTTTTTAGGTTTTGGCGATGGAACGCTAAATAATAGTCTGTACCATAAGCTTGCAGCAAAAATAGAAAAGCTGGTTAAAAATCTAAAACCTTCAACAATAATTACTTACGAACCACTCGGAATATCCGGCCACATCGACCATATTACAGTTTCTCTTGTTACAACATATGTTGCTAAAAAATTTAGCTTTATTAAAAAAATTATGTATCATTGTGTGCGTTTTCAGGAAGCAGACGCAATGCGCAACTATTTTATTTTTCATCCGCCGGGATTTTATAAGGAGCAAATTGATGAAGTTGTAAATATTTCCAAAGAATGGGAACAAAAAAAACAGGCAATACTTTGCCATAAATCTCAAGTTGCGGACATAAATAAAATTTTAGCTAGATTAGAAAAATTGCCAAAAGAAGAGTATTTTTTATATTCCATCAAGCGCGGATGAAAATATACAACAACTTTACACTTAAAAAAGAATCCGTAAATTTAAATAAACCAATTGGTATTTATGTTTGCGGCATAACTCCATACGACACAACACACTTGGGGCATGCTTTTACATTTATTACCTACGATGTGCTTGTAAGATACTTAAGGTTTGCAGGGGCAAAAGTTTCTTTTGTTCAAAATGTTACAGACATAGACGACGACATTTTAATGCGTGCAAAAAAATTAAATTTAAACTGGAAAACACTTGCTGTACGCGAAACTAAAAAATACTTAGGCGATATGAAAAATTTAAACATGCTTCCGTTTGACCATTTCCCAAAAGCAACAGAGAACATAGAAGAAATACTCGACATAGTTAAAGTCTTAATAAAACAAGGTTTTGCATACACCTTAAATGGGTCTGTGTACTTCGAAGTTAAAAAATACAAAAATTTCGGCAAGCTTTGCAAATTAGATTATCCGGCAATGCTAGCGCTTGCCAACGAACGCGGTAACTATCCCGAAGACCAAAATAAAAAAGACCCGTTAGACTTTATCTTGTGGCAGGCACACAAAGAAGACGAACCTTATTGGCAATCTCCTTGGGGCAAGGGTAGACCAGGCTGGCATATAGAATGCAGTGCAATGAGTATGAAATTTTTGGGGAAGACTATAACAATTCATGGTGGGGGAGAAGATTTAATTTTTCCACACCATGAAGCAGAAATTGCCCAAAGCGAAAACTACTCACGCCAACAGTTTGTAAAAATATGGATGCACGCGGCGATGGTTTACTGCGGCGAAAAAAAGATGAGCAAATCGCTAGGAAACATGATATTTGTTTCGGATTTACTTTTAAAATATCACCCAAATGTAATTCGAGTAATGCTCTTAAACCGCAGTTACAAAAAAGCCTGGAATTATTGTAAAGAAGAAATAGAAAAGGCGGTTGAAATTACTTCTCAAATTACACCAAAAAAAGGCGCAAAAGTTTTAAACTACACACAGTTAAAAAAAACATCCCCCGCAATAATTGCTTCTTTTGAAGACGATTTTAAAACAGAAGAAGTAATCCAAAGTCTTGTAAAAATTGCCAAAGAAAAAACTAAATACAAAGAAGAAATTTTAACAACAGCAGGCGAAATTTTAGGTTTACAGTTCTCTTAACACTTCCCGTAGGTCGTTAATTTTATAGTGAGATTTTACCTTTGGATACTTTCTTCCTGGATGCGCATATAAATATGTTGTTGTTTTTGGAAGCTCTCCAATTTCCATGTCTTTTGCTGTGTCTCCAATGGCAATAATCTTTTCAAAATTTTTGCCGCGGATATAGTTAGAAACTAATTCTTTTTTAGTAAGTGTAAGCATTTTTTTGTGGGAATTTGTAGCATACGCCTTATTTTTTCCAAAAAATTCAGCAACCGAAACTGCGTTCATAAATCTTTC
>CAYHMC010000047.1:0-3332 GCA_964357615.1 uncultured Candidatus Saccharibacteria bacterium
AGGCAGGGCGAATCCATATCCCCAGTCAATTGTTTCGCCCTGCCTCGTCCGCATTTCTTTCGAAAAAAGTTCGAGCAAATGCTAAAATAACACCACAACCTCCGAAGGGTAATTATTCGGGATTTTAGAATTTTCAACTTTATTCACCCTCCCCCCTATCTACAGTCTAAAGACTTAATTATTGAGACATTTAATGTATACGGAATTGTAATTACTATCATAATCTGCAGGATGTTCTGGCTTTAAACTAAAATTAAAATACATTTGATAACTTTCAGTGCTTCCTTCGTCCAATGCCTTTTGGGCAGCAGTTAAATAACCCGCTCTAGCTATTTTGTCAGCATAATCTTTAGCCTGAGTTTTACATACCTCTATTGTTAAAGTCGCACTTTTTTGTGGAGTAGTTTTTGATTGAATTGTATTAGACTGTTCTATTTTTAATTGAGTCGCTTCTCGTTTAGCTTGTAAGTTTATGAGCTGTTGTTTCTCAATTGAATTCTGTTTATTTAATTGAATGACATAGAAAGAACCACCCAAAATTAAACAACCTATTATAATCGCCATTGGTAAATTTAATTTTTTTGTATCCATGTAATTAATTTAACCTAATTCCAAGAATATCGTATTCGTAAGCTATTTATATTAGGTGATATTTTTTTTTCGTGTTGAAGTCGCCCAATAACTATTCCTGGATGTATTCCTATATTTTTTGCAAATGATTTGACTATGACATTTATATTACCAATACTGCTAACATTGGTAATATTCTTCTCTAGTTCCTGATATTGTTCTGGTGGTATCAAACTATCTCTAGCAAATTCATCTTTTTCTTTCTCGTTTTGATTTCCTACTTTATTTTTTACAAAATCAACATTAAACTCTTTTTTATTATCTTTAATGATGTGTCCAAGTTCGTGGAATAAGCTAAACCAAAAAATATCTACCCAACTCCAGCGTAAACTCATTTGTACCAGTGCCTTATCTTGACCAATCCATCTAGTTGCACCACAAATCGGAGCATTTTTAAGGCTTTTAGTTACAACAAAAGCAACACCACATTTTTTAAATTCGTCCCGAAGTTTATGCATCAGTTCATTTGGCTCATTAACAAGGGTCATTTCCCTCAATTTAGGAACCAACTCTTTAACTTTTTTGTGGTCAAAAGGTTCTGTCGAAATTCTTTCTCCATCTATAGACCCTTTTCTTAACCATGAAACAATAGCTGGCATTGAATACTTATGCTTTTCAGAAATTCTAAAAGCACCTTCTAGCTTAGTTTCCTCAATAATATTATCAAAATTAGTTACACCAAAAAAACTTAGAAGGTTCTGAACTTTTTTTATAGGATTTGTTGTTTTTTCTAACCAATCATTATTTACCATCTCTGAATATGGGTAAATTTTACTTGTAGTTATTAATTCACGATATTGTTTTTCTGATTCAATTCTAAGCTTTTGTTCTTGAAATTTTGACTCCAAATTATTCCAAAAACTTGCTTCAATTCCAAGCGTTTGTTCTAGCTGAAGAGCCGTTTCTGAAGTTATGGCAGATTTACCTTTAACAATGGCATTAATTGTTTTTAGTGGCCTATCTAATCGCTTTGATAATTCTTTTTGTGTCATACCTCTCTCCTGTAATATTTCAATGATAGTATCTCCTGGTGGTATGGGCTTATTAGATTCATATTTAATTGTATCTTCTTTATTCATTGTGGGTATCAGCTATCTCTATTATAATTATACCTAAAACTTTTTTATTATCTAAAATGCCCATCGAATCAAATTCCTTCGGTTCTTCAATTGGAGTAAACAATAAACGTTTTAAATCTTTTAAATCTGCACTAATTTGATACTTTCTATTTCCACTTAACCAATGCCATCGACCAGGAAATCCAGGCCTCATTAAAATTGATAAGTTTTCGACAGCTCTAGCGTTTTCAATCCTTCTTGTAATTAGTTTTGCAGTCGGACTTCCAAAACGCTTTTTACAAAAATTGTCAAAATCGTTTAGCTGTCCACTATAGAATTTCTTGCTTATTCGTATATCCATTTAATATTACCATACTGGATTTAAATTATTAACACTAGGTGTTAATAATTTTAGCACACTCTTTTTGAAAAAGCAACCCGTATTTCATTTAATTTCTATCCTGTGATACAAAAAGCCCTGTCTGATTCAAGAAACAAAGCTATTTTCAAAACCTCGACTTCCTATAATTACCTAAGATGCTTCAAATATCCAAGAGTGAACTTGGTTCCAACTTTTAGTTATCATCTCCACAAAGTTTATTGTATAATCAATAAATGGATCTTAATTTAATTTTTTACTTTCTGGCTGGTATTGTGCAAGATTTTTTAATTACCTTAAACTGGCGGTATGTTAATAAAAACAAAGCTGTAATGGCTTCGCTTTTTTCTTTTATGGTTACCATTGTAACTATGATTATTCTTTATAAAATTTTAATTGGTTTAGATTCAGAAAGAAGCATCCCAGCTATAATTGCTTATGCGTTAGGTATTGGTGTAGGAACTTTTTTGGGTATGAAACACAAGTTAGGCTAATGCGTAAAAAAACAAAAATAATTCTTTGGCTTTTAGCCGTTATATTAATTGCGGTTCTTTTTTATTTTACCCCGCTCTTGCCCGCAAGGGTGGGGTTTGTTAGTGCTAGCAAAGTTGTTGGTAATTTTGTAAACGATTGGTCTTTAAGATTGGCTAGGGTAGAAAAACAGTTAATGTTTTCGGCTCAAGCGTTGTCGTCTTTTAATAAAACTTTTAACGTTGTTTTAAAGGTTCCGTTTCATAAACAAGAGCATGCACTTTCTTGCGAAGTAGCGGCGCTTAAAATGGCTTTAAGTTTTTATAACGTTTCTGTTACCGAAACTGAACTTATAAACGATTTAAAATTTGAAACAAAAGAATCCAGAAATGAATACAATATTTGGGGCGATGCGGAAAAAGGTTTTGTGGGTAATATAGATGGAAAAATTCCTAACGAAGGCTATGGTGTTTACGAACAACCTATATTAGATTTGGCTTTGCAATATCGCGATGCTAAAAAAATGGAAAATGCGCAATTGGTAGATATTTTAAAAGAAGTTGAGAATGGCCATCCTGTTATTGTTTGGGGTTCTATTGGCACGAGTAAAGATATTTCTTGGTTTACTATGGAAGGAAAATATATAAAAGCAGTTCATGGCGAACACACGAGAGTTATTATTGGTTATAGTGGCATACCGGAAAACGCAAAATATATTCTTTTATTAGACCCAATTTACGGCAAGGTGGTAATGTCTAAAAATAGATTTTTAACTAATTGGGCATTGCTAGATA
>CAYHMC010000048.1:0-3281 GCA_964357615.1 uncultured Candidatus Saccharibacteria bacterium
AACCATATATTTGATTACGGGTATTCTAGCAGAAGCAAAAATCAGCGTCAATACTTATGTTAATTACCTGTTCATATGTTACCGAACGGGTAGGTAGACTGATAAGAGCCGGTATGCTATCGTCTATTATAGCTATACAACTTGAAAAATGGAGAAGCAGGATGAGAATCAAAATTGAATACAACGTACTTGAAGACGTCGGCGTATATATAGGCGCAGATCCATGGAATAGAGTTTTTTATGGAGGGTATCAAAAGATAAGGCCAGAAGAACAAGAAGCCGAGGTGAATTTAAATGGTGAGTATACAATAGAAGAAGTGTTCATCAAAAAAATAAAAGAGCTCCTAGGACCACTAGGTGGAGAGACGGCAGTCCTAAATTTAAAACTTTGGGTGCAAGTAGAATCGGTTGATAGTCTATTAAACACACGACCTGATTCATAGTCGCTAAAATAGCGACTTTTTAATTGCCGACATTTAAGTGCTCACCGTGCATAATATTAATCACAACACCCGCCTAGGCGGGTGTTGTGATTACAAGTTTTTACTTGTTCAATTAGCAAATAAAAATATTGCTAATTAGTAGGTTACTCTCCTACGTGCTTTTTCATTTTACTGATAAACTCATCGGCATGCGCTCTACCACCGAGACCAAAAGCCAAACCAAGGGCTAAGGCACCGGCAGCAACCAAACCAATGACGATCGTTCTAACTACTTCATCGGCAACTTTAAGTTGACTCAATGCTATTAAAAATGAAAAAACCAAAACTGACCACTTACTAAGTGATCCAAGAAAATTAGCAGAAGATAATTGTGCGGCTCTAACCCATCCGCTAACTAAACCTTCTACAAACCTCGCCAACAAAACACCGATCAATACTACAAATGCTGCTACAAATACGTTTGGTAAATAGTAGACAACACTTCGCAAGAATTCGGTAACCTGTACTAAACCAAGAATATTGGTCGCGGCCATTAAAAATACGATGGCAAAAAACCATTTGACCAACTCGTAGAAAAACAACGGACTATTTAATTTATATCCGCTCCTTTCCCAAACACGCTTAAAACCAACGCCTTCGAGAGCGTGATCAATACGTATTACTTTGACGACATGCCAAACTAACTTAGCCACCAAAACCGCAACTAACCAACCAACTAAAAAGACCACGATGGCGGCAACTAGTCTCGGCAAAAAACCGGCGACATTACCCCAAAGGGTCAACAAAGATACTCTCACTACATCAGATGCTGCTGTAACTTCTAACATACAAACACCTCCTTTCAGAACTAGCTTTAGGTTTCCGACTTACATTCAAAAATAGAATGCAAAAAAAAGAAACCAAAAAACTAGATTTCTATTAGTTTCTATAAGAATTTTAGCATTTTATAGGGCGGTGGAGTAAATAAGGTTATCCACAAACTCTTTCATACTTATCATACCTACCTACTCTTTTTATTAAAAAACCGGTCATCCTATGAATTTACCGGCAAGAAAATTTACCAGTCTGTACTCCGAGCGCAAAGATCGAGATAAGCAAACCGGTTATTAGCGAAACATAAATAATAGATATGGACCTGCGAATATCTGCACAGTCGCTTTTAATTTTTTCACACAGACTATTTATTTCGCCAATCATGCGCACCTCCCATAAGCAACGAACTGCTTTTAGTATAGCATGAGATCAAAAATAATAAAATCACTCCTCAAATTTTTGAAAACTTGACAAAAACATTATATCACTTATGCTAATGTAATCCTCTCTAGCAATTAGGAGTTCCGAATGATCATTAAAAATGAAGATTTTGCAATAAATATCATCACTGGCCCATCACCTAACTGTTCTGATCTGGCGTCAGAAGAGGCAAAGTTTATAAAAGTAACCATTACCGCCAAAACAAAAAGAGGGAGAAAAAAACTTGCAAATTTTAAATTCAATAGCAATGAATATAAATGGATTGATAAATCGAAAACAACCTTATCCATCAAGTGCTACGGTGATTTTTTGTAATGTATCACATTCATTTTTCATTTTTATAACGGCTCACGCCGTTTTTATTTCCAAAAATTTGAGCGGGTGACCGTCAAAGACAAAAATTATTGCTCAAATTTTTGGAAACTTGACTTAAATCAAAGATAAATTGTAAAATCAAAACAGTTCTAATTATTCTGAGGAGATAACATGAATTGCCGCATAGAACCGAAAGAAGATCACTTTGAATTGTATTTACCCGCTACAACCATTGAAGAGCAGGATAAACTACTTATTCTTCATAATGATTCTTTGTCAGAAAATCCTATACTAACGCCCAGATCTGGAATTGGTAAATGGGCCACTGACATAGACTCCATTGACCCCGCCCATTCCATAAAAACAATCAGGATTGTGCTGGGCAAGCACATAAGAAAAAAAGACCCCAAACCCTCAAGGTAAGGGGTTTTATATTTCCAAAAACTTGAACAATCGCAACCAAAAAATAAAACCCCTAAATAATGGGGTCCACAATGGGGGCTTTGAAAAATTTTGGATATATAATCTGCCAAATTGACCTAGTAAGCTCCATAGAAACCAAAGGTTCTTTTACAAAAAGAATGCCGACCATTTCCTTGCCAAATGTTACACCCTCACAGGTTAACTTTAGGCATGAATCTCCGCAATAATAAGCATGGTCATTAGCATATAGCCCTCCGAAAAACATCTCGACATCTTCGCACAAGTAGCCGTGTGGCACTCTTCGCATTGACACTTCTTGAATTTTAAATTTAGGCAAAGATTCCTTTAATTTAAAAATTACTTCGGAAAAATCCTCCACAGTTAAATAGACCCCGTGTCTTTCTGCTAAAAAATAGATAATCAGAGTAATAAGCCGTGAGTCTATAGACTCGTGTTTATAAATACCCTCTCGAATAGCTCTAAAAACATAATCGGGGTTATTTAATCTAGATGCTTCCGCCACCTGCAATCCCTTGCTAAATTCAATGGCTTCTAAAAAGATCATACCCCCTCCCATTAATTTAAAGATCTAATCAGTGGGATAATACTTCAAATGTAACAAACTTGCAAACCCAAAATTACAATTAAAAAGCGACTAGTTCAGTCGCTTGTCCTAACTAAGAAACAACGCTCTCCAACTTGCATAATTCTTTATGACAAATCCTACAATAAAGCCTTTCGCCAGCCGACCCGCTCATTCGTCCAAGATTATTATACTTCTTCCTCTTTGGTTCGCCCATGACCCAGCCGCAACTACTATTTTTAAAATCCTTACCTTGAGTCAGC
>CAYHMC010000049.1:0-3216 GCA_964357615.1 uncultured Candidatus Saccharibacteria bacterium
CTACCCGTCATAGCCTTGGTGAGCCATTACCTCACCAACAAGCTGATAGGACCTAAGCCACTCCCGAAGCGAATTGCTTCTTTAGTATTTCTACACCATCGGATATTACCCCATCTTTCAATGGACTATCTTCGACTTCGGGGTACGTACTAGGGTGTTACTAACTCGTTCGCCACTAACTAATACATCTCACTTTCATTTGATACAGAAATTTTCTGCAACTTACGAAAGTGAGACATATTAGTCCGTTCGACTTGCATGCCTTATCCACGCCGCCAGCGTTCATCCTGGACCAGGATCAAATCCTCTTTTAAAAATAAATTGCAAAGTACACTCGATCGAGGACCTTGCAATTAATCTTTCTATTGGGATAACTCAAAAACTCTCTTTTAATTCTTTAATTGAATGTGTTATTAAATTTTCTAAGTACCAAGTGTTAATGAAAACACCCGTCTCACATTTTGAATATTTTCAAAAGGTGGAACGGATGCTCTAGAACTAACCAAACTTTATGTTTTTAAGTATTGAAAACTATATTACATAAGTACGATAAATATAGCAAGTTTTAGAGAAGAGTCAAGAGCTAAAAAGGATAAAAAAAGCCCTATTTTAGGGCTTTCTATACTTAAGAATTTATATCAGTAAAAACATGCGTTGGATGTCTTTGGGGATAGCCATTGTACTTGAGCATATATTCAAGATAGCTTTGTAAATAAATTAGTTGTTTGTTTGCAAAGTATCTATTAACAAGCTTTTCCCATAAATTCAAAACTGGAGTAACTGCAGTAGATGGAGAACCAGGCACGCCTAAGTTTAGTTCGTGCGCATATATAAAAACTATATCAGCTTTCGTTGCAGAAATTTCAATAAATTTAATTTCTAATTCGCGCTCTGAATTTTCAGAATCATCTAGAACTCCCATTAAGTGGAGTATCAATTGGTTTTTAGAATGATTGTGTTCAAAAAAAGAAATTCCGAGATACGCTGGCATATGTTCTTCCTGATGTTTACTAAAAAGTTACTAAACATAAAATAGCACAAATAAAAAACCGCACAAGTTATGTCCGGTCATTTTGTTTGGATATATATTCAAGAGCTCCAATTAAATAAATTAGTCGCTTTCTTCCAAGATACTTCTTAACCATTCTTTGCCATATAAAATCTGATTGGCCTGTACTACCAAATATTTTTCGATTGTGAGGCTCTGAAGAACACACTATAAAAACGGTTTTTGTACCACTACTTTTGATAAGCTTAAACTTATTCAATATTTCAGTTTCATCTTCTGGAGTGTCTGTTAATTCACCTTGCAAGTACATAACCGTGTTATTCGATTGATGCCCACTTAAATCAACTTGAATCTCAAATTTACGCTCCATTTATTCCTACACACTTTACTTAGAACTAAGCCGATGATATCTAAATTACAAATATTTTTCAAATTAAATTGACTAAAAAATCTATTTTGATATTATGCAAAAAGAACTTGATTAATGTGGAGTGCACAGATGCAAGAACTTAGCGAATTACAAATACTTCTCAAAACTTTTCTGAAAAAAAATCAGCGCGGAGTTCAAGTGCTTGCAGAGGAACTACATACGGCCCCAGGCACAATAACTAGATGGGCAAATGGTGTATCCCACCCTTATCCGCAAGTAACCGAAAGAATCATTGCTATTTTAAAATCTAAAATACAAATAGAACAATGAGCGTAAATGAATGCATCTGTCCAAAAGAATGTGATTGCCAAAACCCTGAACCAAAAAATGGAGCTGCACTAATAAGTATGAGTTGCCCAGAACATAATATTTATCCTGATATTGTTCAAGAATGTGGAGCAGAATCTCACTTAAATGGTGCTAGCTCAACCAGAAAAGTTAAATACGAATTTTAAAAAACACCGCAAAGCGGTGATTTTTATTTCTTTCCTTCTATAATGAGAGCAGAAACGCTTTGTGGCACTTCTTCATAATGAGAGAATTCCATTGTAAAGCTTCCGCGTCCTTGAGTCATTGAACGCAATTTAGTTGCATAACCAAACATTTCTGAAAGTGGAACTTTTGCATCCACTACTTTTATAATTCCCCTCTCTGACATTTCTTCAATCTTGCCTCTCTTTGAACTTAAGTCACCCGTTATGTCACCAAGAAAATCTGGCGGAACAATAACTTGAATTTTCATAATAGGTTCCAAAATAACTGGCTTAGCGAGATTTGCTGCTGCACGAAATGCCATCGAGCCTGCAATTTTAAATGCCATTTCAGAAGAGTCTACATCGTGATAAGAACCATCAAAAACAGTAACTTCAACATCTGTCATTAGATGCCCCGAAATAACACCTCTTGTTAATGCTTCTTTAACACCCTTCTCGATTGGAGTTATAAATTCCTTTGGAATTGAACCTCCCTTGGTTGCATCAATAAACTCAAATCCCTTACCTCGTTCCATTGGTTTAACTTTAAGCCAACAATGTCCGTATTGTCCCTTACCACCAGATTGCTTAATGTATTTTCCTTCTGCTTCTGCTTCTTTCTTTATAGTTTCTTTATATGCTACTTGTGGCTTACCTGTATTTGTTTGAACTCCAAACTCGCGCTTCATTCTATCTACTAAAATTTCTAAGTGTAACTCACCCATACCAGAAATAATTGTTTCTCCAGTTTCAATATCTCCTGCAACTCTAAAGGTTGGATCTTCCTCAGATAATTTATGAAGTGCGACACCCATTTTTTCTTGATCAGCTTTTGTTTTTGGATCAATGCGCATAGAAATAACTGGCTCTGGGAAAGTAATTGATTCCAAAATTACTGGACTATCCGGATCACAAATCGTGTCTCCCGTTGAAGTGTCTTTTGCACCAACAAGCGCTGCGATATTTCCAGCTTCAACCTCTTCTACTTCTTCTCTCTCATTTGCGTGAAGCCTCACAATACGCCCAACACGCTCTTGGGTGTTTTTTGAAGAATTAGTTACATAAGTTCCGCGCTTAATGACTCCAGAGTAAACTCTAAAAAATGTTAGTGAACCCACAAAAGGATCTGTGGCAACTTTAAACGCAAGTGCTGAAAATGGTTCACTGTCAGCTGGCTTTCGTTCAATTTCCGCACCACTTTTTGGATCTATTCCTTTAACTGGAGGTAAATCAATTGGGCTTGGTAAATAATCTACAACAGCATCCAACATAAATTGAACTCCTTTATTTTTTAAAGCAGAACC
>CAYHMC010000050.1:0-3172 GCA_964357615.1 uncultured Candidatus Saccharibacteria bacterium
TTCTGCCGACATATAACGAAGCAGAAAATATAGTTGATCTTATAAAAGAAATAAATAAACAAATAAAGCATAAGAAAGAAATTATAGTTGTGGATGATAACTCTCCTGATGGAACATCAAATATTGTAAAAAAGTTTAAAACCAAAAATAAAAAGATAAATCTAAGGCTTGAAACACGATATAAAAATAGAGGCCTCACAAATAGCATTAAAAGAGGCATAGAAATTGCAAAAGGGGATGTTGTTGTATGGATGGATTGCGACTTTTCCATGCCACCCAAAATAATTCCTAAATTACTTCAAAAAATAGAAAACGATACGGATATTGCGGTGGGATCAAGATTCGTAAAAGGGGGAGGGTTCAAGGTAGACAACGCAAAGGGGCAAAAAGATTCACCGATTGCAATTATTCTAAGTAGAATAATGAATATCGCAATTCAAACAGTATTGGGAAATAGTTTCAAGGATTACACTAGTGGCTTCATTGCAATCAAAAAAAAGGTTTTTAATAAGGTTTCGCTAAGAGGTGATTACGGAGAGTATTTTATTGATTTAATTTACAAGGCTAAAGCAAATAATTTTAAAATTTCAGAACTAGGTTACGTTTGTGTTCCCAGAGAAAGAGGTGAATCTAAAACCGGCCAAAATCTATCTCAATTTTTTAGGAGAGGTGCAAAATATATCTTAATGACATTTCAATTGGTTTTTGAGAGACATATACTTCACAAGATTCCATGAAAATTCGTCAACTAAGGGAAAGTGACATAAGCAAACTTTCACTTTTGCACATACAGTCATTGCCTCATACAGTTTCATCAAAAATAGGCAAATTTTATTTAGAGTGTATTTACAAATCCGTTATAAAAAATAAAAAAAATAACTTTTCACTAGTTGCAACTAACAACAAACATATTATAGGAGTAATAGTAGCTACCACTAGTTTGCCGATATTTCAATCAGATGTAAAAAAAGAATTATTCCTAATAGGTTACATGCAAATATTTATTTCATTAGTTTCTCGAAAGTATTTTTTGATTGAATTAATAAAAAGAGTCAAATTCGAAAATCAACTAACAAAGCAGTATATGGATAAATACGCAACAATTGTCATTTTATTCACAGATGTTAAATTTCGAAAAAAAGGCGTTGCGACAAAACTAACAAAGGAGACCATTAAATTTTACAAAGGTAAAGTCGATAATATTTATGTTGATACGTTAATTAATAATCACACAGCGCAAAAATTTTATAAAAGTATGGGATTTTCCAAAATAAATAAAGTAGATAGCTCGATTCTATTTAAAAAATAAATCGTTTATCTTAATTTTAAATAATTAAAACATCCTAGTACTTTTGGTAGAATATTAATGTCTTTATAGTCAAATAGTGTACAGCCAATACCCCAATAATTATAAATAAGTAAAAAGATTAAGGTTATATATGGCAAATATTTTAGTTGATTTTTATTTAACCAACTTCTAATCCCTACGATAAATATAATCGAAATTAAAAGTAAGGATGGAAAGAATAATCTTCCCTGTGAAGCTGAAAAATTCAGTTTAAAGTCTGCATAAATAAAAACTATCATATTTTCTATAAACAATATAAATAAGATTATTATATGATTTGAAATTAACCTTCTAATAAACTTATTTTTTTTAGCAAGAATTAACTTAATCCAACCCGCTACTGAAACCCAAAATAAAACTTTCCAAATACTATATCCAAATAATACAAACCTCAAATCGTTAGATCTCCCAACGGTAAAAATAAAAGTTTCAGATGTATGTTTTAAAACTGCATCGATATAATTTGGGAATGAAAACGGTTTAGGAAAATTTCGAACTGTCACTTTAAAGATCTCTGAATTATAAAAATTTCCAAACTTTATAAAATTTGCGACATACCACCAACCAGAAATTAATAATATTATTCCAATAAAATATACTATCGAGGTAATCATTTTTCGCTGTCGAGTCAACATTAGGTAAACTGGATATAAAGGGATCAACATAAACCCTTCAAAGCCTATTAAAAGTAAAACACCTACAATTAAACCTAAATAAATAGATCTTTTAACTTCATGATTTAACCATTTTTTTACAAATAACAAATACAAAAAAAGTAAAAAACCAAAAAATACATAAAGATGAAAATTTAACGCATTGGAAAATATTGCAGCAGTGGGTAGAAGCCCAAACAATAATAATGATGAAATAATTATTTGTTTTTCCATCTTGATAATATTCAATATTTTCCAAACTAAATAAATACTAAATGCAGACAATAAAAAGTTAACAAATCTAAAAATATTTGCATAAAGAAAAAAACTTTCTTGAAACGTTAATACCGTTTTATTTAGTGAAAAAAATAATTGTAAAATCAATGAATTGAATAAATAATAAAGTGGAGGGTAAAAATATTCACTATTAGGAAAAAATATTGTATGATTTTTTACTAATTCGCTATTCATCCTAAAAACAGCAGAATAATATATTCTCTCAAAAATATAGATTTCATCAGGCAATTCACCAACCGGAATAATAAAAAAATAAATTAATCTAATTAGAATTATTATAAATATTAATGCAATAAACTTTGAAGAACTTATCTTATTGAAAATTTTATCGGTGATTGAAAACACCATAAAAGCTTAACTTAATAGAAAAAACTTGTAAAGAATAAAAAAAGAGCACAACCAATATCTAGTTGTGCTCTAAGCAAATCCAATCTAATAGTTCAAACTATGGTGCGCAACCTACCGTTTCTGCCGGATTAGCTACTGCGGATCTCCAACACCAAATAGGAACTCCTGTAACAGTTGGCTGTTCTAAAGTTGCATAAACAGATACCTCACCACCAGCGGAAGCATAACAGTAATTCTGACTATTTGCAGTTTGCTTCGGGTCAGCTGGTAACTGCTTAAGACCGCCAGACGTAGTCAGAATAGTCAAACCCCCAATAGTACTACTACAAACCGGTGCAACTGCAGCCGGATATATGCCTTGTCCTGGGGTCGTATAATATGCCTGTACCTCTGTAACTACAGACGCAATATCATTCTTCCTGCCTGCATCGCGCGCTTGTCCTGTTCTTTTTGTAGGATTAATAGCAACCAATACAGCTGCTGCTAAAATTCCAAGGATAGCAATAACGATAAGAAGTTCGATTAG
>CAYHMC010000051.1:0-3127 GCA_964357615.1 uncultured Candidatus Saccharibacteria bacterium
GCCCGATTCATATGGGACGTCATTCTTCTGCGAAAGCGTAATATTGTGTAAAAACCCGCCTGTAGGCAGGCAGGGATGGCAAAAAAGATATTTTTGTGTTATTTTATATGCACGCGTCGGTGGTAGAGCGGTCAATTACAACAGACTGTAAATCTGTCGCCTCCGGGCTACGTAGGTTCGAATCCTACCCGGCGCACAAAATATAAATTGAAGTATCTTTTGATACTTCAATTTTATTTAATGCTCGCCGGGAGCGAGTGAACTGCTTCACTCGCGTTAGGATTCGAACGACGGAATATAAATTTTCAGTAGAAAATTTTATGAGTCGGTGACCAGACAAAACTTTTTGACGAAAAAGTTTTAGTCGAGGTCGAAAAGTGTACTCACGATCCTACCCGGCGCACCGTATTGATTTTTCTAGCCAAAGTTGTATGATTAAAATGTTACTAATAACTTCAAAAATTATGAAAATTAATACAAAAAAATATGATTTGCTCGCATTGCCAAAAACAAAATAGAAACGAAAGCAAATTTTGTCGCTTTTGCGGTGGGGATTTTAGTCAACAATCAAATTATACGATAAATAGTGAGGAGGGTTCTCATTTTCAAATAAGAATTCCTAAAAACCTTTTTAAAAAAATTTCTCCTAAGGTTGGCGTTATAATTTTAATTATTATTACATTAACTGCTACAACAGTTTATGCTGCACCGAAATTAAATGGTTTTGTTAAGGTACGAGCTGCTATTCAAGAGGCAAAAGAAAAACAAAACCTGGGTGAATACCAAGCGGCTATTGATGTGTTAAGTGCAGTTAAAAATCGTTGGTCCTTGAAGTCTCAAAAACAAGAATTGATTACACTAAAGACGAATGAGGAAAAATTTATAAACTATGAAAAAGTTATAGCCGACTCAGTTGAGAAAGAAAAAACTGGAAATCTAAAAGGGGCAAGAGATTTGCTTCAGTCTATAGAAACTGATTATCCAAAATATGAAAGTAGTGTACAACCCAAACTTTCAGAACTTCAAAAAAATATAGAGAGAAATCTTGAGGAAAAAGTAGGTATTGCAAATACTGCAAAAAAGGCAGCGGAAAAAAGGGCAACGGAGGAAGTAGCCGCAAAAATACAAGCAGAAGCAGAATCTAGGGCGGCAACAGATGCAAAAGTTAGAGCTGATGCAAATGCTGCTGCAGCAGCACAAACAGCAAGAGAAGCAGAGCAGCAAGCAGCAATACAACGAGCTGCCGCAGAGCAAGCAGCAATAAAAGCCGCAGAACAAAAAGCGGAACAAGTTCAAATATCTTTCTTGAATCAACTTACAGCAAGTTATAAATCATACCAACAAGCTAAAGATTACTATGGCTCAGCAATATCGTATTCAAATAGTGGTAATAGCATATCAGCAATTTCTCAATCTACAAGCGCAAAGGCAGTATTAACTTCAGCACTAAATAGTATTAATTCAGAATTTACCGGACTACCATCCAATTATTATACCGCTACCAGTGATATGTTAAAAGCAATTGATTATTTAAGTAAGGCTTTAGATTTACTGGTTTCTTCAGAAGGAACTTCTCTTGACTATAGTTCCACTATAAATAGTTATAAGAATTCTTCTATTAACTATGCAGATAAGGTATATTCATTCATAATGTCTTTATAATAAATATGTTTTGTGAAAATTGTGGTTCAAAAATTGAAAAAATAGACAAGTTTTGTATTAATTGTGGAAAATCCACAGAAATAAATAAACAGGATAAAAAAATTGAAACAAAAACAGAAAATATTTCTAATAAAAAATTTAAACCACAAAAATTTTACAATAATACAAAAAGAAATCTTATAATTTTAGGAGTTGGAGTATTAATTTTTATTTCATTTATAATATATCCAACAATACAAAATAATCTCAAAGAAGAAAAAGAAGCTTTAGCTAGAAGCCAAAAAGAAAAAGAAACCTTAGCTGTTAAGCAACAGGAAGAATTTAAAGATATAAAAAATAAATTAACAGAATTAGAAAATAAAAAACCACAAATAATTTATAAAACAATCAAAGACACAACACCCAAAGAGAAAACTACTACTGAAATAGTTAAAGAATGGAGTCCCCAAGTAGTTTATATATATTGTGAATGGAATTATTCTAATGGGACTCTTTATGAATCTGGTTCTGGTTCTGGATTTTTAACTAACTATAGCGATGGGTCTATTCAAATTATGACAAACAAACATGTTATCCTTTCAGACAATAAATATACACCATCTTTTTGTACTACTTATTTTTTAAATGGGGAGATATATAAGACACTTTGGAGTAAAGAAAATTTTAATTGGAATCAAAACTATGATATAGCGAATGTGGCATTGTCTGGATTAAGTGATTATTTAACAAATCTTGCAAAAAGAGGGGGTTTTTATTGTTCGAATGAACCTACAATAGGAGACAAAATTGTAGTATTAGGATATCCTGGAATTGGTTCAAGTAAAGGTATTACTGCAACCGAGGGAATAATTTCTGGAATAGAGAGTTATTATTATGTAACTTCAGCTAAAATTGACCAGGGGAATTCTGGAGGTATAGCTGTGTCGGTAAAAGATAACTGTATTATAGGAATGCCAAGTGCTTCCGTTACAGGTAGTATAGAAAGTTTGGGTCGTATATTATCCAGCAAAGCTATACTTTCAAATTAAATCTATAAGATAAATAAAAAATAATTCATGAAAAAGATAATTCTCATTTTAATAGCTATAGCTTTTATTGCACCAAGTGTGATTCTTGCGCATCCGGGGAGAACAGATTCTTCGGGGGGCCATACTTGTCGTACAAATTGTGCAAATTGGGGCCTTTCTACTGGCGAATACCACTATCCATCGATCTAAGGGCGTTACTCAACCCATAGAGCCAATTAAGAGCATTAGAAACGAAAATGGAGTAGGAAAGACTGTTCTAGCGCCAGAATACAAAGTCCCAAAAACAACCACGGTCAATAATACCTACACAGCTACAAATACAACCCCAACCCCAACCCCAACACCAACTGTTAAAGTAGAAAATAAAAATTGGATCAGTAAATTTTTTAATTGGTTGTTTTAATAAAATTTATGAAAAAACTTAAGAAGTATAAAAA